>DASXDJ010000093.1:0-6742 GCA_036490755.1 Streptosporangiaceae bacterium
GTGGGGGTTTCATGTCGGCCGTGCCTCCCGTGGTGGTCGTCGGTGCCGGGTCCGCCGGCCTGGCGGCCGCCGCCGCGCTGCGCCGGGACGGCGTCGACTCGGTGGTGCTGGAGCGCGGGCCATCGGTGGCCACGTCGTGGCACAACCGGCATGAGGACCTGCGGCTGAACACCATTAGCTGGCTCTCCGACCTGCCGGGCCTGCGCGTGCCGGCGTCGGCGGGCCGCTGGGTCAGCCGCGATGACTACGTGGCCTACCTCGAACGCTTCGCCGCGTCGCACCGCCTGGACGTGCAGGTCGGCGTGCACGTCCAGCGGCTGGAACCGGTCACCGACGGCTGGCAGGTGCTCACCTCGGCAGGCCCGCAAGAGACCAGCGACGTCGTGATCGCCACCGGCTACGACCGGGTGCCCTGGCTGCCGGACTGGCCGGGCCGCGCCGAGTTCGCCAGGCCGGTCATGCACTCCTCCGGGCTGCGCCGCGCCTCCGACCTGGCCGACCTGCGGGTGCTGCTGGTCGGCGGCGGCAACTCGGGAGTCGAGATCGCCGGGCACCTGGTAGACGCCGGCGTGGCCGGGCTGTGGGTATCGATCCGCACGCCGCCGACGATCCTGCCGCGCGAGATCGCCGGCATCCCGCTGCAGCCGGTCAGCCTGCCGCTGCGCCTGCTGCCCGAGGGCACCCGCGACCGGATTGCCCGCCGGCTGTCCGTGCGCAGCCTGGGCGACCTGTCCGCGCACGGGCTGCCGGCCCCGCCCTGCGGGCCGTATGAGCGGCTGCGCACCAGCGGCGTGACCGTCGCGGTGGACGACGGCTTCGCCGCGCACCTGAAAGCGGACCGCCTGGAGATCGTGCCTGAGATTGACCGGCTGGACGGCGCCGGGGTGGTCCTCGCTGACGGGCGCCGCCTGGCGCCGGACATCGTGCTGGCCGCCACCGGGTTCCGCCGCGGGCTGGAGCCGCTGGTCGGCCACCTGGGCGTGCTGAACGCGGCAGGCCTGCCCGCCCGCGGCTCCGGCTCGCCCATCCCGGCCGCCCCCGGCCTCTGGTTCGTCGGCTATCGCATCGAGGTCACGGGTAACCTGCGGCTGCACCCCATCGAGGCCCGCCGAGTGGCCCGCGCCATCGCCCGCCGGATGACCCCCTGACCCATGACCGGCGTGTCGCCCGGCAGCGGAGCCGCGCTCACCTTGACAGCACGGTGCCGCGGTTGACAGGGTCGCTGCGAGATAACTACTGGGACAAATGGGGCGGGAGCGCGGCGTGGCACAGGTGATCGTGGTTGGCTCGGTGAACGCTGACTACGCGGTCCGCATCGGTCATCTTCCGCAGCCGGGCGAGACCGTGACCGGCGGGACGCTGGCCGTCATGCAGGGCGGCAAGGGGGCCAACCAGGCCCATGCCGCCGCACGGCTGGGCGCGGCCGTGTCGTTCGTCGCGGCCGTCGGCGACGACCCGGCCGGCGATAGCGCCGCCGCCGACCTGGCGTCGGCGGGCATCGACCTCGGCGGCCTGCTGCGGTCCACCGAGCCCACCGGCGTCGCCGTGATCCTGGTGGACGCCGGCGGCGAGAACATGATCGCCGTCGCGCCCGGCGCCAACGCCGAGCTCACCGCCGCCGACGTGACCAGGCTGCTGGACGGCCGCGTCGCCGCCGACTCGGTCGTGCTGGCCTGCCTGGAGGTGCCGCTGGCGACGGTGACCGCCGCCGCCCGGGCCGCGGCCGCGGCGGGGGCCACGATGGTGATCAACCCGGCGCCGGGTCAGCCGCTGCCTGCCGAGCTGGTGGCCGGCGCGATCCTGACCCCGAACGAGGGCGAGCTGCTGCGCCTGCCGGGCGGCGCGGCGGCCGGCGAGCAGGCGGCGCTGGACTGGCTGCTGGCGGCGGGTGCCCGCGCGGTCGTCGTGACCAGGGGCAGCCGCGGCGCGACGCTGTTCCGGACCGGCCAGGAGCCCGCCGAGTTCGCCGCGCCCCGGATCGAGGTCACCGACACGGTCGGCGCGGGCGATGCGTTCAACGGCGGGCTGGCCACCGCCCTGGCGGCCGGCCTGCCCCTGGAGACCGCGGTCACCGTCGCCGTGGCCGCCGGCGCCGCCGCGTGCACGGGCGCCGGGCCCCGCCAGGCCCTCCCCCGCGCCGCCGACATCCCCGCCCTCCGCACCGCCCCCGGCCTGATCCCCACGTAGCAGGCTCCCGGCGGCCGGGCAGGGCCGACTAAAGCGGGGCCGGGTAGCCCGTGTCTGGCTCTGTGGCGGCGCCCTCGGCGCCGACGCTGTAGGCCGAGAGGCCGAACAGGTAGCCGACGGACCCGGCGGCCAGGATCACCAGGAACGGCCACCACCAGTTCCCGTGGACCGCGATCGCGGCGATCAGGCCTGCCAGTGCCACGGCCGTCATTGCCCGGCCGGCCAGCGCGCGGGATCGCAGCCCGATCTGCTGCTGCCGTTCATCGGCCCGCGAGCCGGCCAGCGCGCCTTCGTCGCTGTCCTGGCCCGCGCGCACGTACATGGTCACCGCCTGGACCAGCACGGGGATCTCGATCGCGATGCAGAACCACCACGTCGCGCCGCCGCGCACGATCCAGGAGGCGGCGAGCAGCGTCCCGGCCAGGGCCAGCACCAGCGGCTTGCGCAGCCGCGGGCGAATCCACGTTGTCATGAGCCGTCCTCCTCATCGGCCGGGTCGAACATCTTGTCGACCGTCATGTCGAAGTACCGCGCGATGCGGAAGGCCAGCGGCAGTGACGGCAGGTAGCGGCCGCTCTCGATGGAGATGACCGTCTGCCTGGACACGCCAAGCGCCGCCGCCACCTCCGCCTGAGACAGCCCCCGCGAGGTCCGCTGCTCCCGTACCCGATTGCGCATAATGTCAAGGTAGCTTTACATCATCCGGCATGTCAAGCAACCTTTACATATACGGAACGGGCGGCGCGGAGTAACCAGGCGGGCGGGTGCGCGGGTGTCCGGGCCGGACGGGACGCGGGGACGGCAGGCGCCGAGCCGGAACCTGGTCAGTGCGAGTCGCGGGGCACGTCGTGACCCCGGCTGCCGAGCAGGAAATCGAAGTCAGCGCCCTGCTCGGCCTGCAGGACGTGCTGGGTGTACAGCCAGGCGTAGCCGGAGGACGGCCCGCCGGACGGCGGCGACCAGGCCGCGCGGCGCGCCGCCAGCTCGGCGTCGGGCAGCCGAACGGACAGCGAGCGCGCGGGGACGTCCAGCTCGATGATGTCGCCGGTGCGCACCAGCGCCAGCGGCCCGCCGAGCGCGGCCTCCGGCGAGACGTGCAGCACCACCGTGCCGAACCCGGTGCCGCTCATCCGGCCGTCGCAGATCCGCACCATGTCGGTGACGCCGGCCTTGAGCAGCCGGGCGGGCAGCGCCACGTTGGACACCTCGGGCATGCCCGGGTAGCCGCGCGGGCCGGCGCCGCGGATGACCAGGATGTCGTCGGCGGTGACATCGAAGTCGGGATCGTCGCTGACCGCGTGGTAATCCTCGGGCGAGTCGAACACCAGCGCCCGGCCGCTGTGCCGCATCAGCTCAGGCGTAGCGGCCGACTGCTTGACGACAGCGCCGCCCGGGCACAGGTTGCCGTGCAGGACCGCGGTGCCAGAGCCGGGCGGCAGCAGCGGGTCATCCATCGGCCGGATGACCTCGCTGTTCCAGCAGGTCGCGCCGGCCACGTTCGCGCCGATGGACTGGCCGGTGACGGTGACCTGGTCCGCCTGCAGCAGGCCGGCGTCGGCGAGCTGGGCCAGCACCACGGGCAGCCCGCCGGCGTAGCAGAAGTCCTCCATCAGGAACCGGCCAGAGGGCATCAGGTCCACGAGCGTGGGCACCGGGCGGGCCAGCGTGTCGAAGTCATCGAGGGCAAGGGACACGCCCAGCCGGCCGGCGATGGCCAGCAGGTGGATGATCGCGTTGGTGGACCCGCCGATCGCGGCGTTGGCCCGGATCGCGTTCTCGAACGCCGCCCTGGTCATGATCTGGCTGGGCCGCAGATCGTCCTCGATCAGGCCGACGATGCGCTGCCCGGCCTGCTGGGCGATCTCCATCCGCCGCGAGTCGACGGCCGGCCAGGTGGCCGAGCCAGGCAGCTGCATGCCCAGCGCCTCGGCCATGCAGGCCATCGTGGAGGCCGTGCCCATCGTCATGCAGTGCCCGTTGGAGCGGGCCATGCAGCCCTCGGCGGCCAGGCATTCCTGCGCGGTCATCCGGCCGGCCTTCAGCTCAGCCTCGAACATCCACACGTGCGTGCCAGAACCGACGTCCTGGCCGCGGAACTTGCCGTTCAGCATCGGCCCGCCGGTCACCATGATGGCCGGCAGGTCGGTGCTCGCCGCCGCCATGAGCAGGCCGGGGGTGGTCTTGTCGCAGCCAGACAGCAGCACCACGCCGTCCAGCGGGTTAGCCCGCATCAGCTCCTCGGCCTCCATGGCCAGGAGGTTGCGGTAGAGCATCGCGGTCGGCCGCATCAGGGTCTCGCCGGTGGCCAGCGTGGGGAACTCCAGCGGGAAGCCGCCGGCCTGCCAGACGCCGCGCTTCACCGCCTCGGCCACCCGGTGCAGGTGCGCGTTGCACGGGGCCAGCTCGGACCAGGTGGTGGCGATGCCGACGACCGGTCGGCCGTCGAAGACATCGGGGCCGAAGCCCTGGTTGCGCATCCAGGACCGGTACAGCATGCCAGAACGGCCGCTGGCGCCGAACCAGTGCTGGCTACGCCGGCCTGGCCCGCCGCCGGTCACGGCTGGAGCGGTCATGGCTGGGCCGGTCATGGCTGGGCCGGTCATGGCTGGGCCGGCGCGACGGGCGCGAAGAGGAGGCAGACCGGGCTCGGCACCGTCGTCGATGAGACCGCCCGCAGCGCGGGGGCGTCCTCGTCGATGGCGAGCGTCACGATCGAGTGCGAGTCCTGGTTGGCGACGAGCAGGTACCTGCCGTCCGGGGTCTGGCAGAAGTCACGGGGCTCGCGGCCCCTGGTCGGCTCCACGTGCACCAGGTCCAGCGTCCCTGAGCCGGGATCCAGCGCGAGCATGGCGATGCTGTCGAAGCCCCGGTTCGAGGCGAACACGTAGCGGCCGGAAGCGCTGACCCGGACCTCGGCGGCCTCGCTGTGCTGCGTGCAGCCCTGCGGCAGCGTGGAGGTGATGCCAGACTGGACGAACCCGGCGCCCTCGCGGCGCAGCGTGATCAGGGTGCTGTGCATCTCGTTGAGCACGAACAGGTGCCGTCCGTCCGGGTGGAACGCGACGTGCCGCGGGCCCGCGCCAGGCGGGAAGATGATCCGCTGCGCGACCCGCTCGGTCAGGACGCCGTCCGTGTCAAGGTCATAGCTGAGCACCATGTCCAGGCCCAGGTCGGCCACCAGCACCCGGCCGGTCACCGGGTCAGGGCAGACCATGTGCGCGTGCGGCCCGGCCTGCCGCTCCGGGTCGGCGCTCGACCCGACGTGCTGACGGAGCCCGGCGAGGCGGGTCAGGGTGCCGTCCTGGCCGGTGCCGAAGGACGCGACGGAGCCCGAGTCGTAGTTGGCCACCAGCACGAACGGCGCCGGGCCGCAGATCGCCGCGTGGGCCGGCGACTGGCCCGCCGACGAGTGGCTGCCGAGGCTGGTCAGCTCGCCGGTCCCCGGGTCCCGCGCGTACGCGGTGATCCCGCCCGCGGCCTGGCCCTCGAAGTCGGTGACCTCGTGAATGGCGTAGACGGTGCGGCCGGATCCAGTGATGGTGAGCCAGGACGGGTTGCGCGCCTTGGCCAGCAGCGCCGGCGGGCCGACCACGCCGTCCTCGTAAGAGCAGGACAGGATGCCGGGCGCGGTGCCGGTCACGAACGGCAGGGTCTCGGTGTAGGTGCCGACGAGCAGTTCGCCTGGCGGCAGGCTGGCCGCCTCGGTCTGGCCTGGCAGGGTCACTAGCTCTCCGGGACGGTGACGTGGCAGGCCGCCTCGTGGCCGGCCGAGGTCGGCCGCAGCCGCGGCGTGACCTGCGAGCAGAGGTCGATGGCCAGCGGGCAGCGCTGCCGGAACCGGCAGCCCTCGCCGGGATCAACCACCCGAGGCGGCTCGCCGACCTCAGCCGAGGATACCGAGATCGGCGTCCTCGGGTTGGGCACGGCGGACAGCAGCAGCCGGGTGTAGGGGTGCACCGGGCTGTGCAGCACCTCCTCGGACGGCCCGCTCTCCACGACATGCCCCGCGTACATCACGATCACCCGGTCAGACACGTACCTGGCGCTGGCGATGTCGTGGGTGATGTAGAGCACCGAGACGCCCTCGTCGTCGCGCAGCCGGGCCATCAGGTTCAGCAGGCCGACCCGGATCGACACGTCCAGCATGGACACCGGCTCATCGGCCAGCACCAGCTTGGGCCGGCAGGCAAGCGCCAGCGCGAAGCTCACCCGCTGCCGCTGGCCGCCGCTCATCTCGTGCGGGTACTTGGCGAGCGTCTGCCGGGGCGGGACCAGGCCGACGGTCTCCAGCACCCGGTCCGTCTCGGCCTCGCGCTCGGCCCGGTCCAGCGACGGCTGGTGCAGCTTCAGCGCCCTGGTCATCGTGTAGCCGATGGTGCGCGCCGGGTTCAGGGAGCTGAACGGGTCCTGGAATACCATCGGCACCTGGCCGCGGTAGGACAGCACGTCGCGCCGGGACCGCAGCCCGGCCAGCGGCTGGCCGCGGAACAGGATCTCGCCGCTGGTCGGCTGGTACACCATCGCCAGCAGCCTGGCCATGGTGCTCTTGCCGCTG
>DASXDJ010000094.1:0-91415 GCA_036490755.1 Streptosporangiaceae bacterium
CCGGCCGGCGCCCTGCGCCCTGGCCCGGCGCCCGGCTTACCAGCACTCCCGCCGGACCGCCCGCCGCCCGATTGCTAAGGCCAGACTTATCAGGCTAGCCTTAGCACATGCCTCAGGACCCCGACCCCGGCGATCTTGCCGACGAACTGCGCGTCAGCCTGGGCCTGCTGATCCGGCGGATCCGCCAGGTGCAGGCGGATGGCGAGCTGACCATGCCCGAGACCTCGGCCCTGGCCCGGCTGGACCGGGGTGGCCCGGCCACCGCCAGCGCGCTGGCCCGGCGGGAGCAGATCAGCCCGCAGTCGATGGGCGCCACGCTGGCCAGCCTGGAGGCGCGCGGCCTGCTCGAGCGCCATCCGGACGCGGCCGACGGCCGCCGGGTGGTGCTGTCGGTCACCGCGGCCGGGCAGGACGTGCTGCGCACCCGCCGCAGCGCCAGGACCCAGGCCCTGGCCCGGGCCCTGGCGGCCGGCTTCAGCCCGGCCGAGCTCCGCCAGCTGCAGGTCGCCGCGCCGCTGCTGGAGCGACTGGCGCAGCAGCTGTGATGCCATCCCGGCCGGGCCCGGACCGCCCGCCGGCGGTGCCGCCCGGCGGGCCGGCGACCCCGCCCGGCGACCGGTATAAGTGGGTGGCGCTGTCCAACACCACCGCCGCGGTTTTCATGTCGGCGCTGGACGGGTCGATCGTGATCATTGCGCTGCCGGCCATCTTCCGCGGCATTCACCTGGACCCGCTGGCGCCGGGCAACGTCGTCTACCTGCTGTGGATGATCATGGGGTACCGGCTCGTGCAGGCGGTCCTGGTCGTGACCGTCGGCCGTCTCGGTGACATGTACGGCCGGGTACGGATCTACAACGCCGGGTTCGCGGTGTTCACCCTGGCCTCAGTCCTGCTGTCGTTCGACCCCCTGTCCGGCGCCCGCGCCGCGGTATGGCTGATCGGCTGGCGGGTGCTGCAGGCCTTCGGCGGGTCCATGCTCACGGCCAACTCGGCCGCCATCCTGACCGACGCCTTCCCGGCCGACGAGCGTGGCTTCGCGCTGGGCCTGAACCAGGTGGCCGCCATCGCCGGCCAGTTCATCGGCCTGGTCGCCGGCGGTGTCCTGGCCGCGCTGGACTGGCGGGCGGTGTTCTG
This sequence comes from Streptosporangiaceae bacterium, assembly GCA_036490755.1. Lineage (GTDB taxonomy): Bacteria > Actinomycetota > Actinomycetes > Streptosporangiales > Streptosporangiaceae > DASUBV01. The sequence continues at coordinate 1,135 of DASXDJ010000094.1, forward strand.
GGTCAACGTGCCCGTCGGCGTCTTCGGCACGATCTGGGCCTACCGGCGGCTGCGCGAGACCGGCGAGCGGCACCGCGGCCGCATCGACTGGTGGGGGAACGTCACCTTCGCCGTGGGCCTGTCCGCCATCCTGATCGGCATCACCGACGGCATCCAGCCCTATCGCGGGCACGCCATGGGCTGGACCAGCCCGGTGGTCATCACGCTGCTGGCGGGCGGCGTCGCGCTGCTGGCCGCCTTCGCCGTGATCGAGAGCCGGGTGGCCGACCCGATGTTCGAGCTGGCTCTGTTCCGGATCCGGGCCTTCACCGCCGGTAACGTCGCCGGGCTGGCCGTGGCCATCGCGCGCGGCGGCCTGCAGTTCATGCTGATCATCTGGCTGCAGGGCATCTGGCTGCCACTGCACGGCTACAACTACAGCGAAACCCCGCTGTGGGCGGGCATCTTCCTGCTGCCGCTCACCGCCGGCCTCCTGATCACCGGCCCGGTGTCCGGGCGGCTGTCGGACCGGTACGGCGCCCGCGGCTTCGCCACCGCCGGGATGGTCGTGTTCGGGGGCAGCTTCATCGGCCTGATGCTGCTGCCCGCTGACTTCTCGTACTGGGCCTTTGCCCTGCTCACCCTGGCCAACGGCATCGGCGGCGGGCTGTTCGCCGCCCCCAACTCGGCCTCGATCATGAGCAGCGTCCCGGCCCGGCAGCGCGGCGTGGCCTCGGGGATGCGCTCGACCTACCAGAACTCCGGTACGGCCCTGTCGATCGGGGTGTTCTTCTCGCTGATGATCGCCGGGCTGGCCGGCACGCTGCCCGAAACCCTGACCGCGGGACTGCGCCAGCACGGCGTGCCGGCCGGCATCGCCCACCAGATCGGGTCGCTGCCGCCGGTGTCCTCCCTGTTCGCGTCCGTGCTCGGGGTCAACCCGGTGCAGCACCTGCTCGCCGCCCGCGGCGTCCTGCACCGGCTGCCGACGGCCAGTCAGCGCGCACTGACCGGCCGGACGTTCTTCCCGCACCTGATCGCGCAGCCGTTCCACCACGGGTTGCTGGTGGTGTTCAGCGTCGCGGCCGGGCTGTCGGTGCTGGCGGGCGTCGCGTCCCTGCTGCGCGGCCCGCGGCCGGCCGCCTAGGCGGTGCGCTTGAGCTGGGCGGAGAGGTGCGCCTGGAGCGGCTGGCCGACCGCGGCCATGTCGTAGGCCCAGCCCAGGTCGGTGCCGATCAGCCCGTACAGGCGGCGGCCCGCGGTGACCTCCCGCGCCGTGGCGGTCCGCACCACCGCGTCGGTCGCCATCTCGATCTTCGTCCCGGTCACCTGGCCCAGGTAGATCTCGGTGATGCCGCTGGCGTGCGCGAGCACGACCTCCAGTTCACCGTCTTCTTGCGGCCGCCAGAAGCCGGTCTCCATGGCCAGCGGCCGGCCGATCTGCCCGTCGTCCTCCAGCAGCCAGGACCGGCTGGCGTAGATCAGGTACGGCTTGCCGTTGTGGCTGAAGGAGACTTCCTGGCCGAAGTTCGCGCTCTCGATGGTCGGGTAGCCGACCACGCCGGCGCCCTCCCACCGGCCTAGCAGGAACCGCAGCGGCTCCACGCTGGGGTGCAGGGCAGGCTCGGCGGCACCAGAATCGGAAGTCATCCCGACACGATAAGCGCTAGTCGCGCGGCGCCGGGTCCCGGGACACGGCGCGCCGCCAGGCCGCCACGGCCAGCACCGCGGCCAGGGCCGCCATCGCCGCGAAGGCCGCTACCAGGATGACTCCGCTCACTACTGCGGGCATGGCCGTCAGTCTAAGATTCCGGGCCGCCCCGGCAGCCGCGCCACGCCGGGCCCGCCCCCGGGCTAGGGTCCCAGGCATGAGCACGCGTTCCCTGATCGTCAAGGTGACCGCGGGCACCGAGGATGCCGAGCGCTGCAACCAGGCCTTCACGGTGGCGGCCACCGCAGCGGCCAGCGACGTCCCGGTGTCGCTGTGGCTCACCGGGGAGGCCGCCTGGTTCGCGCTGCCCGGCCGGGGCGGCGAGATCGTCCTGCCGCACGCCATGCCGGTGGCCGACATGCTGGCCGGGATCCTGGCCAGCGGCACCGTCACCGTCTGCACGCAGTGCGCGGCCCGCCGCCAGATCAGCCCGGCCGACGTGCTGGCGGGAGTCCGGATCGCCGGCGCCGCTACCTTCATCGCCGAGGTCATGGCCGACGGCGCGCAGGCGCTGGTCTACTGACGACGCCGCTGCTGACGGCGCCGGTCAGGCCGGCGCGACGGCGGCCAGCCGCTCGGCGCGCAGCCGGCGCGCCCAGTCCTCATCGGCGTCCGAGAGCGGCGGCAGGGGCCCGGCGACCCAGCTCAGCAGCAGGTCGGCCAGGCCCGGGTTGCGCACCAGCGCCGGGCCGTGCAGGTAGGTGCCGAGCACCTTGCCGGCGTAGGCGCCCTCGGTGCCGTCACCGTTGCCCACGCCGAGCGTGACCCGGGCCAGCGGCCGCGCCCCGGGGCCGATCCTGGTCACGCCCTGATGATTCTCGAAACCGGTCAGCCGGCCTGCGCCGAGCTCCGGATCGACGTCCGCGACAATCTCGCCGACCCCGCGCCGGTCGCCGCGGCCGCTGGCAATGTCGATGATCGACAGGCCGTCCACCGGCTCGCCCTCCACGCCGCCGAACTGCGTGCCGATGACCTGGTAGCCCGCGCACACGGCGAACACCACCGCGCCGCCGGCCGCCGCCGCGGCCAGGCCGCCGTCCGCGGCCAGCCGCCGGGCGGCCAGGATCTGCGGCAGGTCCTCGCCGCCGCCCAGCAGGTAGATGTCGCCCTGCTGCGGGACCGGCTGATCGGAATTGACCTCAGCCGCCTCCACCGACAGCCCGCGCAGCTGAGCGCGCCGCTGCAGCACCAGCAGGTTGCCGCGGTCGCCATAGGTGCTCAGCAGGTCCGGGTAGACCCACACCAGGCGCAGCTGGCTCTCCCCCCGCCGTCCCCGGAGCGGGTTCAGGGGGTGGTCCGCCGGGCGATCCGGCGCGGCGTGCCGTCCCCGGCGGGCCGGCGCCGGGCCGGACCCGGCGGGCGAGGCGTACTCCCGCCCGCTGTTCTCCCGGGCGTGCCCGGCGGTCACTGCGCCCGCCCCAGGACGGTGCGGATCTGCTGGAATGCGGTGTAGTTGGCGATCACGTCGAGCTGACCGGAGCGGGCCCGGCCGATCGCGTCATCCAGCCCGTCCACGAGGTCGAAGATCACCTGATCGGCCTCCAGCCGTACGGCCAGGTCCAGCCGCCGCTGGCCGGCGACGAAGACCGGGCGCTGCCGCAGCAGGCGGTAGTCCACATCCCACAGCCACGAGGTGTCCTTGCCGTCGGGTACCTGCGCGTTGACCGCCAGCAGCACCGGCCCGGCGCCCTCGGTGAGCACGTCGAACGCCTCCAGCCAGCCGGCCGGGTTCTTGGCCAGCAGCAGCCGGACCTTGACCCCGCCGCGCTCGACCAGCGTGTAGCGGCCGGCCACGGAGGTGACGGTGCGCAGCAGCGGCAGCGCGTCGTCCACGCTGATGCCGAAGTGGTCGGCGATGGCCAGGGCAACCACGGCGTTGGACCGGTTCGCCCGGCCGGGCAGCGCCAGGTCGAGCTCGCGCACCTGGCCGAGTGCGTCAATGACCGAGCCGTCATCCAGCACCCACGGCGTGCGCGGGCGGGCGAACGCGCACTCCCCGCACCGCCAGCCCAGCGCGTCGCGCCGCAGGTGCGAGCCGCACTCCGGGCAGCACCAGGAGTCCTCATGCCAGCGCTGGCCGGCTGCGACCCAGGTGACGTGCTGCGCCGTCCCGGCGGCCCACGCGATCAGCGGGTCATCGGCGTTGGCGATGACCAGGCAGTCGCGGGCCTGCGCCAGCGCCTCCCGCCAGCGCCGGGCGATCAGCCAGATCTCCGCCGCGCGGTCCATCTGGTCGCGGCTCAGGTTCAGCAGCGTGACCACCCGCGGGCTGGTGGCCCTGATCACCGCGGGCAGGTACCGCTCGTCGGTCTCCAGGACCGCGTAGGGCGCCTCCGGGGCCCGGCCCAGAGCCGAGGCCAGGCCCGCCTCCATGTTGGCGCCGAAGGCGTTGCTGGCCACCTCCTGGCCCAGCGCGCCCAGCGCCGCGGTGATCAGCCGGGTCGTGGTGGTCTTCCCGTTTGTCCCGGTGACCAGGATCACCTGGCGGCCGGCGGCCAGCAGCCGGAGCAGCTCGGGCTCCACCCGCAGGCCCAGCACCCCGCCGATGACCGACCCGTCGCCGCGGCCGGTCAGCCGCGAGACGGTACTGGCCGCGCCGCCGATGCCGGTGGCCAGGCGCGCGCGCAGCGGAAGCTTGCTCATGGCCGCCGATGCTATCCGGCCACGCGGCCCGGCTCGCGCACCGCCAGCGCCGCGGACTGATCGTCAGCCCCGATGATGAACCGGCGGGGCCAGGACAGCACCGGCTCCAGCCAGCCCGCGATGCCCATCTCCCCGGCCGCCTTGCTGAGCTGCCCGCGGTGGCTCACCCCGATCGCCACCGAGGCCAGGTCGTCGATGAAGCCGCGCTGGTCATCCTCGCCGAGCAGCACCGTCCAGGCCGGCAGCCGGTTACGGGCCAGCTCCATGGACAGCGGGTGGCGGCGCAGGCCGCTGACCCGCTGGCCGATCTTCACGTCGGGCCGGTCAGCCAGCCCGGGCAGCGCGAAGTCCAGTCGCGGCGCGGGCGCGAACGGGTCGGGCTCCGGGCCGCCCATCGGGCAGGCCCGCTCGATCTCGTGCAGCCACTGCAGCTGCGGGATCACCCAGTCGGCGCCGGGAGCGCTGCCCGCGCCCTTGCCGCCGTCCAGCAGCCGCCGGGCCATCGACGCGCACGAGGCGGCGAACCGCTCCGGGTCATAGCTCGACCGCACCGCGGCGGCCCGGCCGGCCAGCGGCCGCTCCAGGGCCGTGGCCAGCAGGCACTCGCGCAGCCGGGCATCCAGTCCCAGCCAGCGGTGCCGCAGCAGGGCCGGCACGCGGGGCAGCGCCCGGTTGGTGAGGTGGGCCAGTACCAGGGCCTCGGCCCAGACCCGCAGCCAGGCGTCCTCCGGCGAGCTGGCCAGCATGTCGGCCGCGCGGATCTCCAGCAGCGAGCAGGCCCGGCCGGCCGTGCAGGACGGCCCGCAGGCGGCGGACCGGCGGCCGCGGATCGGCGGCGGCTGCGCGGTTGCGCCGGCCACCAGCCGCTCCCGGCGGCCGCCGTAGGGCACCCGGATCCGCACCGGCCGGTCCATGCCGTCGGCGAACACCGCGGCGAAGCCCGGCCGCAGCGACACCACCTGCCGGGACTGGTCGTCATCCAGGTTCATCGCCGCGCCCACGACCTGGCGGTCGTCGCTGGCCGGCAGCCGGTGCACAACCTTGAGCGCGGTGTTCTTGACCACGTCGGGAACCAGCTTGGCCGGGATCTGCTCGGCGATCACCAGGCCCTCGCCGTAGGCGCGGATCTCCGCCAGCAGGCTGGCGAACAGCTCCACGGCGTGCCCGCTGGCGCCCTCCCGGCCCGCCCGCAGCAGCCGGTGCGCCTCCTCGATGACGATGACGTGCCGCAGTCCGTCCACCGGCCCGGTCCTGGCCCGCATCCGCAGATGCTCGACGATGCGGATGATCAGCGTGCCGATCAGGAACGCCTTGTCCTCGTCGTTGGCCACCTCCTCGATGGCCAGCACGACATTGCGGCGCAGCAGCGCGCCGATGTCGGCCGGGTGACCGCCCTCGAAGAACCGGCCCGCCGAGCCGGTGCGCAGCGTCCGGAGCCGGACCCCGACAAAGCCGCGCACGTCGGCCTGCAGTTCCTGGCCGTAGCCCACCTCGGCGATGACCTCCAGCGCCGCCGCCTCCAGCCGGGCCAGCGTCGGGACGGTCGGCGGGGCAACCGCGCCGGGCGCCGCGCCGCCGGTGACGGTGTCCCAGCCGCAGTCCGCGTAGGCCCGCTGCAGGGCCTGCGACATGATCTGCGGGAATGGCTCCCGGGCATCGAAGGCGGCCAGGAACAGCGCCCGGACCATGTCGATGTGGGCCTGCACGGGATAGCCCGGCTCGGGCGCCAGCGGGTTCACCGATACCGGGATCGCCGCCGGGTCGGCCGGGTTGATCACCGTGACCGGGGCGATGCCCTCGATCCGCCCGGCCATCGTGGCGTACTCCGACTTGACCGGCTCGATCACTAGCCAGTTCACGCCGGCGCCGGTCAGCTGCTCCAGCATGTGCCGGACGGTCTGCGACTTGCCGGCCCCGGTGGCGCCGGTGATGAAGGCATGCCGGTTCAGGGTGGACAGCGGCACCCGGAACTGGCCGACCGGCCGGTCCTGGCCGTCCAGGATGGCACCCAGCTCGATGGCCTGCTCGTCACCGACCTCGCTGGTCACGTCGAAGCGCCCGCTCTCCAGCACCCGGATGCCGGGCACCTCGCCGCGCGGTAGCCCGGTCAGCGCGGCCAGGGCCCCGGCGGTCGAGGCAAACGGAACGGCCGAGCCGTCCCGCGGATCGCTCAGCTTGGCCGCCAGGGCGTCAGCGAAGTCGTAGCCGCCCTCGCCGCTGCGCAGCCGGTACGAATGCGCACGCAGGTCGGCGGCACCGACCAGGACCGGCGCGATCAGGCTCAGCTCCTGCTCGGTGGCCGCGCCGGCCAGCACCCGCACGTCCCACAGGCCGGCCTCGCGGTAGCTGTCCAGCTCGGCCAGGCGGCGCTGGACGCGGTCGGCGTCGAATCGGGCCTGCTCCTCCTCATACCGGCGCAGCACGTTCAGCTGGGACCGCAGCTCGTCGGTCTCGGCGTCGATCAGGTCGGTCGGGTCGGCCACGATCAGCCACCCGAACGGCCGGCCCATCAGGGTCTGCAGCGCGGCCTCGAACAGCGTGGGCCCGTCATAGCTCGACGGTGCCGCGGCGGGCTCGGGCAGGGCCAGCCGGCCGGGGCACGGCGCCCAGACCAGCCGGTCCAGGTCCGCCAGCAGGTTGCCGGTGACCGGCAGGCCCCGCGCCCCCCACGGGAACAGCAGTTCCTCCAGCAGCTGCGGGCTGCCCGGCGCGGGGCCAGCCTCGGGCAGCAGGCCGGATGCCCGGCCCGTGGCCCCGTCCAGCGGGTCGGCGGAGCCGGGCAGGGCGGCCGCCGGAGCCGGCAGCGGCCCGGCGTTGGTGATGAGCTCCAGGGGTGCGCCGCCGCCGCGGGACAGCCAGCCCGCGATGAACGGCCGCCGGTGCGCGGCCGCGTTGAGGGCCGCAGGCAGGATCGAGGCGTAGTCCCGGTCGGCCGTGCCGCCGGGACTGCCGCTGCTGATCGCCTGAACCCGGTACCACGGGCCTGTCGCGCCCCCGCCAATGCCCGCAGCCTGGACCATATTGCGTGCATATCAGGCCGGTGACAGTCCGTGCCACCTGATTGGCCGCTTTGGCGGCGCCCGCCTGCTACCGCTCGACGGTGCCGGTGATGCAGGTCACGGTGCCGCCGGCGACCCAGACCTGGCCGTCATCGTCGCGGGAGATGCTCACCCGGCCGCGGCGGCCCAGGACGGTGCCCTGGCTGGCGACATACGGCGCGCTGATCCGGCCGGTCCCGGTCAGCCACTGCGCCAGCGAGGCGTTCAGGCTGCCGGTCACGGGGTCCTCGGTGGTCGCGCCGTCCTTGCGGAAGAACGCCCGGACCTCCAGCGCCTCGGGTGACCCGGGCGGGTACGGGCCGGCGATGCCCAGGTTCAGGTCCGGGTCCAGGGCGCCCGGCCGGACCGCGAGCACGGCGGCGGCGCTGTCCAGCAGGACGGCGACCCAGCCGGGACCGTTGTCGGCCCACTGCAGGTCAACGATGTCGGCGGGGGCCAGGTTCAGCGCCTGCGCGACGCGCTCCGCCAGCGGCTCGTCGACCGGGCCACTGCGCACCAGCGGTGGCGCGGCGAAGGCCAGGCCGGGCCCGGTGCGCCGGAGGCTGACCAGCCCGGCCTTGCATTCCTGGACGATGACATCAGCGCGGGCCGGCTGGCCGCCCGCCTCCAGCCACGCGTGGCAGCTGCCCAGCGTGGGATGCCCGGCGAAGGGCAGCTCGCTGCCGGGCATGAAGATCCGGACCCGGTAGTCGGCCCCGGCGTCCGCCGGCTCGAGCAGGAACGTCGTCTCGGACAGGTTGGTCCAGTTGGCGAACTGCTGCATCTGCTCATCGGTCAGCCCGTCGGCGCCGTGCACGACGGCGACCGGGTTGCCCTGGTACGCAGCGGAGGTAAAGACATCGACCTGGCGGAAATCACGGCTCACGGGCTGAGTCTAAGCCGCCCCGCCGGGGCCGCCCGGAGCAGCCGGGCCGCCGGGCATCCCCGGGCCGCCGGGCCGGCTCAGGAGCGGTCGTAGTGGCTGGGCGGGTACGGATCGCGCCGGTGCTCGACCAGCAGCTCATCGGCGTCCGCCTCGCGCCGGATCTCGGCCCGGGCTTCCTGATACTCATCGGAGCGGGTGACGTCCGGCTCAGGTGGCGCGTCAGTGGCCGGCGGTACCTCGTCCGGGTCGAACGCATCCAGGCCGGCTTCGACTCGCTCTTCCTCGGTCAGCCGCTCCAGCCGGTCGTCGTCGGGGCGGGCGGATGCGCCGCCGTGCTCCCGCCGGTCCCGGTGAAAGGCCTCGTCGGGCGTCTGCTCGGTCATGTCGCCTCCCGCGTGTCCGGGTCGGGCCGGGGGCGGCCCCGTCCTCCTGACCTTACGCCGGGGCCGGGCGGCGGCCAGGGGGGCGGGGTCCCGGCCCGCGGGGACCCGGCCAGGCTGACCGGGGCGGCGATCGGCAGGCCGCCGATGGCCGGGTTGGCGTCAGCGAGCACCACCTGCCGGCCAGCCGGGCCGGCGTACGTCAGCAGCACGGCACTGGGCGGCAGCTGCTGCAGCTCATGCTGCTCGACGAGGAACTCGCGGGACCGCTGCGCGCCGGCGGCCAGCGACGTGCTGGCGCCCAGCGCGCGCGAGGTGCTCATGCCCCACGCAGTGCTGGTGCTGATCTGCTCGGTGACCGACAGCGAGCCGGCGACCGCCCGCGAAGCGCTGCGATCACGGCTGGCCGGGCCAGGCCCGGCAAACGGCGCGAACCCGCCGCGGCTGCCGCGGCTGCGCCCGGCGGTATCGGTGACCGACGCCGAGCCGGCGACCGAGTCCGCGGCCGAGACCGTGCTGGTGTAGGAATCGCCGGTCGTCACCGTGACCGAGTCACCGATGGTCTGGGTCAGCTGGCTCAGCATGAACCGGTGCTCGGTGCCGATCTGCTCGGCGGCCGCCCGCGCGTCCTGCGCGTTGCCCAGCCGCATGAAGGCCACCGCCGCGTTTCCCCGGCCCAGCCGGTCCCGCACGTGGCCGGGCAGCGACCGGTAAGCCACGACCAGGGCCACCCCGGCGCTCTCGCAGGCATCGGCCAGCCGGTCCAGGACCGGCGGGCCCAGCCGTTCGGCGCCGAGCACCACGATGGCCTGCGCGGGCTCCGCCGCCGGGGCCCGGCGCAGCGCCTGCGTCAGCGCGACGGTCAGGTAGCCGGCCAGCATCGGGGTCGCCGCCGCGCCCGCCGCCCGGTCCAGCCAGGCCAGCCGCAGCGGGCTGGACGGCAGCCCGGCGAGCTCCTGGCCGAGCGGCTCCAGCGGCCGCAGCCGGGCCTCGGCGGTCCAGGCCCGGTCGACGACCACCCGGTCGGCCGCCGCCCGGCCGAAAAGCCGGGCCAGCCCGTCCAGCTGGCCGCCGGTCAGCAGGCCGGCCCGCATGTCGGCCCGCGGGTCACCAACCTGGGCCAGGACCCGCAGCCCGGCCGTCAGCTGGGCGATCGTGGCGCCCGCACCCAGAACATCCAGTACCCGGCCGAGCAGCGCGGCGTCGGCCGCCGGATCCCCGGCCGGGCCGGGCGCGGGCCCGGCGCTGGCGTCGATCGCCGTGGCCAGCACCTCGGCCAGCTCGGCGGGCGGCAGGCCAGCGCCCAGGTCGAGCCGGGGCAGATCGGCAGGCAGCACCCAGACCAGCGGCTCGATGCCGCGGGCCCGGGCCACAGCCAGCAGGTCGGCTGCGACCGGCCCTTCGGTCAGGTCGAGCACGGTTACCTCGCCCCCGGCGGCGAGCAGCGGTGCGGCCACCGAGGTCAGCAGCGCCGACCAGCCGGCCAGCGTGCCGCCCGCCACGTCGAGCCGGTGCAGGCCGGCCGGCAGCCACACCGGATACCACTGCGGCTGGCGGGCGAAGGCGGCGCGGCGCTGCCGCCAGCTGAACTGCTGGCGGGCATGATCGGCCCGCCGGGCCCGCTGCTCGCGCTGCGCCGCCGCCCGGAACTGCCCGACCCGGACCTCCTCGGCGGCCAGCCGGTCGCGTAGCGCACGGCGATCGCGGTGCAGCACGCGCAGGCTGGCCGCGGCGGCCGCGAGCAGCCCGGCAGCGCTCAGCCCGGCCAGCCCGGCCAGCCCGGCGGGCAGCAGGCCGGCCAGGCCGGCCGTGGCGGCTGCCGCGCCCGCGGCGGCGCTGCAGGCGCAGGCCGTCCGGTGCGGCCGGGCCAGCCGGCCCGCCTCCCGGTACTGCGCTGCCCGCCAGCCCGCGCTCACCGCGATGGCGGGGGCCGCGGGCGGCGGGGCGGGCCGCGGGCCGGGTTCCGGGACGGCGGGGGCATGCTGCCAGCCCAGGCACAGCCGCCCGGACCAGCCGTCACTAGTCGTCATGTGTGCCCCGCCCGTGCTGCCGGGCTCGATGCTGCCCGATCCCGTGCTGCCCGGACCGGTGCTGCCTGACCCCGCATTGCGCGACCCGGCTCAAGGTGCCGTGGGCGCCGGCGGCGGGCATCCCCGATCCGCGATCCGCGACCCGTGAACACTCCTGCCGGCCGCCTGCGCAGCTGCGCGAACTGGAGTCGCCGCCCATCACTGCTGCTCCGCCAGTCGGACCTGACGCGGTACCAGGCGACAGCCCGCCCGGACTCCGGACTCCCGATCTGCGACCGTGAACTCGCCTGCCGGCTGCTGGCGCAGCCGCTCGGCCTGGTCCGCGCGGGCGCCAGCGGCACCGGGCAGGCACCGCGCGACAACACTGTCCGCGACTCGCGTGCCGGCGGGCCCGCCGGCCACCACGGCCGTCACCTGCCCGGCCAGCGCCGCCGCCGCGCCGGCGCTGGCCGTAGATAGCAGGATGGCCGTTCCAGTGCCCGCTCCGAGCTCCAGCAGCCCGGCCAGGGCCGGCGGCCGGGCCACCTCACAGCCGTGCACCCAGGCCAGGCAGTCGCCGCGCAGCCCCTGCTCGCGCAGGTGACGCAGGACGGCCGTCAGATCGCCCACGGCGCGCTCGCCGGCCGTCACGGCGGCCTGCGACGGCATGGCCGGGTCCAGGCTGGCCAGGACGACCTCGCGGTCCCGGATCGCCTGGTCGATGGCCGACGCTAACCGGGCGCCGGCGGCTGCCTCGCCGGGCGGGCCGCCACCAGGCAGGCCGCCACCAGGCAGGCCGCCGCCGGGCAGGCCGCCTGGCCGGATGTGCGCCCAGCGGCCCGGCGGGACCGGGCGGAACCGGGCCAGCGGTGCCGCCGCGTCGCGGCAGGCTGTCGTCAGCTGGCTGGCCAGCCAGTCGCTGGCGGTCAGGTCGATGACGATCATCGTCATGCGGCCGGCCACGGCCGCGCTGGCGGCCGGGAAGCTCAGCCGTGCCGCGGCATCAGGCCCCGGGCAGCTCACCAGCACCCCGCCGGCGGCGGCCGCCCAGCTCAGCTCAGCGGGCCGGCCCGAGACGGGATCCAGGCCCAGGCCGAAGCCAGTTCGCGTGGCGGTATGGCCAGCCGCCAGGGCGGCCTGGGTCCGGCGGCGCCGGATGGCGGCGATCAGCCCCGGCCGCCAGCCGGCCGCGGCCTGGCCAGCCCCGCGCGGTCCGGCCCCGGGCAGGCCGGCACTGGGCAGATCAGCACCGGGCGGACCGGCACGGGTCCGGCGGCGCGCGGCCAGCCCGGCCAGGGCGGCCGCCTCGGCTGCCGCTATCAGCAGGCCGGCCGGCAGCTGACCGGGCAGTTGGTGGGCGGCCTGCGCCAGTGCCGTCCCGGCGTCCCGCAGGTGGGCCGGATGACCGGGAACCCCGGCCAGGTAGGCCAGCAGCCGGCGCGGCCCGGCGACCAGGCCGGCCAGCGCGCGGGGCAGGCCGCCGGCTGCGGTCCAGGCCGCTCCCCCGGCAGCCGGGACAGTCAGCCACAGCGGCCGCCACCGGGTCAGCCGCCCGGTGACGACGACGGCGCCGGCCAGGGCGAGGGCGGCCGGGGCGAGGATCAGGTGGACCGCCACCACCGCCACCCCGGCCACGGCCCCGGCGGTGGCACGGCGGGACCGGGCAGGCCGGACTGGTAAGCGCGGGTAGGGCAGGTGCTGCTCAGCGGCACGGGCAGGAGTCGCGGACATAACTGGTCAAGATTCCCAGTCCTCTACGGCGTGTGTCCAGGCGCCGGTGAAACTCCCCTCGCTGCCATCGGACAGCGGCTGGCGGGGGGACTGCAGTACCACCCGGAACATGTCTGACCGCAGCACCGCCACGGTCAGCGCGGCCGGCCGGGCGTCGGCCGGATCATCGAAGCGGACGGTGACGATCGTGGCCGGCTGCCCGGCCGGCAGCCGGAGGCTGCGGGCGACGGCCGGCGGGGGCGGCTGCATCTCGATGTGCAGCGCCCGGGGCAGCGCAGCCGGGCCGGTGAGGGCAGCCCCCCGAGGACCGCCCTCACCCGCCGCGCCGCCCTGGCTGCCGGCACCGGCGTGCGGCAGCAGGCTGAGGGACTCCGGCAGGGTCATCGCGGTGTCCGGGCCGGGCTCGCCGCTCGGCAGGTAGGTCGTCGAGCAGGCGGCCGGCTCCCCGTCTGCCGCCCACAGGAACCGGACTACGCAGACGGCATCGGAGCTCTCCAGACCGAGGGCCCAGCCGATGTCCTCGGGCACCCGTCGCCACGACACCTGGCGGCTGCGACAGGTCAGCTCACTGCCCATCGGGTCCAGCGTCGAGGACAGCCCGGACATGCCCTCAAGTTCCAGCAGGTACTCAGCCGGGCTGGCCCGGTACAGCTGACCGTCGGCCAGCCGCCGGATCAGGTGGCGGCTGACCAGGTCCGCGACCGCGCTCTCGATCTCCGCCGGGCTGACGTTATAGCGGCGGGCCAGCGCGGTGTGCCGGGGCAGCCGCCACCCCGGCTCATGGTGGACCAGTGCCGCCGCCAGCCTGCTGGCCAGCACGTCGCTGGCCGGGCGGGGCACCCGGTCCGGTTGCGGGCGCGGCTGATCCTCGACCGGCTCATCCTCCCAGCGTCCTGCGGCCACGACCGGCTCCCCTCGCACTCACTCCGCGTGCCGCCGGGACCGGGCGATGATCACGCGTCCCGCGACGATGATGAGCAGCACGAACACGAGCAAGAGCAGGGCCGCGTCATAGGACAGGTCCTGCGATTCCTTCCCGTACTGGTAGAAGGAGAAGATCGGGTAGGTCAGGAACGCCACCGGCGAGTGGGTGAGCGCCAGCGACGGATTCTGGTCGCTCCAGCCCGCCGTGGTCAGCAGCGGCGCCGTCTCGCCCACGGCGATGGCCATCGCGACCAGAAGGCCGGTGATGATGCCGGGCAGCGCGGCCTTGAGCACGATCTTCCGCAGCGTCCAGCTCGCCGGGATGCCCAGTGCCTCGGCGCCTTCCCGGTAGGAGCTGGGTACCTGGCCCAGCGACGACTCGGTGGCCTTGGTGATGTAGGGGATCGAGATGACCGTCAGCACCAGGACGGCGGGCAGCAGGCTGAAACCCCAGTGCAGGCCGACCACCAGGGCGACGTAGCCCACGTAGCCCAGCACGATGGACGGGATGCCGGCCAGCACCTCGTAGGCGCCGCGCAGCACGCCCTGGTGCCGCCCGCGGGCAAACTCGCTCAGGTACAGGCCGGTGAGGATGCTGACCGTCCCGCCGATTACCAGCACGCAGACCGTGAGCAGCAGGGTGCCGAGCACGGCCTGCTCCAGGCCGCCGGTGGTGCCGGTGGTGCGGGTGGTCAGCACGCTGAAGTGGAAGTTCGGGACCGCACGCACCACGATGCCGCCGGCCAGCCAGATCGTGGGGATCACGACCACGGCCAGGGCCAGGAAGCACAGGCTCCAGAACACGTAGTTGGCGATCTTCCGGCGGACCGGGACCTCGGGCCAGTCGAAGGTGCCAGCCTGCGAGCCGGGCGCGACGGCGCTGCGGCGGCTTGCTCCGCTCATCTGCTACAACCCCCTGCCGACGGGCAGCGCGGTCCCGGACACCCGGCGGACCAGCAGCCGGGCCACGACGTTGGTGGCCAGCGTGATGACCATGAGCACCAGCGCCAGCTCGGCCAGGCTCCGGACGCTGAACTTGCTGGCGTCGCCGAAGGCCGAGTCGAGCTCGTTGACGATGGTGGCCGCGATGGTCGTCATGGCGCCGTACAGGTTGCCGGGGATCTCCCCGAGAGCGAACCCGCAGGTCATCGCAACAGCGATGGTCTCGCCCAGGGCCCGGCCGAGGCCGAGGACCACGGCGCCCACGATGCCGCTGCCGACCCATGGCAGCGTGACCCGGCGGGCCGTCTCAAAGTCGGACATGCCCAGCGCCTGGGCACCCTCGCGGGGCAGGATCGGAACCTGCCGGATAAGGTCGCGGCTGGTCGCGGCCACGATGGGGATCACCATGACGGCCAGCACCAGGCTGGAGACCAGCAGTCCCTGGCCATTGCCGGTGCTGCCGGTGAAGTAGCTGAGCACCGGGATGTCGGGGAAATTCCTGGCGATCCACGGCGCGATGTCGTGCGCGATGAACGGGCCGAAGGTGAGCACGCCCCACAGGCCGATGACGACACTGGGCACGCCGGCCAGCAATTCCAGGAACGCCCCGACCAGGCTGGCCAGCCGCCGGGGCAGCCGCTCGACGATAACCAGCGCGGCGCCGACCGAGACCGGGACCGCGATGAGCAGGGCGATCGCCGAGGTCAGCAGGGTGCCGACGATCTCGGCCAGGATGCCGAACTGCGATCCGGCCAGGTGCGCCACGCCGCCGGTCTTGACGATGACCGCGTTGTAGCCGCCGCCCTGGTTCCACACGCTGTGGGTGAAGAAGCCCCACCCGTTCAGCTTGATCGCCGGGATGGCCTCAACGGCCAGGACGGCCAGGACGGCCAGGAGCCCGCCGGCCGGGAGCAGGGCGAACACGAAGCCCACCCAGCGAACCGCCCGGTCCCCGCCGAACGAGATGCCGAGCCGGCGGGGAGGCGGGCCGTGGCCCGCCTCCCCCTCCGGCCTCAGCTCAGAGGCTGACGCAGCCAAGGTCAGCTGCCGATCTTGGCGATCTGCGCGTCAGACTGGGTCACCACGCTGGACGGCAGCGGCTGGAAGTCCACCGGGTCCAGGTAGGTCGTGGCGTCCTGGCCCTCGTGCACGATCCAGTGCAGGAACGCCCGGATGTCCTGAGCCTGCGGCCCGTTGGACTGCTTGGTGTTCACGATCGCGTACTCGTAGTTGATGATCGCGTAGCCCCTGGGCGCCGGGCCGTTGATCATCGAGATCGTCTCGCTGGCCGGCGTCTTGCTGGTGAACGCCGCCGCGCCGGCCTTGATGGTGGCCGGGGTGGGTTGCAGGAACTTGCCCGACCCGTTCTTCACGAAGGCCTCGCCGAGGCCAGCTGCCTCGGTCTTCTGCAGGTAGCTGATGCCGATGTAGGCAATGCAGCCCTTGTTGGCCGCGCAGCCCGCCACCATGCCGCTGTTGCCGGTCTCCGCCAGCGAGCCGGAGACCGACGGCCAGCTGATGGTGGTGTTGACGTTCGCGGCCGGCCATCCGGCCGGGTCCTGGGCGTTCAGGTAGCTGGTGAACAGGAAGGTGTCACCGGAACTGTCCGCGCGGTGCAGCGTGACGATCTTCAGGTTCGGCAGGCTGGCACCCGGGTTGATGGCCTTGATCGCCGGGTCGTTCCAGTTGGTGATCTTGCCCGTGTAGATCTTGGTCAGCGTGGCGGCGTCGAGGTTGAGCTTCTTGACGCCCGGCACGTTGTAGCTGATCTGCTGGCCCGAGATCGCCAGGGCGATATTCATCAGGCCCGGCGTCTCGGACTTCTGCGCGCTCGACAGGTAGGCGTCGGACGCGCCGATGTTCACCGTGCCGGTCGAGGCGTCGGTGATGCCGGTCCCGGAGCCGGTGCCGCCCGTGGTGATGGTCACCGTGGGGGTGCCGCCGCTGGGCGTGTAGAGCTTCTGGTAGTCGGTCGCCCAGGAGCCCATGAGCGGGAACAGCAGCGTGCTGCCGGTCTCGGTGATCGATTGCGGGGACTTGGCCGGCGCCGTGGGGAGCGCGGGCCCGACCATGGCCGCCGACGAGGCGGACGGTGATGAGGATGACGATGAGCCCGAGCTGCCACCGCTACTGCCACAGGCCGCTGCAAGCAGCGCGAGCGAGCCGATAGCGGCCGCCGAGTACACCAAACGAAGCCGTCTGGCCACCGGGGAATACTCCTTAAATCATGCACGCTGAAACGTGCGCAACGCGACTCGCACGCGGGTGCGTGCGATGAGGCCAGTGCCCTGCGGCGCTGGTCTTGCCCCGCTGGCGAGGGATAGCCCCCCTCGCCAGCGGGTGGTCTTTGCTAGCCGAACCGGCCGCTCACGTAGTGAGCCGTTTCTTCATGGGCCGGGTTCTCGAACAGCTGCTTGGTGGGTCCGGTCTCCACCAGGCGGCCGCGGTTGAGGAAGATGGTCCGGTCGGCGATCCGGGCTGCCTGAGCCAGGTTGTGCGTCACGATGATCACGGTCAGCTGCGGGACCAGTGTCCGGACGAGCTTCTCGATCGACTCGGTGGCCATCGGGTCCAGCGACGACGTGGGCTCATCCAGCAACAGCACGTCCGGGCTGATGGCCAGCGCCCGGGCCAGGCACAGCAGCTGCTGCTGGCCGCCTGAGAGCCGGAACGGGGAGTCCTTCAGCCGGTCGCGCACCGCCTCCCACAGCCCGACCTCCGTGAGCCGCTGCTCAGCGATGGCCTTCAGGCCGGACTTGCCGGCCATCTTGTGCGCCCGCGCCCCGGCCGTCACGTTGTCCATGATCGACATGGGGAACGGGTTGGGCCGCTGGAACAGCATGCCGACCCGCTGGCGCAGCGACATCAGCTCGAGGCCCGGACTCCAGATGCTGCGCCCGTCCAGGATGACGTCACCCGCGTGGCGGTAGCCGGTGACCTTGTCGTTCATCCGGTTGAAGGTGCGCAGCAGCGTGGTCTTGCCCGAGCCGGTGGGCCCGATCAGGGCAGTTACCGCGCCGCGCTGCACGCCCAGGGTGATCCCGGTCAGGATGTCGCGCGGGCCGAAGCTGAGGGTCAGGCTCCGCGTCTGGAGCACCGCGTTATCCGCTGACTGCTGCATGACCGTGTCCCCCGCCGCCTGCGGTGCGCCGTCGGCGACGGCGACGCTGGGCGCCGTGCTCGGCAGCTGGCCGGCCGGCTCCGGGAGCTGGCTGACCGGATCAGCATCGTTTGACATCCGCTATCTGCCCCTGTCCGCCCTAGCTGTCAGGTGGCGGCCCCCGCCAGCAGCTGGCCGGCGAATCCGCCGTAGCCATTTTTAGGCGGTTTAGGTGTCCGGCAGTTGAACGGAGAATGGACATGCGCGCGACGTACAGATAACAAGACGGGGAACTCCCGGGCGCCGGGCGAATGGCCCGCCGGTGCCCGGACGCGATCGCGGCGGTCCCTCCCGTACGGCCCGGGAGGGCCCGCCGCGATCGTCTTGCTAGCTCCGGCCCGGGGTCAGACCGCTACCTCCAGGTTGGCGATCTTGCCGGTGGCCGCCGAGACTGCCTGCTCAGCGCGGATCCCGCCCGGCGCCAGAACGCGCAGCGTCCAGGTACCGGGAGCGGCGAAGAAGCGGAAGCCGCCGTCGTCGCCCAGCGGCACCTCCGCGACGAACTCGCCGTCGCCGTTGAGCAGCCGGGCGTAGCCGGTGCCCACCGGGGCGCCCTGCCGGGTCACCCGGCCCTGCACCACGGCCTGGTTGCCGGCGTCGGTCAGCGGAGCCCCGCCGGCCGGGGCGCCGCACCCGCCGGCAGTCGCCTGCTCAGCCGCGCTCATGACTCATCCCCGGTCTTGATCGGGACGCCGACCAGTGAGCCGTACTCGGTCCAGGAGCCGTCGTAGTTCTTCACGTTCGGCTGGCCGAGCAGCTCGTGCAGGACGAACCAGGTGTGCGCTGACCGCTCACCGATCCGGCAGTAGGCGATGGTGTCGGTGCCGAAGTCCACGCCCGCCTCGCCGTACAGGGTGCGCAGGGCGTCATCAGACTTGAACGTGCCGTCCTCGTCGGCCGCCTTCGACCACGGGACGTTCCGCGCCGTCGGGATGTGGCCGCCGCGCTGGGCCTGCTCCTGCGGCAGGTGAGCGGGGGCCAGCAGGCGGCCGGCGAACTCGTCAGGCGAGCGCACGTCGACCAGGTTACGGTTCCCGATCGCGGCCACCACCTCGTCCCGGAAAGCGCGGATCGAGGCATCCTGGTCCTGCGCGGCGTAACTGGTAGCCGGGCGCTGCGGCACCTCGGTGACCAGCTCGCGGGAATCCAGCTCCCACTTCTTGCGGCCGCCGTCGAGAAGCTTGACGTTCTGGTGGCCGTACAGCTTGAAGTACCAGTACGCGTACGCGGCGAACCAGTTGTTGTTGCCGCCGTAAAGCACCACGGTGTCGTCGTTGGCGATACCGCGCTGCGACAGCAGGGCGGCGAACCCGTCCCGGTCGACGAAGTCGCGGCGGACCGGATCCTGCAGGTCCTGCTTCCAGTCGATCTTCACGGCGTTGCGGATGTGGCCCTTGTCGTAGGCGCTGGTGTCCTCGTCGACCTCGACGAGGACCAGGCCAGGCTCCCCGTTATGCGCCTCGACCCAGTCGGCGTCCACGAGGACGTCGGAACGGCTCATTGTCAAACCTCCTTGTCGGCTTCGGCCGGGACCAGCTTGTGCCGGCCCGGCCAGATACGTCGGATGATCAGGTACATCTCGCAGCCCAGGCACAGGCCGAAGATGCCGTTCAGGACGGCGGCGACGAGCCCGGCGGCCGCCGCCGCCATGCCCAGCGGCTGCCAGCCGGCGGCATAGCCGATGACGCCGATGATGCTGATGACCAGGCCCACGGCCTGCGCGAACCGCGGCGGCGCCGCCGCCTCCAGCTCGGCGGGCGGGCCGAGCCGAGGACGGATCAGCCGCCGGTAGACCAGCCCGTACGGAGTGGCCGGCAGTCCCGCCACCGCGCCGATCGCGAAGAACAGGGCCTGCACCGCCAGCAGCCACGCGCTGCTGGTGATCAGGACCACCACGAAGACGACCATGGTGATCAGGGCCCCGAACCGCGGGCCTCTCGGGTCGATCTCCATCTGGTCCACCTCTTCGAGCTCATGCCCCGTGGCGATGTGCCCCCGCTGGTGTGGTTTCCCCGTGCTGGCCGCCCGGGCGGGCAGGCCGGCGGCCGGTTACCTGAGTGAGGTACCCCGATGGCCGGCGGCCAGGTGCCCCGCGGCGGGACCGGCGGCGGCCGGGCGGGCGGTCAGGGAGCTGGCCGGGAACCGGACGGCCAACAGAGGGCCGTGGTGACGCGGCAGAAATCGACGGCCCGGCGCTTGGTCAGCAGCCTGGTGAGCATGAGCTCGCGGCGGGTCCGGACGGTGTGGAGCACGTCCCCGATGCTATGCGCGGTCACGCCCGGTGTCACTATCTGGTTTCCAGACCTGATGGATAGGAAACCGGTGTCCCGGCCGCCTCACCCAGGGCGGCCAGCACGTCAGCCTTGCGCGGCTGGCCGCTGGCCCGGCGCACGATCCGGCCGTCAGCGGCCAGCACGAACACCGTCGGCGTGCGCAGCACGCCGAGCTGGCGCACCAGGTCGAGGTGAGATTCCGCGTCAACCTCGACGTGCGCGACGCCGTCGGCGCGGCCGGCCACGTCGGCCAGGATGACCCGGGTGGCGCGGCAGGGCGCGCAGAAGGCCGAGGAGAACTGCAGCAGGGTGGCCTGCTCGCCCAGCGGGCGGCCCAGCTGGGCGGCGGTGATGGCCGGGCCGGCCGGCTGCTCGCCCGGCTGACCCGCGACCGCCGTCCGGGAGTGCCCCGGCCGGCGCATCCGGCCGCTGGTCGCCCGCCAGGCCAGGCCGCCGGCTGTCGCCACGGCCAGCGCCACGGCGCACGCCACCAGTCCCGCTATCACGAAGCTGTTAGCACGCGGAGCCGCCCGTGCATTCCCGGCCGCCCGGATCAGCTATCAGCTGTTGTCGGGAATGTTGATCACGGTCTTGCCGCCCGAGGTGATCTGGAATCCGTGCACGCTGTCCTCGGCCACCGCCGAGGACATCGAGTACCAGTGCGTGCCGTAGCCAGGGCCCACCATCCAGGTCCCGGCGACCGACCAGTTGTTGTCTCCGCTCTCGACCCAGAACTTGCATGTGGTGCCCGTCGGGATGCCCTGCACGGCGACTCGGTAGGCGGTGCCGCCCCATGGCGTCGAGGTGTACTTCACCAGCGCGTCTACCTGCCCGTTGCTGGCCTGGGCCACGGCCTGGGCCGCGGCGGGCCGGCCGGTGTGCTCGTGGGCGCTGAACACGGTGGCGGTGCCGCCGGCCGCGATGGCAACGGCCGCGGCCAGGGCCAGGGCCGACCGCCAGCGGCGGTTCCGCCGCCGGGCTGCCACCCGGCGCAGCAGTCCGCTCAGCAGCTCGGCGGGCGGCTCGGCCAGGTCATCCGACTCGCCGTTCACCATCCGCTCGGCGTCGGCCACCGGAACGCGGCTGAGCAGGGCGGGCAGGCCCGCCAGGCCGCCGAGCTCCGCCCGGCACTCCGAGCAGACCGACAGGTGCGCGTCCACGATCGCCCGCTCGGCCGGATCGATCGCGCCGACCACGTACACGCCCATCAGCTGACGAATCTCGGGGCAGCCCGGCTTGGTCATGTCCGTCATGTCAGTCATGGCGCTAGCCCCCGTTCCTCCAGTGCGAGCTTGAGCGCGCGAAGCGCGTAGAAGGTGCGCGATTTCACCGTTCCGGCCGGTATGCCGAGGACCGCGGCCGCCTCAGCCACCGAACGGCCGTGGTAGTAGGTCTCCAGCAGCACGCTGCGATGCTCGGTGCGCAGTGACCTGATCGCGTCGGCCACCGCCCAGGACTCCAGGGCGCGCTCGGCCTCGTCAGGAACCGAGAGCAGCTCCAGCGAGCCCTCGCCGACCTCGGACGGCCGGGCCTTGCGGGCCCGGAATGAGTCCACGGCGAGGTTGCGGGCGACCGCGAAAAGCCACGGGCGGGCTGGCCGGTCGGCGATTGCCTCCGGATGCAGCCAGGCTCGCAGCAGCGTCTCCTGCACGATGTCCTCCGCGCGCTGCCGGTCCCCGCTCATCAGGTGCAGCGCATATCGCAGCAACGGGCCCGCATGCTCGGCATACAGCGCACGCACCAGTTCCTCGTCAGACGCCGGCCCTCGCTGGTACCGGGCGCCCTCTTCCCCAGCCACATCTACAGGAACGTGCCGCGGCTTCTTCCGGTTCACGGTCCTCCTGTTTCGTCCCAGGTAGGCCGGTTAGGCCGGGTTCACGCCCGGCCCGCGGGCGGCTAGCCGCCCGCGAAGGGCGGCAGCACCTCAATGATGGCGCCATCAGCCAGGGTGACGGCCTCGGCCGCCCGGCTGCCGACCGGGTGCCCGTCGATCAGGAACGATGACCGGGCCAGCACCGCGCTCAGCCGGGCCGAGGACCCGATCGCGGCCAGTGCGGCGGCCAGCGTATCCGCGGCGACCTTCTCCTCGGATACGCCCGCGGCCTCTTTCGCCGCGGCCCAGTAGCGCATAGTGACAACTGCCATGTCAGCTATCCTCGCCTATAACGACCTCGGACAACGGCGACCCCGGGTCATGCCATGGGCGTAGCTACTCGCGGCTGGCGCCGCGGGCCGGAGGTGGCACGGGTTGAGCAATGTGCTCTTGCTGACTAGCGGCACCGAGCCGTCCGCCGAGATCCTGCCCTCGCTGACCCTGCTGCCGCATACGGTCCGGGTCGCCGCCGCTCAGCCAGGACTGGCCGGCCGGGGCCCGCAGCCCGATATCGTCCTGGTCGACGCGCGCCGCGACCTGGTCGGGGCCCGGCACCTGGTCCGGGCGCTGCGCGGCGGCGATCAGGCGGTTCCGGTCCTGGTCATCGTCACCGAAGGCGGCTGGGCGGCGGTATCGGCGGACTGGGGTGCCGATGATGTCGTCCTGCACACCGCCGGGCCGGGCGAGGTGGACGCGCGGCTGCGGCTCGCGCTCGGGCGCACGGCCGGGCCAGCTCCCGAGCCGGCCGGCGAGATCCGGTCCGGTGAGCTGGTCATCAACGAGACCACGTACTCGGCGCGGCTGAACGGGCGCTCCCTCGACCTGACGTTCAAGGAGTTCGAGCTGCTGAAGTTCCTGACCCAGCAGCCCGGCCGGGTCTTCAGCCGGGCTCAGCTGCTGCAGGAGGTCTGGGGTTATGACTACTTCGGCGGTACCCGCACCGTGGACGTGCACGTGCGGAGACTGCGCGCCAAGCTGGGCGCCGAGAACGAGTCCCTGATCGGCACCGTGCGCAACGTCGGATACCGTTTCGTCCCGGCTAAGGGCACCGGCCGGGGCCGCGACGGCGACGACCCGGGTCTCCCGGCGCCGGAAGCTGAGGCGGCCGGGCCGGCGGGCTCCGAGCCGGCGGATTCCGGCCCGCGCTCCGCTGGCCGCCTGCCGCATGCCCCGCCCGGATCCCGAGCCGACAGGAAGCACCGTGCCCTCACCTAGTCCCGCGCCGGCCGGCCGCCCGGACTCCGGCGTCCAGGCCGCCCGGCCGCTGACAGCCGAGCAGGCGGCCGCCGTGCTCGGCGTCGTCCACGACGCCGAGGAGCAAGACGGCGTCGGGCCGCTGTCGGAGCACGTCCTGCTGCACCTGCGTTACGCCGGCGAGCCGCAGGGTGGCGAGCCGCAGGCCCGCGACGTGCTCGCCTGGCAGGACGGCCAGCTCGCCGGATACGGCCACCTGGACCTGACCGACCCGGTGCACGGCCCGAGTGGCGAGCTGCTGACCGGGCCGCGGTTCCGGCGCCGCGGCCTCGGGCTGGCCCTGGCGCGCGCGCTGATCGCCGAGGCCGGGGCGCAGGACCTGCGGTTGTGGGCGCACGGCGACCTGCCGGCGGCCGCCGGGCTGGCAGCGGTGGCCGGCTTCGAGCGAAGCCGGTCGCTGTGGCAGCTGCGGCGGCCGCTGACCATCCCGGTCGAGGCGCCGCAGCTACCTGCGGGCGTCACGGTACGGACCTTCGAGGTCGGCCGCGACGAGGACGCCTGGGTCAAGCTGAACGCCGCGGCGTTCGCCAGCCACCCCGAGCAGGGCGGCTGGACCAGGTCCGATCTGGACCTGCGCGAGCGCGAGCCCTGGTTCGACCCCGCCGGGTTCTTCCTGGCCGAGCGCGCCGGCCGGATCGCCGGCTTCCACTGGACGAAGGTCCATGACGAGGCCGGCGGTGCCACCGGCGAGGTCTACGTCGTCGGCGTCGACCCGGCCGAGCGCGGCTCCGGCCTGGGCCGGGCCCTGACCCTGACCGGGCTACGCCACCTGCGCGACCGCGGGCTCGCGCAGGTCATGCTCTACGTGGACGGGGACAACACCCCGGCGATCCGGCTGTACGAATCGCTCGGGTTCGCCCGCTGGCACACCGACGTCATGTACAGCCGGGCCAGCGGCGGTTAGCAGGCGCAGGCCGGGGCGGCGGCCGGCGGCCGGAGCCCGAGCACGTCGTCCAGTTCGGCCAGGGTGAGCGGGCGGTCGCTGACGGCCACCGCGGTCAGCACTTCGGCATACAGCTCGATCTCATCGAGCGCCACCAGGTCGTGGACACGAAGGTCGAGGTATTGCCCCATCGCACCCACCTCCATTGCCGAGCGGAAAGACGAAGACCCTCCCCAGGCTAGGCGACCCGGGCCCGGTCGCGCATGACCCATCGGGGCCATTTCCGCACCACCCGCAAAACTGCCGATACCGGCACCGCGGCCGATACCGCCGAAAGCTATGGTCCGATATGTCGCCTAAACCGGGGAAACGGACGCCCCTTCGGGTCATCCGGGCTAGCTACGGGCCACTCCGGCCGGGTCACTCCGGCGTGGTCACCGGCACCTCGTCCCATCGGGCGGCCTGGTGCCGGGCCGCCCGGCTGACGTAGTGCGCGGCGGTGTCCGCGAACCGGCTGCGGTCATCGGCGGTGAGCTCGCGGACCACCCGGCCGGGCACGCCCGCGATCAGCACGCCGGCCGGGAACTCCCGGCCAGGCAGCACCACCGAGCCGGCCGCGACCAGCGAGCCCGCGCCGATCCGGGCGCCGCCCAGCACGATCGCGCCGATCCCGATCAGCGCCCCGGCGCCGATCCGCGCTCCGTGCACGGTAGCCCGGTGACCGAGGCTGACCCGGTCCTCCAGCACGACCGGCTCGCCGGCGTCAGCGTGCAGGCAGCACAGGTCCTGGATGTTGCACTCGGCGCCGACGATGATCTCATCGTCATCAGCGCGCAGCACCGCGCCGTACCAGACACTGGCGGCCCGGCCCAGCCGGACGGCGCCGATGACCACCGCGCCAGGCGCGACCCAGGCCTGCGGGTGGATCTGCGGGACCGCGTCGCCCAGCGACCCGGTCAGCCGGGCAGCTCCCACTTGACCCTCCGTGACAGAAATACCAGGTCCCGAGTGCCGCCAGAATCGGGACAAAACATCGTTTCGGTTGCGCGACAGGGTCCATCAGGACAAGAGTCGTCCCGGACATCTCAGCATTGCACGCGCGTCCGGGCGGCCGGCCGGTCCCCTGCCGAATCGGACAAGCATCGCAGCCCAGCCGCAGGCCCGGCCCCGCCTCACGGTCAAGCTCGCCGAGCCGACCCGGCCGAGTCTGCCTGAACCACCGACGGGTGTGAACCATGAGTGAACATAACGACTACGACCCGAACCAGGGTGACCTCTTCGAGCGAGAGGTGCGCGGCTACCACCGGCGCCGGGTCGAGGAATACGTAGCCAGGTCCCGGAGCGAGGCCCGCGACCTCAAGACCGAGCGCGATCAGGCGGTCGAGGCCGCCCAGCAGCTGAGTGCCGAGGTCGTCACGCTGCGCGAAGCGCCCGCCGAGAAGCCGGCTCACGAGGAAATCAGCGAGCGGATCGGGCAGATCCTGAAGCTGGCCGAGGACGAGTCGAAGGCGCAGCGCAAGCGGGCTGACGACGAGATCGCCAAGATGCGCGAGGACGCCCGGCTCGAGACCGTCAAGCTGCGCGACGACGTCAAGGCCGAGACCGACAAGACCCGCGCCGAGGCTCACGAGCAGGCCGAGCGCATGCTGAGCGCGGCCCAGGAGCAGGCCGAGACCACGGTGGCCAGCGCCACCGCCGAGGCGGACAAGACCCGCAACTCGGCCCGGTCGGAGGCCGACCGCGCCGTCACTGAGGCGACCAAGCAGGCCGAGAGCGCGCTGGTGACGGCCAAGGCCCAGGCCAAGCAGCAGCTCGATGAGGCCACGGCCCGCGCGACGGCCATTCACGACGGCGCCGAGCGGCGGCTGAACCTGCTGATGTCCCGGCACACCGAGGCCATCCGGCGGCTGACCGAGATCCGCGATGTCGTGACGACGCTGGTGGCAGGCGAAGCCGCGCGCGGCTCGCTGGAGGAAGAGGTGGCCCGGGCCGTGGCCACCGCGCAGGCTGAGGGCAACGGCGGGCAGCCGGTCCCGGCGGCAGCGGCTGCGACCGCCGCGCGCCCGGCGGCGGAGGCACGCCGGCCGGCCAGCCCGGTGCCGACCACCCAGGAGGCAGCCCAGGGTGCCCGCGCCGCCCAGAACGCGCAGGCCTCCCAGGCCCAGGCCGGGCACGCGCAGCGCTCCGCGCTCGCCGCGGAGCGGGAGGCCGCGGCCCAGCAGGCGGCCAAGCCGGCCGCGGGCAACGGCGGCCGGACCACGCCGGCCGGGCGGCCCGCCGCCCAGCACGAGGGGGCCCGCCACGCGGTCGCCCCCGGCGACGATCGCACCGACAGCATGCGCGCCACCCGCGAGTAGCAGCGGGCCCCGGGGCTCCGCACAGTGGCCTGCCACGATCTCGTGGCAGGCCACTGTGCGTTTTTGTGCACCTGCCGCCGCCAGCGGCGGCTCAGCGCGTCAGCATGTCCAGCCGCCGCAGGATGACGCCCTCACGCAGCGCCCACGGGCAGACTTCCAGCTCCGGCAGGCCGAACAGGTCCATGGCCGCATCCGCGACGATCGCGCCGGCGGCCAGCTGCCGCGCCCGGCCCGCGGAGACGCCGGGCAGCTCGGCGCGCTGCACGACGGTGGTCCCGCTCAGCCGCTGCGCCAGCTCGGTGACGTCGGCGTGCCGCAGCCGCCGCCGGATGTAGGGGCCGTCACTGGACGGCGCGGCGCCGGCGATCCGGGCCAGCTGCCGGAAGGTCTTGGAGGTGGCGACGGCGAGCGTGGGCCGGCCCTCCCCCAGCACCGCGCCGGCGGTGGCGGCGATCTCGGCCCGGACGTGCTTGCGCAGCCGCCGCACGTCATCGGCGGCCGGCGGATCGCCGTGCAGCAACTCGCGGGTCAGCCGGCCGGCGCCGAGCGGCAGCGAGACGGCCACGGCCGGGTCCTCGTCGTAGCCTGCCGCGACCTCCAGCGAGCCGCCGCCGATGTCCAGCACCAGCAGCCGGCCGGACGACCAGCCGAACCACCGCCGCGCGGCCAGGAAGGTCAGCCGTGACTCATCCGCGCCCGGCAGCACCCGGATCGTGACCTGGGTCTGCTCCTGGATCTCGCTCAGGATCTCGTCGCCGTTGGCGGCGTCACGGACCGCTGAGGTGGCAAAGGCCAGCATCTCGTGCACGCCCTTGTCCTCGGCGATGCGCAGTGCCTCCTCGACGAAGGCGCGCAGCTGGCCCGCGCACTCGGCGGTGAGCCGGTTCTCGCTGTCCAGGTGCTCGCCGAAGTGCAGCTCCGCCTTGTGCGAGAACGCTGGCAGCGGCCGGGCACCCTGGTGGGCGTCCACCACCAGCAGGTGCAGCGTGTTCGAGCCGACGTCCAGGACCCCAAGTCGCATGCCTTGACGCTACTTGACGCCGCCCGCGCTGGCGGCCTGCTGGCGCCCGGCCCGCGGGAGCCGCGCCGGGCGAACCGGGCAGCGGCGGTATGTTCGGGGTACCGGGACGTCCGGACCAGTCTGCAGGAGGCCTTGCATGACCGCCAGCGCCGCCACCGCAGTCCAGGTGGAGACCAGCCCCAAGCGCGTGCGCATCTACCTGTCCGGCGAGCTTGTCGCGGACACCCGCGGGGCGCTGCTGGTCTGGGAGATTCCGTACTATCCGGTGTACTACGTCCCCGCCGCCGATGTCCGCGCGGAGCTGATCCCGGCTGGCCGCGAGCGGGTCCCGGAGCTCGGTGAAGCCGAGATCCTGCATGTGAAGGTCGCGACGGCCACCGCCGAGCTGGCAGCCCGGCGGTACCCGGACTCGCCGGTGCCGCAGCTGCGCGATGCCGTCCGGTTCACCTGGAGCTCGATGAGCGAGTGGCTGGAGGAAGACGAGCCGGTCTACGTGCACGCCCGCGACCCGCACAAGCGGGTCGACATCCTGGCCAGCTCCCGGCACGTCCGGATCGAGATTGACGGCGTCACGGTGGCGGAGTCGCGGCAGCCGCGGATCTTGTTCGAGACCAGCCTTCCGCCGCGCTACTACCTGCCGCTGGCCGATGTGCGGATGGACCTGCTGCGCCCGTCGGCCACCGCGACGTCCTGCCCGTACAAGGGGACCGCCGCCTACTGGTCGGTGGACACCGGCCAGGGCGTGCACGCCGACGTCGTCTGGGTCTACCGCGCCCCGCTGCCGGAGAGCCAGAAGGTCGCCGGGCTGGCCTGCTTTTACAACGAGAAGGTCAGCATCTACCTCGACGGCGAGCTGCAGCCGCAGCCCCAGACGCCGTTCAGCTGACGCCGTTCAGCTGACGGCGTCCAGCTCCTCGATCCGGGCCGGCGACGGCCCGCGCCGCGCGGCGATCTCCGCCGCAGCGGACTCGGCGTCCCGCAGCACCCGCAGGATGTTGCCGCTGGCCAGCAGGGCCAGGTCGGCTTCGCTCCAGCCGCGCCGGGCCAGCTCGGCGAACAGCGCCGGGTAGCGGGAGACGTCCTCCAGGCCGGCCGGCAGCTGATCCACCCCGTCGTAGTCGCCGCCCAGCCCGATGTGCCGGACTCCGGCCACCTCGCGGACGTGCTCGACGTGGTCGGCCACGTCGGCCAGGGTCGCGCCGGGCCGCGGGTGGCGGGCGGCCCAGTCGGCCTTGACCACGTCGCGCTGCGCCAGGTCCCGGTAGTCGAGGTCGCGGCGGATCATCTCGTCCTTCAGGCCGAGCTCCCAGTTGCGGCACTCCTGCGACACGAAGGCCGGCACGAACGTGACCATGCAGATCCCGCCGTTGCCCGGCAGCCGGGACAGCACCTGGTCCGGCACGTTACGCGGATGGTCACAGATGGCCAGCGCGCTGGAGTGCGAGAAGATCACCGGCGCCTCGGCGGCGTCCAGCGCGCCGGTCATCGTGCTCACCGCCACGTGGGACAGGTCCACGAGCATGCCCAGGCGCTGCATCTCCCGGACGACCTCGCGGCCGAACGCGGTCAGTCCGCCGTGCGCCGGCTCGTCGGTGGCCGAGTCCGCCCACGGCACGTTGATGTTGTGGGTGAGCGTCATATAACGGACGCCGAGCTGGAACAGGGCCCGCAGCACAGGCAGGGACGAGGCGATGCTGTGGCCGCCCTCGGCTCCGATCAGGCACGCCAGCTTCCCCGACCCGGTGGCCCAGTCCACATCGCCGGCCGTCAGCGCGAGCTCCATGGCATCCGGGTACCGCCGGATGAGCTGACGGACCAGGTCGACCTGCTCGATGGTGGTAGCGACGGCTGCCTCGCCCTGCAGCTCGGCGGGCACGAAAACCGACCAGAACTGGCCGCCCACCCCGCCCGCAGCCAGCCGCGGCAGGTCGGTGTGGGTGAACTCGACCGGCGCGGAGATGTCAGTCCGGGCGGGGTCCAGGGAGCCCGCCTCGCGCAGCGCCCACGGCAGGTCGTTGTGGCCATCGATGACGGGCGAGCGGCTCAGCAGGTCGCGGGCGGCAGTCAGGGCGGGGGTTTCCTCGGCGGAGATCACGGGCCCTACCTTAAGAGGAGACGCCGGCGCAGGTGGCGGCCACCCGAGCGCGGATGCCAGGATGGGCAGGTGGACGTCCGACGCCTGGTGCTGCTGATCGCCGCCATCACGCTCGCGTGCGCGGGCCTGGGCCTGTGGCTGGGCAACACCGTCGCCGACGACACGGGCTCGATCGTGCTGATCACGCTGGGCTGCGCTGTGCTCGGCTCGTTCGCGCCGGGCACCATCCGGTGGATCGCCGACGGCACCCGGCGTCGCGACCGCACCCCGCACTAGCTGCCGCCCGGCACGTACTCTTCCCCGTATGGGACTGGACTTGCAGCGCCTTCTGGGCGTCACGCTGTACCGGGCATTCGACACCGACCGCGACGGCCGCATCCTGGCCGGCAGCGACGAGACCGGCTCGACCCAGCTCATCGAGATCTCGCCCGGTGGCGCGCAGACCGCGCTGACCGCGCTGCCCGGACCGTGCGGCGGCCGCTACGTGCCGGGCGAGCGGACCGTGATCGTGTCCCACGACGACGGCGGCAACGAGCGGCACCAGCTCTCGCTGCTCTCGCTGCCGGCCAGCGGCCCGGCGGGGCCGGGCGACCTGCAGCCGCTGGTGCACGACCCCCGCTACATCCACCTGCTGGCCGACGTGGCGCCCGGCCGCATCTGCTACTTCACGAACCGGCGTAACGGGGTGGCCTTCGACCCGGTCGTCCGCGACCTGGCCACGGGCTCGGAGCGGGCGCTCAGCCTGGGTGATCACTCTTACGGCGAGGCGGCCCTGTCGCCCGACGGCCGGTGGCTGGCGCTGGCGGTGTCCTCGCCCGTGACGGCAGCCGCCAGCCACGTCCTGGTCGCGGACCTGGCCAGCGACCCCGGCTCCGAGAAGGTGATCGAGGTCACGCCGCCGGACGCGCCGGCCATGAACCACTCGCTGTACTGGCGGCCGGATAGCTCCGCGCTGATCGTGACCTCGAATTCCGGCCGGGAGTTCACTGCCGTCGCCCGCTACACCCTGGCCCGCGGCCAGTGGGACTGGATCGTCACCGACGAGCAGGCTGACCTGGCCGCTTCGCTGTCCCCGGACGGGTCCGTGCTGCTGGTCGAGCGCAACGACAACGGCGCCTCGGAGCTGGCCCTGCACGACGGCGCGAGCGGCGCGCGGCTGCGCGCGGTGGAGTTGCCGGCCGGCTGCGCCATCTACGACGGGTACCTGCCGCCGCCGCGCTGGTCGCCCGACTCGGCCACGGTGACGGTCTCGGTCACGGGCGCGCGGCTGCCCGGCGACGTGCTGACCGCCGACCCTCGGACGGGCACGGTCGCGCAGGTCACCCGGTCCGCGGCCAGCCTGGGCGAGCAGGGGACGGTGGTGCCCGAGGAGCACCGGGTACCCGCCCCCGACGGTGAGGTGGTGCCGTGCCTGGTCTACCGGGGCGCGCCGGCGGCGGACCCGGCGCTGGCCGGCTCGGCCGTCCTGGTCGTGCACGGCGGGCCCGAGGCGCAGGCCCGGCAGAACTTCAACCCGTACGTCCAGGTGCTGGCGGCGGCCGGGCACACCGTGCTGGTCCCCAACGTCCGCGGCTCGACGGGCTACGGCAAGCGCTGGTACTCCCTGGACGACGTGGAGCGCCGCCTGGACTCGGTCGCGGACCTGGCCGCGCTGCACGCCTACCTGCCGCGGCTGGGCCTCGACCCGGCCCGGGCCGCCCTGTGGGGCGGCTCCTACGGCGGCTACATGGTGCTGGCCGGGCTGGCCTTCCAGCCCGGGCTGTGGGCCGCCGGCGTGGACATCGTGGGCATCTCCTCGCTGGTGTCGTTCCTGGAGAACACCTCGGCCTACCGGCGCGCCTATCGGGAGCGGGAGTACGGCACCCTGGCCGCTGACCGGGAGTTCCTGCTGTCCGCCTCGCCGCTGACCAGGATCGACCAGGTCCGGGCGCCGTTGTTCATCATCCACGGGGCCAACGACCCGCGGGTGCCGCTCAGCGAGGCCGAGCAGATCCACGCCGCACTGACCGGCCGCGGCCAGGAGTGCGAGCTGGTGGTCTACCCCGACGAGGGGCACGGCCTGGCCCGGCGGGCCAGCCGGGCCGACGCCGTGCCCAAGGCACTGGCCTTCCTGGCCCGGCACCTGGCCGGCTAGCGCCCGCCGCCGGCGGAGCCGGCTCAGCGCTGATAGGCGGTCAGGAAGGCGCGGGCGATGACCGCGTACCCGGCGGTGTTGGGGTGCTTGTTGGGCCCGCGCGGCGGCGCGGCGCAGGCCCAGGTCCAGGCGCAGACGTCGGCCACGTTGCGCGGCAGCAGGCCCAGGCCCGGCAGCCGGGCCCGGCCCGCGAAGTCCGTGCTGCGGAACGCCCCCGCGACGTCGGCCACGCCGTCGCCGTGCGCGCGGTAAACCCGGCTCAGCACCTGGCCGAAGGCCAGCGCCAGCCGGGTGCTGCGCCGGGCCGCCGCCGGCCCGGCCCGCCCGGCGCGCCACTCGGCCAGCTCGGGCAGGTAGTAGTTCATCCCGATGACCGGCACCTGCGGGCCGGCCGCCGCGCGCAGCCGGGCCAGGATCGTGGCCAGGCCGGCGGCCGTGGCCGGGACCGGCCCCGCCGCGCAGGAGGCTGCGAGCGGCGCCGGGCTGGTAAAGCACGAGCCGGGATCGTTGGCCCCGATGTCCAGGGTGATCAGGGCGACCGTGCCGCGGTGCCCGCGCAGGAAGGCCATCGCCTGGTCCAGCTGGGATCCGGCCGGGTAGGCGCAGTGCCGCCCGCCGATCATCGAGCTGGTGGTCTCGCCGGGACAGCCCAGCTTGACCAGCCGCAGGTCAGGCTCCGCGCGACGAAGCCGGGCGTAGAGCTGGTCGGGATACCCGTCGCGGGTCGGCACGCTGGCCCCGGCCGGGTCGGCCTGCACGCCGCGGGCCAGCGAGTCGCCCAGGGCCAGGTAATAGTGAGCGGCCGGGCCGGGCGGGGCG
This sequence comes from Streptosporangiaceae bacterium, assembly GCA_036490755.1. Classification (GTDB taxonomy): domain Bacteria; phylum Actinomycetota; class Actinomycetes; order Streptosporangiales; family Streptosporangiaceae; genus DASUBV01. Next base: position 33,247 of record DASXDJ010000094.1, read on the forward strand.
CCGGCGGGCTCTGGCCGGGCACTGCCGGCCGAGCAGCCCGCCGCCAGGCTGACGGCGAGCGGGACCGCGGTCAGCAGCACGACGAGGCGGCCAGGCAGCAGGCGGCGCATGACTCCTCCCCGTCAGGCAGGCGGCAACTCTACCCGGCGGCTCTCAACCCGGCGGCGCCTGCCAGCCGCCCCGCCCACCGCCGCGCTGTCCGCACAGTCACGGCGAGTAGCGGCGATAATCACGGGAGCACCCTGGCAGGCGGCGCCGTGGCGCCCCGGCCGGGCAGTGGTCCAGCACAGGCGGGCGACGGGGGGGCGGCGCAGGTGGCAGCGACGACGGCCGGCGGCACGAGTCCGGCCAGCAGCAGGAAGTTCCTGATCCTGGCGGCGATGATCTTCGCCGTCGCCATGACGTTCATCGACCAGACCATCGTGTCGATCGCGGTCCCGAGGATCCAGTCGGAGCTGCACCTGACGACCAACGGGGTGCAGTGGGTCGTCAACGCCTACCTGCTGGCCCTGGCCGCCGCGTTCACGTTCGGCGGGCGGCTGGCCGACATGATCGGGCACCGCCGGATGGTCATCATCGGCATCATGACCTTCGCGCTGGCCTCGACGGCCTGCGGGCTGACGCCAAAGGGGTCCTACGCGGCGGCCTGGATCATCGTCTGGCGGGTCATCCAGGGCATCGGCGGCGCGATCATGTACCCGGCGGCGCTGGCCATCGTGGTGTCGGCGTTCCCGGTGCGCGAGCGCGGCCGGGCCATGGCCATCTTCTTCGGCGTGGCCGGCGGCCTGACCGCCATCGGGCCGGTGCTCGGCGGCTACCTGAGCGAGTGGACCTGGCGGGCCATCTTCTGGGTGAACGTCCCGGTGGCCATCGTCGCGCTGGTGCTGATCGCCATCTCCCGGCCGGTGACGCAGAACCGGCCGGGACGGCTGGACTGGACCGGCCTGGTGCTGATCTCCGGCGGCGTCGGGCTGGCCATCTTCGGGCTGCAGCAGACCCAGGTCTGGGGCTGGGCGGATGCCACCGTCATCAGCTGCATGGCGGCCGGGGTGCTGCTGCTGGCCGCCTTCGGCTGGGCCGAGCTGCGGGTCCGCCAGCCGCTGATCGACGTGCGGGTCTTCACCATCCGGGCCTTCCTGGTCGAGAACATCGTGCTGTTCACGTCCATGATCGTGTTCATCCCGATCTTCTTCTTCGCCAGCATCTACGCCCAGGTGTCACTGGGCGAGGGCGTTCAGGAGGCGGGCCTGTACCTGCTGATCTTCTTCGCCGGGTTCGCGCCCGGCATCCAGGTCGGCGGCCGGGCCCTGGACAAGCGGGGGGCCAAGGGCGTGGTCACGATCGGCTGCGCGATCGCGGCCGTCGGCCTGGCCCTGTGGGCGAGCCGGGTCACCGGGCTGACCCTGAACAACCAGTGGTACTTCATCGTGATCGCCGGCCTCGGGATGGGGCTGATGGTCGGCCCGGCCAACACCGACGCCATCAACCAGGTCGGCCGGCTGTCCTACGGCGAGGCGACCGGGATCACCCAGACCGTGCGGAACTTCGGGGCCAGCTTCGGCCTGGCCGCGCTCGGCACCCTGCTGGTCAGCACCGAGACCAGCCACCTGGTCAGCGGCCTGGAGAAGATCGGCCTGCCGTCGGCGACGGCGCACAGCGCCGCGACCCAGATCACCGCCACCCACGGCGCCGGCGGCAGCCGGGCGGGGGTATCGCCGGTCCTGGCCCGGCAGATCCTGCACACCGCGCAGCTCAGCCTGGCCGAGGGCATGCGCGCGGTGCTGTACGCGATGGCCGGGGTGATGGTGGTGGCCACCGTCGCCGCGGCGGCCGGGCTGCGCAAGGGCCTGCACGCCGCGCCGGAGTCCCAGACCGGGCCGACCGCGCAGAGCGACGCGGCCGTCCCGGCGCAGGCGCCCGGCCATCCGGCCGGCGGCGAGGCCGGTGAACCGGCCGGATAGCCTGGCCGCGACGCCCCCGCTCGCCCCGAAGGACGCTCGTGCCGGATCCAGCTGGCGCCGCCGCGGCCCGCAGCTACCTGTACGTGCCCGGCGACCGGCCAGACCGGCTGGCCGGCGCGCTGACCCGCGGCGCGGACGCGCTGATCATCGACCTGGGGGACTCGGTCGCCCGCGCCGCCAAGGACCAGGCCCGCCAGCTCGTCGTCGGCTGGCTCGCCGGTCAGCAGCCCGCCGGCAGCGGCCCGCGCGGGCAGCTGTGGCTGCGGATCAACTCCGATCTCGCGGCCGCCGACATCGGCGCGGTGTCGGCGGCAGTCACCGGCGTGGTGGTGCCGAAGGCCGAGCCGGCCCTGCTGGCCGCGGTGGCCGGGCTGCTGGCCGCGCGCGAGCAGCAAGCCGGGCTGGACCACGGGCGGCTGCGGGTGCTGCCACTGGTCGAGACCGCGGCCGGCCTGCTGCAGGTGACCATCCTGGCCGCGGCCCCCCGGGTCATCCGGCTCGGCATCGGCGAGGCCGACCTGGCCGCCGAGCTGGGCCTGCGGCCCGGGCCGGGCCGCGAGGAGCTGGCCCCGATCCGGCTCGCCCGCTCCGCCCGCGAGGTGCTGGCCCGGGGGCAGGCGGCCGGCGGCCCGGCGCAGGACGCCGCGGCCGGCGCTAGCGGATGACCCCGTCGCCTCGCAGCCGGGCCAGGTCCGCGTCGTCGTAGCCCAGGGCGCCCAGGACGGCGTCGGTATCGGCGCCCAGCGCGTGGCTGGTATGCCGGATCCGGCCCGGTGTCTCCGACATCCGCCACAGGACGTTGTGCATCAGTACCGGGCCCAGTTCCTCGTCGTGCACCTCGGTGATCATGTCCGTCTGCCGGATGTGCGGGTCGGCCACGATGTCGGCGGCGGTGTAGACGGGCGCGATGGCCGCGCCGGCCTCGGCGAAGGCGGCCAGCACCTCGTCCCGGCTGCGCTCGGCAATCCAGTCGCCGACCAGCCGGTCGAGCAGGCCGGCGTGCCGGGCCCGGTCCCGGCCGCTGGCGAACCAGGGCTCCTCGATGACCTCCGGGTGGCCGACCAGCCGCATAACCCGCTCGGCGATCCGCTGGGCGCTGGTCGACACGGCCACCCATGCGCCGTCGGCGGTCTGGTAGGTGTTGCGCGGCGCGTTGTTGGTCGAGGTGTTCCCGTGCCGCTGCTCGATCACCCCCAGCTGGTCGTACACGGTGGGGCCGGAACCACCGCGGTCATGATCGGCTCCAGGATGCTGATGTCGATGACCTGGCCGCCGGCCCCGTGGACGTCCCCGTGCCACAGGACCATCATGGCCGCCGAGGATGCCGCGATACCGCAGATGCTGTCGGCCAGCCCGAACGCGGGCAGCGTCGGCGGGCCGTCCGCCTCGCCGGTGAGGTGCGCGAAGCCGCTCATGGCCTCCGCCAGCGTGCCGAACCCGGGGCGGCGCGCATACGGCCCGGCCTGGCCGAATCCGGTGAGCCGGACCAGCACCAGGCCCCCGTTAATCCCGTGCAGCTGATCGGGGCCCAGGCCCCAGCGCTCCAGGGTGCCGGGCCGGAAGTTCTCCACGATGACGTCGGCGGTAGCGGCCAGCCGGCGGAACACCTCGGCGCCCGCGGCCACGCTCAGGTCCAGGCCGACGGTCTGCTTGTTGCGGCTGATCTCCTGCCAGCACAGCGGCACGCCGTCCTTCTGCCGGCCGTGCCCGCGCATGCTGTCCCCGGCCACGGGTGCTCGATCTTGATCACGTCGTCGCCGAAGTCGCCCAGGACCTGGCAGCACAGCGGCCCGGCGATGATGGTCGAGGCGTCGATCACCCGCAGCCCGTCCAGCGGCATCATGTCCGGCCCGTCCCTCGCTCCCTGGCTCACAGCACGCCGAAGCCCAGGGCCACGCCGACCCCGATCAGCGCCACGCTGCCCACCAGCCCGCTGTACTCACCCAGCGCCGCGCTGACCCGGCGCCCGGCTTCCACTCCGAGCAGGGACATGCCCACGCCGACGATCGCGAACGTAGCGACCGCGAGCGGCAGCGCCACCCGGTAGGCGCCGAGGGCGAACCCGACCACCAGGCTGTCCAGGCTCAGGACCACGGCCGTCAGCCACAGCCGGGCACTCCCCGCGCCGGGCACGGCGCGCGGGCCGTCCGGCGCCCCGGACCGGCGCTCCCGGATGGCGCTGACCAGGCCGACCAGGCCGGTCAGGCCGAGCACGCAGGCCGCGGCCGGCTCGGCTGCGGTGCCCAGCACGGTGCTGAGCCGGGCGCCGAGCGCCAGGCCCACTAGCGGCATCAGCCCGGCGAACAGGCCGAAGATCAGCGCGACTTCCAGCCGCCTGCGGCCGCCGGCGCCGGTCATCCCGAACGCCGCGGCCACCGCGAAGTTATCCAGCCCGACCGAGATGGCCACCAGCAGGACGGCAGTCACGAACCGCCGGCCTTCAGCACCGGTCAGCCACCAAGGCCGCCCGCCGTCGGGCCGGCCACGAAGCGGCGCTGCAGCAGCAGGAAAAAAGCAACCATCGGCAGCAGCATGACGACTCCGGCCGCGCTGATCAAGGCGTAGTTCTGAGTGAAGCCCTGCTGGAAGGAGTACAGCGCGATGGAAATCGGCTGCTTGTCGGAGGACTGCAGGAAGGACACCGCGAGCAGGAACTCATTCCACGTGCACGCCATCGAGGAACTGCCGATCGCGCTCGCCATGCTGATCATCGCCGCCGGGGGCTTCCGGCCGGCCGTCCTGGGCGGGGTAAATTACGGCCGGGACTCCGACTCGATCGCGACCATGGCCGGAGCGGTCAGCGGGGCCCTGCACGGGCCAGGGGTGATCCCGCCGGAGTGGGCGGCGGCCGTCGCCGACGGCAGCCGGATTGACCTGGCCGCGAGCGGGCGGACGATGGCGGCCGTGGCGCGCGAGGTCTTCGAGCGTGACCAGCAGCAGCAGCGGGCCAGGGCCGGAGCGTTCGGCGCGCTAAGCGGAATGCCGGCCAGCGCCTAGCCGCCTGGCCGGCCGGGTCAGGAAGCGGCAGAACGCGGGCCGCCGGGCAGCAGGCCCGGCACAGGCGGCAGGAGCAGCAGTGGGACAGGTCATCGTGGTCGGCTCGGTCAATACCGACTACAGCGTGCGCATCAGCCACCTCCCCCGGCCAGGCGAGACGGTGACCGGCGGCCGGCTGGAGATCCTGCCGGGCGGCAAGGGCGCCAATCAGGCGCACGCCGCGGCGCGGCTCGGTGCTGCGATCACGCTCATCGCGGCGGTGGGCACGGACGCGGCCGGCGACAGCGCCCGCCGCGACCTGGCCGGGGCCGGGATCGATATCACCGCCCTGATGCGGTCCAGTGCGCCCAGCGGGTTCGCGATGATCCTGGTCGACTCGGCCGGGGAGAACATGATCGCCGTGGCCCCAGGCGCCAACGAGCAGCTAAGCGCGGCAGCGGTGCGCGAGCGGCTGGCCACCCGGCTGACCGCTGGCACCGTGGTACTGGCCAGCCTGGAGGTGCCGCTGGCGGCGGTGGCCGCGGCGGCCGGTGCCGCGGCTGACGCCGGCGCCAGCATGGTGATCAACCCGGCACCCGGCCAGGTCCTGCCGGCCGCGATGCTGCGCGGCGCGATCGTCACCCCCAACGAGGGCGAGATAGATCCTGCGCGTCGCCCCGCCGGCCACGGGCGCCGCAGCGACAGGCAGCGCAGCCGCCGGCACGGCAGCCGTCAGCGCAGGAACCGCCGGCGTGGCAGCCGCCGGCGCGGCAGCCACCGGGGCGGCAGCGGGGGGCGCGGCAGCGGCGGGCGCGGCAGCGGCGGGGACGAGCACGCCGGATGAGGACGCCGCCGTGGCCTACCTGCTGGGCTCCGGCGCGCGGGCCGTGATCATCACGCGCGGCAGCCGCGGCGCGAGCGTGTTCCGGGCGGGCCAGGCCCCGCTCGACGTGCCGGCACCCCGGGTCGAGGTCGTCGACACCGTGGGCGCGGGCGACGCGTTCAACGGCGCCCTGGCCACCGCCCTGGCCGCCGGGCTGGCCCTGGAGACGGCCGTCGCCGTGGCCGTCCAGGCCGGCGCCGCTGCCTGCACCGGGGCCGGGGCGCGACAGGCGCTGCCCCGCGCGGGCGACATCGCGCTGCTCGGCTAACGCCCCAGCCCGCCACCGCCTCCCGTCGCCCCTGCTGCCGCAACGGGGCGACTTCCGCGCCTGGACGACGCGGAAGTCTCCCCGGTAGCGACCTCCAGGCCGGGCCCGGCCAGGCCGGGCTGGGCCGGGTAGGCCAGGGCGGCGGGAATGGTCCAGACTAGGGGCACTGGCATTGAGCCGAAATGGGGGGAATTCATGTCGGCCATGCCTCCCGTGGTTATCGTGGGGGCGGGCTCTGCTGGCCTGGCCGCCGCGGCGGCGCTGGGCAAGGCCGGGGTGGAGTCCGTCATCCTCGAGCGCGGGCCAAGTGTCGGCACGTCCTGGCGGAGCCGCCACGCCGAGCTGCGGCTCAACACCATCCGGTGGCTGTCGGACCTGCCCGGGCTGCGCATCCCGCGGTCGGCGGGACGCTGGGTCAGCCGGGATGACTACGTCAGCTACCTGGAGCGGTTTACGGCCGCGCACCGGCTGGACATCCAGTTCGGCGTGCATGTGCAGCGGCTCGACCCGGTGGACGGCGGCTGGCAGATCGCGAGCTCGACCGGCAGCCACCTGACCGGCCAGGTGGTGGTGGCCACCGGGTATGACCGGGTGCCCTGGCTGCCGGACTGGCCTGGCCGGGCCGGCTTTACGCAGCCCGTGCTGCATGTCTCCGGCCTGCAGCGTGCCTCTGACCTGGCCGGCCTGCGGGTGCTGCTGGTCGGGGCCGGCAACTCCGGGGTGGAGATCGCCGGGCACCTGGTCGACGCCGGGATCGCGGCGCTGTGGGTCTCGGTCCGGACGCCGCCGACCATCGTGCCGCGGGTCCTCGGCGGCGTGCCACTGCACCCGGTGAGCCTGCCGCTGCGGCCGCTGCCCGAGCGCGCCCGCAATGCCATTATCAGCCGCGCCGCCCGGCTGGCCTTCGGCGACCTGACCTGCTACGGCCTGCCCGAGTCGCCGGTCGGCGCCTATACCCGGCTGCGCACGACCGGGGTGACCGTCGCGGTCGACGACGGCTTCGTTGCTGCCGTGAAGGACGGCCGCCTGGAGGTCGTCCCGCAGGTCAGCCGGCTGCTGGGCAGCCAGGTGATGCTGAGCGACGGCCGCGAGCTGGCCCCGGACATTGTCGTCGCGGCCACCGGCTTCCGGCGGGGCCTGGAGCCCCTGGTCGGGCATCTCGGCGTGCTGGACGCCGCCGGCCTGCCCCGGGCCGGGCCGGCAGCCCGGTCGGCGGCCCCCGGCCTGTGGTTCATCGGGTACCGGAACGCGATCGAGGGCAACCTGCGGCTGCACCCGGGCGAGGCCCGCCGCATCGCCCGCGCGCTGGCCGCGCGCTAACGCGGGCCGAAGCGGGCCGCCGCGGGCCGACGCGGATGGGACCAGGGACTTACCCGCCGGACGCCGGCCTGCCGGGCCGGCCTGACTGGTCAGCCGGGGGGGCGACCGGCTCTTCCGGAATGTAGAACATCCGCAACTGCATCAGCCGGGCCCCCGCCGGGACGTCGCTCGCCGGGTGCCCGTACTTGCTCAGCAGCGCCAGGTACTCCTCGCGCACGGCGCTGAGGTCGTCCTCGGTGTAGTAGCCGTCCGCCCGGGAGGACCAGGCCCAGCCGTGATGCTGGCGGACCTCGGCGATGAACCGGCGGACCAGGGCCAGCTCACCGGGGATCTGGGTGTCCCGCCACTGATCCAGCGCCGCCCGCTCCTGCGGGCCGAGGCTGTCATAATCGGGCTCACGCAGGTCGACCGGGATGATCTGCCACCATCGCTCCCGGCCCCGGGCCCGGTCGGGCACCTCCTCGATCACGCCGGCGTCAGCCAGGATCCGCAGGTGGTAACTGGTCGTGCCGGTGTTCTCCCCCAGCGCCTGCGCGATGGTGGTGGAGGTGGCGGGCCCGCCGGCGGCCAGTTGCCGGAGCATCGCCCGGCGCAGCGGGTGCGACATCGCCTTCCAGCGCGCGGTGTCGCCGGTGACGCGGCGCGGGGACAGACCCATGCCCGGAGCGTAGCAGGACTTACCGAGAATCCTCTGCAGAAAATAGCTTGCAGAACTTCCTCTGCATGCTTAGCGTTACCCGCATGCAGAAGTTCGCGCTCCAGCCCGGCGGCCGCGACTGCCGCCCCGCCCCGGCCGCCGCGGGCGGCCCGGCCGAGCAATTCTGGGCCCGGTACGGCGATGCCATCGACGACCGGGTCGCCGAGTTGCTGGACGACCTGCTCGACGAGCGGGAGGCGAGCCGGGCTCCCCGGCCGCGCCAGCCGGCCCTGGCGGCCTTCGGCGGAGTGGTCCTCGTGGCGGCCGTGCTGGCCAGCATTGCGCTGCGGGGCAGCGAGATCGCGGTGTGCACGGTCTGGGCGCTGATGGGCGCCGCCGGCCTGGTGGCCGGCCGTCGCGGCTAGCCCCCGTTGCCGAGCATCGGCGGTACCTGCGGGAACTGGGTGGACCGGTGCTGCCAGGCGAGCAGAAACCCGGCCAGCGAGGCCGCCACGAGCAGGCCCAGCCCGAGGCCGATATAGCCGAGGATCAGGCTGGCCAGTGCGAGCCCGTCACCGCCTTCGCGGGTCCGGCGGATCTGGCGGCGGGCCATATGCCCCAGGATCACCGCGGGGATTGCGGCCACGAAGAAGAACAGCAACTGCCCGACGGCGCAGATGATCGCGGCGACGGCGAGCTGGTTGACCGGCGGTGAGCCTTGCCGCCCGCCCGGCGGCCCGCCGGGCGGCCCAGGTCCAGCCGGGCCAGGTCCAGCCGGGCCGGCGTCACCTGGGCCGGCCTCGACCGGGTCCGAGCCACCTGCCGCCATCGCCCTGCCCTCGGCCGCTGCGCCGGCCGTCCGCCGACGATGGCACAAATGCTACGCAGCCCGCCCGGCCGCGGCCACCGGCCCGGCGGGCGCGGACGGCGCCGGCCCGGCTAGCGTGTGACCGCGCCGCTGAGGAGGATCCGGGCATGCTGCCACCCGATAGTCACGTGCATACCGAGTGGTCCTGGGACGCTGCTGGCGGCTCGATGGAGCGCACCTGCGCGCGGGCCCGCGAGCTGGGCCTGTCCTGCCTGGCGTTCACCGATCACGCAGACTTCACCCGGTGGCAGGCCCCGCCGGATCTGGCCGCGCACCTGCCGCCCGGAGTGAGCGTGACAGTTGCGCCGGATGGCCGGGTCGACACCCGCCCGCTTCAGGTCGACGGCTACCTGGCGGGCCTGCAGCGCTGCCGAGACCAGTTCCCCGACCTGCGGATCTTGTCCGGCCTGGAACTGGGCGAGGCGCACTGGCATGCCAGCCAGGTCGCGAGCGTGCTGGCCGCCGGTGACTTCGACCGGCTGCTCGGCTCGGTGCACGCGCTGGAGCAGACCGCACCTGAGGCCGTCGACTTCCTGTTCTCCAGCATGGAGCCGGGTGAGCTGGTCCGGGCCTACCTGGCCGAGGTGCTGCGCCTGGTGGAGTCTCCGGCCCCGTTCGGGGTGCTCGCGCACATCGACTACCCCGTCCGGTACTGGCCCGGGCACCGCCCGCCCTTTGCGCCGGCGGACTACGCGGAGGAGTACCGCACGGTGCTGGCCGCGCTGGCCGCCTCGGGCCGGGCGCTGGAGATCAACACGGTAGTGCCGCTCGACCCGGAGATCGTGCGCTGGTGGCGGGACGCCGGCGGCACGGCCGTTACCTTCGGCAGCGACGCGCACGAGCCCGGCGAGCTGGCCCTGGGCCTGACCGACGCGGCGGCGCTGGCCGAGTCCTGCGGCTTCCGGCCCGGGCAGCACCTGCACGACTTCTGGCGCCGTTAACCCTCGGCCTGGCCCGGCAGCCGCCGTCGCAGCATGCCTGCCGAAATGGTGCCAGCCAGGCGAAATGTAGATTGGGTGGCCGCTGGCGGGAAGCACCGCGGCGGGCGGCACGACCAGGGGCGGGCGAACGCGGAAGGGTGCTTATGCGGGCAGCAGGCGGACCGGCGATGTCGCCGGTGATGAGCGAGCCGATCCCCGGCGTGACCGCCCGCGACGCTGAGCGCGCCGCCGCGGAGATCTTCGGGGTGAGCGCGACAGCCACGATGCTGCGCAGCGAGCGCGACCGCAACTTCCTGCTGGCGGCCGCGCCCGCGCCGCTGGTCCTGAAAGTCTCCAACTCCGCGGAGCTGGACGAGGTCGTCGACCTGGAGAATGGCGCGCTGTCCCAGGCCCGGCAGCACGCGCCGCAGCTCCCGCTGCCCCGGCTGGTCCCGGCCGCCGACGGCCGCCTGGTCGCCCGGATCAGCGCTGGCGATGGCCGCAGCCACCTGGTCCGCCTGCTGACCATCGTGCCCGGCAGGCCTGCCGACGAGACCCGGCTGGGACCGGGCTTCGCCTTCGAGCTGGGCCGGGCCAGCGCCACGCTGGCCCGCGCGCTGCGCGGGTTCGCTCATCCGGCCGCCATCCGGTACCTGGAGTGGGACCCCCGGGCCGTGACGCGACTGCGCCCGGCCCTGGCCACGCTGCCCGATCCGGGTCAGCGCGATCAGCTGCTGGCCCTGGCCGACCGGCTCGCCGACCTGCCCGGCCGGACCGCGAGCCTGCCGGGCCAGGTGGCCCACGGTGATGTCACGCTCAGCAACGTGCTCACCGAAGACGGCCGCACGGTCAGCGGGATCATCGACTTCGGCGACATTCACCACACCGCCCGGGTCTGTGACCTGGCCATCAGCCTGACCGCGATACTGCGGGTCGCGCCCGAGCCGTGGCCGGCGGCCAGCGAGTTCCTGCGCGGATACCAGGGCGTCAGCCCGCTGGAAGAAGACGAGGTCGAGGTCCTCGGTGACCTGGTGCTGGCGCGGCTGGCCGCCACCATTGCCATCTCGATCCTGCGCGGCGGCTCGGACCCCGGGCACGCCGCCACCGTCGCCGAGCTGGACCGCGGCAGCTGGTCGGTGCTGGACACGCTGGGCACGATGGCGGTCCCCGAGCTCACCCGGCGGCTGCGCCGGATGACCGGGCTGGCCCGGGTGTCGTCGGTGCAGGCGCCCGACCCCGGGCTGCTGGAACGGCGCAATGAGCTGCTCGGCGGACGCCGCCTGTCGCCGCTGTTCTACCAGCAGCCGCTGCAGCTGTCCCACGGGCAGGGACCGTGGCTGTGGAGCAGCGACGGCACCCGTTACCTGGATGCCTACAACAACGTCCCGGTCGTCGGGCACGCGCACCCGGCGGTAGCCCAGGCCATCGCGCAGCAGTCCCGCGCCCTGAACGTCAGCTCCCGGTACCTCCACCCCAACCTGGCCGAGCTGGCCGGGCGGCTGCTGGCGACGCTGCCGCCGGAGCTGGACACCTGCCTGTTCATGAACTCGGGCAGCGAGGCCAACGACCTGGCCTGGCGGATGGCGGTTCTGGTCACCGGCCGGGACGGCGCCATCGTGACCGACTCGGCGTATCACGGGGTCAGCGCCGCCACCGCGGCGCTGTCCTCCAACACCTGGCTGCCCGGCCAGCAGCCCGGCCACGTGGCCACGTTCGCGCCGCCGCGCGCCGCGGACGGGATCGCGCCGGGCCGCGCGCACGCCGCCGGGCGGATCGCCGCCGCCCGGGACTGGCTGGCCGGGCGCGGGCTGGACGTCGCCCTGGCCCTGGCCGACCCCATGTTCACCAGTGGCGGCATCCTGGACGCCGGACCGGACTTCATGGCCGGGCTGTGCGACGCCGTGCACGAGGCCGGGGGGCTGTTCCTGGCCGACGAGGTGCAGGCCGGCTTCGGCCGGTCCGGCTCGGGCCTGTGGAGCTTCGCCCGGCACCAGATCACCCCGGACTTCGTCACCCTGGGCAAGCCCATGGGCAACGGGCACCCAGTGGCCGCGCTGATCACCCGCGGCGAGATCGCGGCCCGCTTCGCCGAGGTCGACGAGTACTTCTCCACGTTCGCCGGGAACCCGGTGTCCAGCGCCGCGGCCCTGGCCGTCCTGGACATCATCGAGGAGGACGGGCTGATCGCCGCCAGCGCCGCGACCGGGCAGCTGCTGCGCCAGCGGATCGCCGAGTCCGCCGCCGGCCTGCCGGTGCCGGTGCAGGTGCGGGGCTCAGGCCTGCTGGCCGGCATCGAGCTCGGGGGGCTGCCCGCCGCGCTGACGCCCCGCCTGGCGGAGCGGCTGCGCCAGGAGCAGATCCTGGTCGGCAGCACCGGGCCCGGCGGGCGGGTGCTGAAGGTACGACCGCCGCTGGTGTGGACGGCCGAGCATGTCGGGATCTTCACGGCCGGGCTGCGCCGGTCGCTGGATGACGTGCTGGCCGGCTAGGGCGGCGGCCCCTCAGCCGCCCGGATCCGCCTTGGCCGGGGTGTCGGTCAGCGCCAGCATGCTGTCGGAGAACCGCCGGGTCAGCCGCGCCAGCGTCGCCCGGTCCTGCTCGCTCCAGCCGGCGAATGCCTCCTCCAGCAGCCGGCGCCGGCCCTGGTCAATCGCCTCGACCACGCGGTGACCCGCCGGCGTGACCGTCGCGGTCTTGATCCGCCGGTCCCGGGCCGCCTCACCGCGCTGGACCAGGCCCAGCTGCTCGAGGCGGGCCAGTGACCGGCTGGCCTTCGGGTGATTCTGCTCGGTCAGCTCGGCCAGTTCCAGGACGCCGACCGGGCCGCGGATGTCGATGTGCACGAGGTACTGAGCCAGTTCCAGGTCGAGGCTGACCCCGGCCCGGTCCAGCAGCAGTTCCCGGAAGCGCGGCCGCGAGGTACGGGCCAGGAGCCCGAGCCACACGTCGTAGTAGTCGCCGTCAGCCATATTCCGTTCATTATGCACGGAATATTCGGTACAGTGGCCAATCCGTTCAAAATGAGCGGGTATCGAGTCGGGCTGAGGAGATCATGAGCACCCAGATGCACGCTGCTGTCCTGCACGGCACCGGCCAGGCGCCGCGCTACGAGCTGTTCCCGGCGCCGGAGGCCGGGGACGGGCAGGCCGTCGTGACGGTCACCGCGGCCGCGCTGAAGCCCTCCGACCGCTGGATGGCCCGCGGCGTGCACTACGCCCCGGCCAGCTTCCCTCAGGTGGCCGGCCTGGACGGGATCGGGCGGCTGCCGGACGGCTGCCGCGTCGGATTCTTCGGCCTGCAGCCACCCTATGGCGGGATGGCCGAGCAGACGCTGGTCGCCGCCGGCCGGTGGCTCCCGGTGCCGGACGGCACCGACGATGTCACCGCGGCCGCGATCATGAATCCCGGCGGGGCCGCGTGGAAAACGATCATGATCGAGGGACAGCTCGCTGCCGGGCAGACCGTCCTGGTGCTCGGCGCGACCGGCACGTCCGGCCGGATCGCCGCGCAGCTGGCCATCCGGCGCGGCGCGCGGGTCGTGGTGGCCGGGCGCACCCAGCGTGTGCTGGACGAGCTGGTAGCCCGCGGGGCGGACACGGCGATCCGCGTGGATCAGCCGCGCGCGCAGCTGGCGGCGGAGTTCGCCGCCGCCGGGCCCTACCACCTGATCGCCGACTACCTGTGGGGCCAGCCCGCGGAGAGCCTGTTCGCCGCCCTCACCCGGCCAGCGAGCGGGCCGGCCCCGGAGCTGACCCGGTACATCCTGGTCGGGATGACCGCCGGGAGCGAGGCCCGCCTGCCGGCCATCGCGCTGCGCGCCGCTCCCGTGCAGCTGGCCGGCAGCGGGACCGGCGGCCCGGCCACCATCGAGGACGCCGCGGCCGGCTTTGCCAGCGTGCTGGACCTGGTGGCCGCCGGCGAGATCAGCGTCGATGTCGAGACCGTGCCGCTGACCGAGGTTGAGAAGGCGTGGGCCGAGCCGGCCAGCGGCCGCCGGGTCGTGTTCGTGCCCTGACGCCGCATCGCGAGCGCACTGTCACTGACGGCTGCCATGCTGGCGGGTGAGTCGCGGCCGGGCGGCGCCGGGCCGGGAGGTCCTCGCCGGCCAGCTTGCGAATGCCGAAACGGGGAGGTCAAAGATCATGCTCAGCACCAATTTCCTGCCGGGGGCACCTAACTGGGTGGACCTGGGCACACCAGACACCGACGCCGCGGCGTCGTTCTACGGCGCGCTGTTCGGCTGGCAGTTCCAGTCCGCCGGGCCCGACGCGGGCGGCTACGGGATGTTCACCAAGGACGGCAAGACCATCGCCGCCGCCGGCCCGCTAGCGCAGCCGGGCGCCGCGCCGTCCTGGACGCTGTACTTCCACGCACCGGATGCGGATGCCACCGCCGAGGCGGTCCGCAAGGCGGGCGGGACCGTGCGGGTGGAGCCGATGGATGTGTTCACCGCGGGCCGGATGGCCCAGTTCAGCGATCCGGCGGGCGCCGAGTTCGCCATCTGGCAGCCGGGCGAGACCACCGGCCTGGAGGCTGTCAACGACCCCGGCACGCTGTGCTGGACGGAGCTGCACACCCCGGACGCGGCCGCCGCCGCCGGCTTCTACGCGTCGGTGTTCGGCTGGGGCAGCGAGGCCATGCCGATGGGCGACTTTAACTACACCGTCCTGCAGCCCGCGGGCGGCGATGACTCCAGCGGGCATGGCGGGATCATGCCGATCAGCCCCGAGATGGCGGCCGCCGGCGCGCGCCCGCAGTGGTGGCCTTACTTTGAGGTCGCCGACTGCAACGCAACCGTCACCGAGGCAGCCAGCCGGGGCGGCACGGTGATCGTCGGCGCCCAGGACATCCCCGGTGTCGGGCGGTTCGCGATGCTCGCCGACCCGGCCGGGGCACCGTTCGCGATCATCACCAGCTCCTCGTCCTGAGGGCCGGGACACGGCGGGGCGTCATCACACCGGCACGGGACTGGCGCTCACCGTGCCATAGCCCGCCCCGGCTGCCGTCACTAGCTGGCTGAGCGCGGTGGTGAGCCGGAACCGGTCGGCGGGCAGGAGCTGGGACACAATCTGGCCCAGCTCCTGCTGCCGCCAGCTCTCGACCTGGGTGACCAGCTGCTGGCCGGCGCCGGTGAGTTCCAGGGTGACGACGCTGCGATGACCCGCCTCGCGACCGCGGCGCACGTGCCCAGATGCTTCCAGCCGGTCGGCCAGCCGTGTCACCGTCGAGGCCTCCAGCCCGAGCGCCGCTGCGACGCGGGCGGACCTGGCCTGCCCGAGATCGGCCAGGACTGACAGCATCCGGAACTGGGCCAGGGTGACGGCTCCGTCCAGGGCATCCAGGCTGCGCAGCGCAATGCCCGCCAGGACCCGGGTCGCGGCCTGCAGTTCCCGCACGGCCGCGGCGATGTCCGGCGCCGGGACGGGCCGCGCTCTTGTTGATGTTCCCATAGCGAAGTATTGTATGAGGCAACACTTGTCTTATGCCACAGTCAAGGCGCAGCGGGAGAGGGCGGCTGACGTGAAGCTAGTCAGGTTCCGGGCTCTGCTGACGCTGGATCCCGCCGGATCGCAGGACCAGCCCGCTCAGTACCCCAGCGGCACGCACGCCCTCATGGTGCGGTTCGCCGGCAGCAGCACGGCCGGCGCGCGACCCTGCTTCCCGGCCGCCATCTACCGCGTCGATGAGCAGCCGCTGCGGCGCGGCGACGCGAGCGTCGTGGTCACCCTGGAGATCGCGGGTGACGATGGCTGCGCTCAGCTGGGCGCCGGGCAGCGGTTCACCGTCTGGAATGGCGCTGACATCGGGCACGGCGTTATCTCCCGGCGCGTTCTGTTCACCTCAGCGGTCTAGCTGCGCAGCCCGGGCACGAGCCGCCTGGCGTTGCCCGCGTAGACCTGACTCAGCACGTCCGGGGCCAGGCCGAGCCCGGAGATCTTCCAGCGCCCCATTGCCGGCGGGTCATCGAGCCCGTGATCGAAGGACTCGTCCAGGGTCTGCAGGAAGCGGAAGTAGATCGCGTACACGCGGGTGTCGAACGGGATCTCGTCCGTGCCGAACAGGACCCGGTCCGGGTGACGGCTGACCAGGTCAGCGGTGGCCCGGGGCTGGCGCCCGAGCTCGGCGATCCGGGCCCCGGTGTCGATATGGAAGTTGGGGTAGCTGTCCAGCATCCGGCCGACCCAGGCCAGGTTCTCCGCGTAGCAGCCGACGTGCACGCCCACGAAGGTCGTTCCCGGGTGGGCGGCGACCAGGGCTTCCAGGCTGTCGATCAGCTGCTCGAAGGACGGGAACTGCGGGTCGGCGAAGGACCAGTCTGGCCGGCTGAGCAGCTGCTCGAGCCGCTCGTTGCGCTCATCGACCGGGTCGAAGAAGGCCACCGGGTCGGCGGCATGAATGAAGATCGGCAGGCCCAGCTCACCTGCCGCGGCCCACACCTCGGCCAGCCGCTCGTCGCCGGGCAGCACCAGTTCGCCGCGGTGGTCGCGCAGGTGCAGGCCCAGGTCCTTCCAGACCTTGACCCCCGCAGCGCCGGCGCTCGCGCTCGCGTGCAGCCCGGCGGCGAGCCGGTCGCCGAACCCTGGCTCGGACAGCTCCCGCCAGTCCAGGTGGCAGCAGGTGGCGAACCGGCCCGGGTAGGCGTGGTCATAGCGCTCCAGGTTGGCGGCCAGCTCGCTGCCCCACCGGCCGTCCAGGTTCACGATGCCGGTGATGTTGACCTGGTCCATCTCCGCCACCAGCCGGGGCACGTCCGGGACCATCCAGGATCCGTCCGGGCTGAGCCACCGGCCCAGGTGGGCATGTGAGTCGATCGCCGGGACAGCCGCTGACAGAACCTGATGCCCGGCCGCGACCAGCCGGGACCGCGGCCGGTAGTCCCGCAGCGGCAGGTCACGCATCCGCCCGGGGCCCGGGTCAGCGGCCATGTCTCCTCCTGATCTCCGCGGGTGCCTGCGTACGCCGGCGCTGCTACCCGGCCAGCTCGCCCAGCCACGGTTTCTCGGCCTCGAACAGCCGGTCCACCATCTCGCGGATCTGCGGCAGTGTCAGCAGCGCGCCGGTAAGCGGGTCGAGCGCGGCCGCGGCATAGACCAGCGCCCGGCTGCCCTCCAGCGCGGCCCGTACGACCAGGCGCTGCACGTTGATCTGCACCGTGTTGAGCGCGGCGCACGCGGCGGGCAGTTCCCCGTAGCCGGTCGGCCGGACACCCAGGTCGCTGACCAGGCAGGCGACCTCGACGCAGGCGTCGGCGGGCAGGTTGCCGATCAGCCCCCGGTTCGGCACGTTGCCGTAGATCACCCGCTTGGTGCCGGTGACCATGGAATCGATGATGTACGCGCCGTACTCCTCCGACGGCTGCAGCCCGGCGCGGCCGGACTCCTCAACGAACGCGTCGACGTTGTGGTCGCCGGGATGCGCGGCGCAGATGTCGTAGTAGTCCCAGCGCGCGGGCAGGTAGCTGGTTGTCAGCGCGGGGTTCTTGCGGAACCAGGGCCAGTACTCGCTGGCGTGGTGGCTGGACTCACTGTGGAAATAGCCGGTGAGGTTCATCAGCTCGGTCCGGACCCGCTCGTTGCGGCCCTGGTAGATATCGTCGTCGCTCAGCGCGCCGTCCGGCACCGCCGTCGCGCGGCCGCCGTGCCGGTCGCTCATGATCTCGCGGATGCGGCCCAGCAGGTCCTCGCGGCCATGCCGGAACGTGGTGAACCAGGCCGTGTGGTTCACCCCGGCGCAGTCGAAGGTCACCTCGTCGTAGGGCACCTGCAGGTCCCGGGCCAGCAGCCGGGAGGTGTGCTGGATGCTGTGGCACAGGCCCACCGTCGGCACGCCCATGGCCTCGGTGGCCCAGCAGTTCACGGCCATCGGGTTGGCGTACTGAATGAGCAGGGCGCCGGGGCACACCTCTTTCATGTCGGCGGTAATCCCGCGCAGGGCGGCGATGGACCGCAGGCCGCGGAAGATGCCGCCCGGGCCCAGCGTGTCGCCGACCGTCTGGTCAATGCCGAATTCCCGCGGGATGCCGACGTCGTGCCCGTAGGCCTCCAGGCCGCCGACCTGGAAGGTGCAGATCACGAAGTCGGCGCCGGCCAGCGCCTCGCGGCGCCGCGAGGGCACCTCGATCCGGGCGCCCAGCCCATGCGCCGCCACCAGGCCGCGAGCGCCCCGTTCGGTGATCGCGGCCCGGTCCGGGTCGATGTCGTACAGGCTGATCACGCAGTCCTGCAGGGCCTCGAAGGACAGGATGTCGCGCACGAGCGTCAGCGGGAACACATAGCCGCCCGCTCCGATGATGGTGATCTTCGGCATGCCGTCTCCGCTCACTTGACGCCGCCCGCCAGCAGTCCGGACACGATCCACCGGTTGAGCACCAGGACCAGCGCCACCGGGATCAGGATCGCGAGAACCGCGACGGAGTTCTCCAGGGTGAAGGCCACCTGCCGGGTGGCCACCAGGGCCGGCAGCAGCACCGTGACCGGCTCGGTCGTGATGCCGTTGGACAGCACCAGCGGGAAGGTGAACTGCGACCAGCTGAACAGGAAGGTGATGATGCCGGCCGCCGCCACGCCGGTCCGGGCCAGCGGCAGCGCGATCGTCCGGAAGGTGCGGAAGCGCCCGGCGCCGTCAATCCAGGCTGCCTCTTCCAGCGTGACCGGGATCGCGTTGAACGCGTTGTGCATGATCCACATGCCCAGCGGGATAGCCCCCGAGGTGTAGACCAGGATGATGCCGAGGTAGGTGTTGTCCAGGTGCGCGTAGGACGCCATCTTGTACAGCGCGATCAGGGTGGCCAGGCCGGGCAGGGCCAGGGTGGCCAGGACGGTGTAGAACAGCACCCGGCGGAACCGGAACTTCAGCCGCGCGAAGGCGTAGCCGCCCAGCGTCGCGATCACGACCGTGGCGGCGGTCGTGCCGACCGCCTCGACGGTGCTGTTGACCAGCGACCGCACGACCTGGCTGGAGACCGGGCCGGCCCCGAGCGCCTGCGTGTAGTTGCTGAGGGTGCCCGGCACGGGCAGCCAGTGCGCTGGCGCGCTCTGCGCCGCCCCGTTGGTCAGGAAGCTGGTGTTGACGGCCCAGTAGATCGGGAACAGCGACCACACGAGCAGGACGCCGATCACGATCCACCGGATCCAGGCGGAGCCGCGCCGCATCAGAACTCCACCTTCCGGTAGGTGACAGCAGCCGCGGCCGCCGACAGCGCGATGATCCCGATGGTGAGCACGACGCTGAACGCATACCCCTGGCCGAAGTTCAGGTCCTGGAAGGTGATGTAGTACACGGCGCTGACCAGGGACTCGCCGCTCAGGGCGTTCTGGTTCAGCACATACACCGGGTCGAAGATGGTGGTTGCCGTGATGATCGACTCGATCAGCGCGACCGTGATGCCCGGCCGGGCCAGCGGCAGCGTGATCCGGCGGATCTTGCGCAGCGCGGACGCCCCGTCGATATCGGCGGCCTCATACAGTTCATTCGGGATGGCCTGGAGCGAGGCCAGGATGACAACCGTGGCCAGCGGGGTGAACTGCCAGACCTGGACCAGGGTGATCACGAAGATCTCCTGGACCGCGTGCGTGCTGACCCAGATGTGGTAGTGGCCGATCAGGTGCACGGACTTGAGGAACGAGTTGAGCACGCCGAAATTCGGGTCGTAGATCCAGCTCCAGATCACCCCGCCGACGACCCCGGGCAGCGCCCAGGGCAGCATCGCCAGGGCCAGCAGCAGGCCGCTGGCCCTGACCTTGCGCTGCAGGGCGACCGCGAAGACCAGCCCCAGCATCATGGACAGGACGACGCCGAACACGGTGTAGAGCAGGGTGTTGCGGAAGGCGGTCTGCAGGTTGGGGGTATGCAAGATCGCGGTGTAGTTGGCCAGGCCGGTGAACTTGTCCGGCCCGATCAGCGGGTCGACCCGGAACAGGCTCTGCGCCACCGTGATCCCGACCGGGAGCAGGGCCAGCAGCGCAATCATGATCATGACTGGCGCCACCATGGCGTAGCCGGTCAGCGCCTCGGACCGGCCCCGGCGGCCGCCCGGGCGGCGGGCCGCCCGGGCGGGACGGCCCGGCGCCGGCACATCGGTGCGTGAGCTCACCGGCCGGGCCGCCTCACTGCTTGCGCAGCGACTGCACGGTGGAGTAGATGGCCGCCACCGCGGCTGCCACCGACTTCTGCCCGGATGCTGCCGCGTGGATGTTGGTGTTCACCGCGTCGCTGAACTGCGGGTACCAGGGCGGTGCCCCGCACGGGAACACCGGCCGGGCGTGCTGCTTGGCCAGCGTGTCCAGCGTCGGCTGGCCGACGTTCGGGAACGCCTTCTCATACGAGGTGTCGGCGGCCGCGTTGCCCGGCACGCCGACGGACGAGGCCAGCCGCAGCTGCCCGGCGGGCGAGGTGAACCACTTGATGAACTTCGCCGCGCCGGACGGGTTGTCGGCGCTGACCGGGATGCCCAGCCCGTCAGGGTCGGTGAAGTTGTTGGCGGGCCCGCTGACCCCGGGGGTGTCGATGTACTGCACGTCCCCCGGGACGGTGGAGTTCTTCTTGTTGTCGTAGAAGACCAGCACGTTGCCCGAATAGTCAGAGAACAGCGAGGCCACCTTGCCGTGCGCCATCTCGGCCTCGACCGGGTCGACGATCTCGTTGATGTCGCCCGGCGGGATCAGGCCGGTCTTGTAGGCGTTGACGATCCAGGCCACGGCCTTGTACCCGGCCGACGAGGGGCTGGCGAAGGTCGGAGCGTAGCTGCAGGTCAGCGGTGTTCCGCCGAACGCGTTCGTGAGCTCGTAGAAGTAGGTGGACAGGTACTCGGCGGCGGCCAGCGGCATGCCCAGCGGGTGGGCGACGATGCCCTTGGCCTTGATCTGCTGCAGGTCGCTGGTGTACTCGGCCATGGTGGTGGGCATCCTGGTGATGCCGGCCGCCTTGAAGATCTTGGTGTTGACGGTCGTGACCAGGAACTGCGAGTCACCGGGGATCCCGTAGAAGGTGCCCTTGCTGTTGATGAAGGCGCCCATGGCCGGGAAGCCGGCCTTGAGGGTGGTGGCGCTGAAGTACTTGTTCAGCGGCAGGAACCACCCGGTCCGGGTGTACTCACCGGTCTTGGACCAGTCGACGTCCGTCACGTCGGCGAAATAGGTCTTCGACTCCGCAGCCGCGGCGATCTTCGTCTGCAGGCTGCTCCACTCGATGTTGGTGTAGTTGACGTGGATGCCGGTCTGCTTCTCGAACGGCGCCCACACGGAGGCAGGCAGCACTCCCAGGGAGAGCGCCACGTTGAGGGTCTTGCTCGACGCGGCGCTCCCGCCGCTGCTGCCGCCGCATGCGGTCAGCGTGAGCCCCGCCGTCACGGCCAGGGCACACATTCCTGCGCCCAATCTCTTCTTCACTGCCGGCACCGCTCCTCTCCGCAATGCACGATGCCCAGACGCGCTAGGTGCGCCTCTGCTGTCTTCTTCGGTCCGGATAGCCCGCAGCCGGACGGCCGCGGGCGGCTTGCGCTGCACACGTCACTGCCGGGCATCACCCCGCCTCGGCCTGCGGTACGGCGGCCGCCGTACCGCGCAGCCGCTCGCGCAGCGGCGCCGGGATCACCCGCCCGGCGGCCGCCGCGGCGGCCAGCACCCCGGCCACGTCCAGGCCGGCGCTGATGGTGTCCGGGCTCTGCACCTTCAGCGCGGAGACGACGGTGGCGAAGCTGTTGGCCTCAGCCAGCCCCGTCCCGGCGGCCAGGCCGGCGATCACCGCGCCCAGGTGGGCGTCGCCGGCCCCGGCCGCGTTGCGCGCCGCGGTCTCGATGCCGGGGTCCGCCGTCAGCTCCCGGCCATCCCAGGCCCAGCTGCCATGCCGCCCGGCAGTTACCACCAGGGACAGCTCCGGGTACCGCGAGCTGACGAGCGCGGTAGCCGCCTTCGCTACCGCGGCGGCGCTGTCGGCGGGGTCGCAGCCGGCCAGCGCCGCGGCCTCGTCGGCATTGATGGCCAGCACGTCGAGCTGGCTCAGCAGGCGGCGGCCAGCATCGGTCCGGAGCTCGGCGGTCACGAAGCTGCCGACGCGCAGGAAACCGTGCTGGCCCGCCTGGCGCAGCAGCTCGGCCCGGGCCGCTAGCGGCACCTCGGGGACCGACACGGCAATGCCCCGGCCGGCGAAGCGCTCAAACACCGGCCCGGCCGCCCGCACATCGGCGGCGCTCACCTCCGCGCTGGCTGAGTTCAGCGCGGTCAGGTTCCCGCCCTCGCCGCCCGGATAGGTGAAGCACACCGAGAACAGGGTCGGGCGCTGCGGATCGGTGCTGACGTGCGAGGTGTCGATGCCGGCGGCGCGCAGGTCGGCCAGCACGCCGTGGCCGGCCTGGTCCGGCCCGACCCGGCCCACCGGGACAACGTCGAAGTCCTCGCTGAGCAGGACGCTGACGTAATGGCAGACGATGTGCAGCTTGCCGAAATCGCGGCTGTCCAGCAGGTACCCGCCCCGGCTCTCCTCGCGGCCGACCGTCTCCTCGCCCGCCAGGGCAAAGAAGATGCCGGTCCCGAGACCGCCGGTGCCGATCAGGACATCCGCGCCACCGAACCCCATCACACCCCCAGGTCCCACTCGGGGTGCAGGGAGATGGGGTGCGTGGCCGTCTCCCTGGTCGCGGTCAGCAGCGCGTCCGGATGGTCTTGCAGCAGGGTGATCGGGTAGTCGGCCACCGGGTCGCTGAACAGCCCGACCCGCAGCGCGGTCTGCTTCCACGCCCCGGTGTCGGAGAACAGCCGGATGCGCCGCGCCCCGAGGATCTCGCGCATGCCGAGCGTCACCGACATCGGCGGCACGAACTGGTAGGCCACGCCGAACTCGCGCTGCGCCAGCGCCACGATCGTGTCGGCGTTGTTCTCCTGGACGCGCGCCGTGGAGGCGCGCAGGTCCGCCACGCTGAGCGGGCTGTAGGGCTGACGGCGGGCCTGGTTGTAGGCCACGTGCCCGTCCTGGCCCCAGCCGCCGTAGGCCAGGTCGGCCGGCTCGTCGGCCAGCAGCTGCGCGATCTGGTCGACGTTCGCCGGCGACGGCCAGTGCCTGCTGGCCTGCGGCACCCGCAGCGCGGGGTCGACCGGGTCGTAGAAGCTGGCCTCCATGAAGGCCCGGAAGTTGTACGGGTGCCCGGCCGGCAGCGGCCGGGCCTGCCAGTCCAGGCACTCGTCCATGTGGAAGACCACCAGGTGCGCCAGGCTGATGCGCTGAGCGTTCACCAGGTCGGTGAAGGGCTGGTACCAGCCCCGCGGCCCGCACGGGATGATGGCCCGCAGCGTGGCGCCGGCGGCCGCCGCCTGAGTCACGGCCGCGACCAGCTCGGTGGCCATGAGGCGGGCCATCTCGGCCCCGTCCGCGCAGATCCGCAGCGATGTCCGCAGCTCCGGATGGCCGGCCAGCTCATCGACGGGCACGCTGCACCACCGGTGCAGCGCGCGCAGGTCCAGCGCCATGCTTGCTAGGTCCTCTCCGCCGGCCGTAGCCGGCTCTGGTTACCGGGGGCGCGCACTCAGCCGCCCGCGAAGATCCGGTCCAGCGCGATGTCCACGCCGTGCTGGACCGCGCCCGCCACCACCGATTCCTCGCCGAAGGAGGACAGCGCCAGTTCCGGCATGACCGGGACCAGGCGGGCCAGCTTGGCGTGGATCATCTTCAGCAGCGCCTCCCCCGCGAGTGACAGGCCGCCGGAGATCACCGCCAGCCGCGGGTTCACCACGCAGACCGCCGACGCGATCCCGCAGGCGATGCGGAAAGTCAGTTCCTCAGCGACCGCGATGCCCTGCGGATCGCCCTCGGCCGCCGCCGCGAACACGGCCGCGGCGCTGACCTTGCTGATGTCGCCGTCGGCCAGCTCGCGCAGCCGCCGGCCGGCCGGGCCCTGCGCCGCGGCGCGTCCCAGCCGCGCGAAGGCCGAGCCGCCCGCCGCCCACTCGAACGTGCCGTACGCGGTGCCGGCGGGCGGTTCCTCGCCGAAGCTCAGCGGCAGGTAGCCCACCTCGCCGGCGGCACCGTCGTTCCCGGTGTACAGGTGGCCGTTGAGGACCAGCGCCCCGCCGATGCCGATCCCGATGTGGACGTAGAGCATGTTCGCGACGTCCTGCGCCACGCCGAGCGCGACCTCGGCCAGCGCGGACAGGTCGGCCTGCCGCCGGACGATGACCGGGCCGGTGACCGGGAGCTTCAGCTCCTTGTGCAGGTCGATGCCGTCCCAGTCCTGGATCTGCGGCGCCAGGCTGATCCGCCCGGTCTCGGGGTGGATGACACCGGGCGTGCCGACGACCGTGGTCAGGACGCTGTTCCCGTCCACCTCGGCGGCCGCCAGCGCCTCGCGGAAGGTGCTGCGCACCGCGCGCAGGATCGCGGCCTTGCCCGTCAGGTTGTGGCTCTCCTGGCGCGCTGAGGCGATCACCTGCCCGCTGAGGCTGGCCACGACGGCGAGGATCTTCTCCGCGCCGATGTCGATGCCGACCACCCGGCCCGCCGTCGGGGACAGCCGCAGCGAGGAGGCCGGGCGGCCGATGCGGCCGTCCAGGTTCGGGTCGCGGACCTCCTCGACGAACCCCGAGGCGATCAGCTCGTCGGTGATCTCCTTGATCGTGGACTTGGCCAGGCCCGTGGACCGGCCCAGGTCGGCGCGGGTCGTGGTCGCGTTCCGACGCAGTTCCCGCAGCATCAGCTGCATGTTGCGCAGCCGGACCGTGCGCACGCTCGAGGCCCGGCCGAGGTCAGCGCTGAGGGTCTCCCACAGGCGGGCCTGGCCGCCGGCCGCGCCGTCATTCCGGCGCCTGGCAGCCGCGGCACGGCCGGCCTGGCCGGCCTGGTGACCAGAGTCTGCGGCTCCCATCAGCGCCCCTGACTAGAAAGTTCGGACGACAAGCGAACTAAGTCTGGAGCTCAGCTGTTCTGGTTGTCAATGCCCGGTCTGTTCCCGGCGCCGCGTCCCCGGCCGGGGCTGGCACCGACCGCGGCTAGGTCCTCACTCGTCGCCCTCCGCGAGGTATCCCAGCAGGATGGCCTCGCTGATGCAGCAGTTCAGCAGTTCGCTGAGGTGCACGCTCTCGTTCTCGGAGTGCGCTTTGCTGTCCGGGTCATCGACGCCGGTCAGCAGCAGAGCCATCTCCGGAAAGGAGTCGGCCAGGGCCGCGACCAGCGGGAGCGAGCCACCGCTGCCCGCCTCTATCGGGACGCGCCCCCACGTATCGGTGCATGCTCGCCGGAATGCGTCGAAGGCCTGGCCATCCGTCTTCAGGCGATAGGGCTCGCCCTGCCGGATCCGTCTGACCTGGACGCTGGCTCCCCATGGGGCGTGCTGGTGCAGATGCTGTTCCATGGCCTCGAAGGCGCGATGCGCATCATCACCCGGAGCCAGGCGGACGCTGATGCTGGCCCGGGCGACCGGCGTCAGGTTATGAGCTGAGTTGAGCACCGACGGAGCGTCAATACCAAGAACAGTGATCGCGGGCCGGGCCCAGAGGCGGTGCGACAGCGAGCCATCACCGATGAACTGAACTCCGGGCGTGAGACCGACGGCTTCCCGTAGGTCCGCGGCATCGACAGGTACCGAGTGCGGCAGGTCGGCGTGCAGGCCGGCTACGGCGGAATTTCCGGCTGGGTCATGCAGCGTGGCAATCAGCCGGCACAGGGCCGTCAATGCATCAGGCACCGGCCCGCCGTACTTGCCGCTGTGCACCGCAAAATCAAGCGTGCGCAACTCCACTACGCAATCCAGCAGACCGCGAAGTGAGGTAATGAGAGTGGGCTTGCCAATGGCCCAGTTCGAGCAGTCGGGGATAACGACTGTATCGGCCCTAAGCAGATCCCTGTACTTGCGCAGGAACTCGGGAAGGTGCGCAGAGCCGATTTCCTCTTCACCCTCGATGAAGACGGCGAGGTCGACCGGCGGCTTCCCCTGCCAGGCCGTGAGGGCGGCCACGTGGACGGCGATCCCGGCCTTGTCATCTGCCGTGCCCCGGCCGAACAGCCGGCCGTCGCGCTCGGCCGGCTCGAACGGCGGCGATTTCCACAACTCATCCATACCCGGAGGCTGGACGTCATGATGCGCATAGAGCAGCACCCTGGGCGATCTTCCCGGACCACTAGCCGCCGCGTAGACGGCAGGATGAGCGCCTTCCACCTCGAGCAGCCGGACGTCCTCGAATCCAGAGCGCGTCAGCCACGAAGCCGTCGCCTCAGCCGACTGGCGGACGTGAGCCGCATCGAAACCCGCCGCACTGACTGACGGTATGCGGACTAACTGCTCCAGTTCCGCACGGATACGGCCGAACGCCGACTGAACCTTCGCCCGAGCCGCCTTCGGGTCTAGGTCAGCCACCAAGCCCGGACCTTCGGCCGCCCAGAAGGCTTGCCAGGTCTTCCGGATCATTGCGATCCGGCGCGGCCCGCCACGTGCCGGGCCGGAATGGCACGAACCTACCGATGTCCTGAGCTTCCCCCACGCCCAGCACAATACGGAGATATCAGTTCCCCGGCAATGTACGGGTACCGGCTGAATCCATCCAGGCCGGATCCCGCAACTCCAGCTTCAGAACTCTCGCGAGCACCTTCGCTCGCGAGAGCCCCACTGGTCTTGCCGCGACAAATGCGCCAGTCTGGCATCAGGCTTAGTTCGCTGCAGCCGACTCAAGATAGGTGGTCCGGTAGTCAATGGTGCAGACCACGGCATCCCGCCGGGCCGTACCGCCGGGCGGGCTGATCAGCGGGGTAGCGCCGTGCTTGAAGGACCCGTCTTTGAAGATAATGATGTCGCCGGGGTTGAGCTGCTGACGAAGCACCGGCTCTGGCAGCTCATGGCCGCCCCTAACATCCTCAGGAGTGTAGAGGTATGTCTCGGCTCCGTCGCCGATCCGGTCGACCACGTAGACAATGACGTATTCCTCATCATCATGGTGTGGTCTTGTTACGACGTTCGTATACGTCCGGAAAAGGTTAACTCCGAGCGTGCCATCGACCTGCCTGCTCTCGGGCGGCACGAACTCAAGGAACCGGCGGATCATCTTCTCGGCGTCCGGGTCCTTGAGGAGGTGGACGCGAGTGTGCTCGCGCTCACCGGCGATACCCGCGCGGTCGGTGATCGTAATCCGGTCGAAGGGCTCGAGCGACAGGGCGCCGCCGGTCCATTCGTACCGTATGACGTCACGGGCCCGCTCCCGGTCGACAGGAAAGTCCCCCGGGTCGTGATGGAGGGTCTCGGGGTTGTAGTACCGCAAGGCGAAATTCTCGCGGTGCGACGGATGAAGGCCGATCACCCGGTCGCTGGTCACCGCATAGCCCCGGCTGCGCAAGCTGGCCTGGACCCCGTCCAGGCCAGCCGCCGGATGCCGGGCTGAGTCATCAGACATGTCGCTCACAGGTAAGGGAGAAGTATCTGCTGTGGGTTACTGCCCCACACGCATCTAGGCCGGCATCTGCCGACCCAGGGTAAGATAATGGAGGTACTTTACCGCCGCGGTGAGCACCTACACGGCACATGGCCCAACCCGATGAGAAAATTTACCTGGGTCCAATTATTTCGCCCACGCTGAGTCTGGCGCCGGCGAATCCTCCGGCGCCGCCGATTGCCCGGTCTCGAGAGAGAGTGGCTCCCCCTTTGCTCGTGTAACGTTAAGGTCTATACCTTTGCTCGCGGTGTCCCGCCGCCGCGAAGGGCGTGAATGAGGTCCCGCGAGTCCGATTCGCTCAGCGATGCCTCCATCAGGGCCTTGTGGCCCTGACGATATTTACGGACCTGGTGCGGATCCTCCACGCTGAAGAAGCCCGCGGGCGTCTCAATGTGGACGACGTCAGACTCGCCTGCGTCCTTGTATTCGAAATAGGCGTACATGCACGTCATCGAGAACGTCGGCCGGGCATTGAACGGCAAGACGCGCAACCGGATATTGGGGGCGGTTGATCGCTCTACCAGCTCGGCGAGCTGGCGGCGAAGTATGGCGGGCGATCCGACTACCTGACGCAGGCTCGACTCGTGCGTGACTGCCACCAGCTCTAGTGGCTCCAGATCTTCCCGCCGGATGAGCGCCTGCTGGCGTCGGCGACGGAGTGCGAGGAGCTGCTCGATGTGCTCCTCGGAGCGATGCTCCATATCCCGGAAGACCGCCTCTGCGTACTCAGGAAGCTGAAGCAGGGCCGGCACGAAGGGCAGGGTGTACGTGCGCGCGATGGCCGCGTCGGTCTCGTACGCCAGATGGGCGTCCAGCGATTCGAGGACATCGTCATCGAAGTCGGTCCACCAGCCGGCGACCTGGGCCGCGCTCGCATGCCTGGTCAGCGCTTTGGCCAGCGAGGTGCCTTGAATGTTGTAGTGGGCGATCAGGTCCCGGATGTCACGCGGGTTGGGCTTTCCCTGCGCGTTCTCCAGCCGCGACAGCTTGCTCGTAGAGATCATCAGGGCCGACGCCACGTCGAGGAGATTCTGGCCGGATTCCTCGCGCAGCCGCCGAAGGTTACTGGCGATGGCCCGCCGCGGCCCGAGCGGGCCGGTGACCCTATCCGCCATAGCCCGCTCCCAGTCCCGAGGTGCGCTTCGGAGTATGGGCAGCACCATTTGGGAATCCCACCGTGCAAACGGTACTCCCCGTCCGGATGCGGCGCACGACAGACCGTGCAGGGTCTGCGAAATGGCATGAACATGGGCGTGTGACTGGCGTGACGTGAGTGACACTGACCCGCCAGGCTCTGCGAGCAAGCGGCCAGGGATTTCGGACACGCTGCACCGGCGCCGGACCGATCTGACCGTTTCGGGGTCTTGCGCCGTGGGAATCCCATGAGTGAACTTGCAGGTTGGAGTGGCACATGACCAGGCTGGATGCGCTCACCGGGCAACGACCTCGCGCAGGCCGGGAGGCCTGGACGTGCCGCCCTGAGACGGGCCGCAGCTTCCTGGCTGCGGCCCGTCTGGCAATGGCGGCTCGTGCGCCGCCAGACAGCCCGGAAATGGCTCGGGCCGATGGGTGGTTCCACCGGCCCGAATCACTAAACCACGCAAGATCACACCCCCACCACATCGGAGGGATCAGCACGTGGAACTAACTCACCTTATAACCCGCTCTCCCGGATCAGAAACTCCGGCGATGATGCGGACGCGGGGGGCGCATGCCTCATGATCGCGATCGTAGGCGTGGCCTGCTTCCTGACCGGATTCATCGCAGCCGCCCTTCTCCGGGAGACCTTAGTGGCCGCGCGGATCTCCCGGTCGCAAGAGCGCATGCAGCGCAAGGTCCGCTACTGGATGAGCGAAGCCGCTCACGCCAGGAACGTCGCCGAGCAGCTTCTGTACCAGCGAGCCGCCTGCACGGGCCGGGATCCCGAGCCGCCCGACGGGCCTCCGCTGCCGTCCGGCTAGCCCACGAAAGGCGGGAAGCCATGGAAGTCGTCGATGCCATCGGAGCGCTGGTAGTCCTCGCGGGCGGTGCTGCGATCGGGGTATTCCTGACCAGCGCCTATCACGAGCGGATCAGGAACCAGCATCGCGCCTATGAGATCGATATGGCCGAACACCGGGACCAGTATGCGGCCCTGGCCCAGCGTCGGCGCCTGCAGCCGGCGAGTTCGCGCGAGGAGGACGAAGAACCGATCTGGTAGCCCCGGAGCTTCCTGCCCGGGCCTCCAGTCGCGGCAGGAAGCCGTTCGCTGCGGGAACAGCTAGCAGCCAGCGCCAGCGGCCAGGCCCCGGCCGCGCCCGGGTCGCCGCAGCGGCCCGGACGTGGCTCCCTCCCTGGGGCTCGCGCCTCAGGAGGCGCGGGCGTAGGACGCCGTCTCGGCGATGTCGGCGCCTGACCGGTCCGGCAGCAGCGCGATCGCGGTGAGGCTCACCACCGCCGTCAGGACCACGTAGCCGGAGATCGCCTGCCAGCCGAAGTCGTGCAGCAGCCAGGTGGCGATCAGCGGCGCCGGGCCGCCCGCCACGACCGACGCGAGCTGGTAGCCGATCCCCGAGCCGCCGAAGCGCAGGCCGGTGGGGAAGTTCTCGGCGATCAGCGCCGCCTGCGGCCCGTACTGCATCGCATGGGCGATCTGCACCACCGCGGCGGTCGCCACGATCACCACCGCCAGGCCCGTGTTGACCAGCGCGAAGTACGGGAACGCGACGACGGCCATAGCGGACGCCCCCAGCGCGTAGACCCGCTTGCGGCCGACCCGGTCGCTGAGGTTCCCGAAGAACGGGATGGCGATGAGCTCGACCGCGCCGGCCGCGGAGACCGCCAGCAGGGCCAGGCCCTCGGACTTGCCCAGGTCCTCGTGGATGTAGGTCAGCGCGAACGAGGTCAGGATGTAGAACGGCGCCTGCTCCGAAACCCGCACCAGCGCGCTGAGCACGATCTCCCGCGGGTGCCGGCGGATAACCTCCAGGACCGGGACCTTAGATAGCTGCTTCTGCTGCACGGCCCGGGCGAACATCGGTGACTCCAGCACCCGCAGCCGCACCCACAGCCCGATGCCGACCAGGATCAGGCTGGCCAGGAACGGGATCCGCCAGGCCCAGGCAGCGAACGCGGCCGGGGCCGACAAGGCGATGGCCGTCATCGCGCCGGTGCCCAGCAGCAGCCCGACCGGAACGCCGATCTGCGGCCAGCTGGCCATCAGGCCGCGGCGCCGCTGGTCGCCCCATTCCATCGACAGCAGCACTGACCCGCTCCACTCGCCGCCGACCGCGACGCCCTGCAGCAGCCGCAGCACGACCAGCAGGATCGGAGCCGCGACCCCGATCGCATTCGTGCCGGGCAGCACCCCGACTAGCGCGCTGGCCACGCCCATCATCAGCAGCGTGACGATCAGCATCGCCTTGCGGCCCAGCCGGTCACCCCAGTGACCGAAGATCGCCGCCCCGACCGGCCGCGCCGCGAAGCCCACCGCGTAGGTCGCGAACGACTCCAGCGTGCCGGAGTAGGTACTGGACGCAGGGAAGAACACGTGCGGGAAGACAATCGCCGCCGCGGTTCCGTAAAGGAAGAAGTCGTACCACTCGATCGAGGTCCCCACGATGCTCGCGAAGACCGCCCGGCGCACCTGCGCCTGGTGATCGGGATCAGCCGGGGACTGGGCGCTCCGCGCCTCAGCCGGGTCTAGCGCCATCGGTCGTTCCTCCTGCCCTCCTCCCGCTCCCGCAACTGCGGTATGGCAACGATTACCCGATACATCCTTTTTAAACGAAACGGGCATCTCGGCCGGCCTGGTGCCCGGACGAGCCGATCGCGCCGTTCGCGAATCCCGGCCCGGCGCGCGCCGGCTGTCACGGTCCCCTGACCTGCCTGCCGCCCGTGTCCTGGTTTAACGCGCGATTCCGGCTTCCGGCTGCGGCGCCCGGCCGGCCCGGCCGATACTGAGCCAGTGATTGGCGCTGAGTTCGGGGCCCGGCTGGCCGCGGCCCGGGCCGGCGAGGAGGCGGCGTTCGTCTGCCTGTTCCGCGACGTGCAGCCGGCTCTCCTGCGTTACCTGCGCCTGGTCGCTCCCGACAGCACCGAAGACGTGGCCGGCGAGACCTGGCTGCACGTGGTCGCGGGCCTGCCGCGGTTCGAGGGCGGCGAAGAATCGTTCCGCGCGTGGGTCTTCACCATCGCCCGGCATCGCGCCATCGACTGGGGGCGGTCGCAGGCTCGCCGGCGTACCGTGCCCCTGCCCGACGATCCGGCTGCACCGCAGCTCACCACCCGGGACACCGCCGACATCGCCATCGAGCGGATCTCCGCGCAGGCCGTCATGGACCTGCTGGCCACGCTGCCCGCTGATCAGGCGGAGATCATCGTGCTGCGCGTGGTAGCGGGCCTGGCCAACGCCGATGTCGCCGCGATAGTCGGCAAGAGCCCGGGAGCGGTCCGGGTGGCCGCCCACCGCGGCCTGCGGCGGCTAGCGGCGCAGGTGGACCGGGCGGGTGTAACGCTATGAGCCCGTCCAACGCTCACCCTGACGAGATGCCGGAGTTCTCTCTCTCGGGCCGGGCCGGCCTGGAACTGGACGAGCAGCTTCTCGACGCCATCCTGACCGGGCGGAATATCTCCCCCGAGGCACCCGGCCAGGCAACCGTGGTCGCCGAGATGCTGGCCAGCCTGGCCGTCCCGGTGGTCTCCGGGCATCTAGCCGGGGAGGATGCGGCGCGGTCAGCATTTGCCCGTGCCGTCTCCCCGGCTCCGGCCCGGCGAGCATCCGCCTGGCCCGGGCGGCCCGCGCGCCTCAGCGTCCGGCTCGCCGCCGCGGCCGCTGCGGTCGTGACCGGGCTGAGCGGAACGGTCGCGGCCTACGCCGGCGCGCTGCCCGGGCCGGTCCAGAACCTCGCGCACGTCACCATCGGCGCGCCCTCGCCACGGCCGCCCCGGCCCGGCCACCGTCACCACCCGCGCCCGGCCTGGTCCGCCCGCACGGCCGCTGCGTCATCCGGCCCGCCGGCCACCGCCAGTCCGGGCCGCGGCCACGGCCGCGCCACGGGCCAGGGGAAGGGCAGCGCCAAGAGCCCCGGCCAGGCCAAGGGCAAGAACAAGAACAAGGCCCATGGAAAGGCCAGAGGTCACAGTAAGTTACCTCCGGGCCAGGCCAGGAAGCACGGCAAGAAAAAAGCTCACCTGAAGTAAGACCAGCGCCGAAGCACGGTGGCTGGCCGGGGACGGGCCGCATAAGGCCGCGGCCAGCAGAAATAGCGCGGCAATGCCCCGGCCCGGCGCCGGGCAAGCCCGGCCGTGCCCGGCAGCCGCGTATTCCCGGCGGCGGCCGGGGCGTTGTGCTGCGTTCACCTGGCCACCATTCTGATAGGCGACGCTATGTCGGCCATCTGCTTAGTAACTCCCAGTATCGGAGGGTGCCGTGCGCAAGCCCCGAGCTCGCGTGACCGCTGTCATGACCGCTGTCTGTACTGCGGCGCTAACATCAGCCGGCCTCGCGGCCTGGACCGTGCCCGCGCAGGCCGCCTCGTCCGGCGTGGTCCTCAATGAGGTGTACGGGGGCGGCGGAAACAGCGGCGCCACCCTCAAGAACGACTTCGTCGAGCTAGCCAACCGGGCCGCGGCCGCGACGCCGGTCGACGGCTGGTCGGTGCAGTACATCTCCGCGGGCGCTACCGGCAGCTGGCAGGTGACCGCCCTGACCGGGTCGGTCGACGCCGGCGGGCTGTACCTGATCGGCGAGGCAGCCGGCACGGGCGGGACGACCGACCTGCCGGCCACCCAGGCCACCGGCACGATCAACATGTCGGCAACGGCGGGCACGGTCGCGCTGGTGGACAACAGCACCGCGCTGACCTGCAAGACAGCCGCTGACTGCGCGGCCGATCCGGACGTCGTGGACCTGATCGGCTACGGCACCGCCGTGATTGACGAGGGCAGCGCGGACGCGCCGGGACCGAGCAACACCACTTCCGACCAGCGCACCAGCGCCGCCGACACCGACCAGAACGGGACGGACTTCGTCACCGGCGCGCCGACGCCCGGCGCCGACAACAGCGGCGGACCAGGCGGCGGCGGAGGCGGCGGCACGCCGGGACCCCTGCAGATTCATGACATCCAGGGCGGCAGCTGGCTGTCGCCGCAGGCCGGCAACACCGTCACCAACGTGCCGGGCGTGGTGACCGGTGTCCGGGCGACCGGCTCCAGCAAGGGCTACTGGATCCAGGACACCACCCCGGACAGCGACCCGGCGACCAGCGAGGGCATCTTCGTCTTCACCGGGAGCGCCCCGACGGTGAGTCCCGGTGACGACGTCCTGGTCTCCGGCAAGGCGTCGGAGTTCTATCCGCTGTCCAGCGGCGACACCGTGGCCGCGACCTCGAACCTGTCGATCACTGAGATCGACCAGACCGACGTCAGCACCCAGTCCACGGGCAACCCGCTGCCCGACCCCGTCGTCCTGAGTCCGAACACGGTCCCCGACACCTACGCCCCTGACCTCGGCGGGACGAACATCGAGTCCACCAAGATCCAGCCCGCCCGCTCGGCGCTGGACTTCTACGAGTCCGTCGAGGGCATGCGGGTGGAGGTCGACAACGCGCGCGTGGTGGGCCCGTCCGACTCCTTCGCCGAGCAGTACATCACCACCAAGCCCGGCCAGGACGTCAGCTACCGCGGCGGCACCCTGCTGACGGCCGAGAACGCCACGCCGTCCGGCCGCCTGGAGGTCGTGGCCGCCAACGGCAGCAACCCGGAGGTGAGCGTCGGCGACCAGTTCACCGGCGCGACCATCGGCCCGCTGGACTACTCGCAGTTCGGCGGGTACCTCATCGCCGCCACGACGCTCGGCACCGTGCAGCACAACAACCTGGCCCCGGTGGTGGCCACCGGTCCCGGCAAGAAGCAGCTGTCGGTCGCGACCTACAACGTCGAGAACCTCGCCCCGTCCGACCCGGCCGCCAAGTTCCAGGCCCTGGGCCAGGGCATCGTCACCAACCTGGCCAGCCCGGACATCATCGCGGTGGAGGAGGTCCAGGACAACGACGGTGCCACCGATGACGGCGTGGTGGCCGCCGACCAGACGGTCTCCAAGCTGACCGCTGCCATCACCGCTGCGGGCGGCCCGGTCTACGACTCGCGCGAGATCGACCCGGTCAACGACGCGGACGGCGGCCAGCCCGGCGGCAACATCCGGGTCGTCTTCCTGTACAACCCGGCGCAGGTGACCTTCATCGACGCCGGCGGATCCGGCGTGAACCGGTCCACGACCGGAACCCAGGTCGTCAAGCAGAAGGGTGAGCCGGCCCTGACCCTGTCCCCCGGCCGGATCGACCCGGCTAACCCGGTGTGGACCGCCAGCCGCAAGCCGCTGGTCGGCGAGTTCTCCTTCCGCGGCAAGGACGTGTTCGTCATCGCCAACCACTTTGACTCCAAGCTGGGCGATCAGAACGCTGACGGCCGGTTCCAGTTCCCGGCGCAGTCCTCGGCGATCCAGCGGGCCGGGCAGGCCCTGACCGAGCACGACTTCATCAGCCAGATCCTGGCCATCGACAAGAAGGCCGACGTCGTGGTCGTCGGCGACCTCAACGACTACCAGTTCAGCCCGGCCCTGTCCGTGCTGAAGACCGGCACCTCGGACGGCTCGGGACCGCCCACCCTGACCGACCTGATCACCACGCTGCCCGCTAACCAGCAGTACACCTACGATTTCGACGGCATCAGCGAGGTACTCGACCACATCCTGGTGACTAAGGGCATCAGCAACTACACCTACCAGGTCGTGCACGTGAACGCCGAGTACGCCAATCAGACCAGCGACCACGACCCGCAGGTGGTGGACGTCACGCCCTGACCGCGGCGCGCTGATCCGGCCGGCTCGCAGGC
The DNA here is from genome assembly GCA_036490755.1 of Streptosporangiaceae bacterium. GTDB lineage: Bacteria > Actinomycetota > Actinomycetes > Streptosporangiales > Streptosporangiaceae > DASUBV01. The sequence goes on from DASXDJ010000094.1 coordinate 68,357, forward strand.
CGGCCGGATCAGCGCGGTCCGGCCTTGCTCGCTACCGGCCGATATGGGTCTGAGTGATCGAGGTGAACTGGCAGATCAGCGCGGCGGTGAAGAACACCAGCCCGAGCGCGATCTCGTTGAACCGGTGCAGCTCCCGGCCGCTGGCGGCGAAGCCGAACATGATCAGGGCCGCCAGGGCCAGGATGAGGGCAAGGGCGTCCATGCGGGCTCCTCGGAGTCAGCCCCAGAGATCTGGGCGGTAGCGTGCGGTGGTCTCAAGGTCATCGAGCCAGGCGGCCGCCTGATCCGGCGGCATCGATCCGTGCCCGGCGGCCACGTCGGTGAATGCGGCGCGGACGGCGGCGCGCACGGGCTGCGAACCGCAGACGTAGACATAGCCGCCGTCGGCCAGCAGGCGCCAGATCAGCGTGCCCTGCTCCCGGATCCGGTCTTGCACGTAATGCCGCGGCTGCCCGCGCGACTCGGCCACGTGGACATGGTTGAGCACGCCCTCGGCCGCGAGCTGGCCGATCTCGTCCCGGTAGATGTAGTCCAGGGCGGCCGACCGGATGCCGGTGAACAGCGCGGCCTCGGCCAGCGGGTGCCCGGCCCGCCGCAGCGCCAGCCGCTCCCACAAGAACGCCCGCATCGGTGCGAAGCCGGTGCCCGCCGAGACGAAGATCATCGGCATGGTTGTGTCGTCTTGCAGGTGGAAGCCGTCGGCGCTGTTCAGGAAGACGTCCAGGCGGTCACCTTCGCTCAGCCCGTGCACGTAGCGGGAGCTCATCCCGGAGAACGGGCTCTCCGCGCGGCCGGGAACGCTGGTGACGGCCAGTCCTACCGTCAGGTGCGCGACGCCGTCGCCGTGCAGCTGCGGGCTGGAGCTGGTGGAGTAGTAGCGCGGCCGGAGCTGCTGGGCCACTCGCAGGAACTCGAAGATGTTGAGGTCGCAGGACGCGAACTCGTCCAGCAGCCCGGCCACGTCCAGGCCGCCGGCGTCGATCGCCGCGCGCAGCGCCGAGGCGGGGCCGCCCGGCTCGGCCAGCACGTCACGGATCTCGGTCAGCCGCGCGCGCTCACCCGGATCGGCGGCCTTGTCGCGCAGCAGCTCGACCAGCGGGACCGTTGGCCGGCCGGTGATGTCGACGAGGCTGGTGAGCACGTTGCGCACCTGGAGCACAACGCCCTTGGGCACCACGCTGACATTCATCGTCTCCGGGATCCTGAGCAGCCCGTCCGGCGCCGCGCCCAGCCGCCGGACTAGCCGCTCGACCCGGTCCGCGTCGTTGCGGGGGCAGATTCCCAGGTGGTCCCCGGCCTGGTAGCGGACACCGGGCGGCAGGCTGATCTCCAGGTGCCGGGTCCGCCGGGGCGACTCGGGGGCCTGCAGCTCCCGGCAGGCCAGTACCCGCGCCTCGATCGTGTCCAGGCCGGCCGCGTTGGTCAGGATGGCCGGGGCGAGCATCGCCCGCGACAGGCCGCCCTGCGACTCGGCCCGGCGGCGCGACCCCGGCGTCATCAGCCGCATGACGGACGACACGCCCGCGGCGCGGCCGCCGGGCGGCAGCGCGCCGCCTCCCCCCGATAGCGACCTGCGCATGGCAACAATCGAGTCACCGCTGGTCAGGGCACCCGCAGTGGCCTTCTCAACCGCCAGCCGGGCCGCCGCAGCAGCCGTCGGCCTGGCTCCGGACAGCTCCAGCAGGACGGGCCAGATCCGGCTGTTCCAGTCCGCGTGCATCCGTTCCCAGACCGGCGAGCCCACGTCGGCGTAGCCCAGGTCGGTCAGGGGCACCGCGCCCAGGTCAGCCAGCTTCTTGTGCACGTAGCGGGGAAAGGCCAGGAACGCGTTCCACTGCGTGTTGCCCAGGCCCCAGACCAGGTACCGGCAGTTCCGCCAGTCTCCTGCGCCCGCCCCCGCGCTCTCCAGCCAGGCCCGGAAGGCAGCGGCGTTCGCCGGCGGGTTAGAGGTGTAGGTCGAGGTCATGACGACCAGCAGCCAGGGCTGCGGGCGCGGCGGCGCGGCGGCCAGCTCGTTCAGCGTCATGACGTCGGCGGTGTAGCCCTGGAAGTGGCTGCGCTCAGCGAAGCGCTCGGCCAGTTCCTTGTTCGCGCCGAAATTGCTCCCGTAGGCGATCACCAGATGCCGGAACTCGCTCGTCCCGGGTATCTCGGTCGGATCGCCCCAGTCGCCGCCAGCCGGCCGGGCCGGGACCGGGGCCGCGGGCGCGGCCGGCGCAGCGGCCGCGGGGCGGTCCTGCAGCGCCGTCAGCCCCGGCGGCGGCCGGCCGGGGTCGCGGGCCAGCCGGATGACCGGGACGGCGGCCGGCTTGGTCGTCACGATGGTGTTCTTGCGCACCGTGGAGCCGGGCGCCGGGCGCAGCCGGTAGTACCGGTAGATCTCGAACAGCACGACGCGCAGCATCATGAACGTGACCTCTTGGGCCATGCACTGCCGCCGGCCGACGGAGAACGGGATGAAGGCGTGCCGCGGGCGGCCGACCACCCGGTCCATCGCGAACTGGCCGGGGTCGAACCGGTCGGCGTCGGGTCCCCAGTAGCGCGGGTCGCGCTGCGCGGCGAGGGTCCCGACCAGGATGATGTCGTTCTTGCGGACCCGGTAGCGGCCGAGCATCCCGTCTCGCAGGCTGCGCCGGATGGTGACCGGCTGCGGCGGGTAGATCCGCAGCGTCTCCTTGATCACCTGGGTCGTGTAGGTCAGCTTCATCAGGTCGTCGTACTGCAGGTCATAGTCCGGGTCGCCGCCGGTGACCTGATCGATCTCGGCGATCAGCTGCTCCTCGACCTCCGGGTGCGTGCCGAGGATGTGGGCCAGCCACGCCCCGGTGATGGACGGCCCGTTGAAGCCGTTCGACAAGTGCATGAGGATCTGGTCACGCACGGTCTCGGCGTCGAGGAACTCGCCCGTCTGCGGATCCGCCGTGGTCACCAGCCGGCTGAGCAGGTCGGTCTGCTGGCCGAGCGGGCCGGTGTGCAGGCGGGCGCGGACCAGGGCATCGGCCGTCCGGACTAGTTCCTCGTTGTGCTGCCGGTACCGCCGGACTCGCGCGCGCCGGGCGGGCCCGGCCAGCAGCGTGAAGTCCGGGCGCGGGTCGGCGACGCGAGCGATGCTCTCCTTGGTGCTCTCCGGGACTGCTACCGCGAACGGGTGCGGGTCACCGCTGCCGCCGTCGAGCAGTCCGAAGTTGTAGTTGCACGCGCCGCGCCCGGACACCTCCAGGGTGTAGCGCTCCATCCAGGTGCGCGCGTCGACTGGCTCGTCGTCGGGCAGCCGCGCCCAGGCCGCGACGAGCTTGCGCGCCTGCTCCTTCATCCGCTCCAGCTGCGTGCGCTGGTGCTGCGGGGAATACCAGGGCAGCATGACGCGGCGGATCTGCTCCGTGCGCTCGCTGTCGCCGATGACCGAGATGCCGGCGCCGCGCGAATTGCTCAGCTGACGGAAGAAGTTGATCTCCTCGACGCGCTTGCCGAACTGGTCCTCGTTGTCAGCTACCTCATCGAGCAGGCCGGGATCGGAGACGACGACCAGGCGCCATTTCTTGGTCGGGATTCCGACCGCGTAAATGTGCCCGAACCTGCGGTAGTAATCGAGCTGAGAATCGTTGTCATTCAGGATGTCGAAATTGGCGAACCGCTCCCCGTCCGGCACCAGCCAGCGGATCGCGTAGGGGATGTCCAGCGGTTCCGCCGCGGCAGCGGCAGGCGCGAGGGCAGGAGCGGGGGCCGCCGCCGCGGGCGCGGGCAGCGCCGGGGCGGGAGCCGGGGACTCCGGGGCGGGAGCCGGGGACTCCGGGGCGGGCGCAGGAGACGCCGGGGCCGGGCGGCCGGGCGGAGCATGGGCGCTGGTCGCACGGCCGGTGATGGCGCCGGAGCCAGGGAGTTCGGTCAGGTCCTGGCCCGTGACCCGGAAGGTCGCCGGGCCGATGGTGACCAGGTCCCCGTCGGCCAGTCGCGCGGCGCTGACCTGCTCGCCGTTGACGAAGGTGCCGTTGTTGCTGCCCAGGTCCTCGATGGCACAGGCGTCCTCGGTGCTGCGCAGCACCGCGTGATGCCGGGAGACCGCGGGATCGGCGACGACCAGGTCATTGTCGGGGGCGCGGCCGATGCGCAGCGCCCGCTCCGGCGGAGCTGGCGGCGGCGCCGGGCAGCCGGCCGGCGGACGGGTGGCGAGCTGGGTCGTCTGGCCCCCCGGTCCGGCGGGCGGGGCCGCGACCGTGCACGTCAGCAGTACTCCGCCGGCGGGGTGACCGAGCCGGACCTGGCACTGCCCGGTGATCTCCAGCTGATCGACCCGCTGACCCCCGGCATAAGTCCCGTTGGTGCTGGCATTGTCGGCCAGCAGCCACCGGCCGCCCTCGAACCGGAGCACCGCATGCTGCCAGGAGATCCGGGCATCGCTGATGACGATGTCGCCGTCCGGATCCCGGCCGATGAGATAGGAGCGATCGGGCAGCAGGCTCCGGTCGGTTCCCTCTGACTGCACCAGCAACGCTGGCGCAGACCCCTCGTAAAGGGAATTCTCGGTGATCACGCGCCAACTGTAAGGCGATTCCCGGGAAAGGAACATGGGTAGCCCTCCCCGGGCATTCCCGGCAACCACCGGTCCCCGGTCCGGGCCGGCGACGGTGACCTGATCGTGGCCGGCGTCCGCGGCAGCCGGGAGGCTCCGCAGCCCGGCGTGGTCACCCAGTGAACGTTCTCGCAGCCGCTGGCCGGCGTGGCACCGGAAGAGCGGGGCGGCCAGTCCGTTCCGTCTAGTCACTAGGGGCCATGCCGAGCCGGGCAGATCCCCCGGTTGACGGATTCCCAAGGCGTGCGGCGCAATGTCATACTGCGCCTGCACACCAGTGGCGGAGGAGAAATGAGCCTGACCGCAGACCGCGTGCGCCCGGCCGCCTATATCCGGGCAGCTCCGGGTGCGGATTTAGACTGGCTGCGCGCGGCTGTCACCGACGGTGCCCAGCAGCGCGGCTGGCCGGCGCCCGAGGTATACGCCGAGGAACCCATCGACCTGGACGCCAGCAGCACTCCGGTGCTGGCCCGGCTCGAGGCCGCCATCGAGGCGGGCCGCCACGATGCCCTGCTGGTCACCGACCCGGGCGCGATAACAGGCTCAGCCCGGTACCTGGTGAGCCTGCTGTTCCGGTGCACGCGCAACGGAGTCGTCGTCGGGTTCCTGATCCCGGCCGCGCCCGCCGGGCCGCCCGCTTCGGCGGAGCCTCCGCAAGATGCCGCGCAGGCGCCGAATCCGCTGTCCGCGGAGGAGACCTGGGACGTGCTGGCCCGCGCTCGGCTGGAAGCGCTGGCCGGGCTGTTCCCGGACTGGCGGATCTGGCTCGACCAGCGCGGCTGGCACGCCCGGCGCCGCCAGAGCCCGTATCTGCAGGTCGTCAGCAGCGGCGCCCCGGCCTACTACGTGCATTCCCGCACGGCGACCGAACTGGCCGCCCAGTTGTGCTGGCAGCAGGCCGCGGACCGGCACGCCCCCGATGGCTGCTCAGCCCGGTAGCACCTGACATCCGGCCGGGTGCCGCCGCGCGACGGACAGGCCGGCCAGCACCGCCGAGGCGAGCGCAGCCGCCGCCAGCGCCAGGTTGATCAGGGCGAAGCTGTGCACCGCCGACCCGTGGCCCGGAACCAGCGTCAGGTACGCCGCGCCGAACGCGGCGGTGCCGACCACGCCGCCGACCCGCGTCGTGGTGTTGAACAGACCGCTCAGGTCGGCGGCCTGGCCGGCGGTCACCGAGCTGGTGAGATGACTCAGCATCCCGGTGAACCCGGTGCCGAGGCCCAGGCCGGCCACGCCGAGCAGGGTCATCAGCAGTACCCCGCTGGTCTGCCCGGCATACAGGCTGACTCCGATAGCCGCGAAGCCGATGGCCAGCAGCACGGTCCCGGCCGGGGCGGCCAGCGCTCGCCGCCGGGCCGGGAGCCGGCCCAGGACCGGACCGGGAATACCGAACGCGGCGACCCAGGACACCAGTGCCAGCCCCGAGTAGCCCGCGCTCTTGCCCAGGCCCTGCTGCAGGTACAGCGCGAGGGTGAACATCATCGCGAAGTAAGTGCCGGTAGCGACGGTCTGGGCGGCCAGGCCCAGGCCGACCGGCCGCCGGGTCAGCAGCCGGAAGTCGACCAGCGGCTGCCCGCCACGCGCCGATACTCTCCGCTCCACGATCCGCAGCACGGCGAACGCCGGAATGCTGGCGGCCAGGCACACCCAGGTCCAGGCCGGCCAGCCCGCGTCCTGGCCGAGGACCAGCGGGAGCACGAGCAGCAGCAGGGCCGCGGCCAGCACCGTCATGCCGGCCAGGTCGAGCCGCTGCGGCTGGCGGCGGCCCGCCGGCAGGCACCGCCCCGCCATCCAGAACAGCGCCACGCCGGCCGGGACGTTGAGCAGGAAGCCCGGCCGCCAGGTAGTGCCCAGGATGTCCGCGGAGATGAGCAGGCCGCCCAGGCTCTGCCCGGCGACCGCCCCGGCGGACAGCACCACGGCGTACAGGCCCAGGGCCCGGGTCCGCGCCCGGCCCGCGAAGCCCGCCTGGATACCGGTCAGCACCTGCGCCGTCATCAGCGCCGCGGCGGCGCCGGCCGCTATCCGGGCCACGATGAGAGTCCCAGCGCCGGGAGCGATCCCGCAGGCCAGCGAGGCGACCGTGAAGGCGGCCAGGCCGGCCAGGAACATCGGCCGGTACCCGCGGCTCTCCCCGAGCCGCGCGCCCGTCACCAGCAGGGCCGCGTAGGCCAGCGTGTACCCGGAGACGATCAGCTCGAGCGCGCCGCCGCTGGCGTGCAGCCCGGCCTGGATCGACGGCGCCGCGATGGTGGCGATGGCCACGTCCACGTTGCCCAGGAACAGCGCGCCGAGCAGCGCGGCCAGCGCCCAGCCGGACCGCGATGCCGCGCCAGCATCGGCCGGGGCACGGCCTGCCTGCCGGGCGGCCGCCTCAGTTGTCACGCTGTGATTCACCCAGTTCACCCTTCATCCGGTGGTGACGACGCCACCTGCAGACGGCGGCGGGCACCCGAACGTGAGGTCCGCTGGGCATCTCGGCTGCGAAGCCGGGCCTTGACTTGAAGGGTGCTTCATCTTGTTGACTGGGCACATGAGCGAGACGACAGGAACACGTGAGCTGGATGCCGCGCTGATTGAGTACCTCGGGAGCCAGCTCCTGGGGCGGCTGGCCACGGCGGGCGCTGATCACAAGCCGCACGTCGTGCCGACCTCGTTCCGCTACAACGCCGAGCTCGGCACGATCGACGTCGGCGGGATGCACGTCGCGACCACCAAGAAGTACCGCGACGTGCAGGCCAGCGGGTACGCCGCGATCGTGGTCGACGACCTGGCGTCCACCGACCCGTGGACGCCGCGCTTCCTGGAGATACGCGGCCGTGCTGAGGCGATCCCCGAGGGCGGGGCGGACCTCGGGCCGGGATTCGGCGGCGCCTTCATCCGGATCTACCCGGAGAAGGTCAACACGTACGGAATCATCTAGCGCCCGGCCAGGCGCCGGCCTACGTCCGCAGGTAGTCCGTGAGGCCGGCCAGCATCTCGGCCGTACCCTCGCGCCGCATGGCCGGCGCCTCGGCGCCGTCGACACCGTCCAGGTAGGTCCCCTGCTCGGTCCAGGTCAGGGTCGTGCCGGTGCCGGTCTTGGCGAACTCGATGGTGGCTACCGACACGGAGATCCGCGCGCTGTCGGCGTACATCTCGTAGCTGTAGACGAGCCGATGATCCGGCACGATGTCGTAGTAGAGCGCGTCGTACCGGTAGGTCGTGCCCTCCCACACATGGCTGAAGCGCTCCCGGCCGCCGACCCGGAAGTCGAACACCGCGGGGCAGGCGTGCTCCCCGCTGGCCGGCTCCAGGTCACCGGTGTCGCCCCAGTCGTTCTTGGCCTCCTCGGCGGCAAATGCGGCGAAGACGCGCGACGGCGCGGCCGGATAGGTCCGCTCGATCACGAACGTGTCATGAATAACCGAGCTCGTCGTCATCGGTGCTCCTCAGGCTCAGCTGGCTGATCAGCGGTCCCGGCCAGGTAGTCACCCAGCCGGTCAAGACGGCGCTCGACGAACGTGCGCCGCGCCGCGATCCAGGACTCCGCGGAGCGCAGCGCCACCGGATTGAGGCGGCAGGTGCGCGTCCGGCCTGTCTTCTGCGACCGGACCAGCCCGCTCAGTTCCAGGACCTGCACGTGCTGAACGACGGCCGCCAGCGTGATGTCAAGGGGCCGGGCGAGCTCGGAGACCGAGGCCGGGCCCCGGCTCAGTCGTTCCATCATGGCCCGCCGGCCGGGATCCGCCAGGGCCTGGAACACCCGGTCCAGGTCGGCCAGTTGGTCAAGCATGTACTTAAGTATTCAGTTACCCGGATCAATAGTCAAGCAAGTACTTCAGTGTTAGGGCGGCGGGGTCACGCCGTCGGCCACCCGGCGCAGCAGTTCCAGGAATCGCCGCTGCTCGGCTGCTGACAGCGGCGCGAGCAGCCGGTCCTGAATACCGGAGATCACCCGGTCCAGCCGGGTGAGCTCCCCCATCCCGGCGCGGGTCATCGAGACCAGGTTGCGGCGCCGGTCGTCCGGGTCCACGGTGCGCTCGACCAGTCTCCGGTCCTCCAGTTCGGCCAGCACCGCCGTGACGTCGCTGCGGTCAATGCTCGTGCTGCGGCCGAGGCTGGCCTGACTCACCGGGCCGCTCTCCTCCAGCGCGGCCAGCAGCCGGTAGTGATAGCCGCGCAGGTCGCCCCCGGCCGCCTCGAAGCCCTCGCTCAGCAGGCCGGTCGACCGGAGATAGGCCCGGGAGAGCAGCCAGGTGGCCCGGTCGCGAACACGCGCCGGGGCCGGCAGCCCGGCATGGCTGGGCGGAGTCGTCATGGCGCCTCAATCTATCAGCTTGTTGGCCACGCCAACTATCTGTTACGTTGGTTGAACCAACGTTGGCCCAACCATCAATTAAGGAACGGCTGCGCCGTCGGGGCGCCGCCGGAGCGAAGGGGATCTCATGCAGCACGACACCTCGCCGTCCACCCTGAGCACCGGGCGGGGAAAGCGCCTCCTTCTCCTGCTGTGCGCAGTGGCATTCCTGGATTTCGTGGACGCCTCCATCGTCAACATCGCGCTGCCGCACATCCGCGCGGCCCTGGGTTTCTCGACGCAGGAACTGCAGTGGGTACCGTCCGGCTACCTGCTCACCTACGGCGGGTTCATGCTGCTCGGCGGCAGGCTGGCCGATCTGCTGGGGCGCCGGCGGGTCCTGCTCGCGGGGATCGCCATCGTCGGTCTCGCCTCGCTGGCCGGCGGATTCGCCGGCCACGCGGAAGTCTTCGTCGCCGCGCGCCTGGTGCAGGGCCTCGGCGCGGCGCTGATGCTGCCGGCCGCGCTGTCCACGCTGACGACGGCGTTCCGGGCGAGCACCGACCGGCAGAAGGCGCTCGGAGTCTGGGGTGCGGTCGCGGGGCTGTCGTCGGCGGTTGGCATCCTGCTGGGCGGCGTCCTGACCGAGGGGCCGGGCTGGCGCTGGGTCATGTTCGTCAACCCGATCGCCTGCGCGGCGCTGATCCCGCTGGTGTGGCGGATGCTGCCGCGCTCCGCGCGAGCCGAGCGCCGCACGGCGCCGGACCGGCTCGGCGGCCTGCTGATCACCGGCGCAATGCTGCTGCTGGTGTTCGCCCTGGTCAAGGCGCCTGACCAGGGATGGGGATCGGCCCGCACCTGGTGGGAGCTGGCCGGGTCGGCTGTGCTGTTCGGCGCCTTTGCCGCGAACGAGCACGCCGTGCGCAGTCCGCTGCTGCCGCTGAGCATCCTGCGGGTGCGCGGGCTCGCCGCGGCGAATCTGACCGGCCTGATCGGGTTCGCGGGCATGCTGTCGATGTTCTTCTTCCTGACCCTCTACATGCAGAACGTGCTCGGCTACTCCCCCATTGCCGCGGGTGCCGCCTACCTGCCGCTGACCGTCGGCATCGGTGTTTCCTCCGGGATCGGCGCGAAGCTGCTGGCCAGGATCGGCAGCCGGGCCGTGATCTGCGGCGGGGCGCTGACCGCCGCCGCCGGGCTGTTCCTGCTGGCGCAGCTGCCGGTGCACGGGACGTACCTGACCGACATCCTGCCCGGGCTGCTGGTGTTCTCCCTCGGCGTCGGCCCGGTCTTCGTCGGCGTGACCAGCGCCGCCAACGCCGGCGTGGCCCCGGACCAGGCGGGCCTGGCCGCGGCCATCCTGAACTCCGCCCAGCAGACCGGCGGCGCGCTCGGCCTGGCCATCTTCTCGGCCGTCGCCGCCAGCCAGTCGGGCCACCTGCTCGCCGGCGGCGCGAGCGGCGCTGCCGCCACGGCCGGCGGCTTCCATCGCGCCCTGCTGACCGGCTGCGGGTTCGCCGTCGCCGCCGCGCTCATCGCGCTGCGCACCGCCAGCACGCGCACGGACGCCATGCACGCCGTCCCTGACCGCCCCGGCACCCCGGCCGCCCCGGCCGCCCGCCTGCTGGCGCCGCCGGGAGCAACATCGCCGGCCGCCGGTGACGGCCCGGCCGACAAGGAAGAGGTACCGCTATGACCAGTCCCGGACCCGGCGCGGGCCAGCCCGCCGCCACCCAGCGCGAGCACGTGCTGATTGTGGGCCGGAGCCAGGCCGTGCTCGCCGACACCGTCGCGCTGCTGAGCGACCGCGGATACACCGCATCGGCTACGAACCGGTTCGACGACGTCCTCGCCGAGTTCGGAGTCCGGGACCTCGACCTGGCCGTGTTCGGCGGCCAGGTCCCGGCGGACACCCGCGAGCAGCTCAAGGCCGGCCTGACCGCGGTCAGCCCCGGGGTCATCTTCGTCGATGGCCTGGCCGGCATTCCCGGCCTCATCGTGGCGCAGATCGAGGGAGCCCTCGCCGCCCGCCGCCCGCAGCCGCCGCAGTCCGTGTCCTACGCCCCGGCGGGCCGGACGATCGATCTCTGGATCAGCCAGCCCGCCGACGTGACGGTCACCGCATGGTGGCCGACGTCTGTCGTGCCGCCCGACCCGAAGAGCGACTCGCTGCTCCTGCTGGACCGGCATCTCGAGCGTGGCTCCCATGCCATCACCGTTCCGGATCCGGTCCCGGAAACTGCGGCGTTCGCGGCCGTCCGGGCCGGCCCGGCGACCCATGTGCTCCGCCTCGGCTCCTGACCGCGCGGCCGCCGGCGGGCGCGGTGCCCGCCGGCGGCCGCGGACGGCCCGGAAGCCGTCAGGACACGGCTGCGAACTCGTCGGCTCGCGTGGCGCCGCCCGCCGGTGCCGGCGCCGCGTTCCGGCCGGTGCGGTCGACCACGGCGATCATCAGGGTGAGCGCCGCGAAGATGACCGCGGCGACCACGCCGGCGGCATTCAGGCCGCTCGTGGTGGCCGCGTGCGCCGCGTGCAGCAGCGCGGCCGCCTGCGGGGCCGGAAGCTGCTGGCTGGCCGCGGTCGCGCTGGCCAGCGTCTGCCCGGCGGCCGCTGGCGCGCCGGCCGCGACCAGGTGCGCCATCTGGCTGCGGTAGATGCTGGCGCTGATCACGCCGAGCGCGGCGATGCCGAGCGCGCCGCCGATGTAGTTGCTCATCTCCGACATCGACGCGGCCGAGCCGGCCCGCTCCGGCGGCACAGACCCGATGACCAGCCCGGTGCCGAGCGCGAACAGCGGGCCGGTGCCGAGCGCCAGTACGGCGATGCCGGTCATCACCAGCGGCAGGCCGTGCCCGCTGCCGGCCAGCGCCAGCAGGACGCAGCCCGCCGCGGACAGGGCCAGGCCGCCGGCGATGGCCCGGGCCGGACGCACCCGCCGGGCCAGCGCCGGCGTGCTCATCGTGCCGACCGCAACGCCCAGGCCCATCGGCGCGAACAGCACCGCCGACGCGAACGGCGAGAGGCCCAGCACGCTCTGCAGGTACTGCGTGACCAGCAGGCCGATTCCGGCCATCGCGACGCCGGCGAAGACCAGCGCGACCAGGATCGCGGTGAACGGGCGGCTGGCGAGCAGCCGCAGGTTCAGCAGCGGCGCGTCGAGCCGGAACTGGCGGCGGACAAAGATCACGCCGGCCAGCAGGCCCACGGCGACAGAGACGACCGGGATGGCCGTCCCCTGGCCCCCGCCGATAGTCAGCTGCTTGAGCCCGTAGACGACCGGCAGGACGGCGGCGAGGGACAGCCCGGCGCTGGTGATGTCCAGCCGGCCGGCATCCGGATTGCGGTACTCCGGCAGCAGCGCAGGCGCGGCCAGCAGCAGCAGCCCCATCGCCGGGACCGCGACCAGGAACACCGAGCCCCACCAGAAGTGCCCCAGCAGGAAGCCGGCCAGCACCGGGCCGAGGGCGCCGCCGGCGAACTGGCAGGTCGCCCACACCGAGATCGCCTGCCCGCGCTGCCGGCCGTCGCGGAACATGTTGCTGATCAGCGCCAGCGTCGACGGCATGAGGGTGGCGCCGGCGATGCCCAGCAGCGCCCGGACGGCGATCAGCATCTGCGGCGACGTCGAGTACGCCCCGGCCACCGACAGCACCGCGAAGGCCGCCGCGCCGGTCAGCAGCAGCCGGCGGCGGCCGATCCGGTCGCCCAGCGTGCCCATCGTGATCACGAACCCGGCGACCAGGAAGCCGTAGCTGTCGGAGATCCAGAGCTGCTCGACACTGCTCGCGCCCAGATCGGAGCTCAGCCGCGGCAGCGCGAGGAACAGCGCGGTCAGGTCCATCGCGACCAGCAAGGTCGGTATCACTAGGACGGCCAGCCCCAGCCATGCGCGGCGGCCGGCGAGGCCGGCCCGTTCGTCAGCCATCTCTGCTCCCTGCTGAATAGCGGATCGGGGGTGCGTTCACCGGCCGGTCGGAGCGGCGGTGCGGTTCTTGACATCCGCGGATGGGAAAATCGGGCTGGCGTGACGTGTCAAGACACCGGCTGCGGCTCCGACCCAGGGGCGGACGGGCCCGCCGGGTCCGCCAGCACACTGAGCCGCTACGGCTCACGGGAAAGGGAGCAGCCATGAAGTTCCTGCTGATCATGCACATGAACCCCGCCGTCTGGAACGCGCTGACGCCGGAGGAGCAGGCGGAGGTCGGGGCCGGGCACGGCGCGTTCATGGACACGATCACCGCCTCGGGCGAGATGATCACCACCCAGGCTCTGGCCGACCCGTCGCAGAGCGTGGTCGTACGGGTCCGCGGCGGGCAGCCGGCCGTCACCGACGGCCCGTACCTGGAGGCCAAGGAGCACCTCGGCGGGTTCTACCTGATCGACTGCGAGAGCAAGGAGCGGGCGATCGAGCTGGCCGCGATGATCCCCGACGCCAGCGTCGAGGGCCTGGGCATCGAGGTGCGGCCGGTGATGTTCATGGACGGGCAGCTGGCGATCTGACGGACGGCAGCATGACGGACGGCGCGATGACCGAGGACCTGCTGCGCGAGCTGGCGCCGCAGGTCCTCGGCATCCTGGTGCGCCGGCACGGCCAGTTCGAGGAATGCGAGGACGCCGTCCAGGAGGCGGTCCTCGCCGCGTCAGCGCAATGGCCGGCCGACGGCGTGCCGGAGAATCCCCGCGGCTGGCTCCTCACCGTCGCCTCCCGGCGGCTGATCGACCAGTTCCGCGCCAGCCATGCCCGCCGGGAGCGGGAGGTGACGGCCGCCAGCCGGGAGCCCGACCCGCCCGCCGGGCCGGCGGATGAGGCCCCGGCCGCCGACGACAGCCTGCTGCTGCTGTTCCTGTGCTGTCATCCGGCGCTCACGCCCGCGTCCCAGACGGCGCTGACGCTGCGCGCCGTCGGCGGGCTGACCACCGCGGAGATCGCGCGCGCGTTCCTGGTACCCGAGGCCACCATGGCGGCCCGGATCAGCCGGGCCAAGCAGCTGATCCGCTCGGCCGGCAGCCGGTTCAGCAGGCCGGCGGGCGACGAGCTGAACGAGCGGCTGCGCGTGGTCCTGCACGTGCTGTACCTGATCTTTAACGAGGGGTACACCGCCTCGTCGGGCACCAGCCTGCACCGCGGCGACCTGGCCGGCGAGGCGATCCGGCTGGCCCGGATGGTGCACCGGCAGCTGCCCGAGGACGGCGAGGTGGCCGGGCTGCTCGCGCTCATGCTGCTCACCGACTCGCGCCGGGCCACCCGGACCGGACCGGAAGGCGAGCTGATTCCGCTCGCTGACCAGGACCGGGACCGCTGGGACGCCGGCCTTATCGCGGCGGGCACCGAGCTGATCGCCGCGGCCATGGCCCGGTCGCCGCTCGGCCCCTACCAGCTGCAGGCCGCGATCGCCGCGACGCACGCCAGCGCCGCCCGGCCGGAGGACACCGACTGGCAGCAGGTGCACACGCTCTACAAGATCCTGGAGCGGATCGAGCCGAACCCGATGGTCACGCTCAACCGCGCGGTGGCCCTGGCCGAGACATCCGGCCCCCGGGCCGGGCTCGCCCTGCTGGCCGAGCTGGCCGCCGACAACCGGGTCGCCGGCCACCACCGGCTGCACGCCGTCCGCGCGCACCTGCTCGAGAAGGCCGGGGACCTGGCCGCCGCGCAGCAGGAGTACCGGCTGGCTGCGCGGCTGACGGCCAGCCGCGCGGAGCAGCGCTACCTCGAGTCCCGGGCCCGCCGGCTCGGCCCTGGCTAGCCGGCTGCCGCGCGGCCACGCCGGGCAGCTCGCCGGTCTCACCTCCCGGGCCCGCCGCGGAGCTCGACGACGGTAAAGATCGTCACTGACAGCCCGATCAGGACCGCGCCGAGGCCCCGGGCGATGGTCAGCGGGTCGCCGAGCCACCAGACGGCGGTGGCCAGCCCGAAGACCGGGATCAGGCTGACGATGATGCTCGCCGGGGCGGCGCGCACCCGGGCGATGGCGTAGTTGTAGAGCAGGAAGCTCGCGGCGTAGCCGATGACTCCGGCGACGACGGCGGCGAGCCAGTACCGTGCGGCCACGTGGCCAGGCGCGGTCTCGATGTGCATGCTCCACACCACGGCAGCGGCCGGCAGCACGAGGATGGTCGCGGTGGTGAACTGGCAGGCGGTCACCGTGAGCGGGTCGGACTCGTCCCCCATCCCGCTGGCCACGATCGTGTACGCCGCGGCGCTGAGCACCCCGGCGAGCACCAGCAGGTCACCCACGCCGGCCCCGGCCAGCGATCCCGTGCCCGCCAGGGCCGCAACGCCGGCCAGCGCCAGGACCAGTGCCACGAGGATGCGACCCGTGATGCGCTCGCGCAGGAAGACGGCCGCCAGCACGACGATGAAGACCGACTCCAGCCCGGATAGCAGGGCGCCGTTGGCGGCGCTGGTCCGGGCCAGGCCGAGCAGGTCGCCGGCGTAGGCGAGCGCCGGCTCGAACAGGCCCAGCAGCGCCGCCCGCCGCCACGGCAGCGGGCCGCGGCGGCCCCGCAGGATCACGGTCGTCCACAGCACGGCGGTTCCCGCGACCAGCGAGATGGCCAGCAGCGTCACCGGGCCGAAGCCGCGCAGGGCGTACTTGGTCACGCTCACCGTGGCGCCCCAGAACAGGGCCGCGATGACCAGCGCGGCGACCGGCAGCCTGGTCATCGCCATTGTCCTGCGTGATCGGCCATGCCGCTAGCTCACGCGCTCGGCGGGGCGGCTGCCTACGGGAGGTATGCGTATCTTGGCGGCTGGCCCTGCCTACTTTTCTGCCGGACCGGACCGGCCGGGTGCCGCGTCAGGCCGGCCTCAGAAGAATGGGCAACCGGGACCCGTAATTTAGGCAGCCGGCTCCGGTGCAGCCGCGTGCTGGCTGAGAGAAGATCCTGGATATGAGGCTGCTGGAGCGCGATCCGCTGCTGGCCTCGCTGCGCCAGTACGCCCGCGAGGCGGGGCAGGGCGAAGGGCGGCTGGTCCTGATCGCCGGTGAGGCGGGCGCCGGGAAGTCGGTCCTGGTCGAGCAGTCCCAGCGCGAGCTGCCCGGTGCCCGCTGGTCGTGGGGTGCCTGCGACGGGCTGTCGACACCGCGCCCGCTCGCTCCGCTATTCGACCTGGCCCGCGATCTCGGCGGCACCCTGGAAGATCTGTGCCAGGGCCGGCCCGACCGCGATCAGCTGTTTGCCGCCCTGCTGAGACAGGTCACGGGCAGCGACCGGCTCGACGTGATCGTCATCGAGGACATCCACTGGGCCGACGAGGCGACGCTCGACCTGCTGCGATTTCTCACTCGCCGGATCCGCGCGGCGCCGGTACTGGTCCTCGCCACGTACCGGGACGACCGGCAGGCACCATCGAGCCCGCTGCGGCTCGCGCTGGGCGATCTCGCCGCCCGGCGGTGGACGCGCCGGCTGGAACTGCCGCCGCTGTCGGTCGAGGCGGTCCGGACGATGGCCGCCGGGACCGGCCTCGATGCCGATCAGCTGTATCAGCTGGCGGGCGGCAACCCGTTCTATGTCACCGAGATGCTCGAGGCCGGAACACCCGGAGTACCGCTATCGGCGCGGGACGCGATCCTGTCCCGCACCGGACGGCTCAGCAGCGCGGCGCGGCAGGTGCTCGAGACAGCCGCCCTCATGGGCCTGCGGATCGACCCGGGTCTGCTCTCCGCGCGGCAGGCCGAGCTGGACGAGCTCACTTCGTCCGGGCTGCTGGCCGATGACGGGACCGGGCTGCGCTTCCGGCACGAGATCGCCCGGCTGGCCATCGCGCAGGAGATCCCCGCACGCCGGCAGGCAGTGATCCACGCCGGGATCCTCGCCGCGCTGCTCGCCAGCGGCAGCGGCGACGACGCGCGCATGGCCTTCCACGCTGAGGGGGCTGGCCAGGAGGAAGCAGTCGTCCGGCATGCATCACTGGCGGCGAGGCGAGCCGTTGATCTCGGCTCTCATCGCGAGGCCGCGGCCCAGTACGAGCGCGCACTGCGATGGGCGGCGCACGCCACGCCGCCCGCGCTGGCCGAGCTTTACTCAGGCCTGGCCGAGGAGGCGACGCTCAGCGACCGATCGCAGGCGGCGGCCGACGCCGACGAGCAGGCCCTGCGGCTCTGGCGGCAGCTCGAGGATCGCCGCCGCGAAGGCGAGTCGCTGCAGCACTACTCGCTGACCTTGAAACATCTCTGCCGGGGCGAGGAAGCGGTAGCGGCCGCGGTCCAGGCCATCAGCACGCTCGAGCCGCTCGGTGAGACGCGCGAGCTCGCCCGGGCGTACGCGACGCTGGCCGCCGTCCGGATGACGCGCAACGAGACCGGCGAAGCGATCGTGCTGGCCCGGCGGGCGGCGGCGCTGGCCCGCCCGCTGGACGCAGCCGACGTGATCGCCGACGCCCTGAACACCGAAGGCTGCGCCGCGGCTGCGACCGACCCGGGCTGGGTCGAGCTGATTCGCCGGTCACTGGAGCTGGCCCTGTCTCGCAACCTGCCCAATCAGGCCGGCCGTGCCTACAGCAACCTGTACGGCATCTCGTGCGACCAGTTCCGGTTCGACGAAGGAGAGCAGTACTACCGCGCTGGCCTCGCCTACTGCGAGCAGCACGACCTGGACACGCACGCCTACTTTCTGCGGGCATGCCGGACGGCCGTCCTCGAGCATCGCGGGAGCTGGGACGAGGCGATGGCGATCAGTGCTCAGCTGCTCGAGGAAAGCTCGGCCGCCCCCCTGAACCAGATTTGCGTGCAGACCCTCATCGGCGTGATCCGCGCCCGCCGCGGTGAGCCGGGGGCCTGGCCCGCCCTGGACAACGCGGTCGCCAGCGCGGTGCCAACCGCGCAGCCGCAGTACGTCGTGCCTGCGCGGCTCGCCCGGACCGAGGCATTCCTGACCGAGGGCCGGGCCGACGAGGCCCGGCGCGAGGCGGAGCTGGCCGCCGATGCCGCGCAGGACATCGACGAGTGGCTGCGCGGGGCGCTGCGCCGCTGGCTCCGCCGGGCCGGCTCCGGCCGGATCGTCGATGGCCCGGTGGCCGACCCCTGGCAGCTCGAGGAATCCGGCCGGCACGCAGCGGCGGCGCGTGCGTGGGATGAGCTCGGCTGCCGCCTGGACGCGGCGCTCGCGCTGCTGGACTCACCGGACGAAGCCGACTTGCGCGACGCGCTGCGGCGGCTCGACGAGCTAGGCGCCCGGGCGACGGCCGGCCTGGCCCGCCACAAGCTGCGCCAGATAGGCGCGCGGTCGGTGCCGGCCGGCCCGCGCCGGGCGACCCGAGCGCATCCCGACGGGCTCACCCCCCGTGAGTGCGAGGTACTCGAGCTGATCTGCCAGCGAAAGACCAACGCCCAGATCGCCCGCACCTTGTTCATCTCGGCCCGGACAGTCGATCACCACGTCTCGGCCGTGCTAGCCAAGCTGGGCGTCGAGAGCCGCGAGGCGGCCGCCGACAGGAACCGCAACCTTCCGGCCTGACCGAGCCAGTCCTGACCAAGCCTGAGCCGCGGCCGCTACGAATTACTGACGTGCAAGCCGGAGGCGGGAAGGCGAGGATGGCCGCGTGATCGGACTGGTGCTCATCGGGGTGGTCGCCGGCTTCCTGGCCGGCATCTCGCCCTGCATCCTGCCGGTGCTCCCGGTCATCCTGGTCGCCGGGGCGACCAGCTCCCCTGGCGCCGCGGCGCAGGCGGAGACTGACGCGCCGCCGAAAGCCGGCGTCGCACGCGCGGTCGCCGTCGTGGCCGGCCTGGCGCTGAGCTTCAGCATCCTGATCCTGGCCGGATCGGAGATCATCTCGCTGCTGCACCTGCCGGAGGACTCGCTCCGCGACGCGGGCATCGCGCTGCTGATCCTGGTCGGTCTCGGCTACGTGATCCCGCCCCTCGGTGTCCTGCTGGAGCGCCCGTTCGCCCGGCTCACCACGCGGCGGCCGAGCGGCCGCGGCGGCGGGTTCGTGCTGGGGCTCGCCCTCGGGGTGCTGTACGTTCCGTGCGCCGGGCCGGTCCTGGCCGCCATCACGGTGATCGGCGCCACGCACCGGGTCGGGCTGACCGCCGTCTTCGTCACGGCGGCGTTCGCCGTCGGCACGGCGGTGCCGCTGCTGGCCGTCGCGCTGGCCGGCGAGCAACTGTCCCGGCGGGTCGGCGCGCTGCGCCGGCGTGCCCCGCAGGCCCGGCTGGTCGGCGGCACGGTGCTGATCGTGATGGCGGTGGCGATCGGCTTCAACGCCTTCCAGGGCCTGCAGCGTGACGTGCCCAGCTACTCGACCGCGCTGCAGGGCTCGGCCAGGGTCCGCGGTCAGCTCAACTCGCTCGGCCGCGTGAGGGCCACCTCGCTGACCAAGTGCAAGCCGGCTCCCGTCCAGCTGGTGAACTGCGGCCCGGCTCCGCAGTTCACCGGCATCACCGCCTGGCTGAACACGCCGGGCGGCAGGCCGCTGACGATGGCCCAGCTGCGCGGCAAGCTCGTGCTGGTCGATTTCTGGACCTACTCCTGCATCAACTGCCAGCGCACGCTGCCCCATATCGAGGCCTGGTACCGGGCTTACGCCAGGGACGGGCTCGTAGTGGTCGGCGTGCATACCCCCGAGTTCCCGTTCGAGCACGTCGTCTCGAACGTCCGGACCGAGTCGGCGGACTTCGGCGTCCACTACCCGGTGGCGATCGACAACGGCTACGGCACCTGGAAGGCCTACGACAACGAGTACTGGCCCGCCGACTACCTGATCGATGCCCGGGGCAACGTGCGGCACGTGGGGTTCGGGGAGGGCGACTACTCGCAAACCGAGCAGCTGATTCGCCAGCTGCTGTCCGCCGCGCATCCGGGCCTGCGGCTCCCGCCGCCAACGGACGTGCCCAATCTCACGCCGACTGGCGAGATGAACCCGGAGACCTATCTCGGCTACGAGCGGCTGCAGTACCTGGTGCCCGCCGTCAGCGTCGCGGAGAACACGCCCGCTGCCTACCACTTCCCGAAGACGCTCCCGCTGGGCGGCATGGGGCTGTCGGGGACGTGGACCGAGCACGCGGAGGAGGCCACCGCCGGCCAGGGCGCCGGGCTCGAGCTTCGCTTCATGGCCAGGAAGGTCTACCTGGTGCTGGGCGGCAGCGGGACCGTCGAGGAGAGCATCAACGGCCGTCACACCGCGACGATCAAGGTCAGCGGGGTGCCGCGGCTCTATGCGCTGCACGAGTCCGCGGCGACGAGCACGGGCACCCTGCTGCTGCGCCCCTCACCCGGCGTGCAGGCCTACGACTTCACCTTCGGCTAGCTAGCCCGCTGGCTCATGCCATGCTCGGCGGCGGGGCGGCGGGGCGGCCGCAGGCGGAAGGAACGACCGGGATGTTCGAGAGCTTCACTGACCCGGCCCGGCACGTTGTTCTCCGGCCTCAGGAAGAGGCCCGGGCCCTGCGGCACAGCCGGATCGGCACCGAGCACCTCCTGCTGGGCCTGCTCGACGACAAGCGCGGCGCGCCCGCCAGGGTTCTGAAGTCATGGCGGATCAGCCTCAAGTCGGCGCGCCAGCAGGTCGAGCGGCTGGCCGGCCGGGGCGAGCAGGCGCCAGCGGGGCATATCCCGCTCAGCCCGCTGGCCATGCTGGCGCTCCAGCTCGCGGCCAGCGAGTCCGCCGATCTCGGCCACGACTTCATCGGCCCCGAGCATCTCCTGCTGGGCGTGGCCGGGTCGAGCGAGGGCCTGGCGGCGCAGGTGCTGACGGCGCTGGGAGCTGACCCGGAGCGGGTCCGGCAGCGTGTGCTCGAGCTGACGCCACCCGCCATGCCGGCCGGCCACGACCACGTCTGGGATCCCGGAGCGGAAGCCTGACTCCGTGGCCGGCCGACGGGCCAGCTGCTGCGGCCACCCCGCCCGACCCAGGACCGCCGGCTCAAGCCGGTCAGGAAGTGCGCACCACGGCGATGCCGGCGAGAGTCGGCACGATCACGTCCGCGCCGTGCAGCGCGGGTGTCGCGAACCGGTTCGCGACACCGACATCGACCTGGCCGAGGCTCCGGCCGGTGGCCGGGTCCAGCCCGTGCAGCACGCCGGCGCTCGTGTCCAGGGCCCAGATGCGCCCGCCGCCGATGACCGGCGACCCGGTGATCGAGGCGGACGCGTGCCACAGCACGTGCAGGCGGCCGGAGCCGTCGACCCGGACCGCGCGGACGCCGTCCGTGCACGGCAGGTAGACCACATCGCCGTCGACCGCGGCCCCGCCGAACGAGATGCAGATGTTCTGCACGGAGACCTGGCCGGCGATGCCGCCGAGGTGGCCCTGGCGCAGCACGTAGACCGGGCCGGACTTGCCGCCGAGCACCGCCCACTTCGTGCCGACCAGCGCCACCCCCTGCGAGCCGAGGCCGGCGTCGCCCTGGTTGTTCGCGGCCCAGTCGGCGGGCGCGAACGAGTCGGCCAGCTTCGCGCTCGTGTCCAGTTCCAGGACGGAGTTGGTGTGGTCGTAGGCGTCACCCGGGAACGCGGCGCCGTTCGCGGACACGACCAGCAGGTGCCCGGCGGCGTTGACGGTGGGGCCGGCCGGGTTCCACATGCCCCCGCCCCGCTTGGTCGGCGGGCTGTAGAAGATCACGTCGCTGCCGCCGTCGAGGGGCACGCCCACGACCCGGCCCTTGTAGTCGCCGCAGTCGCCGGCCTGCGCGCCGTAGGGCACCCAGACCCGGTTGCCCGCGATCGCCAGCGCGCCGCGCTGCTGCATGTCCCGGGCGCTGACGCCCGGCAGGTCGACGCTCTTGCGCCACGCCACCCGGCCGGTCGCGGCATCCAGGGCAAACAGCTCATGGCGGACCGATCCGCCCAGCTCGGCCACGACCAGCACCTGGTTGGCGGCCGCGTCGTAGGCCGGCGTGCCGGTGATGCCGAGCGGGTTGATGTCGCCGCACTGCCGCTGCTCGGCGGGCGAGGGTGACCCGAGGCTGCGCTTCCACGCCTGTCGGTAGGACTGATCGAACGCGTACACGGTGTCCTGCTCGGTGGCGACGATCGTCAGCCCGCGGACCACGATCGGGGACGCGTAGACCTGGCCGTCCAGCTTGAGCGACTGGATCACCCTGGGCGTCCCGCGGGCCGGGGGCATGGTCGTCGAGACGCCCGCCCGGCCCATCGACCCGTGGTAAGTCGGCCAGTCGGCCGCGCCCGCCGCCGCGCTCGGGGACGAGGACGCGGGCGCGGGCGCGGTTGACGCCGGCCGGGAGGCCGGCTGGGTCGGCGAGGCCGGGCCGGACCCGGCGCAGGCGGATGCCGAAAGGATCACGATCGCGGCCCCGGCACCGGCCAGCGCCGTGTGTCGCGCGCGCATGTCAGCCAGTGTGCCCCCGCCAGAGGGCCTCATTCACGCCGCCGGGCCATCGGCCGGCGGGGCGTAGGCCGCGATCAGGGTGGCGGTGATGAGGCGGGCCGCGTCGCCGGCGCCGACCCGGCCCGCGGCGGCGTCCTCGGCGGCGGCATGCATGAGGCTGAACGCGGTGGTGACCAGCCATTCCGCCGGCAGGTCGGTGCGGAAGGCCCCGGCCCGCCGGCCGCGCCCGATGAGGGACTGCACGCGGCGCAGGATCGGGTCGTGGACCCCGCGGATGCGCTCCGCCGGGACCTCGCGCTGCGCGGCCAGCAGGATGTTCCGGAACTGGTGGACGATCAGCCAGGAGGCGTCGACCAGCCGGGCGAGCGCGTCGAGGGGGTCGCCGCCGGTGTCGGTGGCGTCGAGGATCAGGTCGGCGCGCTGGACGGTCCGGGCCAGGACGGCGTCGACCAGGTCGGCCCGGGTCTTGAAGTGACCGTAGAGGGTAATCCGGCCGACGCCCGCGGCCGCGGCGATGTCGGCGACGCTCGTCTCGGGATCGCGGGCCAGGCAGTCGGTGGCGGCGTCCAGGATCGCCGCGATGTTGCGCCGGGCGTCGGCCCGCTGCGCCCGCGGGGCCGGGCCGCCGGCAGCGCTGGAGGGCATCTCCGGGGATCCTCCTTTCCTGAACATGAGTGTATGAGTTACAGTCGAGCTGGTAACTCGAACATGCTCGTTCACGTTAGCGCAGGGACGGGCCAGGAGAACGGAGATCAGCATGCAGCGCCTAGACCGCAGGCCCCGGTCCCGGTCCCGGTCCCGCGAGCGGGGGCCGGCCGCCCTCCTTCCCGCCGGGTCCCCCGCTCCGGGCCCGCCCGGCGCGCAGTCCCGGTTCCGGTCGCGCTGGGTGGCCCTGGCCGTGCTGGCGGGCGCGCAG
>DASXDJ010000095.1:0-33980 GCA_036490755.1 Streptosporangiaceae bacterium
GCCTGGCCTGGATCGCGACGTTCTACGTCAGCAACGGTGCGCTGCCCATCAGTGCCATGGGCAGCTGGAACCTCGTGGTCGGCTTCGGCTTCCTGGTCGGCGGGGTCGTGTTGTCCACCAAGTGGCACTGACCCGGCAGTACAGCTAGCTCCAGGGGGCCACCCCCTGGAACCCCCGGTAAAAGCAGGGTTAGAGCCGGACAGCACCCACCAGGTTGATATCGCGGATCACCACGCCTGCGACCAGGACGGCCAGGATGGCCACCGTCGCGGCGGCCTGGATCAGCGCGCGGTTCGGCCGCGGCGCATAGGCATAGGCGGCAGTGAGGGCCGCGCCGGCGATGAGGCCGCCGACGTGAGCCTGCCAGGCGATTCCGGGCACCACGAAGGTGATGACCAGGTTGATCACGATCAGGCCGACGATCTGCCGGGCGTCCAGGCGCATCTTCCGGGCCAGCACGAACCAGGAGCCGAACAAGCCGAAAATCGCGCCTGACGCGCCGAGCGCAGGCAGTGTCGGCGACGCGGCCAGGTAGAACAGCACCGAGCCGGCGAGGGCACTGACCAGGTAGACAGCCAGGAACCGCAGCGAGCCCAGCATCCGCTCCAGGGCGGGCCCGACCACGATCAGGGCCCACATGTTGAACAGGATGTGCAGGATTCCGGTGCCGGTGTTCAGCGGCTCGTGCAGGAACGCGTTCGACAGCAGCCGGTACCAGTCCCCGTTGGCGACCCCGATCGTGTTGCCGATCCGGCCGACCATCACCCCGTCGCTGAAGACCCGGTTCAGGAACGCGTTCTCGGCAATGTAGGCAACGATGTTGATCGCGACCAGGGTCCAGGTCACCACGGCACCCTGGACGAGGCGGCCGCCGAACGCCCCGGCAGGGCGGCGCACGGTGGCACCGCCCTGCCGGATGCACTCGACGCACTGCTGGCCCACCGCCGCGGAGCGCAGGCAGTCCGGGCACGCCGGGCGCCCGCACCGCACGCAGGACACATAGGTCTCGCGGCCAGGATGCCGGTAGCAGGTCGGCACCGTCGTGCCGGATCCGCTGGTGCCGGCCGGACCTTCCGGGTCCGGGGGGGAAGCCACTGTCGTCACCCGCTGTCTAGCTCGCGGAGCCGCCGGCCTCGTCGGAGACCTCGACGGACTCCAGGACCACGTCCTGGACGGGCCGGTCGGCGCGGCCGGTCTGCTCCCGGCTGATGGCATCGACGATCTCGGCGCCGGACACCACCTCGCCGAAGATGGAGTGCTTGCCGGTCAGC
This sequence comes from Streptosporangiaceae bacterium, assembly GCA_036490755.1. Lineage (GTDB taxonomy): Bacteria > Actinomycetota > Actinomycetes > Streptosporangiales > Streptosporangiaceae > DASUBV01. The sequence continues at coordinate 1,272 of DASXDJ010000095.1, forward strand.
CACGGCGTCGGCCCCGCCGTGATGAAGAACTGCGAGCCGTTCGTGCCGGGCCCGGAATTGGCCATAGCCAGCAGGTACGGACGGTCGAACGCCAGGTCCGGGCTGAACTCGTCGGCGAACTTGTACCCCGGTCCGCCCGTCCCGGTGCCGAGCGGGTCGCCGCCCTGAATCATGAAGTCGGGAATCACGCGGTGAAAGAGCGTGCCGTCATAGAGGCGGTCCTTGGACGCCTGGCCCGTTGCGGGGTTGGTCCACTCACGTGAACCCTCCGCGAGCTCGACGAAGTTCCGGACCGTCTTCGGCGCGTGATCAGGAAACAGTCGCACGACGATGTCGCCGCGATTAGTCCGCAGCTTTGCGGTCAGCGTATTGCTCATACATCGCATCCTTGCATGCCCGCAGCACCGCCCGGCCACCTGCGCGCCGGACCCGCCGTGATTGACCAGTCCTGGCGGGGGAAGTGTGCAAGAGCGAACCGAACCAGTCCGGGAGGACTCAGTGTCAGTATTTACCAGGAATCATGCAGCTAATGGCGGCACCAGTGTGCGCGAGCGCGCTGCCCGGGGCGCAGAGCTCGCCATGCCCGCGGCCAAGAACGCCAGCACGACCCTGCGCCGCGGCGCCGAGGACGCCGGCACCACGGTGCGCCGCAGCGCTGAGGACGCGGCCGCCTGGGCGCGGCCGCATGTCGACGAGGCCGCGGCCTGGGCCAGGCCCCGGCTGGATGACGCCCGCGCCTGGGCCGCACCGCGCCTGGAGCGCGGCGGGACTGCCGTTCAGGAGACCATCGCCCCGGCGATCTCCGAGGCCATGGTGACCGCCGCGCGCAAGCTGGACGTCCAGCCGGCTCGTAAGAACCGCCGCTGGGGCAGCGTGCTCGCCATCACGATGATGCTCGCCGCGGCGGCGAGCGCGGCGGCGGCGGTGGCGCTGCGGCGGCGGCCCGCCGAGGACTTCTACGCTGCGGAGCCGGCCCCGATGACCGAGCAGCCGATCGATCCCGACGGCAGCGAGCCCGACATCGAGGCCAACGGCCACCCGCACGCCTGAGCCGCGGGCCTGACCGTGACATCCGTCACGGTCAGGCCGGTACGGCCAGCACACGGCGCAGCCGGAATCCTGGCTTAGCCTGGCGCCATGTCATGGTTGCCTGCTGTCCGCGGCCGCTCGCCGGGGCAGGATAGGGGCATGTCGCCCTGGACCACGCTGCGGCGGGCGGTGCCGGACACCGGCACCGCCCGCGAGCAGGTCCCGGCGGCCGTCCGGCTGACCGCCGTCCCCGGGCCGCAGCCTGCCGCCGCGGACGAGGCGGACTACCTGTCGTCGTCAGCCCGGCTGACCCGCAGGCTCATCACTGCCGCGATCATCGTGGGCTTCCTGCTCGTGCCGCTGGCGACCACGACTGCCAGCCACCCGACCGTGCGCAACCTGATCGGCCTGGGTGCCGCGCTGATCTTCGTCCCCGTGGTGATCTGGGTGGCGGTGGTCCTCGGCCCCCCGTCCGAGGCGCAAGAGGCACCCTGGCCGTGGCTGGTCCTGATCGTCGGGCTGGCCATCGCCACGCTCGCCATCACCGGGAACAGCAACTGGGTAACCGGCCTGGCGGTGGCCGCCGCAGCCTGCGGCCGGTTCTGCCGCACCGTGCGGCCGGCTGCCTTCGGAGCCATCAGCTGCGCCGCGGGCGGCCTGGTGATCGGGCTGCTCCATCACGCGACCCAGGGCAACCTGGCCGCCATCGCGCTGACGCCGCCGCTCGGCGCCTTCTTCGCCTACAGCGCCGGGAAGCGGAACGAGGCCGTCACTGTCCTGCGCCGCACCCAGGCCGAGCTCGCCCGGGTGGCGGTCGCCGAGGAGCGGCTGCGCATCGCCCGGGACCTGCACGACCTGCTCGGGCACAGCCTGTCCCTCATCACGCTCAAGGCTGAGCTGTCCCGGCGCCTGATCGACACCGACACCGGCCGGGCCCGGGCCGAGATCGGCGACCTGGAGTCGGTGGCCCGGCAGTCGCTGAGCGATGTCCGCGAGGCGGTCGCGGGTTACCGCCAGCCGGACCTGGCCGCCGAGCTGGCGGCGGCGCGTCAGCTGCTGACCGCCGCCGGGATCGCCTGCCAGGTGACGGCACCGCAGGTGCTGCTGCTGCCCGGAGACGTCGACGCCGTGCTGGCCTGGACGATCCGGGAAGGGATCACCAACGTGGTCCGGCACTCGAGCGCGACCAGTGTCTCGATCACCGTGGCCGTCCGGGCGACCACGACCGTGGTCGAGCTGACCGACAACGGCATGGCCGGCCCGGCCGACAGCGCCGCTTCGCCGGCGCCGGCCGGAGCGGTGCGCTGCGGCTCCGGGCTGGCCGGCCTGGGCGAGCGGGTCCAGGTGCTGGGCGGGAGCCTGGCGGCCGGCCGGGACCCGGCGGGCGGCTTCCGGCTGCGCGTCAGCATTCCCGCTGGCCAGGCCGGCCGGGGGCCGGACCGGGAGCTGGCCGGATGAACGTCCAGATCATGATCGCTGAAGACCAGGCGATGGTCCGCCAGGCCCTGGTCGCCCTGCTCGGACTGGAACCCGACATCGAGGTCGTGGCCCAGGCCGCCAACGGCGACGAGGCGCTGGCCATGGCGCGCAAGCACCAGCCTGCCGTCGCCGTCCTCGACATCGAGATGCCCGGTCGCAGCGGCATCGAGGTGGCACGGCAGCTGCGCGAGGAGAACTTCGGCGGGCGGGTGATCATCGTGACCACCTTCGGCCGGCCGGGCTACCTGCGGGCCGCCATGGCCGCCGGGGCCAGCGGATTCCTGCTCAAGGACTCCCCTGCGGCCCAGCTCGCCGATGCCATCCGGCGGGTCGCCGCCGGCGAGCGCGTGGTCGACCCGGCCCTGGCCGCCGCCGCGCTGGCGGAGGGCGACAGCCCGCTGACCGTCCGCGAGACCGAGGTGCTGGCCGCGGCCGCCGGCCACGACGCCATCAGCGACATCGCCGACCGCCTGCACCTGTCACCGGGGACTGTCCGCAATCACCTGTCCGCCGCCATGCAGAAGCTGGGGGCCCGCAATCGCGCTGAGGCGGTGCAGATGGCGCAGCGTAAGGGCTGGCTCTAGCTCGCCCCGGACGTATGCAGGCCGGGCCGGGCCGGTTCCGCCGTTCCCGGCTCCGGCCCCGGTTCCGAAGCCAGCGGCCGCGGCTCCGGCGCCCGTGCAGCAAGCTCGGCCGGGTCGGGCCGGGCACCGGCCTGGCCGAGGATCAGCTTCAGCCCCAGCGGGCCGCCGGGCGCGGGCCCAGCCGGCGCCCGCGGCGCGGCGGGCACCCAGGCAAAGGCCAGCGCACCGCCGGCCGCGCCCAGGATCGAGCCGATCAGGTAGCCGCCGACGTGGGCCGTGCTCAGCGCGACGACGGCCAGCAGCACGGCCGCCGTCGAGTACAGCGATCGCTGCACGGGGTCAAAGAGCAGCAGCAGGCCGCACACGATCAGGCCCCCCGCGATCAGCAGGGCGAGGGGAACAAGGAAACCCGGCCTGCCGCCCGCCTGGGTCAGCCGCACGGCGGCAATCTCGCCGCCGCCGGCCACCGAGCCCAGCGCGCCCCAGAATGGCCGGCTGCGCCGCCAGCCGCGCCCGGCCCGGCGGGCCGTCCCGGCCAGGACCCGCCGCCGGGGCTGACGGGCATGGGCCGGAGCGTGCCGGGCAGCCCTGGGCATAGCGTCCTGCGCCCCGGCGGCGCTCACCGGCGCGCTGCGTGCCATGGGCGCTCCGTCCCGATGGGGTCCTACCGCCTTCCGTCCCGGCCGTGGCCTGCGTGCGGCCGCCGCAGCCGGGCCAACCCCGACATGGCTACCTGATCGCGCCGAAGCTAGCGCGACAGTTACATAGCGGTCAAGACCCGCTCCGGCCTCCGGCGGCCGGCCGGCCCGCCCTCCGGCGGCCGCCGCCCGGCCGGGAGACAATCGCAGCATGCTCCTGGACAAGGTGGTGCGTACCTCGGCGGCAGTGGCCGCCGCTCCCGGGCGCCTGGCCAAGGTCGCCGAGATCGCCAGACTGCTGCGCGAGGTCCCGGAGGGGGAGATCCCCGCCGTGGTGGCGTTCTTGTCCGGGGAGCTGACGCAGCGGCAGATCGGCGTGGGCTATGCCGCGATCACGGACCTGCTCGGCCCGGCAGGCAGTGCCGGGCTGGCCGCGCCGCCTGATGCGCCGGAGCTGACGGTCACTGCGGCCGACCAGGCCTTCGGGGCCATCGGCGCGCAGGCCGGGCCCGGCTCCCAGGCCAAGCGACGGCAGCTCCTGCGCGGCCTGCTGGGCCGGGCGACCGAGACCGAGCGCCAGTTCCTGGTCCGGCTGCTGGCCGGCGAGCTGGGCCAGGGCGCACTGGCCGGCGTGATGACCGAGGCCATCGCCGCCGCCGCCGACGTCCCGGCCGCGGCCGTCCGGCGCGCCTTCCAGATGGGCGGCTCACTGACCCGGGCGGCCGCCGCGGCGCTGGGCCCCGGTGCCGGACCGGAGCGCGCGGAGGCTGCGCTGCTGGCCGTCACGCTCCAGGTCGGGCAGCCGGTCCGGCCCATGCTGGCCGCCACCGCGCCGACTATCGACGCGGCGCTGGACAAGATCTCGCCTGCTGCCGTGGAGTGGAAGATCGACGGCATCAGAATCCAGGTCCACCGGGACGGCGACCAGGTCCGGGTCTTCACCCGGACCCTGGATGACATCACCGCCCGGGTACCGGAGATTGTCACCGCCGCCCGGTCGCTGACCGCGACGACCGCCATCGTGGACGGCGAGGCAGTGGCGCTGCGCCCGGATGGCCGGCCCCGGCCCTTCCAGGTCACCGCCGCGCGGACGGCCAGCCAGGTCGACGTCACCGGGCAGGCCGAGCAAACGCCGCTGACGCCGTTCCTGTTCGACCTGCTGCACCTGGACGGCACCGACCTGCTGGACGCCCCGGCTAGCGAGCGGTTCGCCCAGCTGACCCAGATCGCTCCGGACAGCCTGGTCATCCCGCGCATCGTCACAGCCAGGCCGGGCGAGGCCGCCGAGTTCTTCGCCGCGGCCATCGGCCACGGGCACGAGGGAGTCGTGATCAAGTCGCTCGGCGCACCCTACGGCGCCGGGCGGCGGGGCGGCGACTGGGTCAAGGTCAAGCCGCGGCACACGCTGGACCTGGTGGTCCTGGCCGCCGAGTGGGGCCACGGGCGCCGCCAGGGCTGGCTGTCCAACCTCCACCTGGGCGCCCGCGACCCGGTCACCGGCGGCATGGTGATGCTGGGTAAGACATTCAAGGGCCTGACCGACGCCCTGCTGGCCTGGCAGACCACCCGGCTGCTGGAACTGGCCGATCCGCCGCAGCCAGCAGTGGCGGGCCGGGATTCAGCCGGGGCTGACCCCGCCGCGTGGCGCGGCGTGGTGCGGGTCCGGCCCGAGCTGGTGGCCGAGATCGCCTTCGACGGCGTCCAGGCCAGCAGCCGCTATCCGGGCGGCGTCACGCTCCGGTTCGCCCGGGTGCTGCGGTACCGCGACGACAAGACCGCGGCCGAGGCCGACACCATCGAGGCCGTCCGCGCCCTGTGGACCGGCGAAGCTCAGGAGTAGCCCGCCGGTGCAGCACCAGCCCGCCAGTGCCGCACCAGCCGCCCGGCCGGCCAGCTAGCCGGCGATGATCTGCAGGCCGCCGATCTGCAGCGAGTCCGCCGAGGTGTAGGGCTGATAGGTGGTGACGTGAGTGAACACCATCTCCGGCAGCACCAGGGGCGGCGGGCTCTGCGGGGTGAATGTCAGCGGGATCCCCAGCAGGTCGCCGTGGATCTTGGTGCACAGCAGGGTCACGTTCCCGGTGAAATTCAGCGACGACGCCTTGATCGACAGCGTGTGCCCGCCCTCGGTCACCGTCAGGTCGTCATCGCCGGACAGATTCAGCCCGCTCATGCTGAACTTGAGCATCTGCTGCGGCCCGCTGGCGGTGGGGACACTGGCCACGCCGTCATAGGACAGGCCGGTCAGCGTCGCCGTGTTCGCGGCAATGTCGGACGGCACCGCGGCTACCACGAGCCCGCCGGGGGCGGCTACCTTCTTCGTGACCTTCTGTCGCTTCCTGCTCGGCCCCGGAGACGGGCTGGTGCTAGTCGTCGGCCTCGGGCGGGGGCCGCTCGTCGGGGCCGGGCTGGCCGGGCCGGAAGTCGTCGGGCTCGGGCTGGGCGACGGACAGGAGGCACTGGGGGTCGGGCTCGGAGCCGGCCGGGGCGCCGCCGTCGGGCGCGGCTGGGCCGTGGCCGCTGGCGTGGCCGTGGCCGGGCAGCCGGCCGGCCCGGCCGACGAGCCGGCGTGCAGCACCCCCGCGACCAGGCCCAGCACCAGGGGCAGCACCGGGAGGCCGCGGTAAATGGTGCCGCCGCCCCGGCCCCGCTCGGTGTCGGAGGCATTCGGCCCGGGCAGATCCGGCAGCGTCAGCTCGCCGGCCCCGGGCGGCGTGCCAGGGCGGACGCCGTGCCGCTGGGTACCGGCGCGGTCCGCGCCGCCAGGCTCGGCGCCGCCGGTGACCGCGCCAGCGCTGCCGGGCGCCGTCGTCCCCGGCTCCGCAGACCCGGGCTCCGGCGTCCCGGAGTCCGCGTCGTCGTGCTGACTCGGTGACGGCCGGCGGCCAGGGTCACCAAGCACCAGGGACAGGCCGGTGAGGGAGGCGTCGTGCCGCCCCGCCGGGCGGCCCCATCGCCGGCGCCAGGGCGCCGGCCGGTCAGCAGCGCCGGGAGCGGGCGTCCAGGCGAAGGCGAGCGAGCCGCCGATCACGCCGAGCAGTGTCCCGAGCAGGAATCCGCCCAGGTTCGTGGCAATCAGTGCCGCGATCGACACCAGCACGGCCACGATCGAGTAGAACACGCGCTGACCGGGGTTGAACCAGATCAGCAGCGCACAGACGATGAGCAGGGCGCCGATCAGGATGCCCAGCACGCCGCCGGTCCCGATGTGCAGGATCAGCCCCATCGAGTTCATCGGCAGCGGGATGAGCAGCAGCTCGGCGCCGGCCGCGGCCAGCAGGATGCCGCCCCAGAACGGGCGGCTGCGCCGCCAGGCCCGCCACCCCGACCAGGCCCGGCGGCCCCGGCCCGCGGGTGGCTCGCTGGCCGCCGCGGCGAGGCCCTCCGGGCCGGCCGGGGACACCGCAGTGTCCCCCGCAGGCCCGGGCTGCTGGCCAGCGAACTCCGCCGGGTCGTGCCCGGCGGAGTCCGGGTGCTCAGGTACGTCTGGCATGCCGCCTCAGAGGGTCAGGAGAAGCAGGGGTGGTCGCCACCGGACAGGTTCAGGCTGAACCCGGGAAGGGTGAACGTGCCCGCCGAGGTGGAGTAGGCCGTCTGGTGCAGATCGGTGATGTCGATGCTGCTGGCCTGCTGGCCGAACGTGCCGGCCTGGCCCAGCGGCACGCCCGACACCGCGTTCAGGGTGCTGGCGTCCTGGCCGATGTTGATCTGGTGGAACGTAGCTACGCTGCCCGACAGCTGGTTGGCGTCGATGATCAGGCCGCTGGCGCTCACCGGGGTGCTGCCGCCGCCGGCGGTGATCCGCAGGGTGAAGTCGCCGAGACCGAAGGGAAAGCCCGCCACCACGCTCTGGCACAGGTTCTTGATCCGCGCCTGGCCGATCTCGGACTCCGCGACCGCCACCGGGGTCTTGTTGGCCAGCTGGTCCACGGTCCCGAACTGCTGGAACCCGGTACCGCTGAGCGAGTCCGCCGAGACCTGGAACTGCTGCCCGGAGATGGAGAACGATGACGCCAGCGCGCCGCCCGCAGTCAGGCCGAGCAGGGCGCCGGTGACGGCCAGGGAGGGCACCGCGATCAGCGCGAAGCGCTTCCACCGGATTCGGCCCGGCCGGCCGGATCTCGCTGCTGGGGTGGTACCGGGTGAACTCATGATCGGCTCCCTGCCAGGTCCGCTGCGGGCAGAAACGGCACGATCCCGGAGTCCGGCGCACCCGCCGCCGGGACCGCTACCCGACCGCCGGGGCTGTGATCCGTGCCACACCCGAGCGGTCGCCTCAGGAAGTTACCGTCTGGTAGCTAACCGGGTCAAGCCACATCAGCTAATGAACTTTCCCGATTATGCTGGCGTGAGCCGCAGGGGCAGATCGTCGCTAATCCGGCGAATCGCCTCTGCCCAGGTCAGCAGCCAGATCCGCGGTCCGCGGCAGCCGCCCGGCCGGGAGAGTCGCCGGCCAGGCGGCGCGAGCCGTCCCGCCGCCGCCGCCGGGTGTCCGAAAACAGCCGTAATCCGGCTGCGCGGAACCTGGCCGGAGCCTGCCGGTGAGCAGACGCGCCGGACCGCTGTCGGTCCGGGCACCGGCCTGGAGGAAAATGGCTGCGATTCACGTCCCGCCGTTACCGTAGGCAGCGGGCTTAGGCAGAGGAGCCCGGATGCGGACCGTCTGGGAGGGCAGCGACGGGGCGTGGCGGACGACACTGCGCCGGCGTCAGGTCCTCGCCGATCCCAGGATCAACAAGGGCACCGCCTTCAGTGACCCCGAGCGGGCCGAGCTCGGCCTGATCGGGCTGATCCCGCCGGGCCACATGACGCTGGACCAGCAGGTCTCCCGGGTCTACGCCCAGTACCGGCGGCAGACCACCGACCTGTCCCGCAATGTGGTGCTCACCGAGCTGCACGACCGCAATGAGGTGCTCTTCTACCGGCTGCTGGCCGGACACCTGAGCGAGATGCTGCCCATCATCTACACCCCGACCGTCGGCGAGGCCATCGAGAACTACAGCCACGAGTACCGGCGGCCGCGCGGCGTCTACCTGTCGGTGGACCGGCCCGAGCTCATCGAGACCTCGCTGCGCGCACCGGGCCTGGCTTCCGATGAGGTGGACCTGATCGTCGCCACCGACGCCGGGGCCATTCTGGGTATCGGCGACTGGGGCGTGGGCGGCATTCATATCGCGGTGGGCAAGCTTGCGGTCTATACCGCGGCCGGGGGCATCGACCCGAACCGCACCCTGCCCGTCATGCTCGATGTCGGCACCGACCGGCAGAGCCTGCTTGATGACCCGCTCTATATCGGCAACCGGCATCCCCGGGTACCGGTCGCCGAGTACGACGCGTTCCTGGACAAGTTCGTCAGCGCCGTCCGGCAGGTCTTCCCGCAGGCCCTGCTGCACTGGGAGGACATCGGGGTCAGCAACGCCCGGCGGCTGCTGGAGCGGTACCGGGACCAGCTGCTTACCTTCAACGATGACATCCAGGGCACCGGCGCGGTGAACCTGGCCGCGGCGCTGGCCGCGGTCCGGGCCACCGGGATCAAGCTTGCCGACCACCGGATCGTGATCTTCGGAGCGGGGACCGCCGGGATCGGCATCGCCGATCAGCTGTCCGCGGCGCTGATCGCCGGCGGCCTGTCCGCCGGGCAGGCGCGGGCCCGGCTGTGGGCGCTGGACCGCACCGGGCTGATCGAGGCGGGCGACCCCGCGGTCAGCGAGCAGCAGCGACGGTACGGGCGCGATCCAGCCGGGGTGGCCGGCTGGCAGCGGGACCCGGACCTGGGCGGGATCGGCCTGGCCGAGGTCATCCGCCGGGTCCGCCCGACGATCCTGATCGGCACCTCGGCCCGCGGCGGCGCGTTCGACGAGGCCATCGTGACCGAGATGGCCCGGCACGTGGCCCGGCCGGTGATCATGCCCATGTCCAACCCCACGAGCCTGGCCGAGGCACGGCCGGCCGACCTCATCCGGTGGACGGGCGGCCGGGCGCTGGTCGCGGCCGGGAGCCCGTTCGGCCCGGTCGACCACGAGGGCATCCGCTACGTCATCGGCCAGGCCAACAATGCCCTGGTATTCCCCGGGCTGGGGCTCGGCGTGATCGCGGCGCGCGCATCGCGCGTCACCGACGGGATGCTCAGCGCAGCGGCCCACGCCGTCGCCGGCCTGGTCGATACCACGACCCCGGGGGCTCCGCTGCTGCCCCAGGTCGAGACCCTCCGGGAGACGTCGCTGGCCGTCGGGATCGCGGTGGCCCGGGCCGCGGCAGCCGACAAGGTGGCCGGCCGGCCGCTGGCCGATGATGTCGCCGGCCAGGTCAGCGCGCTGATGTGGCAGCCGGCCTACCGTCCCGTCCGGCCGGGCTGAGGCGAGCCAGGCACGCCATGGTCGCACCGCGGGGGGTGCCAGCAGCGGTGGCGCAGGCGCTGGGCGTCGTCCGCAGCGGGCTGCGCCGGTACCTGAGTGACCTGCGCGCCAGCCGGAAGTTCGTGGCGGGCGAGGTCAGCCACGCGGGCTGGCTGGACCTGGGCCGGTTCCGCTGGCGCAATGTGTCTCCCGGCCAGGCGGCCAGGACCGCCATCGGCGTCATGGTGCCGCTGGTCATCGGCGTCCTGACCGGCCATCCCGAGTACGGCACCTTCGCCGCGCTCGGCGCGCTGCCGACGGGATTTGTCGCCTTCCGCGGCATCACCCGGACGCGTGTCGTCCTGGTCGTGCTCACCACGGCCGGCATGGCCGTGTCGACCTTCATCGGCGCGGCGGCGGCGGCCGGGGCGCCGTGGCTGCTGATCCCGGTGGTCATGGCGTGGGCCTACCTGGCGGGGGTGTGCGCGGCCCTGGGCCCCTCGGCCATCGCGGTGTCCCTGCAGTGGCCAGTCGCGCTGCTCATCGCCAGCGCCATCCCGCTCAGCCTGCCCGAGGCGGGCGTGCGGGCGGGCCTGGTGCTGGCCGGCGGGCTGTGGCAGGGCGTGCTGGTGGTCTCCTCCTGGGCGCTGCACCGCGGCAGCACGGAGCGGACGGCGATGGCCGAGTCCTACACGATCCTGGGCCAGTACGCCGCTCAGCTGGCCGCGGGCCAGGACGGCCCGCCGCCGCCCGCCACCCTGCCGGGCAGTCACGCCCTGCGCGACCCGAACCCGCTCCTGCGCGGCGGATCCCGGCAGCACCTCATCGACCTGCGAGAGGAGGCCGAGCGAATCCGGGCCACGCTGACGGTGCTGGGCGCCGGGACGGGCGACGGCAGCACCGCCGGATCAGCCGGCGGCGCCCGGCCCGCGGCCGCTGGCTCCAGCCCAGCCGACGGGGGCACCGCAGCGCCTGACAGCAGCCCGGCGCCTGACGGTCGCCCGGCCGCGCGCGGCGCGGCGAGCGGCCGCGTGGCGCTGCTGGCCAGCGCGGCCCGCGCCCTCGGCGAGACGGGCCAGGCGCTGAGTGCCCGGCCGGGGCAGCGGCCCGGACATCTGGATATCGCCCGGCAGGTCATCGCCGACAGTGAGGCCGGCTCCGGCCACGCCTGGAGCTGGGCCGGCCATGCCCTGCACGGCCAGCTGCGCAGCGCGGCCCGGATCACCGAGCGGTTCAACGACGCCGAGCCGGGCCGGGCCGGGCGGGACAGGGCCGGTCACGAGGAATCCGGGCGGGGCGGGGCCGGACGAGAAGGGGCCCGGCGGGACGGGGCCGCCAATCACGGGCCGGCTGGCCGCGGGTCGATCGTTCCCCCCCGGCCGCCGCTGCGGCTGCCGGCCCGCGATCTGATGGTGACGCTGCGAGCCAGCGTGGGGACCAGCTCGGAAGCTGGCCGGCATGCCCTGCGGCTGGCCGCGGTGGCCGGCCTGGCCCAGGTCATCGCGCTGGCGGGCGGACTCCCGCACGGCTACTGGGTCACGCTGACCGTCCTGATCGTCCTACGGCCGGACTACGGCTCCACGGTGTACCGCGGCCTGCAGCGGGCCGCCGGCACCGTGCTCGGTGCCGGGCTGGGCGTGGCTACCGTGCTGCTCGGCCACTTCGGCAACGGGGCCTTGCTGACCGGCATCGGCGTCTCGATGTTCGCCGCGTACGCGGTATTCCCGGTCAACTACCTGTTTTACTCGGTCTTCCTGACCGACTTCGTCGTGGTGCTGCTGGCCCTGGCCGGGCTGCCGGCCGATCAGACCGCACTGGACCGGCTCGCCGGGACCGCGATCGGGACCGCCCTGGCACTTGCCGCCTACATCCTGTGGCCGACCTGGGAACAGGCCTCGGCCAGCGACAAATTCGCCCGCATGATCAGCACCCAGAGCCGCTTCGCGGCCACGATGCTGCACTCCTACCCGAGCCCGGCCAGCGACGAGCTGCGGCAGGCCCGCACGCTGAAGCTGGCCGCGCGCCGGGCCCGGATCGACGCGGAAGCCTCGGCTGACCGGCTGGCGGATGAGCCGGACCGGCCGCCCGTCACCCGGGCCTTCGCCCAGGCGCTGGTGTCCGTCGGGCACCGGCTGGCCCTGGCCGGGCTGGCCCTGGAAGCCGCCGTGAACGCGCACCACGTCGAGCTGCGGCGGGCTAGCCCGGCGATCCCGCCCGGCCCCGGCCCGGCCGCCGCGAGCCCGCCACCGGGCGGCGCTGCCGGGCCGGGCCTCGGACTGGATCGGGATCCGGTCCCCGGGCTGCTCGACCAACTCGCCGGCATGGTCCGGCAGTCCGCGGCTCAGCTGGCCGAGAGCCTGCACCGGCTCGGGCCGCCGGGGCCGCTGCCGCCGCTGCGCGCGGTGCAGGAGCAACTGCCGCGCGACGATGGCGACGGTGCCCTGTTCGCGGTCACCGACGGCCTGGTGGACTCCCTCAACACCTCCGCCGACATCCTCCGCCGGCACCTGAGCCGGCCCGGCCACGGCGAGGCGGGCGACCCCTAGCCCGCCAGGTCATTAGGTACGACAATGGCGCAACCTTCACAGAAAGCTGGCCCGGATGAGAATCGCGCCTCTTCGCCACCTTCGTCACCGGCGGTTCATCGCCGCAGCGTCAGCAGGCACCCTGCTGGCGGGTACCGCCCTGGCCGGGGTGCTGGCCGCCGGTGCCCCTGTGGCCAGCGCCGCCGGCGCCCGTGCCGCGCATGCTCAGGCGGGCCGGCACGGCCTGCTGCCCCGGTTCATCTACGCCCCGTACTTCGAGACCTGGACCTCTTCCACCCTGCCGGCCGTCGCCCGGAAGTCCGGCGCGCGCTACCTGACCCTCGCCTTCCTGCAGACGCCGAAGAAGGGCTCCTGCACGCTGGCCTGGAACGGCTCCCGCAAGCAGCTCGTCCAGCCCGGCGGCCGGTACACGCGGCAGGTCGCCGAGCTGCGCCGGGCCGGCGGCGACGTGATCCCCTCGTTCGGCGGCTACAGCGCCGACCACGACGGCACCGAGATCGCCGACTCCTGCACGAGCGTCGCCAGGATCGCTCATGCCTACGAGAAGGTCGTGACCACCTACGGCGTGACCCGGCTGGACATGGACGTCGAGGACCGGTCCCTGAACAAGCCGGCCGGGATCGCCCGGCGCAGCGCGGCGATCGCGCTCCTGCAGAAGTGGGCGGCCCGGACGCATCGGCGGGTCCAGATCGACTTCACCCTCGGGGTCGAGCCGGGCGGCCTGCCCGGCAACTGCCTGGCCGTGCTGAAGAGCGCCATCGCGCACGGTGTCCGGATCGACGTGGTGAACATCATGGCGTTCGACTACTACAACGCCAAGACAGACTCCGATATGGGCACCGAGGCCATCGAGGCGCTGAACAGCACGCACCGTCAGCTGATGAAGCTGTTCCCGCATGTCTCGGCGCAGCGGCTGTGGTACCTGGAGGGCATCACGCTGCTGCCGGGAATCGACGACTTCCCGAAGAAGACAGAAGTGACCTACCTCAGCGAGGTCCAGGACGTCCGGTACTACGTCCGGCGGCACCCCATCCAGGAGTTCAGCATCTGGGCCATCCAGCGGGACAACGGCGGCTGCCCGGGCACCATCGACAGCAATTCCTGCTCGGGCATCACCCAGCCGCGCTGGGCGTTCAGCCACCTGCTGGACAGCTACTCGCGCCGGTAGGCCGCCGCGGGCCGGCCCGGTCAGTCAGGCCGGGCCGGCCCGGGGGCGTCCCGGTGCCGCCGGCCGGCCATCAGCAGCGCCCGGAATTCGGTCATTCAGCGCGTGCTGATGGCATCAAGACATTAAACGGAATTGCCGCGCCGGCGGCCCGGTGATATCCGAGCAACAAGCCGTTCAATTCCGGTCCTGATACCAGTGCGGACCCGTTCGATGCGCTGACTCCGTTATCGGCGGATAGCTCAGCTTACGGGAGACCTGGTGATTGTCCGGCGGATGTACTCGGTGCCCGAGCACATCACGATGTTCGGTGCGACCGCCGCCCGGACCAGCCCGCTCGCCTGCCTGGTAGCCGGCACGGCACCGGTGCTGCTGGCCAGGCTCACGGGCAAGGTAGCGCCGCCCCGGCCGTGGTCGGCCACGGCACGCAAGCGCACCGGTCAGATCGCGGGCGTCATCGTGGCCGGCAGCTGGGTCTTCCAGCTGCACCGGTTCGGCTTCCTGCAGACCGCGGGCCGCACCATGCCAGGGTGCCGGGTGAACTGGCGGCCGGGCTCCGCCGGGCCGCCAGCCGGCTGCTAGTACCGGGCGGTCATGCAGTCGGCCGCAGCCGATGCGGCGGCCTGGCTCTGGGCGATGCCCGTCCCCTCGGTCGGCTGCCCGCTGGACAGGACCGCCATCAGCAGCCGCTGATGATCATGCTCGAGCACGCCGATGCTGTTGATCACCCACTGCCGGGACGAGCCGTCCGGCAGCCAGCCGTTCTTCACCGCCGACACGGTGCCCGGCGTGGCGGCTGCCGGGACGCCCCAGCGCTGATCAGCCTGGACGTTCTGCATCAGGCTCAGCACGTAGGCCCGGGCGCCCGCATTCAGCGCCGAGTGGCCGGTCAGATCCCGCAGCAGGCGCAGCTGGTCGCCGACGGTCGTGCTGGTCAGGCCCCAGTAGTTCCCGGTGCCGGGCGTCGTGTGCCGCAGCCCGAGCCGGGTATTGGCCGCTGCCAGCCCGCGCGTCGCGCCGGCCAGATTCCACAGGTCGGTGGCCGCGTCATCGTCGCTGGACTCGATCATCCGCGTCGCGAGATCCTCGTCGGCATCGCTGAGCGCGACTCCGGAGTCCTCCCGCTGCAGTAACAGCGCCGCCAGGATGTCGGCCTTGGCGATGCTGGCGGTATGGAATCGCACGCCGCCGCCGTAGACGGCCATCGCCCCGGTGGACTTGTCCACCACCCCGACGGCGAGCTGGCCGGTCTGCCGGGCCAGCACGGGCGCCAGCGCATTAGCCAGGCGGCGGTCCCACAGCTGCCGCCGGGCAGCCGCGCCGGCTCGCGTGCCGAGTGCCTTCTCGCCCCCGTGCACGGCGGCCCGTGGCCGGACGCCGCTGCCGTTCGCCGGCCCGGCTGAGGGCACAGTTGTCCCCGAGCCCGGTCCCGGCCGGCGGGCATGAGCCGAGGAGATCGTGACGATGATCACGAAGACCACCATCAGCGCGAAGACCACCGTGAACACCAGCCGCTCCCAGGGCGCCAGGCTGCCTGCGTGAACCGGGCGGCCGGGCGGTGCCGGCCGCATGCGGGGCGGCGGCCCGATGCGGCGCCGGTCGCTCACCGCTGTATCCCGAGCATCAATTTCTCCCCCGAATGCCCCTAAAATTGCAAGCGCGCCAATTGCGTGACGCACGGAGCTATGACGAGAAAAGCAAGCGTGCGACACGAGACGTGTGCGTAATTGAAATTCCCCCGGATATGACAGAGTCATATTCTTGATAAACGCTAGCAGGGCCCGCCTGGTCTGGGAAATACAATGCAGCCCCAGATTGCCTAAGACTCAATTAGCCAGCGTTTCGGATGGCTTTCTCCCCGGCTGCCCGACCGTCTGCCGCCACTTTCCCGCCTGGCGTCAGCTGCCCCGGCGCCGCGGGCGCCTGCCTGGCCGCCCGGCGGCTGATGATCACGACGCCCACAACGCTCACCAGGCCGCCGGCAATCGCCACCGGACTGGGCACCTCGCCGAGCCAGGCGTAGGAGACGACCAGGGCCGCGGGCGGGACCAGGTACAGCGCCGCGGTGGCGGTCGACAGGCGGAACCGGGCCACCGCGTACCCCCAGGTGACGAAGCCCACCGCGGACGGCAGCACGCCGAGGTACACGGCAGGCCAGGCCGCGGCGGCAAGCCCGCCGGGCCGGCCGGCGGCCGCATGCGCCAGTGCCAGCCCGGCGGCCGGCGCGAGCGGCACGGCCAGGGCCGTGCCGGCCCACATGGCATAGCTGGCAACTTCCAGCCCGGTGTACCGGCCCAGCAGGGGCTTGCTGGCCACGTGATACAGGCCCTGCGCGGCGGCCGCCGCCAGCACCACCAGCGCGCTCGCGGAGAAGTGCGACGGGCCGCCCGCCAGGGCCACCACGGCCGCGCCGACCAGGGCGACCGCGCTGCCGAGCAGCGTGCGGCGGGTTAGCCGCTCCCCCAGGAACCCCGCCGCCAGCAGCACGCTGAACACCGGGGCGACGGCGATCAGCAGGCTGGCCGTCCCGGCGGCAACACGCTGCTCACCCCAGTTGAGCAGCAACTGGTATGCGGTCATGCCGCTCGCGCCGCACAGTGCGATCAGCGGCAGATCCCGGCGGCGGGGCCGGCGCACGCCGAGCACGGGCGCGGCGGCCGCGAGCGCTGCGGAGGCCGCCGCCAGCCGCAGCACCGACAGCCCGGCCACGCCGAGGCCGTCCAGGCCGACCCGGATGGCCGGGAAGGCCGACGCCCACAGCCCGACGGTGACGGCGAGGGATACCACCGGGAGCCTGCTGGTCATGACTCCACGGTGCGGCCTATGATAGCTAAGGTCTAGTTACTATTTATTAGCTAACTCGGAAGGAAAGCTTATTGATTGACGTGCGCCGCCTCCGGCTGCTGCGCACCCTGGCCATTCACCGGACAATCGCGGCCACCGCCGCGTCGCTGCACCTGACCGGCCCGGCCGTCTCCCAGCAGCTGGCGGCGCTGGAACGGGAGGCCGGGCTGCCGCTGCTGGAGAAGCAGGGCCGCGGGCTGCGGCTCACGGCGGCCGGCCGGCTCCTAGTCGAGCACGCCGATGTCATCCTGGCCAGCATCGCCACCGCGGAGTCGGCCCTGCAGGCGCTGCGCGGCGGCGATGCGGGCGTGGTCCGAGTGGCTGCGTTTCCGTCAGCGGCGCGGGTCCTGCTGCCGGCCGTCTGGCGCGACCTGGCCGGGCCGCCCGGCGAGGCCCCTCAGTTGCGCATCGCCGAGAATGAGCCGGATCAGGCGATCGCGGCCCTCCGGCGCGGTGACGCCGACCTGGCCGTCGTGCATGCCTACAGCCTGCTGCCGCGCGAGCTGCCGCCCGGCTGCGAGCAGCACCACCTGCTCGACGACCCGGTGCTGCTGGCCGTCAGCCCGGAACTGGGAGCGCAGTATCAGCTGCGGCCGGGCCAGCCTGTCCCGCTGGCCCGCCTGGCCGCGGCGCAGTGGCTGATGCCCGGCGCGGAGACGTCCTGTCATGAGCTGACCAGGCGGGCCTGCGGGGCGGCTGGCTTCGTCCCCCGGGTCATCGCGACAGCCACCGACTTCGCGGTCATCACGGCGCTGGTCGCGGCGGGCGCCGGGGCCGCGCTGGTACCCCGGATGGCTCTGCCTGCCGCTGTGCCGGGGCTCAGCTTGCATGCCCTGGCCGAGCCGGTGACCCGGACGGTATCGGTCCTCACCGCGGCGGGCGATGCCCGGCAGCCGTCGCTGACCCGGGTCCTGCGCAGCCTGCGGGCGGCCGCCGCGGCCGAAGCCGCGGTACCGCAAGCCGGGGCTACGACGAACGGGCCGGACGGCCGTCGAGCCAGATCGACCACGGCTGGATGAGGCCGATCCGGAGCAGGTCCTGCACGACCCACGGATCGGCGGCGAACCGGGCCTGGATTTCCGCGGCGCCGGCCGCCTGCATGGCGAGCAGCGCCTGCTGGCCGTCGCCGACCGGACCGCCCAGGAGAACCAGGCCGTCCTCGACCAGGCCGTCCATGAACGCCGCATGCTCCTCCCAGGCACGCTGCTCGCGGATCGGGCGCGAGTCGTCCCAGGCCGGGCCATGAATCGTGGTGACCGCGAAGAATGCCATGACAGCGACGCTACGGCGCGCCGCCGACAGTGCGTCCGGCCGGATCAGCCGACTGGCGCCCGGCCGCCGCCCAGCCGGCTCAGGTGGCCGCGGGCGTGCTTGATGAGGGCGGCGGCCGCCGGGCTGGTCGCCGTGGCCGGGTGCCAGGCCAGCTCCAGCCGGGAGCGCACCGGGGGCCGCCCGACGGACAGCACATGCAACGCCGGCTCATGGGCCCGGGCAGCGGACGCCGGCAAGATAGCCAGGCCCAGGCCGCGGCCGGCCAGCTGCGCCACCATCGGCAGCGCGCTGGCCTCCAGCACGATCCGCGGCTCGAAGCCGGCCCGGCGGCACGCGGCGTCCAGGGCGGCCCGCACTCCCGTGCCGCGGGGCAGGCAGATCAGCGGGCGATCGCGCAGCGTCCCGACCGACAGGGCTGTCCGCGCGGCCAGCGGGTCAGCCGCGGCGACCGCCGCGACCAGGGGCTCGTCGGCGACGACCGCGGTCTGCAGCCCGGCCGGCGCCGGGCCGGCCGACCCGATCAGGGCCAGGTCCAGGCGGCCGTCCCCGAGCAGCCCGGCCAGGCAGTCCGAGTCATCCTCGGTGAGGGTGATGCTCACGCCCGGATAGCGCTCATGAAACCCGGCCAGCAGCTCGGGCATCACCGGGATCGAGCAGCCGCTGACCATTCCCACCGTGACCTGCCCGCGGACCAGCCCGGCCAGCTCGTCGACGGCCAGCCGGGCGCTGCCGACGGCGCTGAGCGCCGCGCGGGCGAACGGGAGCACCGCCGCGCCCGCCGCCGTGAGCCGGACCGAGCGGCCTGACCGGTCGAGCAGTTGCTGGCCGAGTTCGGACTCCAGCCGCCTGACCTGGGCGCTGACACCCGGCTGGGCGACGTGCACCCGGGCTGCGGCCCGGGTAAAACTGCCCTCCTCGGCGACCGCCACGAAGTACTCCAGCTGATGCAGCTCCATAACCCCCGACTCTAAGACAACAGCCCGCCATGCCTGGAGCTTCTGCCCGGTCAGGGCCGGAGCAGGACCTGAGCCCAGTGATCCAGGTGCTCTTCGATGTACTGCGCCGACCCGCGCCAGTGCGCTCCGTGCCCCTCGGCATGCAGCCGGGCCCACGGCTGCCGCCCCGTCTCGGCGCCCGTCCGCAGCAGGTCATACATGCCGCGGGTGTGGGCGGCCATCAGCGCGGGCAGATCCCGCCGCTGCCGGGCATCCAGTCCGTAGCCATCGGCGAGGGCACGCAGCCGGGGCCCGTCGGCGGCCGGGTCGCCATCCGGGATCAGCGGGATGAAGCCCTTGGCCGCATAGCCCAGGTCCCACAGCCGGGAGCCGGGCCCCGCGCCGTCCCAGTCGATGAAGACCCAGCGGTCTCCGTCCCGGACCAGGTTCCACGGCGCCAGGTCGTTGTGGCAGACCAGTTCCCGGCGGTCGGGCGGGATCGCCACATCCCAGACCGCATCAGGGGGCTCGCGGAATCCGGCCGTCGCGTCATGCAGCCGGCGGATCAGCAGGCCGACGCGGTGCAGCCCCGCCAGGCCCAGCGGCGGCATCGCGTCGGCCAGCTGGCCGGGGATGTACTCCAGGACGTGCCGCCGACGGGCATCGCAGCCCAGCGAGCGGGGAGCAGCCGGGTAGCCGGACACCTGCAGGTGCTCGAGGAAGGCCGCCACGGCCGGGGTCTGCGGGCCGGCCGGCTTGCGGACCGTCTGCCCGGCCCGGACCACGATGCCGGCGACGTTGCCGCCCTCGAGGACCTGCTCCGGCTCGTCCATCGCCTCATTGTCGCCACGGCGCCGGGCAGCTGTCGCGGCCATTTCGCTCCGGCCGGTCCGGCCTGCCTTACTGCGCGGCACGCCCGGCCCCGGCGCTAGCGCCAGAACAGGCCGCTCTCCCGGCCGCCGGTGACGTTCACGCCCTGCGCGGCCAGGCCGGCGGCGCCGGCGGCAGCCGCCGCTAGCCGAAGGCCGGGTAGCGGCCGGCCCGCGCGCCAAGGCCCTGCCGCTCACCGTCGGTCAGCGGCAAGCGGCCGGTGCCTTTCCTGGCGTAGGTCTCGGTATCCCAGTGCGGCAGCCGCGGCCCGCCGGTCAGGCCGTCCAGGGTCGCGGCGACCAGGTCCAGCCCGGCCGCGTCGGGGCCGGGTGCCCACGGCAGCTCAGCCACCAGGTCCAGGTGATGCAGCGCGTACTCGGTCAGCCACATGGCCAGGAAGTCGTCCGCGGCCAGCACCTGCCGCTGGAAGGCCACCGCCGGGCCGGCGGGCGGCTGGCGCACCGCGCGGGCGGCCGCCTCGCTGACGTCGCGGAAATGCTGGCGCAGGCCCGCTGAGCTGGCGTACATCGCCGCCGCCGCCCAGGTCCAGCGCACATCGGCGAAGGTGGCCGGCCCGGTCACCGGCCAGTCCCGCCAGTACGTGATGTAGTCCCGGTCCGGCGGCGCCGCTGATGGCGACGCCAGGCCGGACAGGATGCCCTCAGCGTCCAGGCGCAGGTGCACGATCACGTCGGCGACCCGCCAGCCCAGGCAGCCGCTGGCCCGGATCAGGTCGGTCTCGCTAGCGGTGTCCACGATGTCCAGCAGCGCGCCGATCTCGTCCGCGAGCTGGGCGCCGGCTAATGCGGGGATGGCCATCTGATGGACGGTACTGGGCCCGCGCCCGCAGCAAAAGGACTCGAGCCGGCCGGCCCGCCATGCAAGGATCGCCACGGTCGGTCACCGGCGACGGGCGGCGGGCCGGCGGATGCGAACCGGAGATTCCTCCCATGCATGAGACGGTCAGGCGGGTCAGCGAGGCGCTGCGCGCGGCCGGGATCGAGCAGGACATCCTCGAGCTGCCGGCGGCCGTGCCCACCGCAGCGAGCGCCGCGGCGCAGGTGGGCACCGAGGTCGGCGCGATCGCCAACAGCCTGCTGTTCTCCGTCGACGACCAGCCGGTTCTGCTGATCACGAGCGGCGCGCACCGGGTGGATACCCGTAAGGTCGCCGCCCTGCTCGGCGTGGGGCGCAAGAAGATCCGGCGAGCCGATCCGGACTTCGTGCTCGCCATGACCGGGCAGCGGGTGGGCGGGGTAGCCCCGGCCGGGCACCCCGCGCCCATCCCGGCCTACGTAGACGTGTGGCTCGACCGCTACCCGCAGGTCTGGGCCGGTGCCGGGCAGCCCGATGCCCTGTTCCGCACGTCGTTCGCCGAGCTGCTCAAGATCACCGGCGGCCAGGCGGCTGATATCGGCGAGGACGACTAGCGCTCCGCAGCCGGCTGGCCCGGAGATTATCGTCACAGGTGTGGAGCACTCCGGAGCCACCCGCAGGCAGCTGGCCTTAACGTTCACCCGCCCCGATGTCGCCACCGCCTATCAGCACCGGCCACCGTACCCGGCCCAGGTGTTCGACATCCTGGAGCAGCTCATCGTCGGCCGGCCGCGCGAGGTGCTGGATCTCGGTGCCGGGGAGGGCGCCATCGCCCGGCCGCTAGCCGGGCGGGTGGAGGAGGTGGATGCCCTGGACATCTCCCCGGCGATGATCGCGGCGGGCCGGCGGCGGCCCGGCGGCCAGCGGCCGAACCTGCACTGGATCACCGGGCCGGCCGAGACCGCGCCGCTGGGCGGCCCGTACGGGCTGGTGACGGCGGGGCGAGCCTGCACTGGATGTCGTGGGAGAAGACCCTGTCCCGGCTGCCGGCGGTGCTGACGCGCGGCGCCCTGCTGGCCGTTGTCGATCAGGACTACCCGGACGTGCCCTGGGCCGCGGAGCTCCGCCAGATCATTGGCCGGCACTCGCGCAGCACTTCCTACGATCCGCAGTTCTCGCTGTCCGATGCGCTGGCCGCCCGCGGCCTGCTGGAGATCACCGGGCGGCTGGCCACCGAGCCGGTCCCGTTCCGGCAGCGCGTGCCGGACTACGCCGAGCAGTTCCACTCCACCTCCAGCCTGGCCCGCGCGTGGATGTCCGCGGCCGAGGCGGCGGCCTTCCGCCAGGCGGTAACCGATGCGGTCGCGCCGCATGCCACTGACGGCATCGTGACGGTCCCGGTCGTGGCGCAGCTGGCCTGGGGCCGGATCACCGCGAGCTAGCCCGCCGCGAAGAAGCCCAGCACCTCCGGCAGCGGCCGCTGCGCCGCGCTGGCCAGCAGCAGATCAGCGGCCCCGAACCGGCCCGGGTCGGCATGCGGGTTAGGGACGGCGACGCAGCGCAGGCCAGCCGCCCGGGCCGCGGCAACACCATGCGGCGAGTCCTCAACGGCGATCGCCCGGCCGGCCGGCACCCCCAGGCGGCGCAGCGCCAGCCGGTAGACCGCCGGGTCGGGCTTGGGCGGCCCCACCTCATCACCGCAGGCCAGGCAGTCGAAGGCGGCCAGCACGCCCGCGGATCCGAGCAGGCCGCGCACCCAGGCTCGCGGGGAACTGCTGGCTACCGCGAGGCGCAGTCCGCACCGGGCCGCGTCGGCGAGCCATTCGGCGATGCCCGGTGACAGCCCCAGGGTGGCGTTGAGCTGGTTCCGGGCGGCGACCCGGCGCGCATGACTCGCCGCCCGGTCGAAGCCCGGCCCGACAGCCGCGGCCAGCTCGGCATAACGCTGCTCCGTGAGGTCGCCGCCGTGGTCAGCGAAGAAGGTGTCCTGGTCCAGCTCCAGTCCGTGCTGCCGCCATTCGTGCTGCCAGCTGGCCAGGCTGGTTGTCTCGGTCGCCATCAGCAGGCCGTCGAAGTCAAAAATTATCGATGTGATGGCCATGGCCCTCAGTATTCCGGTGCTGCCAGGCGCGCCGGGCGCCGGGCAACCCCGCCGTATAGCCAGCGGGACCCGGCGCATTCAGCCGCCGCCGGGTCGTCGCTGCGCCAGTGCCCGACCCAGGTCACCTCCGGGCCGGCGCCCGGTCCGGGCGGGACCAGGGTCAGGCCATCGAAGAGCCGGGCAACCTCGGCCCGGGAGCGCAGCCGGCCACCGCCGGCGGCCACCTGGCTCAGCTGGGCCAGGGCCCGCGCCGCGGCCGGCGGCCGGTCATCGGCGGTCATGTGCGACAGCGCCAGGTAGCTGCCCTCCGGCAGCGCCGCCATGTACTGCGCGATGAGCCCGGCCGGATCGCTGTCATCTGCGACGAAATGCAGCACCGCGGTGGCCAGCAGGCCGGCGGGCCGCCCGAGGTCGATCAGGCGGCGCAGCTCCGGCCGGCTGAGCACGTCATCTGGATCGCGCAGGTCGGCCTGGAGGATCACGGCGCCGGGGTCCGCGCCGAGCAGTTCCGGGCCGTAGGCCGCCACCATCGGGTCGTTGTCTATGTAGGCCACCCGCGCACCGGGGACGACCCGGCGGACCGCCTCGTGCGTGCTGCCCGCCGCCGGCAGCCCCGACCCGAGGTCGATGAACTGGCTCACGCCCTGCCCGGCGATCCACGACGCGGCGCGCAGGTGGAAGGCCCGGTTGGCCCGGGCCGCAGCGGCCAGGTCCGGTGCCCTCGTGGTCAGCGCCGCGGCGGCCGCCCGGTCGGCTGCGAAATGATGGTCACCGCCCAGCAGGTAGCTGTACACCCGCGCCGGGCTGGGCCGGGACGGGTCCACCCCGGCGGGCACGGCCCCGGCCCGCTCCGGGTGATCTGCATCAGTCATCGCGCCTCCACCCGGCTCCCGGGCCATGTGACCCACCCTGGCCAGGCGCGGCTCAGGCCAGCAGGCGCGCCCGCCAGCGCCGCAGGCGGCCGGCCAGCCGGGGACGGCCTGCCGCCTGCAGCCGCGGGATGTGGTCATCGATGAACTGAACGTAGAGCGGGACCAGTTCCCGGTCCAGCAGTGTCATCGCCGCGGCAGCGGCCGGCGGCTCGGTGCGCCAGGTCAGCGCGGCGGCCACCAGGGCGGCGGCCGGAGCGGGCGGGCCGGACAGGTAGTGCTCGACGGCCAGCGCGTTGGTGCCGACCCGGCCGGTGGCCGCGGTGAACAGGAACCGGGCCGGGAACAGCACCACCTTGGTCAGCTGCCGGGTCCCCGCGGCGACCAGGCGCTGCGGGTCCCGGATCACGGTCAGGGTGGTGTCGTCGCGCGGCCGCAGCCGGGCCGCCGGGCTCAGGCCCGACCACGGGCTCAGCCGGGCCTGCCAGCCGATGCTGCCCAGGAACCCCGCCGCGAACTCGGCGCCCGCCACCAGCAACTCGGGCTGGGCGGGCCGGGCCATGCCGTCACGGACGTCGGTCCCGGTCAGCAGGCGGCCGTTCTCCAGCAGGTCGAGCCGGTCCAGCGGCGGGAACCGGCCGCCGTGCGCGGCACCGCGCAGGGTGGCCGGCGAGCACCAGAACACCGACAGCCGCTCGTGCAGCCCGGAGCCGCCGGACCGGACCCGGCCCGCGACCCGGCGTATCAGGAGCCGGTCGGGCGGCCGCAGCGGGCCGGCCAGGACCAGGCCCAGGTCCACGTCGCTCACCAGCGGACTGAAGCCGCCGTGGGCCAGGCTGCCCAGCGCGTACCCGGCGAGCAGTCGCGGGCCGAGCACGGCCTGGTAGGCGGCCACCGCCTCGGCCAGCACGGCCTCGCCCTCGGCCGGGCCTGGCGTGTCTATCCCCACGGCCCGATTGTGACAGCCGCGGGAACCTCAGCCGTGCTGACGGCCGGCGCTCCCCCGTCACCGCCGCCGCTCCGGCCACCGCTGGCCGAGGGCCGCCGCCGGGTCGTGCTGATGGCGCTGGCCGCCTGGCTGTTCGCCGGATCCTGCCTGCTCGTTGTCCCAGCCGGCAGCCGCCCGGCCCTGGCCGTCGCGGTGCTGCTGGCGGCATCGGCTGCGGTCGGGGCCGGCGAGTGCTGTTACACCGCCGCCCTGGTGCCGCTGGTCGCAACCTGGCCCCGGACGGACTGCGCGGCCGGTACATGGCGGCAGTCGGGTTCTCCTGGTGGATCGGCCTCGCGTCGCGCCGGCGCTCGGCGGGCAGCTGCTCGGCGCCTGGCCCGCGGCGGCCTTCCTCGCCCCGGCCGCGGCGGCCGTAGCGGCCGGCACCGCGCTGCTGAGACTGGAAGGGCAGCTGCCGCGGGCCCGGCTGACTCCCCGGCCGGCCACCGGCGCGGCATCCGGCCCGCCGCCCGGCCGGCGCTGACGGCCGGTCGCCGCGGCTACGATCCGGTCCGGCCGTCGATGCACTCCCGGATCGGGTCCGCGTGCCCGACGTGCCGGGCGTACTCCTCGATCATGTGCGCATAGACCCAGCGCACGTTCATCTCGGTCTGGTGCCGCTCATGGACGAACGTCTGACCCAGTTCCTGCCCGGCCGCCGCGGCCCGGGCCAGGTCCAGCTCGCGGAGGTAGGCGGCGTAGTCGGCCTCGGCGGATGCCGGGACCGCATCGTCGAAATCAGCGTCCGGGCGCTGCCCGGTGCAGTACGCGGAGCCAGCCTCCTGCCCGCCGATCCGGCGCCGGAACCAGCCGCGCTCCACCTCGGTCATGTGCCGCAGCAGGCCGAGCAGGGACAGCCGGGACGGCGGCACGGCCCGCCGGGCGAGCTGCTCGCCGGTCAGGCCCGCGCACTTGTCGAGCAGCGTGCCGCGGTACCAGTCCAGGAAGCCGTCCAGGGTGGCACGCTCGCCCCCCGCGAATTCCCCGTCGGCGCGGGTCACCGGAGGCGCTGTCCAGGTCATCAGGAAATGATGCCAGCAGGCCCGGCCGGCGGCCACCCGGCTGGCGGCCTGCCCAGCGGGCCGCCGGTGCTGCCTGCTGTTCGCCGGCCCTGGCCGTCCTGGTTCAATCGGGGTTATGCGTGCTCACCACACTGCGTCCGCCCCGGCCGGGCCGACATGACCGCCCTGCCGCCCGGGCCGGCGCCGGCCACCCTGCCCGCTGACCGGGCCGGGGCCCTCAGCGCGATCGAGGATCGCGTGCTCTGGCTGTCGACCGCGATCGTCGACTACGCCAACCGGGTGCGGCCCAACCCGACCGGGCTGAAGGTCGGCGGCCACCAGGCATCCAGCGCGTCGATGGTCTCGATCATGACGGCGCTGTGGCTCGAGCACCTCACCGCCGGGGACCGGGTGTCGGTCAAGCCGCACGCCTCGCCGGTCCTGCACGCCCTGGAGTACCTGCTCGGCCAGCTGGACGAGAAGTACCTGACGACGCTGCGGGAATGGGGCGGCCTGCAGAGCTACCCGTCGCGCAGCAAGGACCCGCGGCCCGCGGACTTCTCGACCGGGTCAGTCGGCATCGGCGCGACCGCGCCGGTGTGGGCCGCGATCTCCCGCCGCTACACCGGCAGCCACTTCGGCGCAGCCGGATCCGGCCGCCAGTACTCGCTGCTCGGCGACGCTGAGCTCGACGAGGGGGCCTGCTGGGAAGCCATCCTGGACCCGATGGTCGGCGACCTCGGCGAGGTGGCCTGGATCATCGACTACAACCGGCAGTCCCTGGACCGCATCGTCCCGACGCTCGGCGCGTCCCGGTTCGAGGGCATGTTCCGCGCCGCCGGCTGGCAGGTCCTCACGGTGAAGTACGGCAGCCTGCTGACCAGCCTGTTCGAGCGGCCCGGCGGCGACGCGCTGCGGCGGCGCATCGATGCCATGCCCAACCCGGAATATCAGCGGCTGCTGCGCCACGCCGCGCCGCAGGTCCGCGACCTGCTGCCGGGGCCGGGGGCGGACGGGGCGGCGATCAGCGAGCTGATCGCCGGCGTCGCCGACGACGTGCTCCTGAAAGCGGTGCGCAACCTCGGCGGTCACGACCTGACCGCGCTGGGCAGCGCGCTGGCCGGCATCGATGACACCCGGCCTACCGTCATCATCGCCTACACCATCAAGGGCTACGGGCTGCCGACCGAAGGGCACCCGCAGAACCACTCCGCGCTGCTGACCAAGGCGCAGTTCGGTGAGCTGGCCGCCCGGCTCGGCGAGGACCCCGGCCGCCCGTGGCAGCGTTTCGACGACAGCACCGAGCCCGGCCGCCTCTGCGAGGCCGCCGCCGTGCGGCTGCGCCGCGACCCGGTGCCGACGCCGGCGCCGGTGCCCGTCCCCGCCGACCTCGGCCATACGCCGCGCGGCACCGGGACCACCCAGGCCGCCCTCGGCCGGACCCTGCTCGACGTGCTGCACGCCGCGCCGGAGGTGGGCCAGCGGATCGTCACCGTGGCGCCGGACGTCAGCTCCAGCACCAATCTCGGCGGCTGGGTGAACAAGGTCGGCGTCTGGTCGGCCGCCGAGCGGCGGGACTGGTTCGACGACGACACCGACACCATCCTGCACTGGCGCGAGCGCCCCACCGGGCAGCACATCGAGCTCGGCATCGCGGAGACCAACCTGGTCGGGCTCATGGGCGAGCTGGGCGCGACCTGGAGCCGGTGGGGGCAGCCGCTGCTGCCGGTGGGCGTGCTGTATGACCCGTTCGTCGGGCGGGCCCTGGAGCCCTGGGCCTTCGGGATGTACGCCGGCGGCCAGTCCATCCTGGTCGGAACGCCGTCGGGGGTGTCGCTGGCTCCCGAGGGCGGCGCCCACCAGTCGGTGATCACCCCCTCGATCGGGCTGGAGCAGCCCGGCTGCACGATGTGGGAGCCGGCCTTCGCGCTGGACACCCAGTGGTGCCTGCTGGCCGCGCTGAGCCGGCTGGGCCAGGCCGGCGGCGAGTCGGCCTACCTGCGGCTGTCCACCCGGCCCGTCGACCAGGCCCTCGCCGCGGTGCCAGCGGACGCCGGCGCGCGCGAGCAGCGGCGCCGGCAGGTCGTAGCCGGCGGCTACTGGCTGCGCCGCGCGACCGCCCCGGCCGCGGCAATCGCAGCTGTCGGCGCAATGGTCCCGGAGGCGCTGGCGGCCGCCGACCGCCTGACCGAGCTGGGCTTCCCGGCCGACGTGCTGTGCCTGACCAGCCCGGACCTGCTGTTCCGCGCGGCTCAGGCACGCCGGGGCCTGGGCCAGGCCGACACCGCCATCCTCGATGAGCTGTTCCCGGCCGACCGGGCCGTCCCGCTGGTCACCGTGCTGGACGGGCACCCGCACACCCTGGCGTTCCTGGCCGGCCTGACCCGCCAGCCGGCGACGCACCTGGGCGTCACGTCGTTCGGGCAGAGCGGTGCCCTCGACGACGGTTACCGCTACCACGGGATCGACAGCGACGCCATCATCGGGGCGGTGCTGGATCTCGTCGACTAGCGCAGCCGGGCGGCCGGGCGGCCCCGGGCGCGGCGCCGTTAGATTAGTGGCTTGTGACCGATTCGCAGGATGCCGCCACCACCTTCCAGCAGCATCGGTTCGCGCCGCCGCCCGGTGCCACCGAGCTGGTGCTGGTCCGGCACGGACAGTCCGCCGCCTACGTCGATGGCCGGCCGTTCCCGCTGGTGGCCGGGCAGGGCGACCCGCCGCTGTCGGAGCTGGGCACCGAGCAGGCCCGCCGGGTCGGCGCCCGGCTCAGCACCGAGGACATCAGCGCCCTTTACGTGACGACGCTGCGGCGCACGGCGCAGACCGCGGCGCCGCTCGCCGCGCGCCTCGGCCTGGACTGCCGGCTGGAAGCCGGGCTGCGCGAAGTGCACCTGGGCGACTGGGAGGGCGGCCTCTACCGCAAGATGGTGGCGCAGGGGCACCCGGCCAGCCGCCGATCCGCCGCCGAGGAGCGCTGGGATGCCATCCCCGGAGCCGAGCCCGCGGCCGACTTCGCGGCCCGGGTCCAGGCCGCCCTGGCCCGGATCGCCGCCGCCCATCCGGGCCAGCGGGTCGCGGCGTTCACCCATGGCGGGGTAATCGGCCAGGCGCTCGCGCTGGCCAGCCGGTCCCGGCCCTTTGCCTTCAACGGCGCGGACAACGCCTCGGTCAGCCGGCTCGTGCTGACCAGCGAGCTGTGGATAGTGCGGTGCTTCAACGACACCGCGCACCTGGACTGACCAGCGGTCCCGCCGGACCGCACAGAAAAGGGCCCAAAACGGCCTATAGCCAGCCGGCGGCTCATCGCTGAAGATGAGGAAAAGCGCCTCGGGCGGCACCCAGCCCCGGAAGAGGGCCGGCATGACACAGCAGTCTTCAGCAGCGGTCAGCCAGGCAGTCACAGCGGAGGTCGAGGCTCACTCGATCGACATCATCCCGGACAGCGAGCGGCGCGGCCGGGTGCGCAGCCAGTTCACTTTATGGTTCGCCACGAACACCAACGTCTTCAACTTCGTCCTCGGCGGCTTCGCGATCCTGTTCGGCCTGAACCTGTTCTGGGCCCTGGTCGCCTTATTCACCGGGACCTTCCTGGGCATGGCGTTCACGGCCCTGCACGCCGTCCAGGGGCCGCGGCTCGGGGTCCCGCAGATGATCCAGAGCCGGGGCCAGTTCGGCTTCTACGGCGCGATCGGGATCTTCCTCGCCTCGATCCTGCTCGACGTCGGGTACCTGGCCGGCCAGCAGGTGGTGCAGGCCCAGTCCCTGCATGACCTGGTCACCTCGGTGAGCATCCCGGCGTGGATCATCATCGTGACGATCCCGGCCGTGGCGCTGGCCATCTTCGGATACCACTGGATCCACCGGATCCAGCCCGCCCTGACGATCCTGTTCGCGGCCGCGCTGCTGGCCGCGGTGATCCTGACGGCCACCAGCGGGCACCATCTCAGCGCCGGGATGAGCGGCACCCACCTGGCCGGCTTCGGAGCCTTCATCGCCGCGGTCGGCCTGTTCTTCATGAACATGCTGAGCTGGGCGGTTTACGTGTCGGACTACTCACGCTACCTGCCGCGCGACGTCAGCGGACCGCGCACCTTCTGGGCCGTCTTCGCCGGCAGCAGCCTCGGCACCTGCCTGTACGCCGGCCTGGGCATCTACATCACCGCCATGGCCCCGAGCGCGTCCAGCGTGGACTCGGCCGGCACCATCGCCGGACGGTGGATCCTGCCGATCCTCGCCCTCAGCCTGCTGGGCAGCGACGCCCTGAACGCCTACACCGGGATGCTCGCTGTCGAGAGCGTACGCAGCACCTGGCAGAAGGTCACCGCATCGCGGACGGCCCGGATATCCGGCCTGCTGGTCATCTTCGCCCTCGGCACGATCCTGGCCGAGGCCGGCTACCGGACGTTCCTCAGCTCGTTCGAGGACTTCATCAACGTCCTGCTGTTCTTCTTCGTGCCGTGGAGCGTCATCAACCTGATCGACTTCTACATCGTCAAGAAGGGCCGCTACGACGTCCGGTCCTTCTTCTCCGCCCGCGGCGCGTACGGCGGCTGGCGCTGGCCGGCCGTGACCTGCTACCTGATCGCCCTCGCCGCGCAGATCCCGTTCCTGGACCAGACGCTGTACGTCGGGCCGATGGTCAGCGTCCTGGGCGGCGCGGACATCTCGTGGATCGTCGGCTTCGTCGTCGCCGGAGGCGCTTACCTGCTGGTCAGCGGGCTGGCACCCACGGCCGTCCGGCCCGGGCCGGCGGGATTCGAGGGCACCGCCGGATAGCGGCAGCGACCGCTAGGCGTGCGGGTACGGGCCGGGGTCTCCGCCGGCGGCCCGGATGACCAGGCGGGCCAGGTATGCCGTCCAGGCCTCCCGGTGGGCCTCCCGCAGCTCGGCGGTGGCCAGGTCGTGGTGGCGCAGCGTGAGCCGCGTGCCGGCGTCACCGTCGGCCGCGAGCAGCACGCACCCCCACCTCGATGACGCCTGGCGTGATCATGACAAGCTGGTTCCCCTCAGCATGAGCCGGTCAGTAGTGCCGACACCAGCCGCGCCGCGAACTGGGCGCTGGATCGCTGCCAGGGGTGACAGACGGTGGCCGACCAGGAAACAGACGAGACCCTGGCCCGCAGCTTCCTGGGCGCCCTGCCGCCGGAGCTAACGGCCCGGCTGCGGGCCGAGGGCGAGCGAGCCGACTACCCGGCGGGCACGACGGTATATCAGCCAGGGTCGGACCCGCAGGCAGCGCTGGTCGTGCGCGGCCTGCTGCGGGTGTACCTGGCCTCGGCCGAAGGCCGGCAGGTGACCGTCCGCTATGCGCGGCCCGGCGACGTCCTCGGCATCGCCGTGCTGGTGGGCGGCCCGGTCAGCGTCGGCGTCCAGGCGGTGCAGCCGGCCGGCCTGTTCCGGATCCCGGCCCGGGTCCTGACCGCGGCCGCCGGTCAGGACGCACGGGTCGCCTGGGCCATGGCGCAGGAGCTGAACCGGCGGCTGTATGAAGTACTGGAGCAGACGGCGGTCAACGCGTTCGGCTCGGTCCGCCAGCGGGTGGCCGGCCACCTGCTGGACCTGGCCTCGGCTCAGCAGCATCCCCGTGACCGGCTGATCGCGCGGGTGTCCCAGCAGGATCTCGCCGATGCCGCCGGGTCGGTTCGCGAGGTCGTGGCCCGGGTGCTGCGCGACTTCCGGGTCGCCGGGATCGTGGCCACCAGCGCGGACTCCGTGGTCATCCTGGATCCCGCGCGGCTGCATGCCGAGTCGGCGGGGCCGGCCGGCCTGTGACTTTAGTCCGCGGGCCGGCGACTGACGTCACTGACATCGCGGCGGCGGCCCGGCAGCCTGGCAGGAGTCAGGCCCGCGCGAGCGGGCAGTCCAGCCAGCAGAAAGAGCGCTTCCGTCATGACTATCTCGACCGCAGTCTCCCGCGCGGAGCCAGGAACGCCCGGCCCGGTCCGGGCGGTGTCGGTGATCAGCACCGGCACCGTGCAGATCCGCCCGGAGCATGCCTACGGCTCCCGCAAGCCGCTGTACTGGTGGCTGCTGACCTCCCGGAAGTGGACGCCGCCCCGGCCGGTCAACGCCTATGTCATCGAGCACGCCGCCGGCCTGATCTTGTTCGACACCGGCCAGGACCGCGCGTCGGTCACCGACGACCAGTACTTTCCCGGCGGCTTCACCGGGCACATCTATGACCGCCTGGCCCGCTTCGAGATCAGCGAGCAGGACACCCTGCGGGCCCAGCTTGCCGCGCTCGGCTACCAGCCGGCCGATGTTGACACCGCGATCCTGTCGCACCTGCACCAGGACCACATCGGCGGGCTGCCCGAGCTGACGGGCGCCGATCTCCTGGTCTCCGGCGCCGAGTGGGCCGAGCTGTCCGGGCACCAGCCGGAGCTGCGCGGCTTCCTGCGCAGCCATATCCAGCTCCCGGGACTGCGCTGGCGCCAGGTCAGCCTGGACGAGGCGGCCGAGCCGGGCCTGGCCCCGTTCCGCCGGTCCCTGGACGTACTCGGCGACGGGTCACTGACCCTGCTGCCGACCCCCGGTCACACCGCGGGCTCGATGTCCCTGCTCGT
This sequence comes from Streptosporangiaceae bacterium, assembly GCA_036490755.1. Taxonomy (GTDB): domain Bacteria; phylum Actinomycetota; class Actinomycetes; order Streptosporangiales; family Streptosporangiaceae; genus DASUBV01. The sequence continues at coordinate 33,310 of DASXDJ010000095.1, forward strand.
CCGCCGTCCCGGCCGCCCGCCGCTGCTGCTGGCCGGGGACCTCACCTACGGGGCAGACCTGCTGCGGCAGGGCACGCTGCCCGGCGTCGGGGCCCGGCGCCAGCTGGCGGCCAGCACCCGCCAGGTCCAGGCCCTGGCTGAGCAGCTACCCGGCCTGGTCGTGCTGCCCGCGCATGACCCGACGGCGGCGCAGCGGCTGCTAGCGAGCTGACGGCCGCCGGCCGGGCCGGGGGCAGCGGCGTTCAGAGCCAGCCCTGCTCGTCGGCCCGGCGGACGGCCTCGGCCCGGTTGCGCGCCCCGGCCTTGGCGATGGCCGCCGACAGGTAGTTGCGCACGGTCCCCTCGGTCAGGAACAGCCGGCCAGCGATCTCGGCCACCGTCGCGCCGGGCCTCGCGGCGACCAGGACGTCACGCTCCCGGGCGGTCAGCGGCGAGGCCCCGCTGGCCAGCGAGTCGGCGGCCAGGGCCGGATCGACCACCCGCTCGCCGACCGTGACCCGGCGGATCGCGTCGGCGAGCTGCTCGGGCGGGGCGTCCTTGACCACGAATCCGCGCGCTCCCGATTCCATGGCCCGGCGCAGGTAACCGGGCCGCCCGAAGGTAGTCAGGATCAGCGACCGGCACTGGGGCACCTCCTGAGCAAGGACCCCGGCGGCGGCGAGACCGTCGAT
>DASXDJ010000096.1:0-2155 GCA_036490755.1 Streptosporangiaceae bacterium
GTCCGCGAGCTCGCCGACGGCCAGGCCGACAACGACTAGCGCGCGACCGCATCCGCCTGCCGCAGCCAGGCGGGCGCCCTGGCCGCGGCGGTCAGGCGTCTCATCGGGGCGGGTGTGAGACACGTTTGTAGGGGTTGTTGATCGTGGCCGGTGACGCGGCCATTCTGAGATAGTCATTTTCTCAGAGTGGAGGCGTGGTGGCTGGCGAGCCGGATCTGGCAGGGCTGGAGGCGGAGCGGGCGCGGCTGTATGCGGAGCTGGGCGGGGTGGGTGATTTCCGGCGGGGGACGCTGCGGGCGGTGTTCCGCAGGTGCGGCAAGCCGAACTGCCGGTGCGCGCGGCCGGGTGAGCGGGGTCATGGCCCGCAGTGGAACTGGGTGCGGTGGGCGGGCGGCAAGACGGTGACGGCGCATCCGCGGCCGGGCCGGGAGCTGGAGAAAGCGGAGCGGGAAGCCGGCGAGTGGGACCGGTTCCGGGAGCTGACCGGTCAGATCGAGGCCGTGAACGAGGCGATCTGCGATGCCCGGCCGCCGTTAGCCGAGCCTGGCGGGACGGCCCCTGATGACCTGGAGGGGCAAAAAAGGGGCGGCTCAGCCGGGAGCTCGCCGCGGCGCTCGCGGCCGAGGCCGCGGCGGAGGTAACCCGGCTGGCCGCGGCGGCGGCTGGCTCGCTGGCCGGCGGGGCCGGGCTGGAGGCTGCTGAGAACGTGATCCGGGCCGGGCTGATCCGGCTGGGCGCCTCGGTGCTGGAGGACCTGCTGGCCGCCGATCCCGGCTACGCCGGGCCGCGCCTGGACTGCGGCTGCGGCCACCGGGCGGAGCTGGCCGGCTACCGGGACAAGACGGTAGACACGGTGCTCGGCCGGGTCGCCCTCCGCCGCGCCTGGTACCACTGCCCGGCGTGCGGGCACGGGTCCGCGCCCCGCGACGGCCAGCTGGGGGTGACCGGGCAGGGCATGTCACCGGGACTGCGGAAGATGACCGCCCGGGCCGCCGCCGCGGTCCCGTTCGCCGCTGCTGCCCGGCTGGTCGGCGAGCTGGCCGGGATCTCCCTGACCGGCAGGCGGGCCGGGCGCCGGGCGGAGGCCGACGGGAACGCAGCCGCGGCGAGGATCAGGGCCGAGGCTGCCGCGATCACCTCCGGCGCCATGACGCCGCTGCCGCCAGCAGGCCCGGTGCCGGACAAGCTGTATGTCGCGATCGACGGCACCGGGGTGCCCATGGTCGCGGCCGAGACCGAGGGCAGGCCCGGCAAGGGCGAGGACGGGCGGGCCCGCACCCGCGAGGTCAAGATGGCCTGCGCGTTCACCCAGGCCATCGTTGACGGCGGCGGCTACCCCGTCCGCGACCCCGGCTCTTCCAGCTACCTGGCCGCCTTCGCCCCGGCGGCGGAGTTCGGGATGCTGATGGCCGCCGAGGCCCGCCGCCGCGGCGCCGGGCAGATCCGCCAGCTGACGATCCTGGGCGACGGCGCGGTATGGATCTGGAACCTCGCCGCCTGCCACTTCCCCGAGGCCACCCAGATCGTCGACCTGTTCCACGCCCGCGAGCACCTGCACGAGCTGGCGAGCCTGGCCGCCCGGCTGCTCGCCGGACACCGCGACGACTGGCTCGCTGAACGGCTGGCCGAACTGGACGCCGGGAACATCCCTGCCCTGCTCGCCGCCGGGCGGGACCTGAAGTTCACCGGCCCGCTGGCCGCCGAGCGCGACAAGGCGCTGCACTACTTCGAAACCAACGCCTGCCGCATGCGCTACGCCTGGTACCGCTCGCTCGGCCTGTTCGTCGGCTCCGGCACCGTCGAAGCCGGCTGCAAATCGGTCATCGGCCAGCGGCTGAAATTGTCAGGGATGCGCTGGACCGAGCCTGGCGCCACCGGCATCCTCACACTGCGCTGCCAGCAAGCCAGCAGCCGGTGGGAGCAGATCTGGCAGCACCCGCACAACCAGGCGCCCGCAGCCTGACCCATCTGAGCATGTCACCAAACTCAGATATCCCAGCTCAGCAGAAGCTACCCGCCAGTCACCTACATTCCTGTCCCACACCCCATCGGGGCTCCTGCTCGCCGTGCTGTCAGTCCGCCAGGGTTGACTGGGCGTGCACACCCTCAACCGAGGAACAGGACCGATGACCAAGCTCACGATCGCCTGCCTGGA
>DASXDJ010000097.1:0-4599 GCA_036490755.1 Streptosporangiaceae bacterium
GTGTTATTGCTCGTTGCGTTGCGTGACTCTCGTGAGGCAGGGTCAGGCGATCTGTGGAAGCGGCGGCATCCAGGCGTTTCCGGCGAGTGCGTCGCGGAGCGCGGCCTCAGTACGAGAAATCCGGCTGCCAGCACGCTGTCCGGTCTCCACGGAATCCCCGCAAGTCCGGGGTCTCGTGGGTGATCGCCAGGGGCGTCCGGCCCTCTTGCCGCCGGGCTAGCAGTTCGGGGGCTGCGTCTGGCCGGCGCCGGGCTTGCGGGCGCGGGCGAAGACGGCGCCGAAGCTGGCGGTGATGCCGTCGCCGTCGGCCTGCAGTTGCTCCAGGGCCGCGAACAGCCTGGTGCGGAACTCGCCGGCCAGTTGCGGGCCGAGAGAGTACACGTGGCCGCGGAACCCGTGTGACATCACGAAGTCCCAGTAATGCTGCGGGTCGCGGAAGTCGAAGGAGCGCTGGACCGTGCGCTGCTCAACGTCGGTGAAGCCGGCCGCCGCGCAGATCTCCGGCAGCGCGCGCGGCGGCGGGGTGAACAGCTCCGGGGCGGTCTCCTCACTGGAGCGTCGTTTTCTCTCCTCGCTGGCTCGCTCGTCAGCGTCCCGTACCAGTTCGTCGAAGTCCCAGCGGCTATCCGGCTTCCCCGGTCCCGGCGTGGAGAACGCCAGCAGGCCGCCAGGGCGGAGCACCCGGTGGGCCTCGGCAATGACCTGCCCGGGGTCCGCCATGATATGGAACGCCAAACCGCAGGTCACGGCGTCGAAGGAGGCATCGGGGAAGGCGAGGTGGTGTGCGTCCATCTCCCGGGTCTCGATCTGCGGCACGTCACCGAAGTCGCGGGCCAGGGCGCGGAGCATGTTCGGCGAGCCGTCGATGGCGAGGACCGCGCCGCGCGGGCCCACCGCCCGGGCCGCGGGGCCGGTGACCGCGCCGCGCCCGGCGGCGATGTCCAGCACCCGCTGGCCCGGCCGCAGGTCGCACCAGGCGACCAGGTCGCGGCCGAAGGGCGCGAAGAACGGAATCTGCTGGTCGTACTCGCCGGCCAGTTCGTCGAAGAGCCGCAGCACGGCCTCCGTATCCGTCACCGGTCGCATCCTGTCACCCGGGCAACGGCCGCTCAACCGGATATTCCACTGACGGTGCACGGGGACGGGGGGTTAGAGTCCTTTGCAGGCTTGACGTTCTGGTGACACTGGGTTGCCTGCTGAGGTCACGGTCGGGCTGCTGGCCGGGTGCCGGGCCGTGGTTTCGGGCATGACCGGGGGTGACCGAGTCGCTGCCGCCGGAGGATCCGCGTGACGCGCTGATCCGCGAGCAGGCGGCGCTGATCGCGGGGCTGTCCGCGCAGGTCACGGACCTGTCGGCCCAGCTCGCGGAGCTGACCGGGCTGGTGCGCGAGCTGCGGGGGCAGCTGGAGGCGGCGCGGCGGGCCGCGTCGCGGAACTCTGAGCAGGAAGTTTGCCGCGTCGACCGGCGCCCGGCAGGACGGGCAGGATGGTCTGGACGCGTAGGGCGCGAGTCGCGGTCCGGCGCGCGGCCACCGCGGCGGCGAGCACGAAGCCGCCCGTCACGGCCACCAGCAGGCTGAGCACCAGCCACGACTTGCAGTACTGCCGCAGCCGCCCGCGGAACACCATGACAACGGCCCGCACCCGGCGCCCCCTCCCCCGCCTCACCCGCGCGTCCCGGGCCAGGGCGCCCAGCCCCAGGTGGCCAGCAGCCAGCCGGCCGTCGTGCTAACACCACCGGGAACTGCACGAATGGGGACCTGCCCGTCCTCGCCCTACGGCACCGCGCCGTACCGCCGGAGCTAGCGCTGGCTCAGTCGTCGAGGGCCTGGTAGCAGAGCGTCCAGAAATCCGAGACCAGCGACGGCCCAGCCGGCGAGGACCACATCTGCTGCGTGAGCAGGATCATCGTCGCGTCCTCGGCCGGATCGTTGCGCCAGCAGGTGCCCAGTCCCCCGTCCCAGCCGTAAGCGCCGGCCGACTGCGGCCCGGTCCGCCGGGTCACCACCGACATGCAGTAACCCCAGCCCTGGTTGTCGAAGAAGTCCGAGCCCAGCCCGCCCGCCGCCTTCTGGGTATCGGTCAGCCGGTCGGAGGTCATCAGGTCCACCGACATCCGCGACAGCAGCCGGTCGTTCCCGTGCCGCCCGCCGGCCCGCAGCATGTCCGCGAACCGGTAGTAGTCATGCGCCGTTGACACCAGCCCGCCGGCCAGCGACGGGAACGCGGGCGGCCGGCTCCACTGCCCGCCCGCAGCCTCGTCATAGACGACGACCGCGCCGGTGTCCGCGTCGTTGGTCCACGAGGTCGCCAGCCGGCCGATGTTCGCGGCGGGCACGCTGAACCCGGTGTCAGTCATGCCCAGCGGCCCGAAGACCCGCTCGGCCAGGAATGCCTCCAGCGGCTGCCCGGCCGCCCGGGCGATGAGCACGCTGAGGATGTCGGCGCTGGTGTTGTACAGCCACGAGGTACCGGGCTGATGGGCCAGCGGCAGCTTGCCCAGCCGGGCCATCCACTCATCAGGTGCCGCCACCTGGTCCGGCGCGGGCACGCCCTGGCCTAGTTGCGGGTCCGACAGCGCGTCGGCGAGCGGCAGGCGGCCGGGCTCGGCGAACACCATGCCCAGGCCCGAGGTGAAGGTCAGCAGGTCGCGGACCCGGATCGGCTGCTCCGCCGGCACCGTCTCATCCAGCGGCCCGTCCAGGCGGCGCAGCACCTGCCGGCCGGCCAGCTCGGGCAGCAGCTCGTCGACCGGGTCGTCCAGCCGGAGCCGGCATTCCTCGATCAGGATCATGGCGGCCGCGGCGGCGACCGGCTTGCTCATCGACGCAATCCGGAAGATGGTGTCCGGGCCGGGCACCGCGCCGTCGGGGGTGAGCGTGCCGATCCCGTTGGCCTGCACCTCGCCGTGCCGGGCGATCAGCGTCACCAGCCCGGTCAGCTCACCTCGCTCCACGTGCCCGGCGAGTACGTCGTGCATCCGCTGCAGCCGCGCCGCTGACAGTCCGGAGCCGTTCGCCATGTCCTTCTCCTTCCGTAGCCGTCCTCAGCAGGTAGACGGCCGGCCGGGGCCGACATCATCGCAGCGTGCCGCCATGGACCGGCTCGGCCGCGCCGGCCCGGCCGGCCGGGCTCCCGGACGCTCAGCCCGGCGCCGGCCTGTGCTCGCAGGTCAGCTTCCCCGTCTTGCTGCCGGAAATCGCTTCGCGAGAGTGCGGCAGGTTCCGCACGGAGATCAGCGCCGGGGATTCCACTCGCCGATTTCCGTAAGCCGCCGGCGCTGCTGCGCGGCTGCGGACCGGTCCCGGCCGGCGCCGCGACCGTCCAGGCGCCCGGCGACCCGGGCACGGTGCTCTGGCGGGTTGTGGTCGTCGTACTTGAACTTGGCGGCCACGCTCACGATCTGGAGCCGCAGCCCGCGGATGCCCGGCAGCATCCGGCCGTACGGCGGCAGGTCCGCAGCGACCTGAGCGTGGTCGCCCTGCGGCTGGAAGTGCGCGAGCTGGCGCCGCAGCAGCTCAGCCTTGCGCTGCGGGTCGTCCACGATCTCGGCCTGGCAGGTCAGCTGGACGGCGGAGTAGTAGCTCGTGGGCACCCCGTCCTCATCTGGGCCGCCGGCCTTGGCGCGCCACGTCGTCGGGATGTAGGCGTAGTCGTCGACGACGCTCAGCACCACCAGCGGCCGCGCCTGGATCGCTGCCCAGACCTTGTTGGGCCGGGCCAGGTGCACCAGGAGGGTGTCGCCGTCCACGACGAAGTGCGTCGGGATCATGTGCGGGGCGCCGTTGCCAGGGTCGCTGACGGCGAGCTGCCCGAAATCGTGCCCGGCGGCCAGCCAGTCCCGCCACTCGGTGTCGCTGATGGCGTCGTCCCACGGGTGGATCAGCATGCCGGCGTGCTCCTGCTGGTAGCGGGCTGGTCGCCGGTGATGAGCCGGCTGGCGATGGCGGCCTGCGGGCTCAGCCGCAGGAGGGCGCTGGTGAGGTCGTCGCCGGCCCTGGCCAGGCCGCCGGGCCCGAGGGCGGCCAGGCCGTCGACGATGAACACGGCGCGGGTCGTCGCCAGCGTGATCCGGGTCCGGGCGCACTGCCGCCAGTTCCACTGCCGGCAGGTCACGCCCGCGTCGTCCTGCCAGATCACCTCGCCTGGCTTCGGGTGCTCGACCGCCGGCTCACCGTGCGCCATGGTGTCGAAGTTCTCGTCGCCGGCGGCCCGGACCAGCCGGGCCGGCCCCTGGTAGTGGTCCAGGTCCTCGCCGCCGGCCGGCACCAGGTTCGCGATGGAGACCGCGTTGTAGGCGTCGGTGAGCCGGTCGATGCGCGGCAGCCCGCCGTCGAGACGGCGCAGCAGCGCCTCCACGCTCGGCCGGGTGCGCTGCGGCCTGGCGCCGAACGCCCGGTAGGCGGCACGCCAGTCAGCGATTTCCGGAACGTCCTCGGGCGGCCGGCCGCCGAGCGCGATCCGCGCCCGGGCCTCAGCCCGCGCCAGCAGGCCGCCGCTGATCTCGTCCGGCGGTCCCGGCTGCAGGCCCTCGGCCGCCAGCACCAGCACCCGGTAGTCCGGGCGCAGCTCCAGCACGGCGGGATCCACGCTGACACC
>DASXDJ010000098.1:0-36444 GCA_036490755.1 Streptosporangiaceae bacterium
GCGCTGTGGATCGGCGGGCGGCTGGCCCAGAGCGCGGTATCCGGCGAGCCGGTACTGCGCCCCGAGCTGTTCAGCCTGCTGCCGGTATCCCGCTGGCGGCTGGGCTGGTCCCTGCTCGTGGTGGGGCTGCTCGATCCGGCCAACCTCTTCCTGGCGGCCGCGCTGGCCGCGGTGATCCCGGCCGGCGCCCGGCTGGGCGCGGCGGCCGCCGCCATCGCGGTTGTGAGCGTGCTGCTCGCGGTGGTCCTGACCAGCATCCTGTCGACCGTGGTGGCCGGCCTGCTCGGCCCCGGCTCGCGCCGCGGGCATGACGCCGGCACCGTCGTCACCGCCGTGCTGATCAGCCTGCTGGCGGTGGCCGGCACCCTGCTGCCGGCGCTGATCTCCGCGCTCAGGAACCAGTCCGCGCCCTGGCTGTCGGACCTGCTGCGCACCCTTCCGCCGGGCTGGGGGCCGGCCGCCGTCCAGGCGGCGGGCCGCTCCGACCTGGCCGGCACCGTGCTCCCGCTGGCCGGCCTGGTCCTGGCCGCGACGGTCACCGTGGCGGCCTGGCCGGCCGTGCTGCGCCGCCGGATGCAGGGCCGCCAGCCGCAGCGCCGCGGCCCGGCCGCCCGCCGCCCGGGCCGCCGGCTGCTCGGCTCCGCCCCGGTCGCGGCAGTCACGGCCAAGGAACTGCGGCTATGGCTGCGCGACCCGGTCCGCCTGACCTGCCTGGTGATCGCGCTGGTCGTCGGCACAGCGGTGTGCGTGCTGCCCCGGGTGACGGCCGGGAGCTCCCTGCTGATGCCCTTCGGCGGCGCCATGACCGTGGTCATCGCCGGTGCCTGCGCCTGCAACCTGTACGGCAACGACGGCAGCAGCCTGTGGCTGACCGTGGTCACGCCGGGCTCGGCCAGGGCCGACGTGCGCGGCCGCCAGCTCGCCTGGCTGATCGCGGTCGCGCCATATGCCATCGTGTCCACTGTGATCCTGACGCTGGCCGGCGGGCAGGGCCGGTACTGGCCCTGGGCGCTGGCCCTGCTCCCGGCGCTGCTCGGCGGCGGGGCCGGGCTGGCCGCCTGGTCGTCAGCGCGGTTCGTGCAGCCGCTGGACGAGGCCGGCAACCCGACGCCCGCCTTCTCGCTGCTGGTCCACATTGCGCTGGTGGCGGTAGCCGGGACGGCGCTGCCGCCGCTGCTGGTGCTGCTGGCTGGCGGCAGCTGGGCGGCCATCCCGGTCGGCGTGCTGTCCGGGCTGGTGCTGGGCGGCTGGCTTGGCCGCCGGGCAGCAGCGCGGCTGCAGGGGCACCAGGTCGCCATGCTGTCCACCCTGGCCGGTGCCGCAGCGTGACCAGGACGCCGGCGTGACCGGGAACTCCGCCGGGCCTGCCATGCCCGGCGGCCCGGCCGCCGGCCAGGGCTTCGTCGTCTACTTCACCAAGGGACTGGCCGATGTCGTGACCGGCGAGCTGGCCCGGCTGGTGCCGGGCCTCGCCGTCACCGGGACGGCCGAGCGCTTCGCCATCATCAGCGCCGGCCCGGCGGAGCTGGGCCGGCTGCTGGCCGGCGGCCGGACCTTCGATGACCTGCGGCTGCTGGCGGCCGGCCCGGCCGCGGTGCCGGACCAGGCCAGCTTCGCGGAGCTGTGCGCGCAGGCGGCGGCGGCCACCGGGGCCTACCTCGCGGACCGGGATCCGCAGCGGGCCGGCCAGCCGCCGTGGTCGGTCACCGTGTCGGCCCGCCAGCCACCCTGGCGCGCCGCGGGCTGGGACCCGGCTCCGGTGATCGCGGCCCGGCTAGGCGGCGCCGACCTGCGCGGCACCGAGCGCCGCGACGTTGACCTGCGGATCCAGGCCGATGGCGAGCTGATGCACATCTCGGCCAGTCTCACCGCCCGGCCGCACGGCAAGCGCGAGAGCGGCCCGGCCCGTCCTGGCGCGCTGCGGCCGAGCGTGGCGGCGGCGCTGGTGAGACTGGCGGTGCACGCCGCCGCCCCGGAGGCCACCCGGCACGGGCTGTATGACCCGTGCTGCGGCACCGGGACCCTCGCCGCCGAGGCGGCCCGGCTGGCGCTGCCCGTCTATGCCTCGGACATCGACCCCGAGGCCGTTACCCTGACGGCCGCCCGGCTGGCCCGCCTGGCGGGCACGGCGGCGCCGCCGCGTCCGCCGCGCGTCTTCCGGCACGACGTGCTGCGCCCGGTGCCCCGCGACATCCGGGCCGCGATCGTGGCCAGCAACCTGCCCTGGGGCAAGCAGATCCAGCTGCCGCGCGAGGGCGAGCTGTTCGACGCCATTGCCACCCTGGTCGCTCCCCGGCTGGCGGACGGCGGCGCGTGCGCGCTGCTGACCACCTCCGGCGACCGGCTCGCCGCGCGGATTCGCCGCCGAGTCCCGGACGCGCAGATCAGCACCCGCCGCATCGGCCTGCTCGGCCAGACCCCGGCCATCGTCGTCGCCGCTGCGCCAGCCGGCTCCTGACGGGCCGTATCCGCACCGCGGCCGCCCCGGACGGCGGCGGCCGGTCACGAATCCAGGCGACAGGGCCAGGCCCGGAACCGTAGCCTGACCGTTCACCGACCGCTCGCAGAATGGTCTGCCGCCGATGTCGTCCGTGCGCGTGCGCGAGATTTCCGGTTCTGATCACGCGGCCATCAGCGCCCTGTGCGGGCGGGAGCTGTCTCGCGAGCGCGAGGCCGGCCAGGTCCTGGCCGTGCCCGGGCCGGCGAGGACCGGCTGCGCGCCGCGGGGGTGCTCGTGCGCCGGGCCGGGCCGGCCGACGACGGCCCGCTCCAGGATGCGCTGCGCGGCAGCTGGCCGGAGACCTGGGTGACCGAGACGGCCGCCGCCCTGCGCAGCGATCAAGGCGGCGTGCACATCGCCGTGCAGGGCCGGCAGTACGCCGGCTTCTGCGCGTACGGCGTCAGCCGGCACCACGAGATCGGGCCGATCGGAACTGATCCGCGACTACGCCGTCTCGGGATCGGCGCGGTCCTGCTCCGGCGCTGCCTGGCCGAGCAGCGCGACCGCGGCCTTGCTAGCGCCGACATCGGCTGGGCCGGCCCGCTGTCGTTCTTCTCGCGCACCGTGCACGCCTCGATCAGCCGCGCGTTCTGGTGCTACGACAAGGAAATCAGCTGACCTGGCCGGCTGGCCTCCGTGCGGCCCGGCGCGTGCGGCCGGCGGCGTTCCCGGCTGCGCTGAGCACCGGCTAGCCGGGATTCCGGCTAGCGCCCGGTCGCCGCAGTCGCCGCGAAGCTGGCGATGACCGGCTCCCAGCCGGCCTCATACCCGTCGCGGGCGGCCGCGCCGTCCGGGCGGTGCTCCCAGCCGGAGTGGACTAGCCGCACCACGGTGGTGCCGGGCTCGTCGGAGGTGAATGTCACCTCGACGCGCGTCGCCTCGGCCGCGGCGGTGCCGGCGTGCCAGGTGAAGGCGACGCGGTGCGGCGGCTCCCAGTCGGTGACGGTTCCCCAGACCGACGTGCTCCCGTCGGCCAGGGTCTCGGTGATCTGGGCCCCGGCGCAGGCGCCGAAGACGATGCCGGCCGCCTGCGCACCGCCGACCGAGTGCGAGGCCAGCGGCCACCACTGGTGGATGTGCGCGGTGAACAGCCCGAAGGCGCGCTCCGGGGCGGCCGGGACGGTGACGGACTTGCGGACCGGCTCGGCTGAGGTCAGGCGGGCAGGCATCGGAGAATCCCCTCCTAGTTGCGGTGCGACGGCGTGCCACAGCCGGCGCTGTCTTCGCGGACCACTTCGGCGTAGCGGTCCAGGGCGGTCTCCCAGAAGCCGTCCAGCCAGGCCCGGAGATCGCCGAGCCCGGCCCGGTCGAGCCGGTACACGTTGCGGGTGCCGAGCTCGGAGTAGCTGACCAGGCCGCAGCGCCGCAGCACCGTCAGGTGCTGGGAGACCGCGGGGCGGCTGACCGGCAGCGCCGCCGCCAGCTCGCCCACCGACGACGGGCCCGCCCGGAGGCGGTCCACGATCTGACGCCGGGTGCGGTCGCCCAGCGCCTCGAGCACCGCTTCGTAAGCCTCCACGAACGGTAAGTTGTCACGAACGAAGATGGAAGTCAAGTCGTCCGGACGGGGCCGCCGCCCGCCCGGCGAACCTGCTGCTTTGCCCAGGTCATCTGCGACGGCGACGGCAACGCAGGCGGGTGCTGGTGCCGTAAACTCACAGGCGTGCCATCAGGCCCTCGGAATACCAGCAAGCAGGATTCATTCTTTTACCCGATTGTCGGCGCCCGGGCCTTCGCGGAAGTGGTGGACCAGCTCACCTATGCCGTGCGGTCGGGGCGGTTCTCCGTGGGTGACTGGCTGCCGACGCTCGATGAGCTGGCCCGCGAGATGGGCGTCAGCAAGCCGACCGTCGGCGAGGCCGTCAAGGTCCTGGTGGATGCCAAGGTGCTGCGGGTCCAGCGCGGTGCCATGGGCGGGGTCGAGGTCATCTCCCAGATCGTGCCCGCTAAGGCCCTGCACCTGTCCTCGCAGCGCCGGGCCCGCCGGTACTCCGAGCTGGTCGAGGCCCGGCACGCCATTGAGATGGAGCTGGCCCGGCTGGCCTGCCAGCGGGCCACCGACGACGACCTGGCCGAGATCGACACCCACGTCGCCGCGCTCGGCAAGGCGAAGGGCGGCAGCCGCGAGTGGGAGCGGGCCCACCTGCTGTTCCACTATGCGCTGGGCCGGGCCGCGCACAGCGACCTGCTGGCCTACTACCACCATCAGGTCCTGGAGGAGATGGCCGTGTTCCTGGGCGGCTTCCCGCCCAAGTACGCCGACCGGGAGACCGGGATCCAGCTGCACACCGAGACGCTGGAGGCACTGCGCAGCCGCGACCCGGACCGGGTGGCCAGCGCGACCATCCACCACCTGAAGGACCTGGAGCTCGTCGCTGACCTGCTGGAATCTGGTCAGCTGGACGGTCACGAGTAACGCGCTCTGTCCGGGGTTCCGGCCTCCCGGGGCCCGGTCAGCCCGGGCCTGGTAAGCGCGGCCGGCTAGTCTCGCGCCTGCCCCGCCGACCAGCTGCGCAGCAGCTCCAGGAAGCCCGGCGCGAACCGGAACTGGTGGAACTGGTAGCTGGCCTCCTCCGTCGTCATCCCGTGCAGGCCCGAGCTGTCGCTGAGGTTCATCAGGTGCCCGGTGCCGGGAAACTCGCGGACCACCGAGCCGGCATGGCCGGCCCCGTCCAGGGCCGCGGCGGCTCGCCGGGCGCTTTCCGGTCCGGGGAGGTTCTGGTCGAGCTCGCCGACGACGAACAGGACCGGGCAGCGGGACCGGCGGTAATCCGGCACCGGGTCGTAGGACCAGTCGGTGTCCTCCGCGTCGGGACGGTCCGCCAGCACCTCCGCATGCGTGGCATACGGCGGGACCGGCGCCAGGAACGGCTCGTCGATCGCGTACTGCTGCAGCCGCAGCCCCGCGATCGCCGGACTGGCCCGCAGCCGCCGGGCGGCCTCATCAAAGAAATCTGTGCTGGCCTGATCCCACGCTCCGGTCTCCCGGAACCGGTAGATCAGCTCCCACATCCGCCCGGCCAGCCGGCATTCGTCCTCCGGGACGTCCTGCTCGCGCAGCTCGAAGATCTTGCGATGCACCTCCGATGCCGCCGGGGTGACTCCCGGCGCGCCCATCACCACCACGAAGGCCAGGTCCGGGCGCCGGCCGGCGACCATGGCCACCGACCAGGTCCCGTTGCTGAACCCGTACAGCCCGACCCGCCCGGCCGCAATGCCGGGCCGGGCGGCCAGGAAGTCCAGCGCCGCCTCCGCGTCCCGGGAGCGATCGGCCATCGTCGACTCCGCGGCGTCCCCGCCCGACGCCCCGTGCCCGCGCTTGTCGAAGATCAGCGCCGCCAGGCCCGCGCGCGCGAACTGCTCGCCGAAGATGCGGTAGAGATCCCGGCGGCCGCCACCGGCTCCGTGCAGCAGCGCGATCGCGGCGTGCGGCCCCCGGCTGAGCGGCGTCATCAGCGTCCCGGCCAGCTCGCCCGCCGGGCCGGGGAACACCACGTCCTGCTCCGTCCACAGCGCCGCGCGGCCCAGCCGGGCCGGCTGGCCGGAGCTGGCGCCCGGCCCCCGGATGGTGAGGGCTGAGCCGGGCGCCGCCGCGTCGAGCTCGGCGATCTCCGCTCGCTCCGATACATAACGGAACGGCCCGGCTGGATGCAGCCGCACCAGGTCGCTGCCCTCGAGGTACAGCGGCACCAGCTCGCCGAAGAAGTCATCGGACTGCAGGTGCAGCGACACCGCCCGGCCAGCTCCGGCGTAGTGCCCGAGCCCCAGCCGGTACTGCGCTTCGTCCATCGCGCTCACCGCCAGCAGCTCGAACTCGCCGGGCTGGCCATCGCATGCGGCCTGCCCGCTGACCCGGTCCCCGGTCACCGCGCCGTCCAGGCGCAGCGCCAGGCCCGGCACGGTGAGCTCCAGCTCCAGCCGCGAGCCGTCACCGGAGCGGACGGTGACCGGCACGCCGAACCAGCCCAGGCCCGGCATGCTGGCCTGCCGCGCTCCGCTGTCGTCCGGGCGCTCCACGCGGAGGAAGACCGGCTCGCCGCCCGCCCGGAACCACCCGGCCCACGCCGAGCCTGCTAGCCCGCTGCTGTCCTGCCCGGTGCTGTCCTGGCCGCCGATGTCGTGCCCCCCTGCCGTCGTGTCCGCCGCCGTCGTGTCCGCTGCCGTCGTGCCTGCCGGTGTCGTGCCTGCTGCCGTCGTGGCCGGCGGCGGCCCGGCCGGGCGCCATCAGGCCGCCGCCTGCGGACCGGAGCAGGCGGCCAGCGCGGCCGCGTGCTCGGCCCAGATGTCGCGGGCAGGCCGCCACCGGCCGCGGGCCAGCACCCCGGTCACCGACCGGGCCGCGGTGATGTCGCGGGACGGGTCGCCGGACACCAGGACCAGGTCTGCTGCCGCGCCCGGCTCGATGCGGCCGGCGCCGGTGCCCAGGTAGTCGCCCGCGGCGGCGGTCGCGGCGTGCAGCACGCCGGCGGCGGGCAGCCCGGCGGCGGCCAGCAGGGCCAGCTCGCGGTGCAGCGAGACGCCGTGCACGCTGCCGGCGACCAGGGCATCGGTGCCGGCCAGCACCGGCACGCCGGCCTGGTGGAACGCCGCGACCAGCTCGCTCTGGAACTGCGCCGCCTCGGCCAGCCGGCGCTGGTGGAAGGGCTTGCTGAAGCGGGCGGCGTAGGTGTTGCGGCCCGGCTTCCAGCGCCGGGTGACCGCGGCGGGCAGCAGCGCCATCTCGGGCTGGCCCAGCCATGCCGCGGCGTCGGCCGCCTGCCCCTGGATCGCCGCGAAGTTCTGCAGCGTGGCGACCAGCGTCAGCCCGGCCGTCCGGGCGGCGCCCGCCAGCCGGGGGAGCTCGCCGCGGTCCAGCCGGGCCGCCTCGGCGCTGCTGGCGGTGCGCAGCCGGAAGCCGAAATGGGCGTAGACGAACTCCTCGGCGTGCGCGACCAGCGACTGGTAGGACGCCAGCGTGCCGGCGGTGCCGACGGCTCGCACGATGTGCCCGACCACCGGCATGCCCAGTTCCCGGGCGGCCGAGCAGAGCCCGTCGAAGCCCGGCCGGGCCAGGTCGTTGTAGACCTTGATGGCGTCGTAGCCGCGGCGCCGCTGGTCGCGGGCGCGGCGGCGGCCGAGGGCGAAGGTCAGCTGGCTGTCGTTCTGGATGGGGCCCGCCGACAGCACGGCCGGGCCGGCCACCCGGCCGGCGTCGATGGCGGCCCGCAGCCGCAGCACGCTGGCCGTTCCGTGCATGCAGAACGCCGTGGTCACCCCGTGGGCCAGCAGCAGCGCGGCCAGCACCCGGTTGACCCGGTCATCGCGGTGAAAGTGGACGTGCATGTCGGTCAGGCCGGGGATCAGGTACTGGCCCGCCCCGTCGATGACGGTGGCCGGGCCGGGCAGGTCCGCGGGGCCGGCCAGGACCTGGCTGATCCGGCCGCCCCGCACCACGACAGTGGCGCCGGGGAGCGGCGGCGCGGGCGGCGCGATGACTGTGGCGCCGCGGATCACCAGCGCCCCGCCGGCCCGGCCATCGCGCGCCGTGCCGCCGCCGGTGTCGTAGCCGCCCGTGCCCCCGAAGCTGGTCCGGCCGGCGGCGGTCACGACAGCTCCGCGTCGAAGGAGAAGCCGACGCCGGGGAAGGACCGGGCCAGCTCGGTGGCCCGGCGGGCCACGCCGCGGCGGCCGGCGCCGGCGTCGGCGATGAGCCCGGCGATGATCTCCATCTCGGCCGGCGTCATGCCCTGCCGGGTCACCTGCCCGACCGACATCCGGACCCCGCCGCGGGTGCCCGGAGCGTCGCCGGGGATGTTTGTCGGGCCCATCAGGATGCCCTCCCGGCTGCACGCCGCGGCGAGCGCGGTGGCCCGCGGGCCCGCATCGATGAGCAGTAGGTGCGTCTGGGTATAGCCGCGGTCCGCGCCGAGCAGCTGGAAGCCGGCTGCGGCCAGGGCGGCGGCCAGCGCCTGGGCGTTGGCCACCAGGGCCGCGGCGTAGGCCGTGCGGTGCTCCAGCAGCTCGGCCAGGGCGATCGCCGCGGCCGCGTACTTGTTCTGGTCGCGAGTCTGCAGGAAGCCGGGATAGATCGCGGCGCTGACCCCGGCCGCGATCTGCGCGTCGTTGGTCAGCACCAGGCCGCCGACCGGCCCGCCCATCGACTTGTGGGTGCCCAGGGTCAGCACGTGCGCCCCGTCGGCGAACGGGTCGGCGAACCGGCCGCCGGCGATTAGCGGCGCGACATGCGCGGCGTCCAGCAGCAGGACGGCGCCGACCTGGTCGGCGGCCGCGCGCAGCTCGTGCAGCGGATAGGGGAACAGCACCTTGCTGCCGCCGACGACCACCGCGCGCGGCCGCAGCCGGATGATCTCGGCCGCCGCGGCTGCGCCGTCGATCCCGAAGTCCGCGGTGGCGGGCAGCTCCGCGGTCCGCAGGCCGAGCACGCCCGCGACGCCGGCCTCCTGGTAGCTGATGTTCGCCCCGCCGGCCAGCGGCTGCACCGCGATCAGGTCGCCCGGCCGGGTCACGGCCCGCAGCACGGCGGCGTTGGCCATGCTGTTGCTGGCCGGCCGCCACTCGGCGTACGCGGCGCCGAACAGGCGCCGGGCCAGGCCGGCGATCGTGACCTCGATCTGCTCGATGTGCCGGTTGGACTCGACCGGGGAGCTGGACACGTCCTTGTCGCCGGGCAGGCCCTCGGTCAGCCGGGAGGCCAGGTCCGACGACAGCACCGAGCGGGCGGTCCGGCTCATCAGGCCCTCGGCGGCGATCAGGTTCACCACTGTCTGCCGCCACCGGTCGTGGTCGCTGACCGTGGCCAGCACCCGGCGGGCCAGCTCCAGCGGCGGCGGGTCGGCCGGGCCCGGCGCGAAGGCGGCCACCAGGTCGGCGATGGCGGGCGCTGCCGCCGGGCCGTCTGTGCTCACGTGGCCTCGCGCTCGGGCCGGGCGTCCTTGCGGCCCGCAGTGCCGGGCTCGGTGATCATGTCGGGTCCTCCTCGGGCTCAGGGTCTCAGGTTGCGGATTCCGGGTCCCGGACCAGAAGTCAACAGTATTCATGTTTGACGTTTGGCGCCAGCCCCGGTTAGCGTGCGCTGTGTCGCCCCACCTCCCGGCGTGATCCGCTGCGAGCGCCCCTGGCCTGCAGCTGCGCGCCGGGCCAGCCGAGAGGACCGAAGATATGTCACGGGTCGTTCGAACTGCCGTGGTGCAGGCCTATGGCAACACCGGCAAGGATGAGGCGCTGCAGCGCCAGGTGGCGCTGGTCGAGGCGGCTGCCGCTGACGGGGCGCAGGTGATCGGCCTGCAGGAGCTGTGCAACGGGCCGTACTTCTGCGCCGAGCAGGACCCCAAGTGGTTCGCCTGGGCCGAGCCGGACGACGGCCAGACCGTCTCGCTGATGGCCAGCGTGGCCCGCCGGCTGGGCGTGGTCCTGGTCGTGCCGTTCTTCGAGAAGGCCGCGCCGGGGATGTACTTCAACACGGCCATGGTCCTGGAGAGCGACGGGTCGGTCGCGGGCAAGTACCGCAAGACCCACATCCCGCAGCTCGGCCCGTGCTACTGGGAAAAGTTCTTCTTCGCCCCCGGCGACCTCGGCTACCCGGTCTTCCGCACCTCAGCCGGCCGGATCGGGGTGGCGATCTGCTACGACCGGCACTTCCCGGAGGTGTGGCGGGCGCTGGGCCTCAACGGCGCCGAGATCGTCTTCAACCCGAGCGCCACCTCGGACTACGCCCGGCACGCCTGGAACCTGGAACAGCCCGCCCAGGCCCTGGCCAACGGGTACTTCGTGGCCGCCATCAACCGCGTCGGGGTCGAGCAGCCGCTGTCGTCGGTGCGCTTTTTCGGCAGTTCCTACCTGTGCGGCCCGCGCGGCGAGGTGCTGGCTCGCGCCGGGGAGGACAAGGACGAGTTCGTGGCCGCCGACCTGGACCTGGCCCAGATCGAGGAGGCCCGCTCGGTGTGGCAGTTCTACCGCGACCGCCGACCCGACAGTTACCAGGATCTGCTCCGGCTCACCTAGCCTGACATGGCGCTGAACAGGTGATATGTCGCCCGGGTAGCCAGCAGCCAAAAATCAAACATTACTACTGTTGACGATTAAAGCCGGCGATGCGAGGATGTCGGCCACAACGCGACCAGCTGACGGAGAACGGCCCGATCCGGGTGTTCTGCCGTGCGCCCGTGATCAGGGGAGAGTGTGCATGAAAGCCTCACGCCGGCATCTGGCAGCAGCGGCCGCCGCCCTCGCGGCCGCACTTACCCTCGGGGCCTGCGCCAGTAACTCCGTGCCCGGCGCCAGCGGGTCCGCGGCCGCAGGCAAGCCCGTGCACGGCGGCACCGCCACCATCGCCGAGGAGGCCGGCAACGGACCGGACTACATCTTCCCGTTCTTCAGCATCCAGTACCTGACGACCTCCAACACCACGACCTTCCAGTCGCTGATGTACCGGCCGCTGTACTGGTTCGGGAACGGGGCCAGCCCCGCGGCCAACTACTCCCTCTCCCTGGCCAGCCCGCCCGCCTTCGCCGACGGCAACACGACCGTCACCATCCACCTGAAGGACTACCGCTGGTCAGACGGCACGAAGGTCACGCCGCGCAGCGTCGCCTTCTGGGTCGGCCTCGACCGCACGGAGAAGCAGAACTTCGCCAGCTACAATCCCGGCCAGCTGCCCGATGACCTGAAGTCGGTCAGCTATGACGACCAGGCCGGCACGGTCACCTTCCACCTGAAGTCGGCGGTGTCGCCGAATTACTTCCTCTACGGCGAGCTGTCCCAGATCACGCCCCTGCCGCTGGCCTGGGACCTGACCGGGCCCGGGCAGCACGGCAGCTGCTCGGCCGAGGACGCGGCGGTCCAGGCGAAATCGTGTCCGAAGGTCTACCGCTACCTGACCGCCCAGGCCAAGGACCAGGCCGGCTACGCCACCAGCCCGCTGTGGCGGGTGGTCGACGGGCCGTTCCGGCTGTCGGCCTACACGCCCGGCGGTTCGTACTCGATGACGGCGAACAAGTCCTACTCCGGGCCGGTGAAGCCGAAGCTGGCCGGGCTCAAGTTCCTGCCCTTCACCAGCGACACCGCCGAGTACAACGAGCTGCGCTCGGGCTCGTCCATCTCACTCGGGTACGTGCCGACCCAGGTGCTGCCGCCCAAGCCGGTCTCCCAGGCCGTTGGCCACAACCCGGTCAGCGGCTACCAGATGTACCCGGTCAACTACTGGGGCTTCCAGTACCTGCTCATCAACTTCAACAACCCCGCGGCCGGGCCGCTGCTGCGCCAGCTCTACCTCCGCCAGGCGCTGCAGACCGTCGTCAACCAGGACGTGGACATCGAGAAGGCCGACAACGGCTACGGCTACGCCGGGTACGGCCCGGTGCCACGGCTGCCGGCCAACCCGTTCATCGACGCGGCCGGGTCGAAGAATCCCTACCCGTTCAGCATCCCGGCCGCTCGCAAGATCCTGCAGGCGCACGGCTGGAGCGTGCCAGCGTCCGGAGTGGCCATGTGCAGTCATCCCGGCTCCGGCGCCGGCCAGTGCGGCGCCGGTGTCACGGCCGGCCAGCAGCTGGAGCTCAAGCTGGAGAGCTACAGCGGCACCCAGACGGTCAGCGAGGTCATGCAGCAGCTGGTCTCCGACGCCAGCCAGGCCGGGATCGGCATCAAGCTGAGCCAGGTCCCCGTGCACCAGCTGCTGTCCGACGCGGTCCAGTGCAAGTCGTCCCAGGCCAGCTGTGACTGGCAGATCCTCAACTACGGCGGGGTGGTTTACGCCTCGGCCTTCCCCTCGGGCCAGCCCTACTTCGCCACCGGGGCCGGCCAGAACATCGGCAGCTACTCCGACCCGCAGATGGACAAGCTGATCAACTCCACGATCACCTCGTCCGCGCCAGCGGCCATGAGCACGTACGAGGATTACGCGGCCCGGCAGGTCCCGGTCTTGTGGCAGCCCTTCGGCTCGACGCCCATCGAGGAGGTTGCCGGCAACCTGCATGGCGTGGCGCCGTTCAATCCGCTCCTCTTCATCAACCCGGAGAACTGGTACTTTACGCACTAAATTAGCCAGGAAGCGCTCCGGAATGACATCTGCGTTGACACAGACCGCGACGGCCGGGCAACCAGTGGGGGTGGCCTGAATGCAGCGCTATATCCTGCACCGGCTGCTGCAGGCCGTCGTGGTCCTGTTCCTGGTCTCGCTCGTGGTCTTCGTGATGCTGCACGTGCTGCCGGGCGGCGCGGGCCGGGCCATCCTGGGCAAGTCGGCGACCCCGCTGCAGGTGGCCCAGTTCGACCACCGGATGGGCTATGACCGGCCGATCCCGGTGCAGTACTGGACCTGGCTGACGCAGGTGCTGCGCGGCGACCTGGGCTTCTCCTACAAGCTCAACCAGCCGGTGTCGGCGGTCCTGGGCCAGGCGCTGCCCAAGACGGCCCTGCTGACCGCGATCTCGATCGCGGTCGCGCTGCTCATCGCTATCCCGCTGGGACTGCTGCAGGCGGTGCGGCGCAACAAGCCCGCCGATCACATCGGGACCGGCGTGGCGTTCGTCCTGTACGCCACCCCGACCTTCTTCCTCGCCCTGGCCCTGGTGCTGATCTTCGGCGTCGATCTGCGGCTGCTGCCGGCCGAGGCGCCGCAGACCAACTCGATCCCGGCCATCCTGGGCAGCTTCCAGGGCATGATCCTGCCGGTCGCCTCGCTGGCGCTCGGGATGGTCGCGCTGTTCAGCCGCTACCTGCGCTCCTCGATCCTGGACAACCTGGCCGAGGACTGGGTCCGGACGGCGCGGGCCAAGGGCCTGCCGCCGCGGCGGATCCTGGTGCGTCACGTGCTGCGCAACTCCCTGACGTCGATGGTGACCCTGCTGGGGCTGAGCGTGCCGTGGGTGCTGGCCGGCAGCGTGATCGTCGAGCAGGTTTTCAACTACCCGGGCATGGGCCTGCTGTTCTGGAATGAGGCGCAGGTGAACGACTTCCCGGTGGAACTCGCCGTCGTCCTGGTGGTCGGCGTCGCCACGGTGGCCGGCAACCTGCTGGCTGACATCGGGTACGCGCTGCTCGACCCGCGCGTGCGGTACGGCCGGTCATGACCGCCGGCCAGGAACTGGCGGCCGTCCAGCCGCCCGCCGGGCCAGCGGCCGGGCTGGCCGATGCGCCGCGGCCCGCCGGGCGGGCGCTGCTGGGCGCCTTCGCCGAGAACCGGGTCGCGGTGGCCGGCCTGGTGCTGCTGGTGGCGCTGGTGCTGTTCTGCTTCATCGGCCCGCACCTGTACAGCACCGATCAGGTCCACGCCAACCTGGCCACCGCGAACCTGGCGCCCGGCTCGCCCGGCCACCCGCTGGGCACCGACAACCTGGGCTTTGACGAGCTGGGCCGGCTGATGGCCGGCGGCCAGGCCTCGCTGGAGGTCGGCATCGCTGCCGCGCTGTTCGCCACCATCTTCGGGGCGCTGTGGGGCGCGGTCGCCGCGGTGGCCGGCGGCGTGGTCGACGCGCTGATGATGCGCATCGTGGATGCGCTGTCGTCCATCCCGTCATTGTTCTTCCTGATCTTCCTGGCCCACGTACTGAGCTTCAGCGTGCCGATGCTGATCATCGTCATCGGCTACGTGGCCTGGCTCGGCCCGGCCCGGCTGGTCCGCGGCGAGGCGCTGACCACGATCTCCCGGGACTTTGTCCAGGCCGTGAAGATGATGGGCGGGCGCACGCCCCGGATGGTGATCCGGCATGTGATTCCGAACGCGATCGGGACCATGGCGGTCAACGCGACCTTCCAGGTGGCCGATGCGATCCTGGTCGTCGCCGCCCTGGGCTACCTGGGCATCGGGGTGCCCCCGCCGGCGGCCGACTGGGGCACCATGCTGTCCAGCGGCATCTCCTTCGCCGAGGCCGGCTACTGGTGGATGATCTTCTGCCCTGGCCTGGCCATCGTGCTCACTGTCGTCGCGTTCAACTTCATCGGCGACGGGCTCCGGGATGCCTTCAGTGTCCGGGCGCGGACCCGGTGACGGCGAGCCCGGCCCGGCTGGCCGCTGAGCTGGCGGCGGCGCTCGCCCCCCGCGGCATCGCCGGCGCAAGTGCCGGCATCTGGCAGGACGGCCGGGTCACGACCTGGTCAGCGGGCCAGGCCAGCAGGCAGACCGGCCAGCCCGTCACTCCCGCGACCGTGTTCCACCTGGCCTCGGTCACCAAGACGCTCACCGCCATGGTCGTCCTGCAGCTCGTCGCGGAGGGCCGGGTCAGCCTCGGCCAGCCGGCCGCGTCCGTGCTGCCCGGACTGGCCGCAGCCGACGCGGCGCACGACGGGCCCGTCACCATCGGCAGCCTGCTGTCCCACACCAGCGGCATCGATGCTGACTTCTTCCGCGACACCGGGCCGGGCGATGACGCCCTGAAGCTGTTCGCCGGCCGGGCCGCCGGGATCAGCCGGCCGTTCGGACCCGGCCAGATCTTCTCCTACGGCAATGCCGGGTACAGCCTGCTCGGGCGGATCACCGAGGTGGTGACCGGCAGCGGCTGGGACCGGCAGCTGCGGCAGCGGATCCTCGGCCCGCTCGGCATGAGCCGGACGACCACCAGCCCGGAGCGGGCACTGTGCTGGCCGTTCGCCGTCGGGCACGAGTCCCGCGCGGGCGGGCGGCTGCGGGTGGCGACGGGCTGGCCGGTGCCCCGGTCGATGGGCCCGGCGGGCGTGCTGTGCGCAACGGCGGGCGACCTGCTCCGGTTCGGTGCCGCCGTCGCGGTCGCCGGCGCGGCTGACAGGCCGCCTTGCCGCGGCCGTCCGCGCCGGCTCATCCCGGCGGACCTGGCCGCCCTGATGCGGCAGCCCGCCGCGCGCCCGGTGTACAGCGCGCCGGCCGACAGCTGGGGCCTGGGCTGGGGGCTCGAGCAGTGGGGAGATGCCGCCGTGCTCGGCCACGATGGCGGTGCCCGCGGCTATGAGTCCTTCCTGCGCGTGCTGCCCGATCACGCGGCCGCCGTAGTGCTGCTGGTCAACGGCGGGGGCGACGCGGCGCCGCTGGTCAGGGAGGTCTTCGGCCCGCTGCTGAGTGAGCTGTGCGGCGTCACCGTGCCGCCGGCGTGGGCGCCCCCGCCCGGCGGCCCGGCCCCCGCGCCCGGCACCGCGGGGTCCGGCGGCGCGAGGCCCGCCGGGGTTGTGCTGCGAGAGGACGCCCCGCCCGGCGCGGCGGCAGCATCCGAGGTGACCGGGTCGTATGCCTGCGGCACCTGGCGGCTGCGCATCAGCGGCCGGGATGGCGCCTGGCATGGCGAGCTGCGGGCCCGCGGCCTGGCCGCGGGCGAGATAGGCCGGGCCCCCGTCAGCCTGCGGCTGCGCCCGGCTGGCCCGGGCTGCTTCGCGGCCAGCGCCGACGGCAGCCCCGCCGATACCTGGCCCGTGCACGCCGTGCGGCTGCCCGGCGGCACGCGCCTGGTGCACATGTGGAGCCGGGCGGCCCCGGCGGTGCAGGAGTGAGCGACTCATGATCCCGGTGCTCGAGATCGACGACCTGCACGTTGAGCTGCGGCTGCGGCAGGCCACCGTGCGCGCCCTGGACGGGGTGAGCCTGACCGTGGGGCCGGGCGAGTGCCTGGGCCTGGTGGGGGAGTCGGGCTGCGGCAAGACCATGACCGCGCTGTCGGTCCTGCAGCTGCTGCCCGCCGGCGGCCAGGTCACCGGCGGCCAGGTCCGGCTGGCCGGCCGGGAGATCTCGGCCCTGGGCGAGCCGGACATGCGCCGGGTCCGGGGCAACGAGGTCGGCATGATCTTCCAGGATCCGATGAGCGCGCTGAACCCGATGATGACCGTCGGCGACCAGATCGCCGAGTCCGTGCGGGTGCACCGCAGGGCCAGCCGCGCGGCCGCCCGTGAGCGCGCGGTCGAGGCACTGGGCCTGGTCGGGATGCCCCGGCCCGCCGAGCGGGCCGGTCAGTACCCCCATCAGCTGTCCGGCGGGATGCGCCAGCGGGCCATGATCGCGATCGCGCTGGCCTGCGAGCCGAAGCTGCTCATCGCCGATGAGCCGACGACCGCACTGGACGTCACGATCCAGCAGCAGATCCTGGAGCTGATCGATCAGCTGCGCGCGCAGCTGGGCATGGCCGTGGTGCTGGTCACCCACGACCTGGGGGTAATCGCCGGGCGGGCCGACCGGGTCGCGGTCATGTACGCCGGCAAGGTGGTGGAGACCACCAGCACCGCAGCGCTGTTCACCAGCCCCCGCCACCCCTACACCGAGGCGCTGTTCGCCGCGCTGCCGGAGAAGGCGGCCGGGTCGGCCGCGCCGCTGTACAGCATCCCCGGCGCGCCGCCCGACCTGACCCGGCCGGCGACAGCGTGCGCGTTCGCGCCGCGGTGCCAGCGAGCGCAGGACCAGTGCCGCGAGGCCGAGCCCGGCCCGGCCGGCGACCCGCTGATGCACGCCTACCGCTGCTTCTTCCCCGTCGGCGCCGCCGCGGAAGACCCCGGCCCCGGTGGCGGTGCGCCCAAGGACGGACTGGCGGTGACCGAGGCGCCCCGCGACCCGCCCGCCAGGCCGCCATCGCTGGCCGGACCCGCGCCGCTGCTGCAGGTCGACGGGCTGACCAAGGACTTCCCGGCGGGTGGCGGCACGCTGCGGCGCCGCCGGGCGGGACTGGTCAGCGCCGTCGCGGAGGTCAGCTTCGGCATCGCCGCGGGCGAGACGTTCGGCATGGTCGGCGAGTCCGGCTGCGGCAAGACCACCATCGGCCGCATGATCGCCGGGCTGGAGCGGCCGACCGCCGGCTCCGTCATCCTCGACGGCGAGAACCTGACCGCCATGCCGCCGGGGGAGCGACGGCGGCGCAGCGCTCACGTGCAGCTGATGTTCCAGGATTCCGGCGCGGCCATGGACCCGCTGATGCGGGCCGGCTCGGTGCTCCGCGAGCCGCTGGCCATCCAGCGCCGCGGCAGCCGCGCCGAGCAGCGAGCGCGGGTGGCCGGCATCCTGGCCGAGGTCGGGCTGCCGCCCGCCTGGGCCGAGCGCTTCCCGCACGAGTTCTCCGGCGGTCAGCGGCAGCGGCTCGGGCTGGCCCGCGCGCTGATCCTGCGGCCGCGGCTGATCGTCGCCGACGAGCCGGTCTCGGCACTGGATGTCTCGATCCAGGCGCAGGTCCTCAACCTGATGCGCGACCTGCAGCGCGACCACGGCCTGACCTACCTGTTCATCTCCCACGACCTGTCCGTGGTCCGCTACCTGGCCGACCGGATCGGCGTGATGTACCTCGGCAAGCTCGTCGAGACCGGCCCCGCCGCGCAGGTCTACGACCGGCCCGCCCATCCCTACACCCGCGGGCTTATCGATGCCGTGCCGGTGGCGACGGCGCAGGCCGAGCAGGCGCGCGGGCGGGCCGGCGTGACCGGCGAGCTGCCGTCCGCGGTCCGGCCGCCGTCGGGCTGCCGGTTCCGCACCCGCTGTCCGCGCGCGCAGGACCTGTGCGCCCGGCAGGAGCCGCCGCTGCGCTCGTTCACCGCCGCCGGTCAGCAGGCGGCCTGTCACTTCCCGCTCCGCGAGCCGGAAGCCGCGCTGCCCGCCCCGGCCACGGCGAGGTAACCCGCCCGGCCGGCCACGGACCAGCCGTCTCCGCCCGGCCGCTACCCGGGCCGGCCGGGGCCGCCCGGTCTAGCGGCCGGCAGCGCCGGAATCGGCGGCGCGCAGGTACTCGATCAGGGTGCGGGTGCCGCTGCCGGTGCCGCCCGCGATCCACGTGTCGTCGGCCTCGGCGCGGAACACCGTGGCGCCGGTGTCCAGGTGGGCCCAGTCGCAGTCCCCGGCGAACTCGCTCAGGTACATGGCGCCCCACACCGCACCGTGCGGCCACTGCTCGCCTAGCTGCAGGTTGCGGATGTCGGCGATGTCGGAGCGCAGCTTGCGCCGGTAGCCCTCCCACAGCGGCAGCTGCCAGCCCGGCTCGCCGGCTCGCCCGCCCGCCGTCAGCAGCGCGTCCAATAGCGGCTGGGAGTTCCCGATGATGCCCCACAGGTCGGGGCCCAGGCCGGTGCTGCCGGTCAGCGTGGCCACGTCGATGATCCGCGCCGCGGCCTGCTCCCGCGCGTAGCTGATCGCGTCGGCCAGGACGAGCCGGCCCTCGGCGTCCGGGCTGACCACCTCGGTGGTCCGCCCGTCGTAATGCCGCAGCACGTCGCCGGGCCGGGTGGCCTGCCCGCTGACGGCGTTCTCAGCCAGCGCCAGGTAGGCGCGCACGCGCGGGCGCAGGCCGAGCGGCTGCAGCGCGATCAGGGCGCCGAGGATCGCGGCCGCGCCCGCCATGTCGTCCTTCATCTGCAGCATCCAGGACAGGTCCTTGAGGTCCAGGCCGCCGGAGTCGAAGGTGATGCCCTTGCCGACCAGCGCCGTCGGCCCCGGGTCGCCCGCGGTGTCCGCCGGGTCACCGGCGCCGGGTGTGCTCAGGCACACCAGGACCGGCGGGTTCGGGCTGCCCGCGCCGACCCCGGCGATGCCGCCGAATCCGCGGGCCCGCAGCTCGTCGAGCTCCAGCGCCCGGAACGACAGTCCCAGCCGGCT
This sequence comes from Streptosporangiaceae bacterium, assembly GCA_036490755.1. Taxonomy (GTDB): domain Bacteria; phylum Actinomycetota; class Actinomycetes; order Streptosporangiales; family Streptosporangiaceae; genus DASUBV01. The sequence continues at coordinate 19,023 of DASXDJ010000098.1, forward strand.
GGCCTGGTCCGCGCAGATCCCGGCGAACGCCTGCGGCGTCAGGTCGCCGGGCGCGGTGTTGGTGAGGTCCCTGGCCAGGTTGGTGGCCGCGCCGATGGCCTGGCCGGCCTGGACGGACTGCTCGCTGGCCCCCGGCAGGACGACTACCTCGACGCCCGGTTCGCGGGTGTCGCGGTCCGGGCTGCGGTACCGGTCGAACCGGTAGGCGCCCAGCATCGCGCCCTCCGCGGCGATCTCTGCCGCGTCGCGCCCCGCGACCGGCACGCCGGCCAGCGCGGACACCACCGTGGCCCGGCCCGCGTGCCGCGCCGACAGCATCGCGGCCGTGCGCAGGCTGTCCGCGCTCACGCCGCCGCCCGCACCGCCAGCGCGGGCCCCGGCGCAGACCAGCATGATGTCCTCGCAGCCCAGCTCGCCGCCGGGCGGCACCGGTATCCAGCACCGGTCGCCGGCCGCGCGGAGCCGGAACCGCCGGGCCACCGCGCCCAGGTCCAGCCCGCTGACCCGCGCGGCGTCCGCCGTCACAGCCGGCAGCTCGCCGCCGGTGTAGACCGGCAGCACCAGGACGTCACCGTCGCATGCCGTCGCCTGCTGCGCGCTCGCGCGGACGTGCATCCTGCCTCCACGTTGCTCGGCAGGCGGCTGCCGCCGGTCCCTGCGCCAGCCCGGCCGGCTGCCGGGTCATCAGCACCGTAGCCGGTCTGCCCTTAAACATCAAACATAAATAACCTTGACCAAATGGAGTTAGGGCGCGAATGCCTCTGACCAGGGCTGCGGCCGACGCTACCGTGGCCGGCGTTCGCCGTCCGGGCGTGATCAGCTACACCTGGCCGGGGCGGCCCTGGGCGAAGATCCAGCGGTGGCCCTCGGGGTCGGCGGCGGTGTAGGCGCGGAAGCCCGTCTGGCGGATCTCGCTGACGATCGTCGCCCCGGCCGCCCGGACCCGCTCGAAGTGGGCGTCGAGGTCGTCGACGAAGACCCAGGTCTCGTGCGTGCTCTCCGCGTCGGCCGGCGGCTCGGACCTGCGGGTCGACACCAGGAGTGACGCGTTGCCGACCCGGAACTCGATCCACGGCGGCCCGTAGTGGCCCTCGGGCAGCGGGTCGGGTCCCGCCGGGAGCGGGTCGGGGGATTCCAGTCCGAAGACGTCGGCCAGGAACCGGGCGGCCGCCGCAGGCCGCGCGTAGTACAGGGCCACGGCCAGCCGGCTCAGCTCGCGCTGGGTCCGCGGGGCGCTCGCGCGCCGCTGGCACCAGGCCGGGAACCACTTAGGCACCACCCGCAGCCAGGCCGTGCCGCCCTGGTCGGTGCCGCCCTCGGGGATCGTCGCCTCGACCGTTACCTCGGTGCCCTGGCCCTCGGGCCGGAACCGCACCTCGGTCTGCACGTCGTCCACCGAGCTGGTCCAGGCCAGCCGGCGGCCGGGCTCCCAGGCGGTGATCCGGGCCAGTTCCAGTCCCTCGCCCGAGGCCTCGTCGTAGACCTCCAGCAGGCGGCCGCCCACGCCGGGCTCGCAGCGCATGCCGACGGCCCGTCCGGAGTCGAAGTAGTTGATCGGGCCCCGTACCCACCACAGGTCGATCTCCGCGGTGAACGCGGTGAACGCGGTCGCCGGGTCAACACTGACCGACACGGTCGAAGTGGTTTTCACTGGGTCCCCCTAGAGAAGTCTCGGCCTTCTGGCCCCGGCGGAACCTGGTGTCCCGAGTAGCGGGTCGAGATGCTCTCGCGGTGCGCAGGGCGCGGCCCTAGCGCTCTTAGAGCAGTTAGTGCCATAATTGACGAGTGAGGACGGCGTACCGGTGCCGGGCATACCCGACCGCGGAACAGCAGGCCATACTGAACCGCACGTTCGGGTGCGTGCGAGTGGTCTGGAACCGGACGCTGACCGTGATGAAACGCGACCCGGAACTCGCGTTCCTGGCCGAGGTCTCGTGCGTCCCGCTCCAGCAGGCACTTCGCCACCAGGACGTGGCGTTCAGGGCGTTCTTCGCCCGTCGGGCCCGTTACCCGCGGTTCAAGTCGCGCTGCAGCCGTCAGTCCGCCACCTACACCAGGTCGGCATTCCGGATGAAAGGTACGGACCTGTGGCTGGCCAAGATGAGCAAGCCACTGCGTCTGACGTGGACGTGGCCTGGCGCCGATCTGGCCGCGCTGAACCCCACCTCGGTCACAGTAGCCCGCGACACGGCGGGCTGGTGGTTCGTGACCTTCCACGCCTGGGCTGCCGATTCGGAACCGCTGCCAGCGACAGGCGATGCCGTGGGCATTGATCTCGGTCTGACGGACTTCGCAGTCCTGTCTGAGGGACAGCGGATCCCGCACCCGCGGCACATGGACATGCATGAGCGGCGGCTGAAGCGATGGCAGCGGCGGCTGGCCCGCTGTCAGAAAGGCTCCGCCAACCGCGCCAAGGCTCGGCGGAAGGTCGCCCGCGCCCACGCCCGGGTGGCCGACGCGCGCCGCGACTTCCTGCACAAGCTCAGCACGGATCTGGTCCGCCAGTTCGACATCATCGCCATCGAGGACCTGGCCGTCAGCAATATGGTCCGTAACCGCAGTCTGGCCCGCGCCATCTCCCGCACCGGCTGGGGCGAGTTCCGCCGCCAGTTGGAGTACAAGTCGCAGCGGTACGGCCGTCAGGTAGTTGTCGTCGGCCGCTGGTTCCCGTCCAGCAAGACATGCTCGGCGTGCGGGTTCCAGCTCGCCGACCTCACCCTCGGGACGCGCAACTGGGCGTGCCCGGCCTGCGGCACCCGGCACGACCGGGACTTCAACGCCGCGAAGAACATTCTTGCCGTCGGGCTGGCGGCAGCCGCCGGAAACGGCGGCGATGCCTGCGGAGCGGACGTCAGACACAGAGGGCAACCTCTCGTGCAGGCCGCGGCGAAACAGGAAACCCGTCCCGCGAGGGACGGAATCCCCGCCCTTCAGCGAGTGGAGTAGTCAAGGGGCCCCCGTCTCGACGTGCTTCCTGAACGAACGCAGCTGGTCATCCCAGTGCGCCTGCAGCTGATCCAGCCACGCCTGCAGGCCCGCGACCGACTCCGGCCGCAGCCGGAAGATGCGCAGCCGGGCGTCGGCCGGGTCCCGCTCATCGGCGACCACGCCGGCCTGCAGCATCACCCGCAGGTGGCGGCTCATCACCGGCCGGGATACCCCGGCTGAGTCGGCGATCTCGCCCGCCCGCCGGGGCCCGGCGCTCAGCAGCTGCATGACCTCCCGCCGCGTCGGGTCGCCCAGGACGCCGAGCAGGACATCGAGAGCAGCCATGCTTAATAGTTAGATCAACTGATAACTATTGTCAAGGCGAGAACATCATGGCCGGTCGTCAGGACCGGGAGCCGCCTGACTCCTGCCGGGCGCCGCGCCGGTTACTTCCGCCCGGCCGGGCTCGTCCTACCCATGACGGATCTCGCTGGGGGAAGGTAACCAGGATGACCGGACCAGGTCCCGATGACGCCGTGACAGCAGCCTTCGAGCAGCAGCGCGGGCGCCTGACGGCGGTGGCCTACCGGATGCTCGGATCGCGGGCGGACGCCGAGGACGCGGTGCAGGAGGCGTGGCTGCGGCTGGCACGCCAGGACGCGGCCGCGATCGGCAGCCTGTCCGGCTGGCTGACCACCGTGGTGAGCCGGGTCTGCATCGACGTCCTGCGCTCGCGCCAGGCCCGGCCCGAGGTGCCCTACGAAGAGCAGCTTCCCGAGCTGGTGGTGACCGAGGACAGCGGGGCGCCCGAGGACGAGGCGCTGCTCGCTGAATCGGTCGGGCTGGCCCTGCTGGTGGTGCTCGATACCCTGCGTCCCGCCGAGCGGCTGGCGTTCGTGCTGCACGACATGTTCGCGGTCCCGTTCGAGGAGATCGGCCAGATCACCGGCAAGTCCGCTGACGCCGCCAAGATGCTCGCCAGCCGGGCCCGCCGGAAGGTGCACGGCACCCGCCAGCCGGCCGGCGAGCGGCGGCAGCAGCGCGAGGTGGTCGACGCGTTCATCGCGGCCGCCCGCGGCGGGGATTTCGACGGGCTGCTGCGGGTGCTCGACCCGGATGTGACCTGGCGCACCTGGTCTGCGCGAGGCATGGTCGTCCGGCGGGGGGCGGCGGAGGTGGCGAGCCGGGCCCGGCTTGAGGGCCGCAGCCCGGTGACGGCACGCCGGGTCCTGGTCAACGGGGAGCCGGGGATCCTGGCGTCGAGCCGGAGCGGGAAGCCGCTGGGCGTGATGGCATGCACCGTCGCCGGCGGCCGGATCGTCGAGATCCTGTCCGTGGCCGCCCCGGAGCGGCTGGCGGCCATGGACCTCCCGGCGCCGCCCGGCTAGACCTTGCCCGGCGCGCTGTTACGAAAGCGACGGCCTGCTCGTCCCAGGAGGTGTACCGCACTCGCACCGAAGGAGATCGTGATGCCAGCCCGGCTCAGCCCCTTCCGCACCGACCTCGGGCCGAAGTTCGCCCAGCACCTGATCGCGGCCAGCAAGGTCCTGGCCGGCTCAGCGCTCCCGGCGGCGACCCGGGACCTGGTGAACATCCGCGCCAGCCAGATCAACGGCTGCGGGGGATGCCTCGACATGCACGTCAAGGAGGCGGTGCGGGCGGGGGAGACGCCAGTCCGGCTGAGCCTGGTCGCGGCCTGGCGGGAGACGACGGTCTTCACCGACGCGGAGCGGGCCGCGCTGGAACTCGCCGAGCAGGGCACCCGCCTGGCCGACGGCGCCGGCGTCACCGACGAGGCGTGGGCGGACGCGGCCCGTCACTACGACGATGAGCAGTTGCTGGCCCTGGTGGCCCACATCGCTGTCATCAACGCCTTCAACCGGCTGAACGTCATCCTGCAGCAGCGGGGCGGCGACTATCAGCCCGGGCAGCTAGGTCACGCGAGCGCACCGGAGCCCGCTGCCAGCTGACCGCAGCAGCGCCCGTGAGCGCCGTCAGGACCGGGCCGCCGTGATCACGACTGTCGCCGACGTCATCGTGAACGTGCCCCCGAACGCGTCGATGGCCGCGCCCATGCCCGCCAGCAGCTGCTCTTGCTGGGCTGCGGGCAGCCGGCTGAAGCCGCCGGTGGTGGGCATCAGGTCCAGCCACTCCGCGCGGCGGAACGAGCGCTGCCAGCCGAACCGCCACTCCTCCGGCTCGCCGAACCCGCCGGCCTGCCGCAGCCCGTCCGCGGCCCGGGCGCCGAGGACGGAGTACCCGTCCGGGCCGGGCAGCGCGCCGCCGAGGGGCAGGTCCGGCAGGACCCGGCGGTAGATCACCGCGAAGGCCTCGTTCAGCTCGGCCGGCGGCTGGTAGGCGTTCCAGAACAGCGCCAGCCGCCCGCCGGGACGCAGCGCCTGCGCCGCCTTCGCCCCGCCCGCGACCGGATCCACCCAGTGCCAGGACTGCCCGGCGATGACGGCATCGAAGACCCGCCCGGCCGGATCCCAGGACTCGAAGGTGGTCACCTCGACCGGCAGCCCGTGCCGCCGGGCCAGTTCCGCCATCCGCGCGTCGGGATCGACGCCGAGCACCTGGCCGCCGGCCGCACCGAACTGGCGCGCGGCGATGCCGGTCCCGGTGCCCACGTCCACGATTCGCGGTCCCGGGCTGGCGCTGATGATCCGCGCCACCATGGCCTCGGGATAGCCCGGCCGGGCCCGGTCGTAGCGGCCGGCGTCGGCGCCGAAGGACTCGGCGACCTGCCGCTGCTGATGAGACTCGGGGCGCGGGACGGGCGGCTGGCCCGGCGGTAGAGTGGGCATGCGCCCACCGTAATGGGCAAGCGCCCACTCGACCACCGCGACGGGATGCGGTTCGCTGTGGGCGCACCGAGAAGCGAGCTCGCCGCCAGCCAGCTCGCGGGCAAGCCAGCACAGGGCGAGCCAGCACAGGGCAAGCCAGCACAGGGCAAGCGAGCACGAGGAGAGCAGCCGGTGCCGACCGGGGTGGCCATCCGCGACGTCCGCGAGCAGCTATTCGGCGCGGCCGGGCGCATCCTGCTGCAGTCCGGGCCGCATGCCCTGACCAGCCGGGCCGTTACCACCGAGGCGGGCTGTGCCAAGGGTGTCCTGCACCGGCACTTCGCTGACTTCGACGCCTTCCTGGCCGAGCTCGTGCTGGACCGGATCGCCCGGCTGGGGGAGCAGGCCGCCGTACTCCGCGCCGCCGCGGGGACCGGGACGGTGACCGGGAACGTCGCCGGTGCGCTGACCGAGATATTCGGGCCCGTGGCCGTGGCCCTGGTCAGCCTCATCACCTTCCGGGACGACCTGCGCGCCCGGCTGCGCCAGTCCCGGCCGCGCGGCGTCCCGCTGCTGACCGAGGCCACGGAGATGATCGCCGGCTACCTCGAGGCCGAGCGGGCACGGGGGCGGATCGCGCCTGACGCCGACATCGCGACCCTGGCGCCGACCCTGATCGGGGCCGGGCACCTGCTGTTCGGGGACCGGGCGAGCCCGCCCCCCGATGCCGCGGCCGTCCGCCGGGCCGTGGCCGGGGTCGTGGGCGGCATGATCACGCCGGGCTAGGCCAGGCGGCCTTATGCGGGGCCCGGCTGCTGCGCGCCGCGGCTGCGGGCCGGGGCAAAGAGGCGGCCGGTCACGCTCCCGTGCAGGGTGCGGGCGGCGACCAGCAGCCACGCGGCCAGCAGCAGCCCGTACAGGGCGACGGCAGCCGCCAGCAGCACCACGGAGTGGCTACGGCCCGCCAGCGCGATCGTCCCGGTCACGCACGTGCCCACCGGGAAGGTGAAGCTCCACCAGGTCAGCGCGAACGGCAGGCCGCGCCGGGCGGTCCGGATCGTGATGGCCGCCGCCAGCGCCAGCCACATCATGGCGAATCCCCAGGCCGGCACCCCGTACAGCAGGGCGAACACGGCCGCCCCGGCCGAGTACGGCGCGGGCAGCACTTTCGCGGCCTGGGTGCCCAGGTTGCCGGCGGCGGTGACGGACTGGCCGAGCGGGCCGAGCACCATCCACAGCGTCGGTACCATGACCGCGCTGCCGGCCTTGTGCAGCACCAGCCGGGACCACAGCTGGGTGATGATGACAACCGAGGCGAACAGGCTGATGCCGAACATCGCATAGCAGGCCAGCAGCAGGGTCAGCGCGCCCTGCCCGGTTCCGGCGTAGGGGATCAGCAGGGCGCCGGTGGCCGCCGAGACCATGGGCGGGACGACGGGCATCAGCCAGCCGCCGAACGCCGCGTCCGGGGTGATGTCATGGCGGGTCATCATCAGGTACGGGATCCAGCACGAGGTGGCCAGGCCGAGCGCCGTGCCGGCGCTCCACAGCACCCAGTCGACGCCGGCCGCCGCCGGCCCGAGGAAGCCGCGGCCGAGCAGCAGGGTGCCCGCTCCGACGGTCATCAGCGCCATCGCCGGCGCCCCCCAGAACTGCGCCATCACCGGGTCGGACAGGTACTCCCGGATCCGGCGCGGGTGCCGCGTCCAGCTCGCGGCGCACGAGGCGGTCAGCACGATCAGCACGATGCCGGCCAGGGCCCAGATCACGGTGGCGAAGACGCGCAGGCCCGGCACGTGCACCGGCAGGGCGGCCCCGGCGGTGGCCACGATGCCGGTCCCCATGACGGCGGCGAACCAGTTCGGGCCCAGGCCGGCGATCCCGGCCGGCGGCCGGGCCGGCTCCGCCTCCCCGGCTCGCGCGTCAGCCAGCGGGCGGTCAGCGATCTGGGTCATGCTCTGAGCGTGCGCCGCCCGGGACGGGAGCAGTAGGGGGAGATCCGTTCTGAGGTCATAACCTGTGCTTATGGCCTTGTCTCCGCGGGTTTCGGACCTGACCCCGTTCGACCTGCTGCTCACGGTTGCCCGGCTGGGCAGCCTCGGCCGCGCCGCCGCGGAGCACGGCATGTCCCAGCCGGCCGTCAGCGCCCGGATGCGGCAGCTGGAAGGGCGGCTGGGCCTGGCCCTGATCGAGCGGTCGCCGCGCGGCTCCCGGCTGACCCCGGCCGGGTCACTGGTCGCCGGCTGGTCGCAGGCCGCCGTCAACGCCGCAGCGGCCCTGGACGCCGGCGTCACGGCGCTGCGCCGGGAGCAGGAGTCCCGGCTGCGCGTTGCCGCCAGCCTGACCGTCGCGGAGTACCTGCTGCCCGGCTGGCTGACCGCGCTGCGGTCCGCGGGCCCGGCCGCCGCGGCCGTCGCGCTGACCGCCGTCAACTCCGCCGAGGCGGCCCAGGCGGTCCTGGCCGGCACCGCGGATATCGGGTTCATCGAGGGACCGGACCTGGCGGACGGCCTGCGCGCCGTCCGGGTCGCCCGCGATGAGCTCACCGCCGTGGTCGCGCCGGGGCACCCGTGGGCCCGGCGCCGGGCCGGCGTCACGGCCGCCGAGCTGGCGGCCGCGCCGCTGGTCGCCAGGGAGGCGGGCTCCGGGACCCGGCGCTATCTCGAGCAGGCCATGCGAGATCAGGCCGGCCTGCGGCTCGCGCCGCCGCTGGCCGAGCTGTCCTCCACTACCGCCATCAAGTCCTCCGCGGCCGCCGGCGCGGGGCCGGCGGTGCTCAGCTCGCTGGCCGTCGCCGCCGAGCTGGCAGCCGGCACCCTGCGGGCCATCCCGGTCAGCGGGCTGGACCTGAGCCGGGACCTGCGCGCGGTCTGGCCGGCGGGCCGGCGGCTGACCGGCCCGGCCCGCGACCTGTACGCGATCGCGAGCCGGGCCGGCCGGGCTCACCAGGCGTAGTGCTCGGGCGCGGTCCGGTAGCCGGGGAAGATCTCGTCCAGCCGCTTGAGCGCGTCGGAGTCCAGGGTCAGGTCCAGGGCGCGCAGTGCGCTGTCGACCTGGTCCAGCGTCCGCGGGCCCACGATCGGCCCGGTGACCCCGTCCTGGTGCAGCAGCCAGGCCAGCGCCACCGCACCGGGCTCCTCGCCGAGCTCCTCGCAGAACAGCTCGTAGGCCTCGATCTGCTCCCGGTTGTTCTCGACGGCCTCCTTGGCCCGGCCGGCCAGGCGGCGCTGTCCGTCGCGCTCCTTGCGTAGCACCCCGCCGAGCAGGCCGCCCTCCAGCGGCGACCAGGGAATGACGCCCACCCCGTACTCGCGGGCCGCGGGCAGCACCTCCAGCTCGATCTCGCGGGTCATCAGGTTGTAGATCGACTGCTCGCTGACCAGGCCGAAGAACCCGCGCGCCGCGGCGGCGTCATTGGCCTTCGCGATGTGCCAGCCCGCGAAGTTGGAGGATCCGACGTAGAGGATCTTGCCCTGGGTGACCAGGACCTCCATCGCCTGCCAGATCTCCTCCCACGGAGTGTCCCGGTCGACGTGATGCATCTGGTACAGGTCGATGTAGTCGGTGCGCAGCCGGCGCAGCGACTCATCGCAGGCCCGGCGGATGTTCAGGGCGGACAGCCGGCCCTCGTTGGGCCAGTCGCCCATGGCCCCGTACAGCTTGGTGGCCAGCACGGTGCGCTCGCGGCGGCCGCCGCCGGAGGCGAACCAGTCACCGATGATCTCCTCGGTCCAGCCCGAGTGGGTCTCGCCCGGCGCGAGCTGGCCGGGCGGGCTCATCGCGCCGCCGTAGCGGTTAGCGGTGTCGAAGAAGTTGATGCCCAGCTCGTGGGCATGATCCATGATCAGGTGCGAGTCGGCGGGCGTGGTGAGCGGCCCGAAGTTCATGGTCCCGAGGCACAGGCGGCTGACGGACAGGCCGGAGCGGCCAAGATTCGCATAGCGCATGGGCCTAGCCTGCCACTGGCCGCGCCGCCCGCCGCGGCCAGCCGGCCCGCCCCGGCTAGCCGGATCCCCGCGGCGCAGGCCGCAGGCCGTCCCGGATCACGTTCAGGACCAGCTGCGGGTCCGCGCGGCGCGCACCGCCCGGCTGGAGGGCGACGAGCATCCCGGAGATCAGCGCCATCAGCTCGCTAGTGCCGATGTCAGCGCGGATGGCATCCGCTCGCTGGGCGCGCCGCAGCAGCTCGCCGGCCTCGTCGCGGAGCGCTGCGGACGCGGCCGTCACGGCCGGGCCGACCTCGACGCCCGCGCTGGTGAGGGCATCCACGAGGTCGCGCTTGGGAGCGGCCTCGAGGACGAGGCGGTCCACGAACTCCAGCAGGGCCGCGCCCGGGTCGGCGGCCAGGCGCAGCGACCGGGCGTGCTCGGCCAGGCCGGCCAGCCGGTGCTGGACGACGGCCTCGAACAGGGATTCCTTGGCCGGGAAATGCCGGTACAGCGTGCCCGGGCCGACCCCGGCCCGGCGCGCGATCTCGTCCAGCGGCACGGCGAGGCCATCGGCGGCAAAGGCCGCGGTCGCGGCCTCGACCAGGCGGTCCCGGTTCCGGCGCGCATCGGCGCGCAGCGGCCTGGGTGACGACGTCAGGGCTACCTCCAGCCGGACGGGCTAAGCGGGGCGCACTCTCCGGTATTGTCTAAGCGGGGCGATGTCTCCGATTGTACCGACCAGAGAGGACCAGGCCTGTGAGCACCACGATCAGCAGCCCGCGGCAGACGATGGACCGGTTCCTGCGCGCCGTCATCAGCCCTCAGCCCGGCGACATCGCTGACTGTTATGCCGACCACGTCGTGATCGAGATGCCGTTCGCCAGCGGGCTCGCGCCCGAGCGCACGGAGACGGGCCGGGAGGAACTGCGGGCCCGGTTCGCGGCCGGCCGCGCGATGCGCGAGTACACCGCGCTGCGCGATGTCCGCGTGCACGAGACAGCCGACCCGCAGGTGCTGGTGGCCGAGTACCGGCTCGATGGCCGGAACGTCAGCGACGGGACGTCGTTCTGCATGTTCTTTGTCATGGTCCTCACCTTCCGCGACGGCCTCATCGTGCACTCGCGTGACTACACCGACCCGATCGCCGGCGCCCGCGCGCTGGGCCGGCTGCCGGGCCTGCTCGCCTCGCTCTCGGCCGAGGCCGCCAGCTAGCGGTGCCGCTGGTGCCGCCGGTCGGCGGCGTGCTGCCCCGCGGTAAATATTTCGTCACCGGCCGCAGCGGCGGATAGGCTCGAGCCGCCACGTGACCAGGGAGGTGAGCCCGATGACCATCGATCGTCTTGTCCGGGCACTCCCGGCCGCCGCGTCGGCCTGACCGTCGCCGGGGAGTGCTGAGCTGTCCTCCTGAGCGAAGGAACCATGACCATCACCCCTTTCCAGATTCACCTGCCCGATGACGTCCTGAGCGACCTGCGCGAGCGGCTGGCCCGGACCCGGTTCACCACGGCGTCCGACACTGAGTACTGGGCGGCCGGGACCGACCCGGGCTATCTCCGCGATCTCGTCGGTTACTGGGCCGGGGAGTTCGACTGGCGCGCGGCCGAGCGCGCGCTGAACGCCTTCCCGCAGTACGTGGCCGAGGTGGGCGGCCGCCGGGTGCACTTCGTGCACCTGCGCGGCCAGGTCCCCGACGGGGCCCCGGCCCCGCTGCCGCTGGTCATGACGCACGGCTGGCCGAGCAGCTTCACGGAGATGCTCCGGGCCGCGCCGCTGCTGGCCGACCCCGCCGCGCACGGCGGCAACCCGGCCGACGCCTTCGATGTGGTCATCCCGTCGCTGCCCGGTTTCGGGTTCTCCGACCTGCCGCGCGGCCCGTTCACCCGCCGGAGGGTGGCGGAGCTGTGGCATGAGCTGATGACCGGCGTCCTGGGCTACCCGCGGTTCGGGGCGTTCGGCGGTGACATCGGCGGCGGCGTCACCCAGTGGCTGGGCGCCCTGTACCCGGCCGAGGTCGCCGGCGTGCACATCACCTCCGCCGTGGTCACCAGCGACTTCAGCCAGCAGCCGGCCACCGCTGCGGAGCAGGCATTCCTCGCTGACCTGGCCGCCTACGACGCCGGTGACCAGGGCTACAGCGAGATCATGTGGACCCGGCCGGACACCATCGCCGCGGCCCTGACCGACTCGCCAGCCGGGCTGGCCGCCTGGATCATCGACAAGTACCGCGACTGGAGCGACTGCGGCGGCGACCTGGAGACCCGCTGGGACAAAAACACGCTGCTGACGGTGGCCACGCTGTACTGGGCCACCGCCACCATCGGCTCGTCGTTCCGGCAGTACTACAACTACGAGCTCAACGACCGGGTCCCGGCTATCACCGTGCCCGCGGCCGTGACCCTGAGCGGCGAGCCGGCCTACCGGAGCTACCCGCGGAGCCTGGCCGAGCGGGTGTTCACCGACCTGCGGCACTGGAATGCCCCGCACCGCGGCGGCCATTTCATGGCTCACGAGGAACCGGAGCAGGTCGCCAGCGAGCTGCGCACGTTCTTCCGGCCGCTGCGGTCAGCCGGCTGACGCCGCCCCTGGCCCGGCCCGGCCGGGGCGGCCGGGCCAGGGCGGCGCCGGGCAGGCCGGCCGCGACCTGCCGATAGGTTGCGTACTATGCGCCTGACTGATCCGCTGTACGCGCTCTACGGCCGCCGGCTCCGGCGGCAGGTCCTGTCCGGCCCGCTGCCCGGCCACATCGGGCTGGTCATGGACGGCAACCGCCGCTGGGCCCGGCAGGCGGGCCTGGCCAGCCCGAGCCTCGGCCACCGCTACGGCGCCGAGCACGCCGAGGACGTGCTGTCCTGGTGCGAGGCTCTCGGCGTGCGGCATGTCACGGTCTTCGTGTGCTCCGCGGAGAACCTGCAGCGCCGCGACGACGCCGAGGTGGCGTTCCTCATGCAGGTGATCGAGGACGTGGTCACGACCCGGCTGGCCCGGCCCGCCAGCCACTGGCGGGTGCTGGTCGCCGGCCAGCTCGACGCGCTCCCGGACAGCACCGCCCACGCCCTCAAGAAGGCCGTCGACGCCACCCGGGAGTGCACGACGGGACACACGGTCACGCTCGCCATCGGCTACGGCGGGCGGCAGGAGGTCATCGATGCCATCCGCGAGGCGCTCGTCGAGTACGCCGCCCGCGGGCTGACCATCGAGGACGCCGCCGGCCGCCTGGCCGCCGAGGACATCACCCGGCACCTGTACACCGCCGGGCAGCCCGACCCGGACCTGATCATCCGGACCAGTGGCGAGCAGCGGATGTCGAACTTCCTGCTCTGGCAGAGCGCTTACTCCGAGCTGTACTTCTGCGACGCCTACTGGCCGGCCTTCCGTGAAATCGACTTTCTCCGCGCCGTCCGCAGCTACGCCGCCCGGCAGCGCCGCTTCGGCGCCTGAGCGCGGCACTCACGGCTCGAGCTCGACGGGGTCGCCCACCGCGACCCGGCCGGGCTGCACGGTCGAGCCGTAGACGCCGAGCTGGTTGCCCCGCTGGCGGGCGATGGTGCGCAGGACCGAGCGGTCCCGGTCCAGCGTGACCGGGTCGACCGTGACGACCACGCAGCGCTGGTCGGGCTGGTCCACGCGCATCCGCAGGCCGCCCAGGCACAGGGTCGCGCCGACCCAGCCGTCCTCCGGGAAGCCGGGCCCAGGCGCATCGACCAGGATGTTGGGCCGGAAGCGCTGCGCCGCCATGTCCCGGCCGGCCAGCTGCCCGAGCCCGGCCAGGGCCTGCATGCTCAGCACCGACAGGGGGAGGGAGTCAAAGATCCCGCGGTCCTGCTTGATCACGCGGACACCCGGCCCGAGCTCGGCCGCGAGCGCGGGATCGGTGACCTCTAGCTCCCGGCCGCCGGGCGTGCGCACCAGGACGGCGCCTGCGTCCGGCCGAGCCGGATCGCGCAGCCGCGGCTGGTAGCGAGCCAGCTCAGGAAGTTCGCGGATCGTTAGCCACGGGAAGCCGCTGCGCACCTGCCCGTCGCGGATGAACGCCCAGCGCCGGTCCCCGGCCAGGCCGTGCCACGACACCTCGACGGCGTCCAGCGCCTCGGCCTGCATGGATTTCACCGGATACCGCCACAGGGCGGCCACGTGACCCACCACCGTCATGACTGCCTCCGTGGATATGAAGGCGCCCTTCCCGGTGCTGCGGTGCCGAGCGTGGCGGACACCGTCCGTCGCAGCGCCTCTCGACCTGCCCAGGATGTCATGACGCGGACGCGGCGACCCCCGGCAGACGGCAGCCGGGCGGCGCTTAGCCGGCCTGGGCTTAGCCGGCCGGGGCGAGGTCGTCGCGGGTCGCGGCGGCCCGGTAGGCGCCGGGGGTCTGGCCCATGGTGCGGGTGAAGGTGTCGACAAATGCGCTGGCGGTCGCCCAGCCGCAGCGATGAGCAGTCTGAGTGACTGTTGCCCCCTCGGCGAGGCAGGTCATGGCATGAAAGACGCGGGTGCTGGTCCGCCACTGCGGGTAGGTGGTGCCGAACTCTGACCGGAAGAGCCGGGCCAGGGTCCGCTCGCTGACGCCGGCGCGGCGGGCCAGCCAGGACACGGTGCGCGGCTCGCGCAGGTCCTCGACGACGAGCTGGCACGCGCGACCCAGCCGGGGGTCGCGGGCGACAGGCAGCCGGAGCGGCTGGACATGCGCCCGGCGCAGCCGGTCGCCCAGTACCGCCCCGATCCGCCGGGTCTCGCCGGCCGGCAGGCCGGGATCGGTGCAGGCAATGAGGAGTTCCCGCAGCAGGCCATCCACGCCGATGACAACCGGGGAGCCACCGGGCACCGGCGGGGCACCGGCCGGGAACGCGATGGTGTGGACGGAACTGCTGCCGTAGACCCGATGCTCGTGCCAGGTCCGGGCCGGAAGCCAGATCGCCCGGGCGGCGGAGGCGACCCACGCTCCGGCGTCGGTGGTGATGGCGAGCACGCCGCAGCTGACATAGATGAGCTGATGATGGTCGTGACTGTGGCGGCTGATGATCTCGCCAGCGGAGTGCTGGTGGCGGGTATGCGACACAATTAGGCAGATTATCGGAAGTGCGCACGGGTGTCATGCTGCGACGATCTTGATCATGGGCGCGGACGGGTCGCAGCGGGCCAGCGCGGCTATCGGCCGGCGGGTGCGCGGGATGGTGGCCGATACCCGGCCGCTCGCCATCCCGGCCTACCGGCGGACCTTCGCCGGGCAGACGACGGCGACGCTGGGCACGATGGTGACCGAGGTCGCGGTCCCGGTCCAGATCTACGCCATCACGCGCTCGTCGCTGTACGTCGGGCTGGCCGGGCTGGCCGGCCTGGTCCCGATCATCATCTTCGGCCTGTACGGCGGCGCCGTCGCCGATGCGATGGACCGGCGCCGCCTGTGCCTGTGCTCGTCGCTGGTCACCTGGCTGGTGACGCTCGCGCTGCTGGCCCAGGCCATCCTGGGCGCCCGGTCCGCGGGGCTGCTCCTCGCCCTGGTCGTCGTGCAGTCGGCGGGTTTCGCGGTCTCATCCTCGGTCCAGGGCGCCATCGTCCCGTCCATCGTGCCCGTCATCCTGGTCCCCGCCGCCAACGCGCTGAGCTTCACGGCCGGCAATGTGGGCGAGATTCTCGGGCCGCTGATTGCCGGGGTCCTGGTTGGTCTGCCGCACGGGTTCAGCTACGCCTACGGCGCCGACGCGGTCTTGTTTACCGCCGCGCTGTATGCGACCTTCCGGCTGCCCGCGCTCGTGCCGGCGGCGTCCGGCCGGCCGGGGCTGCGGGCGGTCTTCGACGGCCTGCGGTTCATCAGCGGCAATCCGGTGCTGCTGATGTCGTTCGGAGTGGACATCGCGGCCATGGTGCTGGCCATGCCGCGGGCCTTGTTCCCCGAGGCCGCCGCCCTGCGCTTCCACGGCGGCGTCGGCCTGCTGTACTCCTCCATCGCGGCCGGATCGGTGCTGGCCGGCCTGTGCAGCGGGTGGATCGGCCGGGTGCGCCGCCAGGGCGTGGCCCTGACCGTCGCGGTGATCGCCTGGGCCACGGCCATCGCGCTGGCCGGGTTCGCGCGCTCGCTGTGGCTGGCGGTGGTCTTCCTCGCCGTCGCGGGCGCCGCCGACCTGGTCAGCGCCGTCTACCGGCAGACGATCCTGCAGACCTACGCCCCGGATGAGATGCGCGGGCGACTGCAGGGCGTGTTCACCGTGGTCGTGACCGGCGGGCCGCGGCTGGCTGACCTGCGGGCCGGGGCGATGGCCGCCATCACGACGCTCACCATCGCCTGGTCGGGCATGGCGGTCGCCTGCATCGCCATCGTCGCGGTCGCCGCCGTCGCGGTGCGGCCCTTCTGGCGCTACGACGCCCGCCGGGTCCGTGACCTGGCGCCGGTGCTGCCCGGCACGGCCGGCGCCGCCGAGGGCACCGGGGCCGCGCGCGGTCAGGGCAGCTGAGCGCGGTCCGGCCGCAAGGCGCCCGCGCGCAGGCGGGCAGCATCGGTGCCGGGCGGGGCACCGAACAGGCGGCGGTACTCACGGCTGAACTGCGTCGGGCTGTCGTAGCCGACGACATGCCCGACCCCGGCGACGTCACCAGCCTCGGCCATCAGCAGCGACCGGGCTTCCTGCAGCCGGATCCGCTTCTGGAACTGCACGGGACTCATCGCCGTGATGGCGCGGAAGTTCCGGTGGAACGCCGACGGGCTCATCCCCGACAGCCCGGCGAGGTCGGCGACCCGCACGGGCTCGGCATAGTTGTCGCGGATCCAGCGGATCGCCCGGCTGACGTGGGACAGGCCGCTGTCGGGCAGGCCGATCTGCCGGATCACCGCCGCGTACGGCCCGGTGACCAGCCGCCACAAGATCTCCCGCTCCGCCAGCGGGGCGAGCACGGCAATGTCGGCTGGCCGGTCGAGCAGTCGTAGCAGCCGGGCGATCGGGTCGAGCAGCTCGGGCCCGGCGTCGCCCGCGATCAGCGCAGCCGGGCCGCCGGTGCCCCGCTGCGGCCGGCGGCCCGCCGCCTCCAGCAGCAGCGGGGCGATGGCGGCCGGGCGCAGCGTCAGTCCCATGGCCAGCATCGGGGTGCGCGGGTCGGTATCGATGTAGTGCCCGGTGACCGGCATGGTGGCGGTGGCCAGGAGGATCTGGCCGGCCCGGTACTCGTGCACCTGATCGCCCAGCATCAGCCGCTTGCCGCCCTGGGCGGCGAGAACCAGCAGCGGCTCGGTCAGCGAGTGATCCGGCTCGGCCGCCTCGATCCTGGACACCCGCAGCCCGTCGACCGGCACCGGCTGCCCGGCGTGCCGGGCGATGAGATCCCGGATCTCGGCCAGCAGGTCAGCGGAGCTCTGCATCGTTCCACGAAAGCACCCCGGCGCGCAGCGGGCAACCCGATCGGAGCGCGAAGAGCAGGATCAGGCAAGAGCCCGCGCGGATTGGCCTACCGCCGGGCGGACCGCCCGCGCTTCGATGGAAGCGACCACACCGACCCACCCACGGGAGCATTCATGCCGCTCAACCACTATGTCACCCTCGGCCGCTCGGGGCTGCGCGTCAGCCCGTTCGCCCTGGGCGCCATGACCTTCGGCGAGGACCCGCCCGGTGCCGGATCCAGCGTCGAGGAATCCGAGAAGATCCTCGCGACCTACCTGGACCAGGGCGGCAACTTCATTGACACCGCCAACTTCTACACCAACGGCCACTCGGAGAAGATCCTGGGCGACTACTTCGCCGCCCGGCCCGGCCAGCGTGACCACGTCGTCCTGGCCTCGAAGTTCTTCGCCAGCAT
>DASXDJ010000099.1:0-2808 GCA_036490755.1 Streptosporangiaceae bacterium
CGGGCCTGCGCGTCGCTCAGCCAGGCCAGCAGGACGCGGGCCTGGGGCCCGTGGCCCGTCGATTCCATCGTGCTCCTAGCCGGAAATGGACACTTCGCTGGCCTGGACGACGACCACGCGGCGGGCCGCGGTCAGGGCCACCGCGCAGGAAACGCCGCTGTCCAGGAAGTCGGGCAGCAGCGGCGGCCGCTCGCCCAGGTACGACTCGAAGGGCAGCATGCCCGGCACGGCGAGGTCGCCCAGGCCCAGCTCCTCCTTGACCAGGACCGGCACGTACCGGGCGCCGCGCTGCAGCAGCCCGACCGACCGGTGGTAGCCGTCCCGGATGAACCAGCGGCCCTGCACACTCACGACCTGCACGAATGAGGCGATCACCCGGACCTGGAAGCCCAGGTTGTAGGTGCCGGGCTGGGGCGCGTCCTCGGCCAGCCCGCCGAACGCGCCGATGATGCGCAGGTTGTGGTTGGCCAGGTCGGTGACGAAGGTCTGCCGCTCGGCGTCGAATCTCGGCGCCACCACCGGGGGAGTGCCGAGCGGCATGGTGACCTCGGCCATGGCCGTGACATCCTCGACGTCCACGTCCGCCACGTGCTGCCCGGCATGCTCGGTGTAGATCTTGGACTGGTAGGCGCAGGTCCGCCGCAGGTCCACCAGCGCCGGGGTGAAGCCCTGCGACAGGTACCACTGCGATTCCGGGTGCCGGCCCATCCGGGCCAGGTAGCCGCTCATCTCCGGCGGCAGCGGCCGGATCAGGTCGTCCTGCGCGACGCCGGCCGGCCGGGCCGCGACCGCCGCCCGGGCCCTCGCCAGCCACGCTTCCTGCGCGGCGGTCAGCGGGCGCTCCGTCTCGCCCGCGGCCATGACCAGCCGGGCGTCCGGGTCGGTCATCCACGGCGCCAGGACGCGGGCCTGCCAGCGCAGTCCGGGCACCGCGGACGGCGGTGCATCCGGGGCTAAGCTCATGCGGCCGCCACCATTCCTCTCGCCGCTCCCCGGAGCGGGCTGCGCCGATTGTACCGTTCTGGACCGGCCGCAGAGCGCCATTCTTACCCGTAAGTAAAATCTCCCGGCGGGCGGCCGCGCGCGGGGCGACAATGGCGGGTATGGCAGGAAATGACAAGGCCGGCGGCGAGCCGGCCCGGCCCCGGGTACGGGAGCTCAACGAGCTCATCCGTTACACAATGTGGTCGGTTTTCCGGGTGCGCGGCCCGGGCGTCCTGGACACCGTGAGCGCGGGACTGAGCAGCGGGCGGCCGGGCCTGGCGGCGGAGGTCGACGAGCTGTGCGAGCACCTGGCGGGCAAGGGCGTGGTCACCCGCGGCTGCTACGACGTCCAGGGCCTGCGGGCGGACGCGGACTACATGTTCTGGTGGACCGCGGCCTCGCCCGATGACCTGCAGGAGACCTACGCCCGGTTCCGGCGCACGGGCCTCGGCCGGGCCAGCCAGCCGGTGTGGTCGGCCATGGCGCTGCACCGGCCGGCCGAGTTCAACAAGAGCCACGTGCCGGCGTTCCTGGCCGGCGAGGAGCCCGGCGACTACGTGTGCGTCTACCCGTTCGTCCGGTCCCTGGACTGGTACGTGCTCGACGACAGCGAGCGGCGCGACATGCTGGTCGAGCACGGGATGATGGCCCGCGACTATCCCGACGTGCGGGCGAATACAGTGGCCTGCTTCGCGCTGAACGACTACGAGTGGATGCTCGCGTTCGAGGCCAATGACCTGCACCGGATCGTCGACCTGATGCGCCACCTGCGCGGCGCCCGCGCGCGGCTGCACACCCGCGACGAGATCCCGTTCTATACCGGGCGGCGCCGGCCGGTCAGCGAGCTGCTGACGATGCTGCCCTGACCGGGCCGCCGTTGACACCTAGTGTTCCGAGGCATAGTGTTCCTCGGCATGAACAGGGAACGGCTGAAGGGGAACCTCGACCTGCTGCTGCTCTCGGTGCTCGCGGCCGGGCCCGGGCACGGGTATGCGATCATCTCGGCGCTGCGTGATCGCAGCGGGGGCACGTTCGACCTGCCGGAGGGCACCGTGTACCCGGCGCTGCACCGGCTGGAGGACGCGGGGCTGCTGGCCAGCTCATGGGACGACCGGAACGGGCGCCGCCGCCGCGTCTACGGGCTCACCGACCGGGGGGCGGCGGCCCTGGCTGCCGAGCAGACCGAGTGGCGCAGGTTCGCCGTTGGCATTCAGGCCGTGGTGGGTTGGCCGGCATGAGCGACCCGCGCGACCTGATCGAGGAGTACCTCAGCGATCTGCGGGCCAGCCTCACGCTCGCTCCGGCGGAGGCCGAGCTCGTCATAGCCGAGGCCGAGGATCACCTGCGCGAGACCGCTGCCTGCGGCCTGGCGACCGGGATGACCGGGCGCGAGGCGCAGGAGGCGGCGATCTCGGCCTTCGGGTCGGTTACCGCGGTGGTGCGCGCGCACGCGGCCCGGCCGGCCGGCTTCATCCGGGGCAGGAGGCCGGCGGCCATCGTCGGTGACCTGGTCCTGGCGGCCTGGAAGCTGGCCGGCACCGGGCTGATCGCTATCGGCATCAGCGGGCTGGTGGTGCTGGTCATGAACCTCGCGTTCGGCCGCGCGTTCACCGGCCAGGCCCCGGCCGGCGTGACGTTCGGCAAGGCCGACTGCGCTTACTGGATGGGCCTGTGGCCCGGCGCGCACAGCTGCGCGGCGGCTCACGTGCTAGAGGCCAGCAGCGACGCGGTCGTGCTGCGGGCCGGAGCCGGGGTGATGGGCGCCGCCCTGCTCGTCGCCTACGGTGTCGCCCGGTACCTGCAGCGGCGGCGCGGGCGCGGTCC
>DASXDJ010000100.1:0-4784 GCA_036490755.1 Streptosporangiaceae bacterium
ACGGTGCGGACGGCGATACCGCCGATGAGCGCGGTGATGGCGGCGATGAGCACGTACTGCCAGACGCGGTAGCCCGGTGGCTGGCCGCTCTGCAGCCAGATGATCGCCGTCGACGCGACGGCCGCCCAGCTGAAGGTAAAGGCCCAGGTGCTGGGCATGAAGGGCAGCCGCAGGTAGGCCGGCAGCAGGCGCAGCTGAGCGATCACCATCAGCATCCCGTAGCCGGCCAGGAAGGACGTGACCAGGTCGACCCGGGCGCCGTGGATGGCGAACCAGGCGATGCTGGCGACCGCCGCGGGCGCGACCTCGATGGCCATGGTCGGCTGCAGCGCCGGCGGCAGCAGCGGACGGAACAGGAGCCTGCCCAGGATGAGGGAACCGAGCACGATCCAGGACACGACACCGAATCCGAGCAGCACCTCGGCGAAGCGCTGCTGGCCGACGAGCGCCGCGCCGTCGGCTGCGATCAGGCCGCCGGCCACCGTCGGCAGGAAATAGCCGGGGTGGAACCGGTCGAGGTCAACCGGCCCGAGAATCCACTGCCCGGTGAACCAGCCGCCGAGCAGGACGGTGAGGACAATGAAGACATCGGTGATCACCCGGGCGGGCGTCGCGGCCAGCGGGAAGAGACCGTCGCTGGCCAGCAGGACCGGGACGATGAACGCCAGCGAGGCGAACGGGGACGCGACCGGGTCAAGAAGGTCACCGCTTACCGCTTTTCGCACCGACGGCGTCGTGATCAGCTGACCGAGGTAGGCGGCCACGACGGCCAGCCATGACACCGCCGAGATGACCAGGATGATCTCGCTGACCAGGCGCGGGGCATGATGCCCGTTGGCCAGGGCCGTCCAGGCCTCGCCCAGGCCGGCCAGCCCGAACGGGATCCCGAGCAAGTTGAGCGGTATGCGTGATCTCACCGTTCCATCAGACCCTTCGGACTAGTCGGCAGACAGTGGTCATATGACGACACTTGGAATCGGCTGGCCGGCGGCTAGGGCGTGACTCCCTGGCGTAGCGCCTCGCCCACGATCTCCACCCGGCTCTTGGCGTCGAGCTTGGTGAGGATCCGGGAGATGTAGGTCTGCACGGTGCGCCGGGACAGGAACATGCTCTGGGCGATGTCCGAGGTCGAGTCGCCCCGCGCGACCAGGGCGGCGATCATGACTTCGGTCGGGGTCAGGGCCTCCCAGCCGGAGGCGGCTCGCGGCTTGCGGGGGCCGCGGGGGCCGCGCCGGATGCCGCAGGCGCGGAGCCGGCTCTCGGCGCGGCGGATGTCCCACCGGGCCTGCATGCCGTCGTACAGGGTCAGTGCCTCGGCCAGGACGGCCCGGGCCTCTTCGTCCCGGCCGTGCGCGGCCAGGACGGCGGCCAGGTCCTCCAGCGCGGCGGGGAGTTCCGCGGCCGGGCCGGCCGCGCGGTAGTGGGCCACGGCGTCCCGGAGCGGTCCCGGGTCGGTCTCGAGCAGCCCGCGGCAGCGCAGGCCCGCCGCGACTGCCCGGGCCGGGCGGGTCTCCGCGGCGGCCTCCGCCTGGCACGCTTCCATCGCGGTCTGGGCCACCGGCCGGTCCCCGGCCGCCAGCGCGAGCCGCACCAGGTCCGGCAGCCACTGGTGGGTCAGGGTCATCTCACCTTCGCGCCGGGGCAGGATCGCCGCCAGCGTTGCCATGGCCTGGCGGGTCTGCCCGCGCTGTTCCAGCGCCAGGGCGTGCGCGGCGATCAGGAAATCCTGGTTCTCCCGGTCGGTGATGTTCTCGATGGGCAACGCCAGGCCCAGCCTGAGCTGCTCGGCGGCGACGGTGCGCTGCTCCCGGCGCCCGGCGATCAGGGCGGTCACGCCGTGCAGGAGCAGGGCCGACGCGCGGTCGCGGAGGAAAAAGTACATCATGCCGAAGAGGTCAGTGCTATCCGAGCCCATCTCGGCCAGCGCATCGTCCCACTGGCCTTGCCAGTACCGCAGCACCGCCGCCGACATCCAGGTCGCGCGGTCAGGGCTGCCGGTCCGCCGGGCGAACTCCCGGGTGTCCCGCAGGGCCAGCTCGGCCTGCGGCCACTGGTCGACGTTCTGCAGGGAGAACGTGCGGGCGTTGAGGGCGATCATGCGCATGTCCACGTGGCCGGGACCGTCGCTCAGGACGCCCAGGGCACGGTCGATGTGGGCGAGCGCGGCGGCGTGCTGGCGCTCGACCGAACAGGTCAGCCACAGGTCGAACAGGGCGTGGGCCGTCGCGAACGCGTCGTCGGCCTCTTCCGCGGCGGCCAGGGCTTGCCGGGCAAGAGCCTTGGCCGCGCCGAAGCCGCCCGGCCGGCCCCGCTCGAGCATCGACAGCAGCGCCAGCATCCGCGCATGCCAGTCACCGGGCAGGCCGGACGGCGCCAGGGCCTGCCGCACGGTGGCGATCGCATCATTGCCGCAGCCCGTGCTGACCTGCGCGTGCGCCAGGATCCAGTACGTCTCGGCCCGCCGGGCGGGGTCGGCCATCACCGTCAGCGCCCAGCTGGCCTGCCTGACCGCCTCCTGGTAGGACCCGGCGGCCAGCTGGGCCCAGACCAGGCTGGTCATCAGCCCGTCCCAGGCCCGGCTCCCGCTGGGCGTCTCATCCAGCTCCCGGCGCAGCAGCTCCACCGCGAGCTGCGGCGCCCGCGTGGCGAGCGCGGACGCAGCCTGGGCCAGCCATTCCAGGGCCCAGCCCTTGCCCGGCTGTCCCGAGGCGGCCAGCTGCTGTCCGACGCTCAGGGCATCGGCGCCGGCCGCCGCGAGTTCCCGCGCCGCCTCGGCATGCAGTGCCGTGCGCAGCGCCAGCGGCATGCTCTCGTACAGCGCCTGCCGGATCAGCGGATGCCGGAATACCAGCTCCGCACCCGACCCGGCCAGGATTCCCGCCGCCACCGCCTCCTCGAGCAGCGCCGCCAGGCCGGACACCGGCCGGCGGGACACCACGGCCAGGTCTGCGGGCGCGAAGCTCCCGCCGAGCAGCGCGGCCGCCCGCAGCATCCGGGCGGTCCCGGCCGACACCGAGCTGAGCCGGTCAGTCAGCACCCCGGTCAGCGAGACCGGCAGCTGCTCGCCCGCCGCGGTGACCTCCGCGACCGGCCTGACCTGCACGGCCTGCTCGCGCACGAAGGCGTCGATCAGCTCCCGCACGTACAGCGGGTTCCCGGCCGCCTGCGCCGTCAGGCGGCGCAGGCTGTCCCCGGGCGGTGCCCCGACCATCGCCGCCACGAGGGCGGTCACGTCCGTCTCGGGCAGCGGGCCCAGCGTGATCACCGCGCCGCCGCGGCGCGCGACCGCCGCGCGGGCCTGCTCCACCTCCGGACGGCGCGGCGTCGGCCGGCACGTCCCGATCAGCAGCAGCGGCAGCTGGCCGGCCGAGGCGGCCAGCTGGTGCCAGACCACCAGCGACGCCTCATCCGCCCACTGCAGGTCATCGATCACCAGCACCGCGGGAGCGTCGGCGCAGAGCTCGTCCACCAGCGTGACCAGGATCTCCACCCCCGTCGCGGACGCATCGCCGCCGGCCAGCAGGCTCTCCTGCCGGCTGCGCAGCATCCCGGCCGCGCGGGCACGCCGTGGATCCGGCGAACTCGCACGGACCCGCAGGCAGTCCAGCATCACCCGCAGCGGCAGCCGCTCGGCCAGCTGATCCGCCATGCCCCATCCGACATCCCACCCGGGATCACTCGCGGCCATGGCCTCGGCGGCCAGGGACGACTTGCCGATGCCCGGCTCGCCCTCGACCCAGATCACCGAACCCGCACCGTCACGAAGGGCCCCGATGGCGTCCCCGAGGACGGCGAGCTCCCCCACGCGGCCGACCCATTGCGGCGGCCGGCCGACCGGCCACACCTCAGGAAGGCCGTGCCCCGTGGCCGGCGCCGGCCCGTCCGGCTGAAGAGCGGCCGGAGGCCGGGATTGCGGTGCTGTCACGTGCTGCCTCCGTTGGGGTCTTCGTCAACGATGGCCGCACGGCGTTCCGCGAACAACGCCGAAATGGCCAAGGCATTGATCGGCCAGGGCGATCAATGCAGGTAACCGGCCCGGCGGGACGCAAGCGGTGACCGGCCGGTCGATAGCATTTATCGATGGAGCTGCGGCAGCTGGAGGCATTCGTGGCGGTCGCCACCGAGCTGCACTTCGGGCGCGCGGCGGGGAAGCTGTTCATGGGGCAGCCCACCCTCAGTGACCTGATCCAGCGCCTGGAACGAGAGCTCGGCACGCCGTTGCTGATCCGGACCACCCGCCGGGTCACGCTCACCGAGGCCGGCACGGAGATGCTGGGGCACGCCAGGAAAATCCTCGATGAGGTCGCCGCGGCGACCGCCTCCGTCCGCTCCATCGCCGACGGCGAGGGCGGCACCATACGAGTGGGCATGACCCCGCCGGTCACGCCGGTGCTTGCCCGCCATCTGGGCACGACCTTCGCCGAGACGGCGCCCGCGATCGACCTCGTCTGGTCGCAGCTGTGGCTACCCAATCTCCTCCAGGCTGTCACTGACGCCACCATCGACGTCGCGCTCACCTGCGGGCTCATCGATGAACGCGACGGTCTTGTCAGCGAGGTGCTCTGCGCGGAGCCGCTCCTGGTGGGCCTGCGACCTGGCCACCGGCTCGCCGGGCAGGAACGGGTACGGCTCGCCGATCTCGCCCGCGACCGGATGGGGGCCACCCCGGAGGACCTCTTCCCCGCCTGGGCCCTCGTGCAGCGCCAGGCGCTGGCCGCCGCCGGCGTCAGCCCGCCCCGGGCACCGCTGGCCGCGACGGACCTGGCCGCGGCCGGCTGGCAGGA
>DASXDJ010000101.1:0-20036 GCA_036490755.1 Streptosporangiaceae bacterium
AGGGTTCTGGCATTCGCTGCGGCGGCTGCCGGACCGGACCCCGCTGCGGATCAAGATGATCACCGCCGTGCTGACGCTGGTCGTCATCGCGCTCGCGGTGATCAGCATCGCGGGCATCTCGGTGCTGCGCAGCTACCTGCTCGACCAGGCTGATGCTGGGCTGCAGCGCATCGCGAACGCCGCGCCAACGGCATACATCGCGCCCTACCTGCTCGCCGATTCTCATATCGTCCTGCCTGGCGTGGCAGTGGACTGGCAACGGCAAGGCGGCAAACTCCACGGCATCGTCCAGCCTGGCTTCGGCATGGGCCGGGGCGAGGCCCGCCTCACCCCGGGCCCGGCGATATCGGCCACGGCGGCCTGGGTGAAATCGCCGACCGGCGAGCCGCTCACGGTGGCCGCTACGTCCGGCGACGGCCACTGGCGAGTGCTGGCCTTCCCGCACCAGTTCGCGGACCAGTCGGGCGACGTAGTCACCGGCACGATCATCGTCGGACAGGATGTCAGCGACGTGTACGACACCCTCGGCCGGCTAACGGTGATTGACCTGCTGGTCAGCGCCATCGTGATCCTCGGCCTGGCGGTGGTCGGCGTCGCGGTCGTCCGGGCCAGCCTGCGGCCGCTGTCCGACATCGAGCAGACAGCCGAGGCCATCGCGGCCGGCGATCTGACCCGCCGGGTCCCCGACCTCGACCCGCGCACCGAGGTGGGGCGTCTCGGCCGGGCGCTGAACGCGATGCTCAGCCAGATCGAGACGGCCTTCCGCGCGCAGGCCAAGTCGGAGACGTCGGCGCGGCGCTCCGAGGAGCGGATGCGTCAGTTCGTCGCCGATGCCAGCCACGAGCTGCGCACCCCGCTGACCGCGATCCGCGGGTTCGCCGAGTATTACCGCCAGCGTGGCGGGGTCGACATCGGGCCCGGGGCAGGCGCTGGGTCCTCGGGCAGCGCCGGCCCGGCAGACGGTGCTCAGCCGGGAGCCGGCGGTCAGCCGGGAGCCGGCGGTGAGCCCGCTGACGCCGCGGGATCCGCGGCGGAGGCCGGGCCGGCGGCAATCGCTGCTCTGGCTGGCGCAGGCAGCAACGGCGCGAGCCAGCTGGCCCCGCAGGACCTGGACCGGATCATGCGGCGGGTCGAGCAGGAGGCCTCGCGGATGGGCATCCTGGTCGAGGACATGCTGCTGCTGGCCCGGCTGGACCAGCAGCGGCCGCTGGATCACAACACCGTCGACCTGCTCACGCTCGCCGCGGACGCAGTCCACGACGCCCGGGTGGTCGCACCCTCGCGGAGCATCAACCTCACCGTCGGGGCGGGCGCGGCGCTGCTGGTCCTCGGCGACGAGGTCCGGCTGCGCCAGGTCATCGGCAACCTGATGAGCAACGCCCTGGCGCACACCCCGGACGGCACGCCGATCGACGTCCGGATCCGCTCGGGCAGCCTGGATGAGGCCCGGGCCGCCGGAGTGACCGCCGCGCCCAGGCCGCCCGCGGCGCAGTTCCCCGCCCCACCGCAGCCATTGTCATCAGGCGCACCTGTGTCATCCGCCGCACCTGTTCCGCCGGCTGCGCCGCCAGCGCCGGGCTCGCCCGCGCTGCCCGCGCAGTCCGCACCCGCGCAGGCCGCATCTGGGCAGCCCGCACCCGCACAGTCCGCACCCGCACAGCCGGTGGCGTTCGGGTCGCCACCGCCGGGGCCGGCGGCCGGGTCGCCGCTGGCCGGCCCGCCGTCTCGGTCGGCTGCGGTCCTGGAGGTCACCGACCACGGGCCGGGTCTCACCCAGGATCAGGCCGAGCATGCCTTCGAGCGCTTCTACCGCGCCGACCAGGCCCGGACGACGGGCGGAACCGGGCTCGGCCTGGCCATCGTCGCCGCCCTGGTGGCGGCGCACGGCGGCGCGGTCTGGGTCGAGTCGGCGCCCGGCGCCGGGGCTACCTTCCGGATCGCCCTGCCGCTGGCTCCCGAGGCGATGCACCCCGACGACCATGACCCGGGCGACGAGCACGACTACGCCGACGAGCAGGACCTCGCAGCTGCGCTGCCGGGCGCCGCGGAGCCGGAGCCGGAGGCAGCGGAGCCGGGCGCTGGGGAGCCAGCGGCAGCGGAGCCGGGCACTGCCGAACCAGTCGCTGCGGAGCCGGAGACTGCGGAGCCGGGCACTGCGCAGCCAGGCGGTGCGGTCCCGGACGGTGCGCTCCCGGACCATGGCCAGCCGGGCCCGAACGCCGCCCCCCGTAACGGCGCTGGGCCCGGCCCGGCCGACCAGCCCGGCGGCGGGCCGGCCGCGGCGGTCACCAGCTGGTGACCTGATCATGCCGGCCGGCGGAACGCGCTGTGGCAGCGAGCCAGATCGACGGCCCGAGCCGGGCCGGCGCCCGGAGACCGTTCGGGATAATCCCGCAGCCTCCCAGCTCTATCAGGTAAAACTATAATGCCTATCTGATTTAAAGAGAATTCGCGACGGCCGCGCACTAGAACCAGAGCGCGACGAAACGGGGCCCGGGTCACCCTGGCGGGTCAGCGGGACAGCACCGCCCAGGACGCTGACAACACGGCCTCGGTGTACGCGGCGCCGAACAGGCAGACGTGCACCAGCAGCGGGTGCAGCTGATGCAGCGGGACCCGCTCGGGCCAGCCGTCGGCCAGCGGCGCCCGCTCCTGGTAGCCGGCCCGGATCTGATCCAGGAACGGCACGCCGAACAGGGCCAGCATGGCCAGGTCGGTCTCCCGGTGGCCGCCATGCGCGGCCGGGTCGACCAGCCAGCCCCGACCGCCGGACCAGATGATGTTGCCCGACCAGCAGTCCCCGTGAATCCGGCTGGGCGGCTCGGGCGGCCCGGCCAGCGCGGCGGCCCGGGCCGCCGCGGACTCGATCAGCCGGACATCGGCCGCTGACAGCAGGTCCTCGTCCCTGGCCCGGCGCAGGTACGGCAGCAGACGGGCGCTGACGTACCAGTCCGGCCAGGTCGCCCCGGCCGCCGCCGCATTCGGCAGCGGCAGCCCGGCGATGACCCCCGGCCACGGCGCCCCGAACCGGTCGGCGCCCGCCGCATGCAGGGCCGCCAGTTCCTGGCCGAACCGCCGGGCCGCGTGCTCATCCGGGCGGCCGGGCGGGATCCAGCTCAGTGCGAGCAGGCCGTCATCCCAGCCGAGCACCTCCGGGACGGCGACCGCATCAGCCCCGGCCAGCCAGCGCAGCCCGCTAGCCTCGGCCGCAAAGCCCGGGTCGGCCGCGCCGTCGCCGGCGATCTTGGCGAACGCGGCCCGCCCGCCGGGCAGCTCCAGCCGGTAGTGGGCGACGCCGTGCTGACCGCCCAGGCTGCGCACGTCGCCGACGGCAGCGCCCAGCGCCTGCTCCAGGCGCCCGGCCAGGTTCCGGGAGCCCGCCATGCCCGGCCGCCCGCCCGCGTGCCCGGCGGCTCAGGCCGGGTGGTGCAGCCGGGCGGCCAGCTGGCCGGCCAGGCCGCGGGCGGCCGCGTGGACGAGCTCGAAGGTCTCGGCGTACTCGGCCGGGCCGCCGTGGTAGGGATCGGGCACCTCGGCGTCCGGGCCGGCCGCGGGGTCGAAGGCGCGCATCAGGTAGATCCGCTCGCCGGCCGGGCCGTCACCGGGACCGTCGCCATTGCCCGCGGCCATCTTCCGCAGGTTGGCCAGGTTCTTGCCGTCCATGACGATGAACAGGTCGTAGTTCGGCAGCCAGGGCGGCTGGATCTGGCGGGCGACATGCGCCGAGCCGTCGTAGCCGCGACGGCCCAGCTCGGCGCGGGCCCGGTCGTCCATCGGGCCGCCGATATGCCAGTCCCCGGTCCCGGCACTCTCCACCGTGACCTGCCCGGCCAGGCCCGCCTGGTCGAGCTCGTCGCGCAGGATGACCTCGGCCATCGGCGACCGGCAGATGTTGCCCAGGCAGACCAGCAGGATCCGGTACGGCCCGGCGTCGCCGGGCTCCCGCGGGCCGGGCAGGTCCGGGCCGGAACCGGCCGGGCGGGCGGGCTGGGCAGGCCCGGCAGACCGGGCGGCGTCGCGATCAGCGTCAGCAGGCATGGCACCAGCATGCCCGATGCCTCTTGGCGGCCCGTCACCTGCCACGATGTACTGCATGGTTTCGACCGAGACATACCGCTCGCTGTCCTTCTGGCATGACACGGTGCCGGGCACGCTCAGTCCCGGCGAGCCGCTGGACGGTGACACCGACGCCGACGTGGTCATCGTGGGCGCCGGCTTCACCGGCCTGTGGACGGCGTATTACCTGGCCAGGGCGGATCCAGACCTGCGCGTGGTGGTCTGCGAGGCCGAGATCGCCGGGTTCGGCGCGTCGGGCCGCAACGGCGGCTGGTGCTCAGCGCTGTTCCCGGCCTCACTGGGCAAGCTGGAGCGGATGGGCGGCCGCGAGCAGGCCATCGCCATGCAGCAGGCCATGCAGCAGACCGTGGACGAGGTGGGCCGCGCGGCCGCCACCGAGGGCATCGACTGCCATTTCGCCAAGGGCGGCACCGTGATGCTGGCCCGGTCCCCGGCTCAGCTCGACCGGGCCAGGGCCGAGATAGCCGAGGCCCGGGAGTTCGGCTTCGGCGAGGATGACCTGCGACTGCTGGACGCCGCCGAGACGACCGCGATGGCGGGGGCGACCAGCGTCGTGGGCGGCACCTACACCCCGCACTGCGCGGCCATTCACCCGTCCCGGCTGGCCCGCGGCCTGGCCGAGGCCGTCCGGCGGGCCGGGGTCAGCGTGTTCGAGCGCACCCCGGTCAGCCAGATCGAGCCCCGGCTGGTGACCACCGCGTCGGGCCGGATCCGGACCCGGTACGTGGTCCGGGCCACCGAGGGCTACACGCCCCGCCTGCCGGGCCTGGAGCGGGCCATCGCGCCGGTCTACTCGCTGATGATCGCCACCGCGCCGCTGCCCGAATCGGCATGGGAGGAGATCGGGCTGGCCGGGCGGCCGACCTTCGGCGACCTGCGGCATCTGATCATCTACGGCCAGCGCACAGCCGACGGCCGGCTCGCGTTCGGCGGCCGCGGCGCGCCGTACCACCTCGGCTCGGCGATCCGGCCCTCCTTCGACCAGGTTCCCGCGGTGCACGAGGCGATCCGGCGGACGCTGGCGGAGCTGTTCCCGGTGCTGGCCGACGTGCCGGTGACCCATCGCTGGGGCGGCCCCATCGGGGTGCCGCGCGACTGGTGCGCGTCGGTCGGACTGGACACCGACACCGGGCTGGCCTGGGCGGGCGGCTACGTCGGCGACGGCGTGTCGACCACGAACCTGGCCGGGCGCACGCTGGCTGACCTGATCACCGGGGCCGACACCGAGCTGGTCCGGCTGCCGTGGGTCGGGCATCAGTCACCGCCGTGGGAGCCCGAGCCGCTGCGATGGCTGGGGCTGAACGCCGGGCTGCAGGTGATGGGCTTCGCGGACCGGGAGGAGAACCGGACCGGGCGGCCGTCAAAAGCAGCGGCGTTCATGGGACGGTTCCTGGGCGAGTAGCCGGCCTGGCGCCGTAGGTTTGCGGGGTAATCAGACCATCTGTGCAGGTAAGGGTGGTACGACGCTTAATGGGTGAGTCAGCTGGTGCCCACGGGCGTGGTTAGGCTGGCCCGGATGATTCGCGCGGCTTGGGAAGTTGCGCTACGATCACTCCGTTCTCCAGCGCCGCTAGCTCAACTGGCAGAGCAGCGGACTCTTAATCCGCGGGTTCGGGGTTCGAGTCCCTGGCGGCGCACCCGTACTGTGTATTACTCCGGCTGTTGCCTGACATCTGGCCTTCGGCTGATGGGTGACAGTGTTCCAGTTGCTGCGTGACGGTTGCTTCGGCTGATTCCTGACAACTCCCTTGGCATGAGGGAGCTGAGTGTGGCTGAGCAGCCGTATCAGGCGGTCCTGGCGGTGATCAGCGAGGGGCCGGACGGTGACGGAGGTAGCCGGCCGCTGGGGAGTGTCCCGGCCAGGGTGCACGGGTGGCTGGCCCGGTATGAGGCGGGGGGCCCGGAGGGGCTGGCGGACCGGTCGCACCGGTCGGCGAGCTGCCCGCATCAGATGGCCGCTGAGGTGGAGGCCAGGTGCTGGAGTTGCGCCGGGTGCACCGGTCTTGGGGCCCGGCAGATCGTGTCCGGGCTGGGCCGACGGGGCGTGGCGCCGGTGCCCTAGGAGTCGGGGGATGTACCGGGCGCTGGTGCGTGCCGGGCTGATCGAGCCAGGCGGGCGGCGGCGGAGCCAGGACTGGCGGCAGTGGGAGCGCGGGTCAGCGAGCTGTGGCAGATGGCGGTGGTCGGCGGGTTCCTGCTGGCTGACGGCAGCCGGGCGAAAGCGCTGACCGGCGTTGATGATCAACGGGGCGCCCGACCTGGCCGGTTCTCGCAGGTGTTGTGGCGTGCACGAGGCCCGGCTGCCGCGCCGGGTCGGCAGCTTCCGGGTCCTTCAGCTCGTTGGAATACGGACAACAGCCAACTTGATCCCTATTTCCGGGTGGGAATATGCGTTGCCGACCCAGGATCTGGTTTGCCGAGGCTGCTCAGGCCGAGTGTTCCTCTGACCTGGGAATCCCGGCTATGACGTCGGCCCGGAGCCCTGGGTTACCGGACTTCGGAGGACGATGACGCGGGTGCTGCGTTTCTCGATCTGCATGAGGGCATCGGAAATCGGGGCGTGCGTAGCCGGGTGGACTTCGACCCGGAGGGTGCCGGCGTTCGCGCGGTCTCGGTTGAATGCGCGGATGCGGGCGGCGTAGGTGCCAGTGAGCTGCTCTCGCGCGGGGCCGTATCCACAGACGCCGAGCTCGCTGCGGCCCGGTCGTCCGGGCCGGCGGGTCAGGTAGGCGAAGCTGTCTCGGGTGAGCAGGCCCATGGCTCCCCAGTTGAAGGCGGGCGGGAAGATGCCGGAGCGTCCGGTCGCGTCGGTTCCGGCCAGGAGGCGGAAGAAGCCGTCTTGCCCGGCAAGCCAAAAGTCAAGCTCGCCGGTGACCGTGACCTCGACCCCGGTCCAGGTCTGCGCCGGGGTACTAGTAAGGGCGTGCTGGAGGGCGGTGGAATCGGCAGGCTGCCCGTCGTCAATGCGGACGCTGATGCCGGTGTCGCCGAGGGGGACGTTGCGCTCGACCACCCCGCCGGCGCCGCGGAGCGGCATGAACCCGCACTCATACATCGCCCGGCTGCGCCAGATGCCTGCGGCGCGCTCGAAGGTGACTGAGCGGGTCACGCCCCGCATTCGCAGCGGGACGACCAGCAGCCCGCCGGGGGCGAGCTGGTCAGCCCAGGCCCGCGGCAGCTCCCAGGCGCCTGCGGTGACGACGATCCTGTCGTAGGGCGCGTCCGTGGCGTGGCCGTACTCGCCGTCGCCGGCGATCACGGTCACCCGCGAGTACCCGGCTGCAACGAGCGCTCCTTCTGCGTCGGCAGCGATGTGCGGATCCAGCTCGACAGTGGTGACCAACCCTCCTGGGCCGGCGACATGGGCGAGGAGCGCGGCGTTGTAGCCGGTGCCGGCGCCGATCTCCAGGATGCGCTGGCCGGCGCGGACGTCGAGCTGGGCGAGCATCGCCGCGACGATGCCGGGTGCCGACGCCGAGCTCGTCGCCACTCCGTCCTTGTCCCGGTGCGTCACGACAGGGCTATCACCGTAAGCCTCGGCCAGGGGCATGCCGGGCAGGAACGCCTCCCGCGGCACCGCCCGCAGCGCGGCATCGACAGAGCGGGGAAGCGCTTCGCCGTCCCAGCCTCGCAGCCCGTCGACCATCGAGTTCCTGAGCTGGGTCGCGGTCACGATGTCGGTGTCCATCCGGCTGAGGTTACGCGCCCTGCCCACCCCTGGTATCGCGCCTCGCGGGACAGGCCCGGCCCTGGCGAAGGCAACGCAACTAGGCTGGCCGTCACGACAGCAGGAGGATGCTGTCCCACCGGGTCGGGACGGCGGGGCTGGGCAGGTGGCCATGCTCGGCGAGGGCGAGGGCGAGGGCGGTCCCGGCGGCACCGGTCAGGAATCCCGGACGGTCCTCGGTAGCGCCGTTCTCGGTGTGCGGAATGGCAAACCGGCGGCTGGCATCGAATGCCGCAGCGATGGCTCTGGCGGCCGCGGAGGCGACCGCGGGCTGGCGGAGGACCGCGCACTGCAGGACGCCAGCATGCCCGTGGCAAATGGTCGGGCCGTCAGCATCCCAGGTGCGAGCGGCTCGAATGGCGAGGGAGGCGATGGCCTCCTGGCTGGCCTGTGCAAGCTTGTGGTCGTCGAGTGCCTGGCTAGCGAGCGCGAGTGCCGCGCTAATGCCAGGGGTGCCATAGCACCAGGCGTCCTGGCGCCCGGCCAGGCGGGCAACATGGGCGTCGAGTTCGGCGCCGGTGACTGACGCGGGCCACTGGTGGGTTCCGGTGGCCTTCCAGTCAAGCAGCCACTGGGCCGCGTGGCGGATGGCGGTGTCCTGGTCGGGAACGGCCCTTCCGCGGGCGTGGGCTGCAGCGAGGAAGGCGAGCGGCCCGGCGATTCCGTGTGCCATCCCTGTTGCGGCTGATCCGGAGCGGGCCGTCTTCACGGTGGGCGGGTGAATGGATGCGGGCAGCCACCATCCTGGCCGGGTGCCATGCGGGGCCTCGATCATCGTGGTGAGTGCCCGAAGCGCGGCGGTGAGGCCAGGCTCGGCCGCCGGCTGGCCGGCGGTGACAGCGGCGAGCAAGACACGACCGATGCCGGCCAGGCCATTGATCACGTCATAGGCGGCCCAACGTGAGTAGGGGTCCCCGGCGGCGCGGCGGTCGGCGAGGTCGCCGGCGATGCGTTGAGCCTGCCGTGACAGCCATGCCGCGGCCCGGCCGGCGGATGCCTGCCGGGCCGCCGGGCCGGGAAGGTATCCCGTGCCGATGATCAGGCTGGCCGCCAGCCCTCCTCCGGTGGCGAAGATCCCCGCTCCTACGGCGCGGTGCTTCCGGGCGCACCGGGCTGCAGTCGCCCAGTGGCTCTCGGCAGCAGCACCGAAGACGCGATCAACGGTGGCCAGCCGGGCGTGAAGCAGGGCGGTACCTGCCAGGCCATGGGCGAGGGAAGCCGCTTCCGGGCCAGGTACGGCGGCCAGGACCGTCTCGGGCTGGAGCAGCCGTTCGGCGACGGCGACGGCTAGGACCTGAGACATGGTGTTCATGCGCGGACCCAGGGGTGTGCTGAGCGGCCGAGGAGGTCTGCTGCCAGTGCTCTTGCGATGGTCTCGTCGGCTGGGTTTCCCAGCAGCCGGTTGGCGCTCATATGAATCAGGGACGAGGCGCAGGAAGCGCGGCGGGCATCGCCCAGGCGATCCCGGTAGCCGGTCAGGGACTCGCGCCAGGCGTGCCAGGCGGGACCAGCCGTAGCCGTTACCGGTGTGTCGCCCGGGAATGCTGGCCAGGCGGCCCGCGCCTGCGGGCGCAACAAGTCGTATCTGTGCCTGGCGGCGCGGTCCAGGCGGGGCCTCCCGATGGCTGCGGACGGATCGGTGGTGGCGACGGCGAGGGCCGTCGTGGCGGCACAATGGGCTGCTGCGATCATGCGCTGGCCGGGGTCGGCTGCTGCCCGCAGGATTGCGAGGGCGAGCCGGCTGTCGGCAGTGAAGATGTCCTCGGCCGCGGTGATCGCGTCGGGGCCGCCGTAGCGCTCGATCTCCTGGTCGTAGGGCTCGATGCTGAAGCCTCGGCACATGTGTTCCTGGATGGCGAGCCGACACCAGACGGACAGGGCGGGGAGAACCTCGCCGCCTAGCGCGGCGGGATCGCCATGGAACCGGGCCCGCAGGTACGGCCCGGAGCTGTCGGTGTACCTCAGCCAGAACCACCGGTCGATTTCCCGTGGCAGTGACTCGACAGCCTCACCCAGGCTCACGGCAAGCTGGTCATGCAGATGGGCCGGGGCGCGCACGGCCAGCGACAGCCACGGGCTGCCCGGGAGGTATAGTCCGGTGCCGACCGGCCGGGGGGAAGCCGGGAGCTGCGGGGCGGGGGCAGGCATCCGGCGGTCCAGGGATAGGACGAGTTCCAAAACGTGGTCTCCTTCCGCGCTGGCCAGGACCGCCTGGACGGCGTCCGGGCCGCCAGGCTGCTCGGTGACCGCGCGGGCGCCACGGCCGACGTACCGGCGCAGCAGTTCGCGGTCCTCGTCCTCGCGCAGGTCCAGTGGCAGTAGCCGGTCACCGTCCTCGATGACCACGATGTCAGGCAAGGCGGGGATAGTCTCGGCCCTCCATGACATGACAGCCTGTGGCCATCGTGCCCGCTCACGGGCGGCGGCTGTCAGGTCGGGGGGCAGCAGCCACCGGGCCGGAGATAGCACCATCTGGCGGTACTCGACGCGCGGCTGGAACGGGTGGAACCGCATTCTCCCCCACGACCAGCCTTGGAACGGCCGGCACCCGGAGCGGCCGAGCAGCTGCAGCAGGCGCGCTGGAGCCGGCAGCATGGCCGGGGACAGCCGCGAGTACAGCACCGGGATGACCGCTTTGATGTGTCGGGCCGACCACACGATGAGGCGGTCTCCGTCGGAGAATACCTGCAGGTCCGCCAGGCGGAGGTCACCGTCGTGTGGCGGAACCCCGACCGGGATCCGGCAGGGCGCGAGCCCGGCTGGCGGGGCGAGCGGCGCCGCCTGCGGCGTGCGGGCCTGAACGACCAGCTCCGCCACCACGGCGTTGTCCCCGGCTGAATCGGCCCGCAGGAACGAGCGCAGGCCGGCGAACCGGCCGACGGTGGAGTCGGCGTCTTGCGCGCAGCCAGATACCGCCAGAAGGAACCGCCCGGCCTCCCGGTCGGCCTGAGTGGCGGCCAGCACCCGCACCCAGATCTCCGCAGTACGCGGTGGAGGCAGTCCGGGATCGTGCGCGAGCGCGGCGATGTCGGCAGCGTCGAGGGCAACCGCAAGGGCTCCCGTGGCGGTAGCCCTGGCGATCAGCCTGGCCAGGGCCTGGTCCCCCGCAGGTACTCGAAATTCCGGATGAACCTGATGGGACCCAGGGTCGAGGCCTGCATCTGCCTTGTCACGACGTCCGGCCAGCCGGCCGCGATCGGCGCGCTCGCCGATGCCGCGCTGACCCGGCGGCTCGCTGATTTCAGCGGCCAGTCGCGGGTAACGATGAGGTTCGGTAACGATGAGGTTCGGGTTCCAGCGAGCCCCATCATCGCGAGCACTAAGGAGCGAGTCATGGCGCAGACGGAGCAGGCCGCCACGCCCGGAGAGGTGGCAGCGGCCTACTTCCGGGCCTGGACAGCCGGCGACATCGACAGCGTGCGGCCCCTGCTGCACCCGGACGTCGATTTCCGCGGCGCGATGGGCGCCACGCACGGTACCGACGAGACGATGCAAGGGCTGGCCGGCATGTTCGCCATGACCCGGCATGTCGAGGTGATCAGGCGGTGGACCGACGGGCCGGATGTCATCACCTGGTTCGAGCTGAGCACCGGCACCGCCGGGCCGCTGCCCGTCGTTAACTGGAGCCACGTCGAGGACGGCCGCATTACCCGCATCCGGGTGACCTTCGACCCGCGCCCGCTGCTCGGCTGACCGGGGGGCCGGTGCCTACGCTGGCGGTGCTGTCACCGGCGGCGGGAACTCGCGAGTCGGGTTCGCGGCGGACGGCTGGGTCAGCTCGGCCGGCTTGCCATCGGCGACCAGGTGCTGCCAGCACACCTGCCAGCCCGGCAGCTGCGGCGCGTCCTGCTCCCAGTCGACGAAAGTTGCCTCGTCGCAGTAGTGATCCAGGCGCGTGGTGATGGTCTGGTGCGGCTCGCTGCGCACGAACGCCCGCATCGGCTCGCGTCCGGACCAGGCGCTCACGCTCCACCAGGCATTGTCAGCATCGGCCAGCGCGTCCGCGCCCAGGTTGCCCGCCGACTTCTGCGCCTGCTCGATCGCGGCGACTGCATCGGTGAAGAACTCATTCAGCAGGCCCGGATCCTTGAGCCGGAGCCGCGTCACGACGATGACCGGCATGCAACCTCCCGCGCCTGAGCCCAGTGCCTGGTCCCAGGGTCCCGGCTGGCGGTGACCCGGCGCAAGTGCGGCGCCCGGACGCCCGCACAGGCCAGCCGTCAGCGGGCGGCATCGGGCCGGACGGCCATCCCGGCCCGGGCCGCCCGGATGGCGATCAGCGGCGAGCCAAGCACCGACGGGAGGATCCAGGCCAGCGGGCTGGCGAAGCCCAGGTTGACGACCAGCAGCGCGGTGACCAGCGAGATGTAGGAGCCGCACATGAGCGAGAGGTGCCAGGGCAGCCAGCCGGGCGGCCGCCGCCGCGCCAGCTCGCGGCCCGTCAGCGCGGCCGCCGCCGTGGCGACGGCGATCAGGCCCAGCCACCAGAGCGCCGGGCGCAGGACAGCCAGCCCGATGGCGGCCGCGCACAGCGCCACGACCAGGGCCACGTAACTGGTGCCCAGCCTGGTGTGCCAGCCACGCCGCTTGGGCGCCAGCATGGCCGCCGGGCCTGCCGCCAGGCCGATGCTGCCGCTGACGATGTGGATGACGAGCAGGGTTGCCCACACGAGCTACCTCCAGATATGACACAGTGGACGATCTGCGTCCTATCTGACACCGTCTACAGTGGAACGTCAAGTGACTGATCTGAATCCAACCGCGGCGGCGCTGCTCGGCTTCCTGGCCGGCGGCGAGCTGAGCGGCTACGAGCTCACCAAGGCCGCCGACGAGATCATCGGGGATTTCTGGCATGTGACGCGCAGCCAGGTGTACCGGGAGCTGGCCTCACTCAGCGAGCGCGGGATGATCGTCCCGGCCGGCACCGGGCCGCGGGCCCGGCAGCCGTACCGGATCACCGAGGCCGGCCGGGAGGCGTTCGCCGGGTGGGTGGCCCGGCAGCCGCAGCTGGAGCAGATCCGCTACCCGCTGCTGCTGACCATGGCGTTCGGCACCTGGCTCGGCGCCGACCGCCTGCTGGAGTTCGCCGCGGCGCACCGCCCGGCGCACGAGGAACGCCTCGCTCGGTACCAGTCGCTGCGCGAGGACCGCGGCCTGGACAGCTACCAGAAGGCCACGGTCGCGTTCGGCATCCGGTACGAGGAGGCGGTGCTCGGCTGGATGGGCGAGCTGCCGGCCATCCTGGCCGATGCCGCGCCGGACGGGCCGGCCGCGCCGGACTGAGGACGCCCGAGCCGTCAGCGATATCCGGCCAGCGGCCCGGGCCAGCGCTGCCGGGGGCCCGCCGTGCTCACCAGCCTCGCTCACGACGCGTCCGCCAGCGACGGCTACGACTACGGCGCGGCCCGGGGCTCTGCGGCCGGGTGCTCGGGCCTGGGGCACCGCGGAGACCCTCGCGGTCATCGTTGTCATGCCGGCGGGCTACCGGGCGTCCGGCCGGCTGGCCCGGCGCCGGACCGGGGTCAGCCCGGCGGGGCCGCTGCGGCCCGAGGACCCCGTCGGGGCCTGACTGCCGGCCCGCGGATACGCCTGCGCATCAGCGCTCACTGCCGCCCCGCTGGCCTTTCCCGTGCCCACTGGTAGTATTTACCTCGTTACTTTCAGCTTTGTTCCGCCTGAGGGGCCGCTTCCAGCGGCATCACCGGGCAGTCAGGACATAGGTGGCCAGCACGTAACCGGGGGATGCCGTGCCGGACCTTGAGGAACAGCCAGGCTCGCGCGCCGCGCCGGCCCGCGGGGCGGCGGGTGCGCGTCACGCGCTGGGCCCGGTCCGGCATGCCCTGGGGACGGCCCGGCTCGACGCTGGCCTGCCGCAGCTTCTGGTTTCTGAGGCGGTGGCGGCGGCGGGCGCGGACGGCGGCCTGCTGTGCGGCATCTTCGGCGACCAGATCATGGAACTCGCCCGGCAGCGGCACTCGCCCGGCCGGTGCGCGCCGGCCGGCAAGCTCAGCGTCGGGGACCTGTCCCTGCCCGTGACCCGGTCGGCGACCACCGGCCGCCCGGTATGGCTGGCCTCCCGGGCCGAGCTGGCCAGCCGGTTCCCCCGGCTGGCCCAGCGGGCCGGTCCCGGCGAGCTGGCCTGCGCCGTGCTCCCGCTCCGCGCCGAAGGTGTCTCGCTCGGGATCCTGGGCATGAAGTTCGCCGGCCGGCACGACTTCACCGACGCCGAGCAGGACTTCCTGCTGGAGCTGGCCAGCATCTGCGCGCGCCATCTGCGGCGCTGGACCGAGCCCGCCCGCGCTGCCCGCTGGACGCCGTCCGCGGCGGAACTCGGCCAGCTCGTGCAGGTGCTCTCTCAGGCCGACAGCGCCGAGGACGTCGCCCGGAAGATTGCGGAGAAGGGGGCAACCGCAGGCGCCGGGTTCGCCAACATCGCGGTCCTGGACCCGGCCCACGATGGCGAAGCCCGGATGTATCACGCCGCCACCATGAACCGGGATATCGCGGAGCGATACACGACCATCCCGATCAACGACTCGACCCCGCCGGGCGCGGTCCTGAAGTCCGGAGGCGAGGTCTGGCATCGCTCGCTGGCCGACATCGCGGCGAGCTACCCGGCGCTCCTGGCGGATGTCATCGCCTCCCGGGCGGCGGCGACGGCCGCGCTGCCGCTGATCGACCGGCGTCAGCACGTCATCGGAGCGCTGGGCCTGGCCTGGCCGCAGGCGCAGGAGTTCACCGAGGCGCAGAAGAACGAGATCCGGGTCGTGGCGCGGCTGGCCGCCGACGCCCTGAGCCGAGCCCAGCAACTGGAGGCCGAGCGCGCCGCCCGGCAGCGCACTGAGCGGCTGCAGGCGATGATGACCGCGCTAGTGGCCGCGGCGTCGCTGGATGAGGTGAAAGCCTCGGTCTTCCAGCACGGGCTGCTGCCGTTCGGGGCCACCGCGGCCCGGATGGTCCTTGCCGATCAAGGTCAGCCGAGCCAGCTGATGACCGTGAACGCCGTCGGGCTGCCCGAGCCGGCGCTGACCGAGTGGCGCGAGTTCCCGCTGTCTGCTTACTCACCGTCGCGCAAGGCGCTGGCTACCGGCACGGTCGTCTACGTGCCGACCCGGGCGGACCTCGATCGGGAGTTCCCCGCGGCGCAGCTGTCGGTCGCCGGACCGCCCCAGCGAGCCTGGGCCGCCGTGCCGCTGCGCAGCTCCGGCCGGGCCCTGGGCGTGTTCACGCTGATCTTCGACCAGGAGAATCCGCTCGATGAAGGCCGCGATCAGCTCGCCCTGACGGCGCTCGGCTCGGCCATCGCCGATGCGATCAGCCGGGCCGCGCGGCATGACAGCGACCGGGACCTGGTGATGTCCGTGCAGCGCAGCCTGCTGGCCGGCGCGCTGCCGGAGCAGCCCGCCCTGCAGCTGGGCGCCGAGTACCTGCCGGCCGAGGCGCGCTACGGCATCGGCGGTGACTGGTATGACGCGATACCGCTGGCCGACGGCCGGATGATGCTGATCGTGGGGGACGTCGCCGGGCATGGCCTCGAGGCCGCCATCAGCATGGGCCAGGTGCGCAGCGCCGCCCGCGCGCTGGCCCCTGCCTACCAGCCCGCGGGCCTGCTCGAGGCACTCGATCAGTTCATCTGCAGCACGATCAGGGAACCGCTCGCGACCGCCGCCGTGGCGATCATCGATCCGGCCAGCCGGACGCTGCGGTACTGCCTGGCCGGGCATCCGCCGCCGCTGCTGCGCGCGCCGGACGGCTCAGTCAGCACGCTGGACGAGGCCAGCGGGGTCCTGCTCGGCCTGGAAACCCGCGACCGGCCCGAGCGGGTGGTCCGGTTCGCCCCCGGCAGCAGCCTGGTGCTGTTCACCGACGGGCTCATCGAGCGCCGCGACCAGGGCGTGGATGCCGGGATCGCCTGGCTGGCCGACGAGCTCAAGAAGGAGCTCCCGCCGGACCCGGCCGAACTGTGCGACACCCTGGTTCGCCAGTCCGTGGCCCGCAACGGGCGCGACGACGACACCGCCGTGCTGTGCGCCTACCTGTCCTTATGCCGACCGCGCCCGCCGCGCGCGGATCCCGGCCGGCGGACGGCCGCTGCTGATCCCGGAGCAGGCCTGCGCGCCCGAGCGCAGCGCCGATCGCAGCGCCGGCCAGGCAGCCGCGGTTACCGCCCGAAGTGCCGTCATGACGGGCTCCCGTTCTGGGGCCGGAGCATCGGCGGGTGCAGGATGGCCGCCGATCCGCGGCGGTACAGCAGCGGTGGCCGGCCACCGGCCGGGCCGGCGGGCGCCTGCGATCGCTGCGCCTCGACGACGAAGCCCTCCGTTCCCAGCGCCTTGCGCCGGAAGTTGCCCAGGTCCGGTGCCTGCCCCCACACCGCCGCGTAAACGCGGCGCAGGTCCGCGAGGGTGAACGGCTCCGCGACGAAGCTGGCGGCCAGCGTCGTGTACTCCAGCTTGGACCGGCTGGGCGGGTCCCGGCCGGTCTTCACCGAGAACGTGCCCGGCACGGCTCGCGGACGCTGTCCAGCAGCAGCGATGGTGACGCGCTGCTGGCGCTCTGGCAGATCGCCAGGACCGACGGCGCCTGGCTGCCTTGACTTCAAGCGGACTTGAGATTGCAGGATCAGTGAGTCGCTAGCTCGGCACGTCGTCAAGTCAGGTAAGGGGCAGGACATGCATGCGGCTATGGTGAGCCGGTTCGGCGGGCCTGAGGTATTCGAGCTCACCGAGCTTCCCGACACCGGGCCAGGCCCCGGCCAGGTCGTCATCTCGGTTGAGGTCGCGGACACGCTGTTCCTGGAAACCGTGGTGCGGTCCGGCGCGAGTCAGGACTACTGGCCGATGCGGCCGCCCTACGTGCCGGGTAACGGCCTCGCCGGGCGGGTAACCCGGGTCGGGGCCAGCGTCGACCGCGGCCTGCTGGGCCGGCGAGTCGCCGCGCACACCGGCGGCGAGGGCGGTTACGCCGACCGGGCCATAGTCGCGGCCGCCGACGTGAGCCTTGTCCCGGACGGGCTGGACCTGACGACCGCCGCGGCCCTGCTGCACGACGGAGCCACCGCCCTGGCCCTGTTCGACGCGACCAAGGTGAGCGCCGCGGACACGATCCTGGTCGTCGGCGCCAGCGGCGGGCTGGGCCTGCTGTCGCTGCAGCTCGCCCGCGCCCGCGCCGCCCGCGTCGTCGCGGTCGCGCGCGCCGCCAAGCTGGACCGGGTCCGCCAGCAACGGCCCGGCGCGGTCATTGACTCGCAGCTGCGGGACCACGATCGTGTGGCACAACGGCTACGTCATGGGCTATGAGACCTTCTCCGCCCACAGCGTCTCCGGCGGCCGCAACATCACCTGGACCTACAACGCCCCCGGCGGCACCGACAACAGCCTGGACAGCGACCTGGCCTACGCCGCGTTCTGCTGGTTCTGAGGAGGCGGCCTGCTCGCCGGCAGTTTTCCCAGGTGATTTGGCCAGCAATCAGGGCACTAGGTACGGTCCTGGGGTGAGCGGCAATTCGGAGGACACAGGCGCGTGGGACTCGTGGTTTCGCCCGGAGTCCCCGGCCGCCCAGGTTCCGCCGGCCGTCGAGCAGCCCCCGCCGGCCGTCGAGCAGCCCTCGCCGGCCGTCGAGCGGCCCTCGCCGGCCGTCGAGCAGCCCTCGCCGGTCGAGCAGCAGCCGCCGCGCGGCAGGCACGGGAAGCAGGGCAGGAAGCGGCGAAAGCTTCCGTATGTGCTGCTCGCCGCAGCCGTAGTGGCGGCAGGTACCGGCGCTGCGGCGCTGGTGCTGCCGAGAGGCGGGCCCGCCCAGACGACTGGTTACCTCCCGACGGGCTCATCGGATGGCCAGGACGCGCAGCAGACGGCCCGCGCGTTCCTGCGCGCCTGGGACGCGGGTCACCTGCAGAAAGCAGCGAACTACACCGATCACCCGGCTGCCGCCAGGGCCGCCCTGACGGCTTTCCAGACCGACCTCCACCTCAGCAAGCTCAGCAGCACCCAGGCGTCGGTAACGTCGATCTCGTCGAGCTCAGCGGCCCCTCGGGAGAAGGTAACCTACGCGGCCGGCGCCACGGTGGCGGCGCCGGACGGAGCCTCGACGGTCAGCGGAACCTGGCGCTACCACGCATCGCTGGTCACTTACCGGGCGAAGCAGTCCCAGTACTGGTACGTCGCGTGGGCGCCCGACGACCTGGCTCCCCGGCTCACCGCGTCTAGGCACCTCGCTGCCGTCATAGTCGCCCCGCGGGTCACCTCGGTCGCCGACGCGCGCGGCGGCAGTCTCACCAGTTACGGTGACGCGGGGCTGAATAACATCGCCGCCGGCATTGAGGCAAGCGCTCCCCCGGGGGAGGGATCCCCGGGCCTGGACGTCGAGATCCAGACCAGGAGAGACAGGCCCGTCCCCCGCACCCGGGCGGCCGTGGTCGCGCCCAGGAATGTCTCTGGACTGGCCACCACCATCGACACAGCGGCGGAGCAAGCGGCTCTGTCCGCCGTTCACCTGCACAAGGACAGCTCGATGGTGGTCATCCAGGCATCGACCGGCAAGATCCTGGCCGTCGCCAATAACGCCGGTTTCAACGATTT
This sequence comes from Streptosporangiaceae bacterium, assembly GCA_036490755.1. Taxonomy (GTDB): domain Bacteria; phylum Actinomycetota; class Actinomycetes; order Streptosporangiales; family Streptosporangiaceae; genus DASUBV01. Next base: position 18,383 of record DASXDJ010000101.1, read on the forward strand.
CGCGCTTACTGCGCGAGTGGCACCCGGCTCGACGATGAAGACCGTCACTTCGACCGCGCTGTTCACGGAGGGCGTGCTCACTCCGGCCAGCAACGTCGCATGCCCGAAGACCTTCACGATTCAGGGGATCCGGTACCACAACGACCAGGGCGAATCCGAGCCGGCATCGACGCCTTTCCTGACTGACTTTGCCCAGTCCTGCAACAACGCTTTCAGCACGCAATGGGAGCATCTGACCGACGGCCGCCTGGCCAGGACGGCCAGGAAGTACTACGGCCTGGACCGGAAATGGGACATCGGCATTGGCAGCGGCAGGGAATCGGCGAGCTACTTCAGCGCTCCGCCATCCGCATCTGGCTCCGAGCTGGCGCAAGAAGCCTTCGGGGAAGGTCAGCTGACCGCTTCGCCCTTGGCCATGGCGTCGATTGCGGCCACCATCGCCAGCGGGCAGTTCCGGCAGCCTTACCTGACCGCGGGCGGTCCGCTGGTCAGCGCGAAGCCGCTGCCAGCCCAGACGGACGCCTGGCTGAAAGAGATGATGCGGGCCGTGGTCACGAGCGGCACCGCCGCACCGATCGGGTTCGGTCCCGGTGTCTACGCCAAAACCGGTACCGCAGACATCAAGGGCCAGGGACAGCCGAACAGCTGGCTGATCGCCTTTGAGCCGTCACGGGACGTCGCCGTCGCTGGCCTGGTCCTCAACGCCGGCTATGGCGCTCAGTTCGCTGGTCCCGAAGTCAGGGCCTTTCTCAGCAGCTACTGATCTCGCCTGCCTGCTGGTGCAGGCCGGCGGCCCGGTGCTGACTGCTCGGGCCAGCGTCAGCCGCCGGCCCCGAGCACGTCCCGGACCGCCCCGTGCACCCCGGCCCGCAGCGCGCTAATCTCCGCGGGCCGGCGCACCGGGTGGACGGCATTGGTCAGCAGCACCACCGCGGCGCGCAGCGCCGGGCAGATCAGCAGGGACGTGCCGGTGAAGCCGGTATGCCAGATCGTCCCGGCCGGCCAGCCGCCCCACGGGTCCGGCCTGATCCGCCAGCCCAGCACCCGCGGCTCGGCGTCGCCGCCGGCCTGCCGGGCGGTCATCAGCGCGATCGTCTCGGCGCTGAGCACCGGGTGCCGGTCCGGGGTCAGCAGCGCGGCGGCGTACCGGGCCAGGTCGGCGGCGGTGCCGAACAGCCCGGCATGCCCGCTGACGCCGCCCAGGGCGAAGGCGTTGCCGTCGTGCACCTCGCCCCACACCAGCCCCGGCACCAGCCGCTGGTCGCCATCGGCCTCGGTCGCGGCGATCTGCTCGCGCGGCGCGGCCGGCCGGTAGGTCGTCTCGGTCATGCCGAGCGGCCCGAAGACCTCCCGGCGGACCAGCCGGTCCAGTGGCTCATCCGCGCAGGCCTCGGCGGCCCAGCCCAGCAGCATGAAGCCCAGGTCGCTGTAGCTAACCGGGCCCCCGCCGGCGGCGGCCAGCTCGGCGGTCACCGCGCGGCGGATCTCCGCCGGGCTGGCGCAGGTCTGGAAGAACGGCCGGTGCGGCACCAGCCCCGAGATATGCAGCAGGCAGTCGCTGATGGTGACCGGCGACCGCGGGGCGCCCGGCAGCCAGCGCGCGACCGGGTCGTCGATGCTCCACCGGCCGCGCTGGTGCAGCAGCAGCACCCGC
>DASXDJ010000102.1:0-14175 GCA_036490755.1 Streptosporangiaceae bacterium
AGGTCGCCACGGTAGCTCGCACCAGCGGCCGGGAGATCCACCGATCCAAGGCCTACGCCAGCCAGCGTGCGCCACTCGCTGCAGGTAATTGGGAGCATCAGAGGCGCAGAAGGTCCCTGGCGAGCGCATCTGTCACTCGCAGGTCTCAGCAGGTGGCGATCATCCGGCGTGGGTGGTGGGGGATGCTCCCAGACTTCATTCGCGCACGGGCACAAGGCGCCGGGCGGGGGGATGCCGGGCCGGGGCTGGCGCGGCGGGGGGTCACCGCGCCAGGTGCGGGCTACTGAGAGGGATTCTGTAGTTGCTGGGTGCCGTCCTTGGCCGCCTTGGCCATCGCCGACGCGACCGGCTCGCTGCCCAGGAAGGCCGGGCCCAGGTCAGCGGACAGGCTGGTAATGACCTGGCCGGCCTGCTGGGAGACCGGCAGGGTCTCCAGGTGGCTGGAATCCTCGGCGGCATCCAGGAACGGGCTGACGTCGACGCCCTTGTTCTTCCAGTAGCTGAGGAACGTGCCGTCCAGGGATGCGATCCCCGGCCAGACATAGCCGCCCGACCCCATGATCGACTCCGAGGTCGCCGAGCCCAGCCACTGCTCCAGCTCCCAGGCGGCGGCCTCGTGCGGCGTGCGGGCGTTGACGGCGTCGATGAGGCCGTTGGTGAAGCTCCACCGCCCGTCCGGCCCAGCCGGGAGGGGCAGCACACCGAACTTGAACTTCGCCGTCGAGGCGATAGTGCTGGTGAACCAGTCACCCTCCACCGCCATGGCCGTCTTGCCGCGGGCGAACAGGGTCACGTCCTGGTTGGTCGGCGCGGCGCCGTTCGCGCCGTACTCGCTGGCGGGCGGGGCGACGTGGTACTTCAGCGCCATGTTGACGATGAACTGCATGGCGGAGACGCCGGCCGGGGTGTTGAAGGTGACCGACTTGGGATAGCAGGAGCACTTCACCCCGCCGGCCAGGCTGGCCTGCTCGAACACCGGGACTCCGGCGCTGGCCAGGAACGGGCCGTAGCCGATGTCGGGCTGGTTAATGACCGAGACGCCGTAGGTGGCGATGGCAGCCGGGCTGAATTTCGGCGACAGGGCGCTGGTGCCGTTCTTGTCGGTCGTCGCCTCCCTGGCCAGGGTGAGAAAGCTCCCGCCCGTCGTCGGGTTCCAGGTCAGGCTGGCCGGGATCTTGATGTGGTGCCGGGCGAAGTAGGTCTTGTTGTAGAAGATCCCCTCGGTGTCCCAGTCCTTGGGCAGCCCGTAGATCGCCCCGTTGTGCGAGTGCAGGGCGACCAGTGCCGGGCGGTATACCGACATGTTCAGGTGGCTCTTCTTGATCAGCGGCGCCAGGTTGAGCATGACGTTCGCCTGCTCGAACTGGGCCAGGAACGGGGTGTTGACACAGAACACGTCCGGTCCCGCGCCCGAGGTGAACTCGCTGGTGAGCTTGGCCTCGTAGTCGGGATAGGGGATCTGCTCCACCGTGATGCTGATGTTCGGATGCGATTTCTCGAACAAGGCGATCGACTTCTTGTACCCGACCTCCTGGACCGGGTCCCACAGGGCATAGGTGAGATGCACATGCTGGCCCGCTGACCCGCCGGACCCGGAGCCGGCCGACGAGCCGCAGCCGGCGGCCAGCGCGAGGGCGGCCGCCAGGCCCAGGCCCAGGGCGGCCCGGGATCGCCCGGCCGGCCGCCATCGGAAGTTCAGCCTTCGAGAACAAGACACCGCCGAGCCCCTTCCGTTAATGATCAACGGGTTCATTACCGTCCGTAACGGGCCGTGAATGGTCGCAACGTATGCCTATCATGACAGGATGTCAAGATGGTAGGATGCTCGGAGGTTAGGCTGGCGGGCGACGAACATACGGCAGGCAGAGCCGCCGCACCGTGGCTGGCCAGGCGAGACGATCAGGAGCCGGATGATCAGCAGCAGCACCAGCGGCGCGCTGGCGAGGCGGGCCAGGCAGGGCAGGGAGTGCACATGGCGCGACCTATAATCCTGTCATGACTGATCTCGCGGGGATTGACGTCCGCTCTTTTGAGCCGTATTACCAGCAGCTCAAGCGGATCCTGGTCAAGGACATTGAGAGCAGCCGCGGCGAGGGGGACCTGCTGCCGTCCGAGTCGGAGCTGTGCAAGCTCTACTCGGTCAGCCGCACGGTGGTGCGCCAGGCGCTGGGCGAGCTGGAGGACGAGGGCCTGGTCCACAAGGTTAAGGGCAAGGGCACCTACGTCACGGGGCGGATGCTGAACACCAGCTTCGTGCAGCACTCCCTGGGCTTCTACGAGTCGATGCAGCGGGCCGGGCATGTTGTCCGCTCCCAAGTTATCGACCTGCGGACGGAGCCGTCCGGGGTCAGCCTGGCCAAGCTGGTGGAGATCGGCGTGGGCGAGGACGTCATCCGCTTCGACCGGGTCCGCAGCGTGGACGGGCGCCCGGTACAGGTGGTGCGCACCGTGCTGCCGGCCCGGCTGTTCCGCGGCCTGGCCGGGATGGACCTGACCGACCGGTCGCTGTACCAGGTGCTGGCTGAGTCCTACGGCATCCGCCCGGCCACCGGGCACCGCGCCATCGACGCAACGGCGCTCAGCGCCGAGGATGCCCGCCACCTGGGCGCGCCTGCGGGCCAGCCGGCGCTGCGGATCGAGAGCGTCACGCGCTCGGCTGAGGGCGTGCTGTTCGAGTACTACGTGGCCGTGTACCGGGGCGACAGCTTCAAGTTCGAGCTTGAGGTCTCCTCGCCCTGACCCTTCCCCACCCGCACCGAGCACGACGAGGAGCCATGAGCGAGCAGGCGGCACACCGGACCCGTTATGCCATTGTCGGGACCGGCAGCAGGGCGACGATGTACGTCGACGCGATCTGCGGGACGCATGCGCAGTACGCCGAGCTGGTCGCGCTGTGTGACACCAGCCTGGTGCGGGTGGCCTATCACAACCAGCGGCTGGCCAGCCAGTTCGGCCGCGCCGGGGTGCCGGCCTACGACGCCGCCGGGTTCGGCCGGATGCTCGCCGAGCAGCGCCCCGACACGGTGATCATCACCACGGTGGACGCCTACCACCATCAGTACATCATCGCGGCCCTGGAGCACGGCTGCGATGCGGTGTCGGAGAAGCCGATGACCACCGACGAGGCGAAGGCGGCAGCGATCCTGGACGCCGTCGAGCGCACCGGGCGACGGCTGACGGTGACCTTCAACTACCGCTACTCCCCCGCCTTCACCCGGCTGCGCGAGCTGATCGCCGGCGGCGCGATCGGCACGCCGCGGCTGGTGGACTTCGCCTGGATGCTGGACACCAGTCACGGCGCCGACTACTTCCGCCGCTGGCACCGCGAGAAGGACCAGTCCGGCGGGCTGCTGGTGCACAAGGCCAGCCACCACTTCGACCTGACCAACTGGTGGCTCGGCGACTGGCCGCAGACGGTGTTCGCGATGGGGTCGCTGGCCTTCTACGGCCGGCAGGCCGCCGCCGGCCGCGGCGAGAGCTACTCCTACAGCCGCTACCGCGGGCAGGCCGGCGATGACCCGTTCGCCCTCGACCTGAATCGCAGCGACATGCTGCGCGGCCTGTACTCCGACGCCGAGGCGGAGTCCGGCTACCTGCGGGACCGCAACGTGTTCGGCGACAACATCTCGATCGAGGACACGATGGCGCTCACCGCGCGCTATCGCGGCGGGGCGCTGCTCAGCTACTCGCTGGTGGCGTACTCGCCGTGGGAGGGCCTGCGCGTGGCCATCACCGGGGACAAGGGCCGGGTCGAGCTGTATGAGCGGCACGGCGCCCACGTCATCGAGCAGACGCCGACCGGCCAGGCGGGCGCCGCGGACGCCGGGAGCGCCGACGGCGCGGATGCCGGGCCGGCCCGCAGCATCACGCTGTTCCCGATGTTCCGGTCCGGCATCGAGATCGACATCCCGGCCAGCGGCCCGCACGCAGGCGACGCGCTGATGCTGGAGCAGATCTTCACCCCCGACCCGCCGCCGGACCCCTGCGGCCGGGCGGCCTCGCACCTCGACGGGGCCGCCGCGGTGCTGCTCGGCACGGCGGCCAACCGGTCCATCGCCGCCGGCGGCCCGGTCAGCGTCGGCCCGATCGCCCGGCCGGAGCCGCCGGCCAGGCAGTGAACCCGCCCCGCGGCGCGGCCGGCCGCCCCGGCCCGCCCGGCGACCCAGCAAGCAGACACTCCCCCGTGAGGTGATACCCGTGGCAGCGAGCCGGCCGTTCCGGGTCATGCTGGACTTCGACACCGGGTCCCTGGCGCCGTTTACCGGGTCATTCGCCCGGCGGCTGAGTGCCATGGCGGGAGCCTGGGCCGACCAGGATGCCGTGGCCCGCCTGCTGGCCGCCGGCGAGGACCCGGTCATCTACGCGGGCTACGACGCGGACGTGCCGCAGCAGGCCGGCCACCTGCCGTTCCGGACCACGATCATCAGCCCGGGCACGGTGGGGGCGGAGTACTACATGACGAAGGGCCACCACCACTGCCGCGACACCGCCGAGGTGTACGTGGGCATGTCCGGGACCGGGCTGATGATCATGGAAACCCGCGGCGGCGAGTTCGCCAGCGTGGCGCTGGATCCCGGGGCGAGCGTCTACGTGCCGCCGGGCTGGGCGCATCGCACCGTGAATACCGGCACCGGGCCGCTGTCGTTCCTGGCCACCTACCCGGGCGACGCCGGCCACGACTACGCGGCCATCGAGCGGACCGGATTCTCCCGGCGGGTGTTCCGCGGCCCGGCCGGCCCGGAGATCCGCCCGTGACCCGCGGGCTGGCCAGCCTGGTCCTCGGCGACGCCGCCGTGACCGCCACCGGCGCCGACGGCGACATCCCCGTGATCAACCCGGCCGATCAGCAGGTGATCGGCTACGCCCCGGCGGCCGGGACGCAGCTGGTCGACGACGCGGTGCACGCGGCGGCGCAGGCCGCCGGCGACTGGTCGGCGCTGCCCGCCGCGCGCCGCGGCGCGCACCTGTCGGCGATCGCCCGCTGGATCCGCGAGCAGGCCGGCCAGCTCGCCCGGACCCTGACCCTGGAACAGGGCAAGCCGCTGAGCGAGGCCGCCAGTGAGGTAGCGGCAGCGGCGACCGCGTTCGACTACTACGCCGCCGAGGCGATCCGGGTGTACGGCCAGACCGTGCCCACGGACTCACCCACCCTGCACAGCCTGGTCATCCGGCAGCCCTACGGCGTGACCGCGGCCATCACCACCTGGAACTACCCGCTCGGCCTGATGGCCTGGAAGCTCGCCCCGGCGCTGGCGGCCGGCTGCACGGTGGTGGCCAAGCCCTCCGAGTACACGCCGCTGGCCACGCTCGCCCTGATCACTGGCGCGGCCGGGACCGGGCTGCCCCCCGGCGTGCTCAACTCCGTGAACGGGCCGGGTGCCAGCACGGGCAGCTACCTGGCCGGGCACCCCGGCGTCGCCAAGATCAGCTTCACCGGCGGGACCAGCACCGGGCGGCGCCTGCTGGAACTGGCCGCGCGCGACATCAAGAGCGTCACGCTGGAGCTGGGCGGGCACTCTCCGATGATCGTGGCCGCGGACGCGCCGCTCAGCATGGCCGTCGCCGACGCCGTCAAGCGGTCCTTCCGCAACGCCGGGCAGCTGTGCAACTCGGTGAACCGCATCTTCGTGGTCCGGACCGTCGCCGCCGAGTTCACCGAGCGGTTCGCCGCCGCGGCGGCCCGGCTGGCCGTCGGCCCGGGCCTGGCCGACCCCGAGCCCGACGTCGGACCGCTGACCAGCGCCGCCGCCCGGGACCGCGTGGAGCGGCACGTGGCCGATGCCCGCCGGGCCGGCGCCGAGGTGCTGGCCGGCGGTGCGCGGCCGGCCGGCGCGGCGACCCGCGACGGGCTGTTCTACCTGCCGACTGTGGTGGCCGGCGGCGGCGACCTGCTGATGCTCCGCGAGGAGACCTTCGGGCCGGTGGCCCCGGTTGTCGAGGTAGCGGACCTGGACGAGGCCATCGGCCGGGCCAACGCGCTCGACTTCGGCCTGGTCTGCTACCTGTACACCCGCGATCTGCGGACCAGCTTCGCCGCCGCGCAGCAGCTGGAGTTCGGCACGGTCAACATCAACAGCGTGGGCGGCGGCGACGTGCACTACCCCTACGCTGGCTGGAAGCACAGCGGCCTGGGGGTGGAGCTGGGCCATCAGGGGCTGGAGGAGTACCTGCGGGTCAAGAACATCCGGATTGAGACCGGCTACCCCTGATGGCCGCAGAGTACGTGGTCGCGATCGACATCGGCACGCAGTCCACCCGCGCCGCGCTGGTCGATGACCGCGGCCAGATCACTGACATCGCCACCGCGCCGGTCGGCCTTTCCGCGCCGCAGCCGGGCTGGGCTGAGCAGGACCCGGAGCAGTGGTGGCAGACGACGGTGGCCAACCTCGCCGCGATCACCGCGCGGCACCCGGCGGCCCGGGTCGCGGCGGTCGCGGTCGGGGCCCAGATGCACAGCCTGGTGGCCGTGGACCCGGCCGGCCGGCCGCTCACGGCCCGGTCGGCCATCTGGAGTGACAAGCGGTGCCTGGGCCAGGTGCGGGAATTCAGCCGCCGGCCCGACTGCGAGCCGCTCAGCGTGCTGGCCGGCAACCGGCCGCTGCCGGCCTGGGCCGGGTTCAAGATGGCCTGGCTGCGGGCGGCCGTCCCGGACGCCTACGCTGCCGCGGCCAGCCTGCTGGTGGCCAAGGACTTCGTGAACCTGCGGCTGTGCGGGACCGCGGCCACCGACCCGTCGGAGGCCTCGGGCACGTTCCTGTGCGACGCCGGCACCGGCCAGTGGTCGCCGGCGCTGCTGGCCGCCCTGGGAATCAGCCGGGCCAAGCTGCCCGACATCGCCGGCCCGGCGACGGTCATCGGCACCGTCCGGCCCGCGGTGGCGCGGTGCACCGGCCTGGCGGCGGGCACCCCGGTGGTGGCCGGGAGCGGCGACATGATGTGCCAGCTGCTCGGGGCCGGCCTCACGGTTCCGGGCCGGGTGGGCCTGGTGGCCGGGACCGCCTCCATCGTGGCCGCGGCTGCCGCCGCGGCCTCGCCGGATCCGCGGGTGATGAACCTCCGCTCGGCCAGCGGGACCTGGATTCACTTCGGGATCAGCGACGCCGCCGGCACGGCATTCCGCTGGTTTGCTGACCAGCTGGCGGGGCCGGCCGCCCCGGCTGGCGCCGGGAACGGGGAGCAGGCCAGGGGCAGCGGGCCGGACCGGGACCGTGACCAGGCCGGGGACACTGACCCGGCCGGGGACCGCGGTCCGGCCGCGGTCTTCGACGACCTGACGCGGCAGGCGGCGCAGATCGGCGCGGGCAGCGCCGGGCTGCGGTTCTTCCCGTACCTGCTCGGCGAGCGGACGCTGGGCAGCCCGCTGTCGCGCGCGTCCTTCATCGGCGCCACCCTGGGCCACGGCCGGGCCCACTTCGCGCGGGCCGTCCTGGAGGGCATCACCTTCGAGGATCGCCGCGCGCTGGACGCGATCTGCCCGGCGGACCCGGGCCGGGCCGGGCGGGGCGGACGGCGCGACGCCGGGCCAGGCGGCACAGAGCCGGTCCGGTGCTGCGGCGGCGGGGCCCGCAGCGCGGTGTGGAACCAGATCCGGGCCGGGATCTTCGGCCGGCCGGTGCTCACGCTGGACTGCGCCGAAAGCGGCATCCTGGGCGCCGCCATCCTGGCCGGCGTCGGGGCCGGCTGGTATCCCGATGCCGCTGCGGGCGCGGACCAGGTCATCCGGGCCGCGGGCCGCTGGGAGCCCGAGCCGTCCGACGCCGCGGCCTACCAGGCGGCGTTCGGGGACTTCTGCGCAGCACATGATGTGCTGCAGGAGCTGTGGCCGGACTGGGGCGACGGGCCGGCGCCGTCATGACCCGCCCGCCGGAGCACAGGCCCGGGCCTGGCGACCGTCCGCCCGGGCCCGCAGGCCGCAAGCCCGGCGGCAACCCGCTGATCGTCATTACCGACTGCGACCACCCGGGCATCGAGATCGAGCAGGCCATTTTCGCCGCCGCCGGCCTGGACGTCCGGGTGGCCGCGGGCCTGGACGAGCCCGGCGTGCTGGCCGCGGGCGCCGGCGCGGTGGCGCTGCTGGTCCAGTACGCGCCCGTGACGGCCCGGGTGCTGGCCGGGCTGCCGGACTGCCAGGTCGTGGGCCGCTACGGCACCGGGCTGGACGGTGTCGATGTCGCCGCCGCGGCGGCCTGCGGGATCGATGTGGTGTCGGTACCCGGCTACTCGGTCCAGGAGGTCTCCGACCACGCCATCGCGCTGGTGCTGGCCTTGTGCCGGCGGATCGTCGCCGCCGCGGCCGAGGTGCGCTCCGGCCGGTGGGACCTGCGTGCGGCGGCCCCGATCCGGCGGCTGTCGGAGCTGCGCCTGGGCGTCGTCGGCCAGGGCCGGATCGGCCGCGCGGTCGCGGCCAAAGCGGCGGCGCTGCACTTCGAGGTGGTCGGCTGCGACATCGTCGCGCCCGCCGGGTGCCCGGTGCCCGTGCTGCCCCTGGATGAGGTGCTGCGCAGCAGTGACGTCGTCACGCTGCACCTGCCGTTGTCGGCGGCCACGTATCACCTGCTGGATGAGTCCCGGCTGGCGCTGATGCGCCCGGACGCCGTCCTGGTGAACACCTCCCGCGGGGGCCTGGTGGACCAGGCTGGGCTCGGCCGGGCCATCGCCGGCGGCCGGCTGGCCGGCGCGGCGCTGGATGTCCTGGAGCACGAGCCGCCCGATCCCGGTGATCCCCTGGCGCGCGACGACCGGGTCATCATCACCCCGCACATCGCCTTCTACTGGCAGCAGTCGCTGGCCGAGCTGAAGCGCCGGTCCGCGGATGGCATCGTCGGCGCGCTGACCCGCCGCGGGGCCATCCCGGCCACCAAGCTGTCATGATAGGGCGTTAAGATATCAGGTGACCGCCTACGGAGCAGGAGGATGCACATGCGATATCGCCCCCTCGGCACGACCGGCCTGTCGGTGTCGGAGATCGGCTACGGCGCCTGGGGCATCGGCGGCTCGAGCTGGATCGGCGCGCAGGAAGACGACTCGGTCCGGGCCCTGCACCGGGCGATCGAGCTCGGCGTCAACTTCATCGACACCGCGCGCGGCTACGGCGAGAGCGAGCGGATCGTGGGCCGGGTCGTGCGGGAGCACCCCGGCGAGACCATCTACGTCGCCACCAAGGTGCCGCCGAAGAATCGGATCTGGCCCGCGCCCGCGGGCGTCGACCCGGCCGACGCATTCCCCGGCGACTACATCCGGGCCAGCCTGGAGACCAGCCTGCGAGCCTCCGGCCTGGAGGCCTTCGACGTGCTGCAGTTCCACGTCTGGAGCGATGAGTGGCTGGGCCGCGGCGACTGGCTGACCACGATCGAGGACCTCAAGAAGGAAGGCAAGATCCGCTTCTTCGGGGTCTCGGTCAACGACTACCAGGACGACAACGTCCTCGGCCTGATCGCCAGCGGGCACCTGGACACCGTCCAGGCCATCTACAACCTCTTCCACCAGGGGCCGGCGGATCAGATGCTGCCCGCCTGCGCCGAGAACGGCGTCGGCGTCATCGTCCGGGTGCCGCTCGATGAGGGCGGGCTCACCGGCACGATCGACGCCGCCACCACCTTCCCGGACGGCGACTTCCGCAACAGCTACTTCCGCGGTGACCGGAGGGCCGAGGTCGGGCAGCACATCGACGCGCTGACCGCCGACCTCGGCATCGGCCGGGACCAGGTCGCGGAGGTGGCGCTGCGCTACGTCCTGGGCCACCCGGCGGTGTCCACGATCGCGGTGGGGATGCGCAGCATCCGCAATGTGGAGCGCAATGCGGCGCTCGGCGACGGGCCGGGCCTGCCGGCCAGCCAGCGCACGGCGCTGGCCCGGCACCGCTGGGAGCGCAACTTCTACGGCGCCTGATGCCGGCCAGCCGGTGCGCGGCTCTGCCGGGCCCGGTTTCTACGAGGCCGGGCGCCCCGGCCTGGACCGCGGCCGCCCGCGGGCCAGGCCGGCGGCGCCGGCGACCAGCATGGTGGCCAGGACGACCAGGTAGCTGATCCCGGCGGCGCCGGACCAGCCGAACTGACCGGGGTACCGGGCCAGGGCGATGAGCTGGAATGACACCAGCAGCAGGTAGCCGGCCGCGGCCGGGCGCAGTCGGCGGGCATCGCGCTCCAGCAGCGCGTGCGCCGCGGCCACACCCAGGCTGATCAGCCACGCGCCGGTGGCCCGGGCCAGCAGCGGGGTCAGCGGCCAGGGCCAGAGCGAGGCGGCATCGCCGGGCCGGGCGAACAGGGCAACCCCGGCGCCGAGCAGCACCACGGCCTGCACCGCCAGCAGCCCGTACAGCCAGCCGGGCAGCGGCCGGGTGCGCGGCGGGTCGGTGCCCGGCCGCCGGGCCTGCACCACCCAGATGATCGCCATGAGCACCGGGACCAGCGCGTAGATGGCGATCCAGGCCCAGGTCACCGCTCGCGTCGGCGCGGAGAACTCGCTGCCCAGGTGGAACTTGCCCAGGTGCAGCAAGGTCGCGACCAGGGTCAGGACAGTGAAGACCAGCACGGTGGGCACCGCGATGCGCGCGTTGGCCCAGGCCCGCTGCCGGCCGGCCAGCGCCTCGATCCCGAAGCTGGCCCAGTAGCCGGCGCCGAGGAAGGCGGCCGCCAGCGGGGTGGCGATCGTCCAGGCGAAGTACGTGCTGGTCCGCCCGGTGAACACGAAGAGCTGGAAGCCGGCCAGGAAGACCAGGCCAGCCGCGACAAGCAGGATCACCCGCATGCCGGGCGCCAGCGGCTTGACCGCCCCGGCCGCGGAACTGCCCGCCCCTCTCCCCCCGGTCTCCCGGATGCCGCCCGCCGCGGTTTCCGCGGCCGGGTCCGACGGGGTGCCTGCAGCCGGATCCGCGTGGTCGGACCGGGACGGTGCGGACCCGTCGGCCCGCTGCCCGGTCGCGCCCGCCGGGCGGGCGGCGCCGCGGCGATGCGCTCCGTGGCCCCCGCGCACCGGAGCTTCCGGGCCGTCCTGGCCGCCGCGGCGGCTCCCGCGCCCGCTGCCATGGCTCCGGCGCCCGCCGCGGCCGCGGCTACCTCGGCCAGCCGCCGGTGCACCAGCGGGACGGTGACCGCGCCCTCCCCGACCGCGGAGGCGACCCGCTTGACGGAGCCGCGCCGTACGTCCCCGGCCGCGAACACGCCGGGCAGGCTGGTCTCGTGCGGCAGCGGCGGACGGCCCGGGCCCGGCTGCCCGCCGGGCACGTCGGCCAGGTCGGGGCCGGTCATGATGAAGCCCCACTGGTCCCGCGCAACGCTCTCGTCCAGCCACTCGGTGCGGGGCTGGGAGCCGATGAGGACGAACAAGGCGTCGGCCGGCACCCGCTGCCAGTCACCGGACCTGGTGTCTTCCAGCACGAGCGACTCCAGGCGGTCATCGCCGCCGGCGCCGGCGATGCGCGCGTGGTGCCGGACGCTGATATTCGGCGCGGCGGCGATCTCGCGGATCAGGTAATCCGACATGCTGCGGGCCAGGGACGCCCCGCGCACCAGGACGGTCACCTGGTCCGCCCACCGGGCCAGGTGCAGGGCGGCCTGGCCGGCGGAGTTGCCGCCGCCGACCACGAACACCTGGCGGCCGTGCATGGCCGAGGCCTCGCTGACCCCGGCTCCGTAGAACAGCCCGCGGCCCAGCAGGCGTTCCAGCTCCGGCACGCCGAGCTCCCGGTAGGCCGCGCCGGTGGTGATGACCGCTGTCCGCGAGGTGAGCACGGCACCGTCCGACAGCCGCAGCCGGCACCGGCCGCCGTCCTGCGACAGGCCCTCCACCTGGCGCATGAACACGAACGTGGTGCCGAAGAACCAGGCCTGCTGATAGGCCTCGAAGGCCAGCTTGGAGCCGCTCACGCCCTGGGCGAAGCCCGGGTAGTTGCGGATCATCGAGCTGGTGCCCGCCTGGCCGCCGATGGCCTCCCGCTCGATCACGACCGTGCGCAGCCCCTCGGAGGCGGCGTAGACCGCGGCGGCCAGCCCCGCCGGCCCGGCCCCGACCACTGCCACGTCGAACACCTCGTCCTCGGGGATCGGCGCCATCAGCCCGAACGCCTCGGCGATCTCCAGGTTCGAGGGGTTGATCAGCGCGGACCGGTCGGCGCCGAAGCGCAGCACGACGACCGGAAGCTCGCCGGGATCGGAGTCCATCTCGTGCAGCAGCTGCCGGCCATGCTCGGATTCGGCGTCGTAGAAGCCGATCGGGATCCGGTTGCGGGCGAACGTGTCCCGCAGTTCCTGAGATCGCGCCGACCATCGCTCGCCGATGATCCGCACCGCCTCGAAGCCGCCGCTGTGCAGGCCGGCCCATTCGCTGAGGAACTGCGTGATGGAGCAGTGGAACTCCTCATCGGGGATCTGCTCAGGGCGGGTGACCCAGTGGTCGACCTTGCCCAGCGTGACCGCGTCGAAGGTCGGCCGGGCCGTCTCCCACTCGCCCCAGCGGACCGCGGCCACCCGCGAGGCCTCCGGCGCGGCGCTCCGCACCGAGGCCAGCACCTCGATGCCGTCCGGATCCTCCGCGCCGACGCTGCCGATGACCAGCGCCACGGGCGTGCCCGCTTCGGCCAGCCCGCTCAGCAGCGGCGCAAGCCCGGCCGGCTGGTCACAGGCGAGAATCTGGTAATCGGTGCTGTAGCGGCTGAGGAGCTCCCGGCTGAGGCTCTGCCGGGTGCCGGCGTCACGGCTGACGATGACGATCGCCGCCTGCTGCCCGCCCCGGCCACCAGGCCCGCCCGGGCCCGGCCTGCCTGGCTCCGCGGCCTGGCCGGCGGAGAACTGATCGTCTGTCACCCTGGCCCCCCGAGGTGAGAGCGGCCCGGCGCTGCCGCGCTCCGGACCGGTGCGTGTCCCCACGGCGAGTATCAGTTCACGGCCCGGCGAATGTCTAACATCCATACCGAATAACGAACTTTGTCCGGGACTGTCTTCACACTGTCTCCACTCCGCCGGCGCACGGGCCTGCCGCCGTCCGCCCGTGCCACCCGGCTCCGGCGCCCCCGACCCGGGAGGATGGCCGGGTGACTTCCCCGCGCCTGGAATGGGCGGCTGCAGGCGCGGCGGCCGTATACGCGGCCGCCCGGCTGTCAGCCGCCGACCGCCTCGCCCCGCTGCAGCGGTTCAGCGTCCCGCTGGTCTCGCTGACCCCGCAGGCCAGCGCCACGGCCGGCCTGCTGGCGCTGGTGCTGCGGCGGCGCGGGCCGGCGGTCACGGCCGCGGTCTCGGCCGCGGCGCTCGCTGCCGTCCTGGCTCCGCGCGCGCTGCCGCGGCGACCGATAGCGCCCGGCCGGACGGCACCCGGCGGGGCGGCGCTGCGGCTGCTGACGGCCAACCTGCACCAGGGCGACGCCGCCGGACCTGACCTGCTGACGCTGGCCCGCCGGCTGCAGGCCGACGTGCTGCTGGTTCAGGAGCTGACCGATGACGGCGAGACGCGGCTGCGGGCAGCCGGCGTGAGCGACCTGCTGCCGCATGAGCTGAGCGACATCTACGGTTACCGCTACCGGGGCAGTGCGATCTACGCCCGGTACCGGCTGGAACCCGGGCTGCCGGTCGGCCCGAGCTATGCCTCCCAGCCGTCGGCCCGCCTGGCCCTGCCGTCGGGCCAGCACGTGCAGCTGGTCTGCGTGCATCCGCATCCGCCCTACCCGCCGTGGGTACCGGCCGCGGTCCCCCGCTGGCAGGGTGAGCTGGCTGCGCTGCCCGCGCCCGGCGCCGCCCCGGTGATCCTGGCCGGGGACTTCAACGCGACCGCCGACCACGCGCAGTTCCGCCGGCTGCTCAAGATGGGCTACCGGGACGCCGCCAGCCAGGCCGGCCGGGGCCTGATCCCGACCTGGGGGCCGCGGATCGGCCGCAGCCCGGCCGTCCTGTCCTTCGACCACGTGCTGGCCGATCCGCGGTGCACGGTGGCGGAGGTCTCGGTGCACGTGCTGGCCCGCAGTGACCACCGCGCGCTGTTCGCCGAGCTTCGCCTGCCCGCCTGAGCGAGGATCCGGCCCAGCCCTGTTACTGGTTATTCGTACCTCTTACTCCCATTCCTGCGAAATGTTCGCACCGGAGATTACCTGGTCAGATATCACGCCGACAGGTACACGGCCGTCCAGCTCATCGCGCCTGGTGCCGGGACTCGTGGTTCGGACCCAACTTCCTGCCCGAGAACTGGACG
>DASXDJ010000103.1:0-23688 GCA_036490755.1 Streptosporangiaceae bacterium
GGCCACCACGATGTCGTACTCCCCGGCCCGGATGAGCTGCGCGGCCAGCGCAATGGCGTCCAGCCCGGACAGGCAGACCTTGTTAATGGTCAGCGACGGCACGGTCATCGGGATCCCGCCGGCCACCGCGGCCTGCCGGGACGGGATCTGGCCCGCGCCGGCCTGGAGCACCTGGCCCATGATCACGTAGTCGATCCGGTCGCCGGGCACGCCCGCCCGCTCCAGGGCGGCCTTGATGACGATGCCGCCCAGCTCGGCCCCGCTGAAGCCGCTCAGCGAGCCGAGGAGCCGCCCGATCGGCGTACGGGCGCCGCCCACGATCACAGGTTCACGCATGCCTGAAACGATACCCGCGTGACCACTGCCGACCAGAGGAGCGCAGCAGCGTGCTGACCCGCATCGACCACGTCGGAATCGCCTGCCGGGACCTCGAGCAGAAGATCGCCCTCTACGAGTCGACGTTCGGGCTGACCGTGGTGAGCCGCGAGGTCAACGAGGCCCAGGGCGTGCGCGAGGCGATGCTGCAGGTCGCGCCGGGCCCGGCGGGCGGCAGCTACGTGCAGCTGCTCGAGCCGCTGGCGCCGGACACCCCGGTCGGGCGGTTCCTGGAGCGGCGCGGCGAGGGCGTCCATCACGTGGGCTACGGAGTGGCCGATATCACAGCGGCGCTGGCCTCGATCGGGGCGGCCGGGGTGCGGCTGATCGACGCCCGGCCCCGGCACGGGTCGATGGGCGCGTCGATCGCGTTCCTGCACCCGGCCGATATCGGCGGGGTGCTGACGGAGCTCGTCCAGGCGCCGCCGGCGGGCTGATCAAATGGGGGCACCGGCCGCTCTTCGGGCGGCTAAGCCGCTTGCAAAAATGACATATCGCCAAAAAGGCGTATCTCTAGCACGAGCAACCTCGAACAGGCCGCCAACGAGGCAACAGGGGAGTACGCTGCCAGCACCGGGCGAGCGGAATTGCGGTGCCGGCCGGGCCAGGGGCGGCGGTGGTGCTGCCAGGTCCGGCGACTGGACTCATGAGGCGGTTGCCCGGGTGTGCGAATTCCCCCGGTCTACACAGGATTAGGCGACCATGCAGCCCGACATCGATGCACAGCTCAGCAACTTCTTCGAGGAAACTCCGCAGCGCGACTTTGCCCGGGTCATGCGTGGTTACGACCCGCATCAGGTCAATGAGTACCTGAAGCAGGTTGATACGGACCTTCGCCAGCACCGGGATCAGAGCCAGGCTCTGCAGCAGGAGCTCACCGACGCGCACCGCCAGCTTCAGGAACAAGAAAGGCCTACCTACGCCGGGCTGGGCTCTCGTATTGAGCAGCTCCTGCGGCTGGCCGAGGAGCAGGCCACCGAGATCGTCCAGGAGTCCCGGTCCGCCGCCAATGAGCTGAACGCGGCAGCCAAAGTCGAGGCCGCCGAGCTCCGCGCTGCTGCCGAGAACGAGGCCAGCGAGCTGCGGGCCGTCGCCAAGCGGGAGACCGACGACCTGCGCGGCTCCGCCGAGCGCGAGGCCGACGGTATCCGGACCGGGGCGCGCCGCGAGGCCGACGAGCTGACCTCCACCACCGAGCGCGAGGTCGCCAAGCTGCGGGCCACGGCCGACCACGAGGTCGCTGAGAAGCGCGCCGGCAACGAGCGCGAAGTGGCCAAGATGCGGACCACCGCCGAGCGCGAGGTCGCCCAGATGCGCGCCTCGTCCAAGCGCGAGCGGGACGAGATCCTCACTACCTCCAAGCGCCAGGCCGATGAGATGCGCAGCCAGGCCCAGCGGATCCTGGAGGAGAGCGAGGCGCAGCGGGCCCAGGCCGAGGCCGAGTTCGACATCCAGCTGGCCGCGCGGCGCGAGGAGGCCGAGCGCCAGGAGGCCGAGCGGCTCGCCGCCGCTCAGGCCGCCACCCAGAAGCTGGTCTCCGAGGCCGAGCAGCGGGCCGCGACCGCCGAGCAGCGGGCCACCAAGGCCAGCGCCCAGGCCGAGCAGACCCGGCGCGACGCCGACCAGCACTCGCGTCAGCTGGTCAGCAACGCCAAGAAGAACTCCGACCAGATCGTCGCCCAGGCCAAGGCCCAGGCCGACCAGCTGCTGGCCGACACCAAGTCCGAGGCCGACCGGGTGCGCACCGCGGCCCAGCGTCAGGTCGACGACCTGAACAAGCAGAAGGACAGCGTGGCGGCGCACCTGGCGCAGATCAGCCAGCTGCTCGGCACCCAGATGCCGGGCCTGGCCGACGCGCTCAAGGCGCCGGCGGTCGCCGCCCCGGCGGCCAAGGCGGTCACTGCGGGCCCGGCCGCCAACGGCGGCGCGACCCAGCAGGCGGCCGCCCGGCAGGCTGCACCGCAGCAGGCCCCGGCCCCCAAGGCCGAGGCAGCCAAGCAGCCCGCGAACGGCCGGCCGAAGACTGACAACGACGAGGGCGAGGAGTGGTGGGAGGAGTAACGATCCTCCGCCTGGCCTGATCAGCAGGAAGGCCCGCCCGGTGATCCGGGCGGGCCTTCCTGCTGCCGGCGGTCAGGCGTTCGCGGTCTGGCCGCCGTCGATGACCAGTGCCTGTCCGGTCATGTAGGACGAGGCGTTGCTGGCCAGGAACACCGCGGGCCCGGCCATTTCCTCGGCCCGGCCCCAGCGGTGCATCGGCACGGTCGCGATCGTCGCCGGGCCCGCCTCCGGGTCCTCCCACAGGGTCTGGTTCAGCGCCGTCGCAGTCCAGCCCGGGCACAGCGCGTTGACCCGCACGCCCGAGCCGGCCCACTCCACGGCCAGCGACTTGGACAACGAGATCAGGCCGGCCTTGGCCGCGCCGTAGGGCGACATGAGCGGGGCCGAGGCCACCCCCGCCACTGACGCGACATTGATGACCGAGCCCTGCCCCCGCTCCAGCAGGTGCCCGGCGAGCGCGCGGCACACGTAGACGGCCGAGCTCAGGTTGAGCGTGATCAGCTTGTCCCAGCCGGCCAGCCGCAGGTCCGCGAAGCTGACCATGAAGTTGGAGCCGCCGGCGTTGTTCACGACAATGTCGACATAGCCCAGCTTGCTGATGGCTGACTCCACCGCCGCCGTAACCGCCTCCTGGATGGTCACGTCGGCCGGGATGACGTGGGCCTCCCGGCCCACCGCCCGCACGGCCTGCGCCGTCTCGGCCAGCCCGTCGGCGCTGCGCGCGACCAGCGCCACGTCCGCGCCGGCATCGGCGAAGGCCACCGCGATGGCCTGGCCGATGCCCCGCGATGCGCCGGTCACGAGCGCCTTCTTCCCGCTGAGGTCAAACAGGCTCATCGGAGTCCTTCCACTCGGTCGGCAGGGGCCAGGCCGCCGGGGCGACCCGGCGGACGATCTCGTTCAGCACGATGCGCACGTAGCGCTCCCCCACCCACAGGTGCTTGGCTCCCGGCACTCCGACGACCTCGGCCTGCGGGACGCGTGCGAACCGGGCCGCTGCCTCCGGCGGCCGCAGGTAGTCATCCAGTTCCGGGACCAGGGCGACCAGCGGCTTGCCGTCCGCCGCCCAGGCGGCCAGCTCGTCATCACCGGCCCGCTTGAGCGGCGGGGACAGCAGGATCGCGCCCTCGATCGCCGGGTCATCGCCCCACATCAGGGCCAGCTCAGTGCCGAACGACCAGCCCAGCAGCCACCGGTCCGGCAGCCCGGCAGCCAGCGCGTAGCCAATGCCGGCTGCCACGTCGTGCCGCTCGGCCACCCCGTCGCCGAACTCGCCCTCGCTGGTGCCCCGGTCCGAGGTAGTGCCCCGGGTGTTGAAGCGCAGCACGGCCACCCCGGCCAGGGCCGGCAGCCGGTAGGACGCCTTGCGCAGGATGTGGCTGTCCATCATGCCGCCCTGGACGGGCAGCGGGTGCAGGCAGATCAGGGTGGCCACCGGCGCCCGGTCCGCGGGCCGGGCCAGCTCGCCGACGAGCCGCAGCCCGTCGGCGGTCATCAGCGTGACGGGCTCGCGGAGCGCGGGCAGCACCGTGCTGGCCGTGATCTCGGTCATGGTCTCCCTGAACGGTGCGTGCGCGGGCCGGGTCCCGGCCGGCGCGGCCGGCGCTGCCAGCACGAATTGTGCCAGTGCCGGCGATCTTCTGTGCCGTTGGCCTGCTCGGGCCAGACCACGACGTGCGGCACGCCCGCAAGGATCTCCTGATCGCAGCCGGGGCACCGGTAGGTCTTGGCCGCGGCCGGGCCGGGTACCTGGCGGACCACCCAGTCACCATCAGGCCAGGACTGAACCTGCGGCGGGCCCAGCCGGGTCGCCGGCTCCTCCCCCGCGGCTGCGGGGGCGGCGGGGCGGCGGCTGGCACCGCGGCGTGGCCGACGCGGGATGTCGGCCGGCAGGCGGCGGGCTTTCCGGGGGCTCACGGCGATCGGGTGCGGGATGAGCTCAGCCGCGCAGCGGCAGCCCGGCAGCGGCGTGCTCGGCCAGCAGCGGCGGCGCCGCGTAGGCCGGGTCACCGTAGGCCAGGTGCATGGCCTGCAGAATATCCAGAACGTTCCCGGGGCCGGCCTGGTCGGCCAGCTCCAGCGGGCCGCGGGGGTACCCGCAGCCCAGCGTCATCGCGGTATCGACGTCGGCGGCGCTGGCGTAGCCGTCCTGCACCATCCGGACGGCGTCGGCCAGGTGCGGGTACAGCAGCGTGCCGGCCAGGAAGCCAGGCCGGTCGGGGGCCTGCACGGCGGTCAGGCCGAGCCCGGCGGCCAGGGCCCGGGCGGCGGCCGCGGCGGCAGGGCTGGTCAGGCGCGTCGGCACGAGCTCGGCGAGCCGGGTCCCGCCGGGCGGGCCGGCCAGGTGCAGGCCGACGGTGTCGGCGGGCCGCCCGGCGGCCAGGGCCGCGGCCAGCACGGGGACCGCGGGCGAGGCGGCGACGATGACCAGGTCGCTAGGCTCGGCCGGGTCGGTGCGGACGGTGATCCCGGCGGAGGCCGCCGCGGCGGACAGCTCGCCGCCGGGGCTGGCTCCGGGCCCGGTCACGGTGATGACGGCGGGTCCGGCCCCGGCTCCGTTATGGATATCGCTGGCCGCGGCGGCCGGCTGGGCGCTCTCGGAACCGTAGTCGTACAGGCCCCGGCCGCTCTTGCGCCCGGTCCGGCCCGCCGCGACGAGGCGGCGCAGCAGCGGGGCGGGCTGGTAGCGGGAGCCGCCCAGCTCGCCGTGCAGCACCTCGAGGATGGACAGCGCGGTGTCCAGGCCGATGAGGTCGAGCAGGGCCAGCGGGCCCATGGGCAGCCCGATGCCGCCGGTGGCGGCGGTGTCGATGTCGGCGCGGCTGGCGAAGCGGGTCTCCAGCAGGGTGACCGCGTGGTTGAGGTAGGGCAGCAGCAGCGCGTTGGCCACGAAGCCGGCCCGGTCACCGACCCGCACGCACGTCTTCCCGAGCCGGGCCGCCAGCCCGGCGGCGGCGGTGACTACGGCCTCGTCGGCCAGCACGGTGTCGATGACCTCGACCAGGCGCATCACCGGCGCCGGGTTGAAGAAGTGCAGGCCCACGACGCGGCCGGGGTGCTGCGTCCCGGCGGCGATCTCGGTGACCGACAGGGAGGAGGTATTGGTGGCCAGGATGGCGTCGGGACGGCAGGCGCGATCCAGCTCGGCGAAGACCTGCCGCTTGATCTCCATTCGCTCGGGCACGGCCTCGATGGCCAGGTCGGCTCCGGCCGCCTCAGCGAACCCGCCGGCCGGCCGGACCCGGCCGAGGACGGCGGCCTGCTCGTCGCTGGTCATCCGGCCGCGGCTGACGGCCCGGTCCAGGGAGCGCTGCAGGATGGACATGCCGCGGCGCAGCGCCTCGGGGTCGGCCTCGACCGCGACCACCTGCAGCCCGCCGCGGGCCAGTACCTCGGCGATGCCGGCGCCCATCGTCCCCAGGCCGATGACGGCTACCTCGCGAATGTCCATGGCCGCGACCCTACTTCTCGGCCGCGTGCGTGCCATCCTGGGGGCTGACAGTGGGCTGACGTGGCCGGCCGGCTGCCCGGCCGCGACCACAGGGCGGGGAATGCCATGGCCGAGACCCATCCCGAGCACGAGGACTTTCCCTGGATGATCGCGGTGGTGGATCATCCGCCGCGCCGCGACAGTGCCGCCTACGTGCGCAGCCGGGCCCTGATGCGCAAGCTGGTCGCCACGACCACGGACTGGACGTTCGCCGGCGAGGACTACCAGGACCACCACGGCGGCTCGGTGTGGGTGACGGACGCCGGGGGCTGGATGTGCCTGCAGGTGCCGCTCGGCATCGAGTGGTCAGCGCAGTTCTGCGCCGACCCGGCCAGGGTCGACGGGCTGCGCCAGTACGCGGCCCGGGTGGTGGCCGGCTTCCCGGACACGCTGCCGGGCTACGAGGCGCTGGGCTACCACGACGGAGCCGGCCTCCTGGCCACGCCGATCACCGACGCGGACGGCGTGGCGGCCTGGACGGACTCGATCTTCAACGCCTCGCTGCCGCTGCCGGCCGCCGCTCACACCGGGGTGCTGCCGGCCGCGGCGGGTTACCACCACTACCCCAAGCCCATCGTGGACATCGACCATTTCCGGTTCAGCGACTTCCAGCTGTTCGTGACCGACCCGGCGGGCCTGCCCGCGGTCGTGGTCCCGGTCGGGCCGCGGGGCAGCGGCGACGGGCGGGTCCGGCTGCTGGCCGCGCACCCGGCATCGGCCTACGTCCGCCGGCTGACCGGTGCTGCGCCGGCCGGGGCAGCAGCGCCCCAGCCGGCCGCGGCGGCGGGACCCGGGGAGGCCGCGGCGCCAGTCCCCCGGCTGGCCGCGGCGGCCGCGGCGGAGCGGCCCGCACCGACGGCCGAGCCTGGTGTCCTGCCGGCGGATGACCCGCTGGCGCAGCAGGCGTTCGCCCGGCAGTAGCCGCCGGGCCGGATCAGCGGGAGTAGCAGCCGGAGTACCGGACGCCGACCAGGTCATTGAAGCCGGGCAGGATGACCCGTTCGGTGCGCTCGTGCTGCTCGAAGAACAGCCGGAACTGAACCGGGTAAGGAGCCGGGCACCGGACCAGGACCCGGAAGGACATGGTGAACCAGCCGGTGCCGCCGGGCGGCAGCGGCTGGGCGGGGTCGTGCCGCGTCGCGGGCAGCTCGCCGCAGGATCCCCAGGACAGCCCCGTCGCCCGCAGCCCGGTGAAGGGCATGATGGCCGCGACCCGGCGCAGCCGCAGCGGCGCCGCCGACTCGTTGAAGACCTGGACCCCCAGCTGCAGCGTGTGCCCGGACTGCGCGGAGCACAGCCCGGTGTCCTGGACCAGGGGCGGGCTGAACCGGCCGGCGGCGGCCGGCCGGGTTGCCGCCGGACCCGAAGCCCGCGAGCCGGAAGCGCGCGCATGCTGGTAACCCGCTGCGTAGCCGGCCGCCAGGCCGATGACGAGGCCGGCGGCGGCCAGGATGACGGCGACCCGTGGCAGCCGGTCGTGCAGGAAGGCCAGGCGGCGGTCACCCAGCTCCACCATGTCCGCGGGCTCCCGGCCCGGGCGGCCCGGCAGCCCGGGCCCCGGCTGCTGGCTGTGCTGCGGACCGGTCACCTAACCAGCCTAAGCCGGACGGCAGGCCCGGCTGCGCGCCCGGCAGAATGGCCCGGTGACCACACTGACAACACTGGAGCTAGGCGCAGCGCCGGTCGTGCTGCGGCAGGCGCGCGAGAGCGACCTGCCCGCCATCGTCGGCCTGCTGGCCGCCGACGTGCTGGGCGCGACCCGCGATGCGCTGCCCGCCGGCGGCGACCTGACGCCCTACCAGCGCGCCTTCCTGGCCATCGACGCCGACCCCGCGCACCTGCTGATCGTCGCCGAGGCCGGCGGCGAGGTGGTGGCGACACTGCAGCTGTCGTTCCTGCCCGGCCTGGCCCGCCGCGGCGCGCTGCGGGCGCAGGTGGAGGGGGTCCGGGTGCGCGCGGACTACCAGGGCGGCGGACTCGGCGCGGCCATCATGACCTGGGTCATCGACGAGGCCCGCCGCCGTGGCTGCGTGCTGATCCAGCTCACCAGCGACAAGACCCGGACCCGCGCGCACCGCTTCTACGAGCGGCTCGGCTTCACCGCCTCCCACGAAGGCATGAAGCTCGCCCTCTGACGCTGTGCCCGGCATCACCCTTACCGTTTAGCCAGCTGCTGCCCCTGATGCCGAGGGCTCAGCAACTCACTATTACCGGCGATTGGCTCGCTGCCGACGCGAGGCGCCGGAGGTCACCAGGGTCGCTGGTGAGGATTCGATCGCCGCGGCCCGCCAGGAGGACAACAGTTGCGTCAATCGCATCGGTGGTGCCTGCCCGGGCCATCAGTTCGCCGGCATCGCGGCCATCCTGCTGGTTGACAACGCGAACGTCGACTGCCCGGAGCAGTCGTGCGAGGCTGACCTGGCGTCCGCGGGGATCACGCCACACCTGGGCCACCACCATTGCATTGCTGCGAAGCTCAAGGCCGCTCTCCCGGGCGACGCGCAGCCGGGCCATCATGGCACGGTCTCCGCGATCGACCGCGACCAGCGCTCCGGCATCCAGAACTAGAGAGCTCACGCAGCTGGCTCATCAGCATGCATGCCAAGCTCACGCTCAGCGCGGCTGATCTCTGCAGCGGTGAGGGCACCATGCTCGGCTTCCCAGGAGGCCAGGAACTCATCCAGGGCCTCTGCTCGCAGCTTGCTCGCCGCTGCTTCAGCAAGCCATGCCGACAACGGCTTACCCGCCTGGGCGGCTGCCGACCGGACAGCATCTCCAAGTTCGGGATCGAGTGACACACTCACCTTGTCTACCTTCATGCCTCTATCCTACCATGGTGGTTCCTACCGTGGTAGGAAACGACTGCCGGGTCAGGAACGGGCCCTTTCGACGCTGGCCAGTAAGCTCCGGAGCATGATTACCGCAGTGCACGCGATCATGTACTCGCCGGCGCCGGAGCAGGTGCGGGAGTTCCTGTCCGGCACGCTGGGCCTGTCGTCGGTGGACGCGGGCGAGGGCTGGCTGATCTTTGCCCTGCCGCCCGCTGAGCTGGCTGTGCACCCCGCCGAAGCCGGCGCGCATCAGCTGTACCTGATGTGCGACGACATTCACGCAACCCTGGCCGAGCTGCGCGGCAAGGGCGTCGAGGTAGCGCAGGACGTGGCCGACCGCGGCTGGGGGCTGATGGCCGCGATCCGGCTGCCCGACGGCACCGAGCTCGGCATCTACCAGCCGCGCCATCCCACCGCACTGAACTTGTGACCGCAGGCTGGTCTCCGCTGGCATCGCGCAGTCCGGACGTGGCAGGCTCTCGTTGCCGGGCTGAAGGGATGGCCGGCGACGCTGCGCGGTGGCTGCTCGGCACCGCTGGGACCGCACTCCTGATCTGGCTAGTCAGCTCCGAGGTCCGCTCCTGGCGCAGTTCCCGGCGGCGTCGGAAGCCAGCCCAGCAGCGGGCCTGATCCCGGAACGCAGCCGTATCGTCCGCTGGCCTCTGCGCGGCCCGGCTGAGCGCCGGGCCGCGCCGGGCACACCGGGCCAGCCGGCGCGGTCAGCACAGCAGGCGGCGGGTCCACCAGGTGCACAGGCCGGCCGCCGCGATGGTCAGGACGAGGTAGATCGCCGTCTCGTCGCGCTGCAGCGGCCAGAACCGGCTGGCGGGCTGGAAGGTGACCTGCTGCCGGTAGCCGAGCCGGGCCAGCCGCGCGTAGCAGGCCCGGCTGGCGGCCGCCGACCGGGCGGGGCACTTCAGCACCCAGGACGGCGTCTTGACGGCCTGGCCGGCCGCGTTGACGGTGTGCTGCCCGCTGACCCAGGCGCCCGGCTCGCTGGCCACCACGGTGATGCTGTTGTTGACGTTGATGTTCAGCAGGTTGGCGGCGCTGATGACCTCGGTGCGCTGCTCGGGCGCGATGAGGCGCGGCCGGACGAAGGTCGTCATGCCGATCTGGACGACGGCGAAGGCGGCCAGCAGCAGGGCCATGGCCGGCAGGGTGCGCCGCACGATGACGCCGATGGTGACGCCCAGGACGAAGAAGAACGCCGCGTATCCGAGCGGGACGATGCCGCGGGCGGCGAACATCTCCGGCGACAGCCGGGGGAAGACCAGCAGGCCCGGCGGCAGGATCCCCTGGTGCACGGCGATGGCGGCGTCAATGGGACGGGCCCACCAGGTCACCGCCAGGCTGAGCAGCCCGGCGGCGGCCATGGCGGCCAGGCCGAGCAGGCCGAGCTTGGCGGCCAGCCAGCGGGTCCGGGTGGTCTGCGTCCAGGCCAGCCGGTAGGTGCCGGCGTCGAGCTCGCGGGTGATCAGCGGGGCACCCCAGAACAGCCCGGTCAGCGCGGGCGCGGCCAGCACGGCCAGGCTGGCGATGACCCACAGCGACCGGTCCGCGCTGCTGACCCGGCTGAGGAAATCATTACTGCTGCCGGCGGACAGGTGCGCGAGCTGCGGGCCGGTGGCGGCCAGGACAGCGGCCAGGACGGCGATGACGCCGAAGGTGACCGCGGCCTGGGTACGGAACTGGCGCCAGGTCAGCCAGATCATCGGGCCACCTCCAGGGCCGGCGCGGACTGGCTCATGTAGGCCAGGACGAGGTCTTCGAGGCCGACCGGGCTGAGCGCGCCGGGCCCGGCCGGGACGGAGCCGGGGCCGGCCGGGGCGTCGCAGCGGACGACGGCGGTGTCCTGCGGGCCGCTGTGCCGCACGGAGACGGCGTGCAGGCCGGCGGGCAGCGCGGCGGGGTCGATGCCCGGTGCGGTGAGCAGCCGGTGGCGGGCCAGCAGCCCGGTGACCTCACCGGCGACCTGGACCCGCGAGGCGACCAGCACGATGAGGTAGTCGCAGACCCGCTCCAGGTCGGAGACCAGGTGCGAGGAGTGCACCACGCTGAGCTGCTGGCCGGCCACGGTGTCGCGGAGGTCGCGCAGGAACGCATCCCTGGCCAGCGGGTCGAGACTGGCCACCGGCTCGTCGAGGATGAGCAGCTCGGGCCGCTTGGCGATGGCGAGGGTAAGGGCGAGCTGGGCGCGCTGGCCGCCGGACAGGTTCCCGGCCCGCTGGCCCGGCGGCAGGCCCAGCCGCCGGATCCGGTCGCGGGCCAGCTGACTGTCCCAGCTCCGGCTGAGCCGGTCGCCGAGCCGCAGGTGGTCGGCGACGGTCAGGCTGGCGTAGGCGGGCGTGTCCTGGGCCACGAAGCCGACCCGGCCGAGCTGGTCCCGGCCGCTGCCGGGCCGTCCGCCGCATACCTCGATGGTGCCCGCGGTCGGGCGCAGCAGGCCGGCGGCCAGGCTCAGCAGGGTGGTCTTGCCGGCTCCGTTGGGCCCGACCAGGCCGACGACGCGGCCGGCCGGGATGTCCAGGGTGCAGTCCGACAGCGCCCAGCGCCGCCGGTATCTCTTGCCTAGTCCCCGGGCGTGCAGGACGGTACTCACGTCATGTCCTCCTGTAGCTGGCGGCTCGCCTGCCGCTGGCCTGCTGGCCGGTGACCGGAGCCGGATGGGCATGCGACTCACTGTGCCGGCCGCGAGGCGGCGCCAGCATCAGCCGGAAGTACGGTCCCGGCCTGGTGGCGTCGTACTTTCGGCCGGCGCGGCGGCGCTGCCGGTGTCCGTAGGCTGAGCGCCATGAGCGTGCAGGATCAGCTGTCCGGTCGCGGGCGGCGGGCGGCGCTGCCGGCCACGGTGGCCACGGCCGGGCTGGCCGCCGTGCTAGCGCTGGCGGCCGCTTACGAGGCGCACCTGATCGCCCGGCAGCACGGCAGCTGGGTGTTCGACCTGGCGGTGGCCGTCCTGACGGGTGCGGCCGCGCTGGCCCGCGGGCGGTTCCGGGCGGCGGCCGCGACGGCCGGCCTGGTGGTGTGCGCGGCTGCTGAGCTGGCGGCCTGGCGGTGGCACCTGCCGGCCCAGCCGGATGCCGCCGCGGACCTGGCGCTGCTGGTGCTGATCGGCTCGGCGGCCCGGGCCCTGCCGGCCCGGTGGGCGGCGGGCATCGCGGCGGGCGGGGCGGTGGTGGTGGCCGGGACCGTGGAGCGGTACCTGGTGTTCATCGGCTCCGGGATTCCGAGCTCGTTCGCCGCGACCCGGCTGATGGGACTGGGCTGGGGAGCCGCCCTGGGCACCGGGCTGTGGCTGCGGCTGATGGACGGCCGCCGCGAGGCGACGATGGACGCGGTGCGCCGGGCCGAGCGGCTGGAACTGGCCCGGGAACTCCATGACGCCGCGGCGCACCACATCACCGGCATCGTGATCCAGGCCCAGGCGGCCCGGCTGGCCGCCGGCCCCGGTCCCGGCCGCCTGGCGGAGGCGCTGGCCGGCATCGAGGCGGCGGGCTCGGACGCGCTCAGCTCGATGCGCCGGGTGATCGGCCTGCTCCGCGACGAGGACGTGGACGACGGCGCGGGCGTCGCGCCTGGCCCTGGCGAGCTCAGCGAGCTGGTGAGCAGGTTTGCCGGACGAGCCGGGGGCGGCGGGCCCGATGTTGCGCTGCAGCTGCCGGACGGGCCGGCCGGCCGGGGCTGGCCGCCCGAGGTGACCACCACGGTCTACCGGGTTGTCCAGGAGGCGCTGACCAACGTCGCCCGGCATGCCGCCGCCGCCCGGTCGGTCGGGGTGACGCTCAGGCACGACCAGCAGGGTGTCACCGTGACGGTGACCGACGACGCCCCGGCCGGCGCGCCCCGGTTCCCGCACGCCGGCGGGTACGGCCTGCTCGGGATGGGCGAGCGGGTGGAACGGCTGGGCGGCACCCTCAGCGCGGGTCCCGGCGCGCGGGCGGGCTGGACGGTAACGGCCACCCTGCCGCTGCCGGGAGCGCGGCCGGCGAGCGGGACGGCAGGGCCCGGCCAGGCTGCCGCCGGCCAGAACGCCGGCCGGCCAGCGGCGCCCCGGCCGGCGCCGGCCCGGCAGCGGGCGGCCGGGCCGGATGCGGCTGAGCTGGCCGCGCCGGGGCGGGCGTGACCATCCGCGTCCTGCTCGCCGATGACCAGGCGATGATCCGCAGCGGCCTGCGCCTGCTGCTGGAGGCCCAGCCGGACATCACGGTGGTCGGCGAGGCCGCCGACGGGGCCGAGGCGGTCGCCCTGGCCCGGCGGCTGCGCCCCGACGTGTCGCTGGTCGACATCCGGATGCCGCGGCTGGACGGCATCGAGGTCACCCGGGCCATCGCCGGGCCGGGCGTGCCCGACCCGCTGCGCGTCGTCATCGTCACGACCTTCGACCTCGACGAGTACGTGTACGGGGCGCTGCGCGCCGGGGCAGCCGGGTTCGTGCTCAAGGACGCGGGGCCGGTGCTGCTGGCCGAGGCCGTCCGGGCGGCGGTGTCGGGGGACGCGCTGATCTCGCCGGCCATCACCCGCCGGCTCCTGCAGCACCTGGCGGCGGCCAGGACCCCGGCCGCGGTCCGGCCGGCGACGCCGCTGTCGGAGCGGGAGACCGAGGTCATCCGGGCGATCGCGCGCGGGCGGACGAACCAGGAGATCGGCGCGGAGCTGTTCATCTCGCTCAGCACGGTCAAGAGCCACCTGACCAGCATCCAGGCCAAGCTGGGCCTGCGGAACCGGGTGGAGATCGCGGCCTGGGCCTGGGAGAGCCGCCTGGCCGGCCCGGCTCCCGGCTGAGACAGCGCCCGCCCCGCCGGGCAGCGATGCGGGCTGGCAGCGATGCGCGCCGGGCTTCCCGAGGACGGCGCAGCCTGGCCTCTGTCCGGACGCCGCCGCTAGCGCGATGATGAGCCTATGACCGGGCGGCTGAGCATGATGTCTGCGCTGAGCGGCCTGCTGGTCGCCGCGGCCGCACTGCTGGCCGCAGGCTGCGGCCACGGCTGCGGGGGCCAGTGCTACCCGTATCAGGCAACGGTGATCTTCCGGCCCGGAATTGCGCCTGCCGCCGACCGGGCTGTCCTGCTGAGCTGCCGCGGGAATGCCGACTTCATCCAGGCTGGCCAGGTACACCGCAGCCACGGCGGCGGATGGCCGGCCGGCGCCCTGGCCGCTACGGTCTTCGCTCGCTCCATGGCCGGCCGGAAGTCCGTCAGCCTGCTCACCTGCCTGCGCGCCAGCTCCGCGGTCATGAGCGCCGGCTTCCCGGGCTGACGGCCGGGCCTGCCGCAGCGGCGGGCTGCTCTCGCTAACGGGAACGTCACAACAACCTTGCTCCTGAGCCGTCAGCCAGGAGAAATACGCCGAACCGGCCTATATTGACCGCAGGTGCCCGCCTCCTTCAGCGGCCGGGCACCGCGCACCCGGCAGGTCGCGATGAGCAAGGCGAACAGCAGGGGCGCGGGAAAGCCTGCCAGCCGCCTGCAGGTGCCCGGAACAGGGTCCGCGCCGGACTTCATCGAGCACGCACCGCGCTGGATCCGCCCGGCCTGGCTGCGCGGACCGGTCCTGGCCGTCGTGGCCGTGGTCGTCGTGGCCGCGGTGACGATCACCGCGGTCCTCACCCGCACGCCCGCGCCCTCGGTCCGGGACCAGCACTGGCGGCGGGATATCGCCGTGCTCGCCCGCCAGATCCCGCGGGTGCATGCCGAGGGCCTGACGCACGTGACCCCGGCCGCCTGGCACGCAGCGGCCGCCCGCCTGGCCGCGCAGGTGCCCCGGCTGAGCAACGGCCAGGTGCTGGCGGGGCTGGCCCGGCTGGTGGCGCTCCTGCACGACGACGAGACCCAGCTGATGCTGCCGGACGCACCGGTGTACCTGTTCAGCGCGCAGTGGGTCGGCCCGGGCCTGTACCTGGTCGCGGTGCCGTCCGCCGAGCGCGCGCTCCTCGGCGCGCGCCTGGTTGCCGTCGACGGGCACCCGATGGCGGAGGTCGAGTCCCGGCTGCGCGGGGTGATCGACTTCCAGGACCCGGGCACGGCCCGGGCCTGGGAGACCGGGCCGGATCAGGCCGGGCTGGAGTCACCCGGCTACCTCAATAACGCGAGCCTGCTGGCCTGGCTGGGCCTGGCCCGCTCCGCCCGCGGGGCGACCTTCACCGTGCGGCTGGCCAGCGGCGGGCTGCGCCGGGTCTGGCTCGCCGCGCACGGGCGAGACGACGGCGCGGTCCCGCCGGCCGCCGCCATCCCGGCCCCGCTCTACCTCCGGCGTCCTGACGAGCCGTTCTGGCTGCGGGTGCTTCGCCGGCAGCACGCGGTCTACCTCAAATACAACTTGTGCCTGGGCAGCGACGGCTTCCAGCAGCTGGCCGCCCGCGCGGTGGCCGTCCTGCACGCTCACCCCCGCTACCGGCTGATCGTCGACTTGCGCGGCAACCCCGGCGGTGACACCACGCCGTTCCAGGCCCTGCTGAACAAGATCAGCCGCGACCCCGCGCTGAACCGGCGGGGCCGCGTCTTCGGGCTCATCAACGACCTCACCGCCTCCTCCGCGAGCCTGGACGCCGGCCTGCTGCAGCACAGCACGCGCGGGCTGCTGATCGGCCAGCAGGTCTCCGACCCGATTGACGAGTACGGCAACGACAACGGGCTGCTGCGGCTGCCCTACTACGACGTGCTGGTCCAGTACACGACCGCGACCGTGAACTCGCCCGCAACACCGGAGGGAGTCCCGGACCTGCCGGTCGCGCCCACCGTCCATGACCTGCTGACCGGCGCGGACCCGGTGCTGGCCGCCGCCCTGGCCTACGGCCACCACCACGGCCGCCCCGCCCGATGACGAGCGCACCTGCGGACGGGCCCGCCCGGAGCCTGCGGCCGCCGCGGCCGGGTACCGCGCCCGCCGACATCATCGAGAGCTCGCCGCGCCACCTGCTGCCACGCTGGCTGCACCGGCCGGGCCGCCCGCCGTGGCGGCAGCCGGGACTGATGGCGGTGGCCGTGGCCGTCGCCGCCGCCGCCGCGGTCGCCATCGTCGCAGTTACCAGCTACCAGCCCCCGGTGCCGCTGCGGGACCAGCGCTGGCGCCGCGACATCGAGGTCCTGGCCCGCCAGCTCCCGCAGCTGCGGGCCGCGGGCCTGACGCGGGTGACCCCGGCGGCGTGGCAGGAGGCCGCCGCCCGGCTCGAGGCGCGGGTGCCCAGGCTGAGCGACGGCCAGGTGCTCACCGGCATGGCCGCGATGGTGGCGCTGCTGCACGACGATGAAACCCAGCTGCTGTTCCCGCCGCCCTCGTCGCTGTACCCGCTCGCCGTCCGGTGGGTCGGCACGAGCCTCTACGTGACCCTGGTGCCGCCCGCTGATCGCGGCCTGCTCGGCGCGCGCCTGATCGCCGTGGACGGGCACCCGGCGGCGCAGGTCGTGGCCCGGCTGCGCGCGGTCATCGACTACCAGGACCCGGGCACGGCCCGGGCCTGGATAGCCGGGCCCGACCGGTCGGCCGGCGACCTGGATAACGCGGACCTGATGGGGTGGCTCGGCCTGGCGCGCTCCTCCAGCGGGGTGACCATCACCGTGCAGCTGGCCGGCGGCGGGCGGCGCCGTGTCTGGATGCCCGCCGCGGACGTGGCGGGCGGCCCGATTCAGGCGGCGGCAACGATCCCGGCGCCGTTCTACCAGCAGCAGCCCGCCGAGCCGTTCTGGATGCGCGTGCTCCGCCGCCAGCACGCGGTGTACCTGAGGTACAGCCAGTGCCTGGCGGGCGACGGCTTCCAGCGGCTGACCGCCCGCGCCATGGCCGTCCTGCGCGCTCATCCCGGCTGGCGGCTGATCGTCGACCTGCGCGGTAACCCGGGCGGCACGACCACGCCGTTCCAGCCGCTGCTGGCCGGCATCGAGCACGATCACGCGCTGAACCAGCGGGGCCATGTGGTCGGTCTCATCGACGGGCTCACCGCCTCCTCGGCAACCCTGGACGCCGGCGAGCTGGGACACGACACCCGCGCGCTGCTCCTCGGCCAGGAGGTCTCCGACCCGTCCGGTGAGTTCGGCAGCAACTCCGGGATGCTCCGGCTGCCCTACCACGACGTGCAGATCCAGTACCCGGCCGCGACCATCAGCTCGCCCCGCACTCCCGAGGGAATCCCGGACATCACCGTCGCGCCCACCGTGCACGACCTGCTGAGCGGGACCGATCCCGTGCTGGCCGCCGCCCTGGACTACGGGCGCGGTCACCACCAGCAGGGGCGATGATGGACTCATGACCCGGCCCCGGGGCGGCAGCGCCATGCGCAGGCGGCTCTCGCTGCCGGCGACCGTCGTGCCGCTCGCTGCCGTGACCGCTCTGACAGCGGGCTGCGGGGCGACCCAGCAGGCCTGCGCCGGCCAGTGCCGGGCGCCGTTCGAGCTGGATGTGGTCTTCCGCCTCGGCACGACGCGGGCCGCGGCCGCGGCCGCGCTGCGCTCCTGCCAGGCGAACCCGGCCGTCGTGCGGCTCGGGCGGGTGCACCGGTTCGCCGGCTCTGGCGATGCCCGGGCCCCGCTTGCCGCAGCGATCTTCACGCACTCGATGACCGGCTCGGATCCCCGGAAGCTGGTGTCCTGCCTGCAGGCCTCGCAGGCAGTGATCAGCGTCGGCTTCCCGGGCTGACCCAGGCGAGAGAGCTCACGTGACCGACATGGATGGCGCGGCCGACTGCTTCGTGTGCCGCAAGCACCGGGACCGCGGGCCGATGCTGCCCGGCGGGCCAGTGGCCGAGGATGAGCTGGTCCTGGTCTCGCACATCGTCACGCCGGACGTGCTGGGCACCAGCGGCACGACCGCCTACCTCGGGCACCTGTTCGTCGAGCCGCGGCGGCACGCGCCAGGGCTGGCCGACCTGACCGACGCCGAGGCAGCCAGCATGGGCCAGTGGTGCAGCCGGGCGAGCCGGGCACTGCGCGAGGTGGCCGGCGCGGAGCACGTGTACGCGGCGGTGATCGGCGACGCCGTCCCGCACCTGCATGTCCACCTCCTGCCGCGGTTCCCCGGCACGCCGCGCGAGTACTGGTGGACCCGGGTGGATGAGTGGCCGCAGGCCCGCCGCGGCGACCGCACGGAGATCGCCGCGCTCGTCGGCCAGCTGCGCGACTTTCTCGCCGGCTCCGGCAGCGAGGCCGGCCGGTAGCCGCAGGCCACCGGGCGCGCCCGCGGAGCGGGTTGCTGAGGGCGTCAGGGTTTCACGACGCGGTAGCGCAGGTGGGTCACGGCCCCCGCGACAGGCTTCCCCTCCGGGACCAGCCCGGCCCGCTCCCCGGCGAACAGCGGCGTGCCCTTCCCCAACAGCACCGGGACGAGGTGGATGCGCACCTCGTCGAGCAGGCCCGCCCGGAGCAGCTGTCCGGCGACGTGCGCACCTAGGACCAGGACGTCCTTGTCCCCGGCGGCATCCCTGGCCCGCCGGGCTGCGGTCTCCAGCCCGTCGAAGGCGAACGTCCCGCCGTTGCCGCCGAGCAGGTCTTCCCTGGTCCGGTGGGTGACCACGAAGCTGGGGACGCCGGGCCACGGCGTGCCGCCCCACGGACCCACTCCGAGCTCGAAGGTGCGCCGCCCGATGACCGCGGCCCCCACCATCGCGTCCACCGTCCGGAAACTCCTGTCGACCTCGC
Organism: Streptosporangiaceae bacterium; assembly: GCA_036490755.1. Classification (GTDB taxonomy): domain Bacteria; phylum Actinomycetota; class Actinomycetes; order Streptosporangiales; family Streptosporangiaceae; genus DASUBV01. The sequence goes on from DASXDJ010000103.1 coordinate 18,387, forward strand.
CGTCCGGCCCGTTCCCGGCCGTCCACATCCACTCGTGCAGCCGTTCGCCGCCGTCCCCCATGGGCGCGTCTTGGCTGACGTTCGGCCCGGTCGTGAATCCGTCCAGGGACATGGCCACGTCCAGTACCACCTTGCTCATTGCGAGCCTCCCTCACTCCATCGGCGCCGCCGTCCGGCACCGTCACGAGAAGGTCGGAGCCGGCCCGGCCGTCTTGACATCACCCGGAAAAATCAGTGAAGAGGCGGCGTCCGTCCGCGGACCAGCCGAGGTCGGCAAGCATGGCACTCATGCCTGCCGGGCTCGCCGGCGGCGCAGATACCGCGGGGCCGCCGCCCGGATCGCTACAGTTAGCGATCGTGCGCATCGTCATTGCCCGGTGCAGCGTGGACTACGCGGGACGGCTGTCGGCCCACCTCGCGATGGCCACCCGGCTGCTCATCGTCAAGGCCGACTCCTCGGTCCTCGTGCACTCCGACGGCGGCAGCTACAAGCCGCTGAACTGGATGTCGCCGCCGTGCCGCCTGGCTGAGGCGGAAGGCCGCTGGGTCGTGACCGGCAAGTCCGGCGAGACGCTCACCATCACCATCGAGGAGATCATCAGCGACTCCTCCTACGACCTGGGCGTTGACCCCGGCCTGGTGAAGGACGGCGTCGAGGCCCACCTGCAGGAACTGCTCGCGGCGCAGGTGAACGTGCTGGGCGAGGGCTGGCGGCTGGTCCGCCGCGAGTACCCGACGCCGATCGGCCCGGTGGACCTGATGTGCCGCGACGGCGCGGGCGTGAGCGTGGCGGTGGAGATCAAGCGCCGGGGCGAGATTGATGGTGTCGAGCAGCTCACCCGGTACCTCGACCTGCTGAACCGTGATCCGCTGCTGGCCCCGGTCCAGGGCATCTTCGCCGCCCAGGAGATCCGCCCGCAGGCCCGCACGCTGGCGGAGGACCGCGGCATCCGGTGCGTGGTCCTGGACTACGAGGCCATGCGCGGCACCGACGACGGCGCCCTGCGCCTGTTCTGACCCGCCGGCCTGCCGCTGCTGACCCGCCGCCGACCGCGCGCGCGGGGGCGACCGGAGCCGCGGAGGCCGCCTACCCGGCTCCGAATTCCGCGACCAGGCCGGCCAGCACGAAGCCGAGCCCAGCGGCGAAGCTGCCCTCGAACCGGTCCGGCAGATGCGGGGCGGCGGCCTCGACCATGATCCTGGCCAGTGCCGGGTACCGGCCGCCGCTGATGATCTCGTCGCCGTAGCGGCCCTGGGCGGCCATCCACTCACCGGGCTACGTGGCCTGGGCCGCCGACGGCGAACCGGACCTGGACATGGCCGCCGCAACGCTCACCGCCTGGCTCGGCCCGGGAAGCTAGCGCCGCCCGGGCGCCACCGGGAGTCAGGCCGGCGGCCGGCATATTACCGGCCTGGCTCCGCAGTTGGCGTGCGCCCGACCTCGTCGTACTCCGGCCACTCGGACGCGGCATCCGTCAGCCCGTCGCCGGCCGTGACTGCCTCGAATGTACTCAGCTCTGACCGGTACTCCCGCCATGCCGCAGGGTCTTCGTCCCGCATCCGGTCCATGATTTCGGTGGCGCGCCGCATGTCACGCTGGTACTGCTGGCGCTCCGCGTTATGCATGCTCATAGCCCCGGACGCGGCTGGTACTGGATCTCGGCATGATGACCGGGCGTTCCGGCGAACCTACCGTCATCGGTAAGCACCGGGAGGCTCAGCCGCTCTGCCAGCGCTACGTACATCGCGTCGTATGCCGTGAAGTTATGGCGCAGCTCGAATACCCGCGCCTGCAGTGGCCGCATCGGATGCCGGACGATTCTTAGCCCGGCATAGTCCGTCAGCATCAGCGTGGCCCGCTCGGGGGTGATACGAACACCGGGCTTTGCCGTGATCGTCAGGCCACGGACGACACTCGATACTTCTGCATCGATCAGTGCGGGCGCATGAACCGTCCGGGCCATACGGACCCGCAGCTCATCGTCACCGGGCAGGCTGGACAGCAACCGGATAACAACCGAGCAGTCAGCGACTAGCGTCACCGACGGCCATCCGCAGCGAAGGCACGCAGGTCACCGATCTCGTAAACGACAGGCTCGCGGCTGGCTATATCGGCCATGACACCTTCGACGGGCGGCATGGCGGCCTCCTGGGTCAGCAGATCGCGGAGATACGCAGTCAGCGACTGACCGCGGCCCTGCGCTCGCGCCTTGAGCGTGGCAACAACCTCATCCGGAAGATCACGCACCTGGACCACCATGGTTCTAGCATAGCGCATATGCATGCAGTATGCATGCAGGCGACTTAGGCTAGATGGCTGAGGATGGTCCAGGGCAGGACGCCCGGCCCCGATTCCGGCTCCGTCTGGCCAGCGGGGACGGTGACGGGGATCAGGCCGGCGCAAGCGGGCTGGCGGCGGGCGGCGGTGCCGGGCAGGACGGCCGGGAGGTTCGAGGCGATCACCCGGCCGCTGCCGCTGACCAGGACGGCCGGACGGCCGAGGCGCGACAGGCCCGGCTCGACCAGGCGCTCGATCTGGCCGGCCAGGATGTCGCAGCCGGCGACGCCGGTGAACTCACCCGCGCACCAGACCGGCGCCGACAGGGTGAAGGTGTACTGGTGGGTGCAGATGTAGTCGACATACGGCCCGGCCACCGACGGACCGCCGGTGCGCTGCGGCCCGCGGTACCACTCGGTCATCGTGTAGTCGTAGAACTCTGCTGACTCCGGATCCAGGTCCACCTGCAGCTGCTCAGGCCCCGGTCCCTGGACGGATCGCCACCACTCGATCCACCGGGGCACATCGGCCAGCGCGCCGGGGGCCAGCACGACACCTGCGCCCGCGGTCAGCGCAGGATGCCGGTCGAGTAGCTCAGCGGCCAGCGGCCGAACCGCGGCCAGGTCGGCGCGCTGGAGCAGCCGGCCGTCCCGCCGGGCCGCCACGGCGGCGGCCGAGGTGGCCTGGCCGATCCGGTCGACCGACGCCAGCACCTGCTCGATCTGGTCGCTGACCTCGGCCAGCAGGCGCGCACACTCAGCTCGCAGGTCGCCGGCCGCCCGGCCGGCCGTCACCGCGGCGCGCTGCGCGGCCGGGCCCGCGGTGGCGGCGGACCGGGTCATCCGGCGTCCGCCGCGAGCAGGCCGAGCCGCCAGCTCAGCAGCCGCTCGGTCTCGGCGGCCACGTGCTCCTCGGCCAGCCGCCGGGCCAGTCCGGGCTGCTGCGCCTCGATGGCGTCGGCCAGCGCCGCGTGCTCGGCGACGATGGCCGCGACCTGGTGCTCGGCGACCGGCAGCCAGACCAGGTCACCGATCTCCGACCACAGGTCCATCTCCTGGCGGGTCAGCCGCGGCGACTGGGCCGCGGCAGCGATCTCGACGTGGATCCGCGCGTCGGCCCGGCGCCGGGCTGACACCGTGGCCGGGGCCTCCCGCAGCCGGGCCACGTGCTCGCGCAGCGCGCCCACGTCCGGGTCCAGGGCCCGCTCGGCGGCCAGCCGGGCGGCGGTGCCCGCCACCGCCGCCCGGTGGTCGGCGATGTCACGCAGCTCGTGCGGCGGCATCAGCCGCAGCAGCCGCTCCAGGTGCGCGCGCTGCGGCTCGGCCGCGGCGCGGACGAACGACCCGCCGCCCCGGCCGCGCCGGGTCTGCACCAGGCCCATGGTTCGCAGCGCGGCCAGCGCCTCGCGCAAGGTGACCGGGGAGACGCCGAACTGGGCGGCCAGCTGGCTCTCCGGCGGCAGCCGCTCCCCGTCCAGCAGCATCCCGAGCTGGATGGCCTGGATCAGCCGCCGGGCCACCGTCTCCGCCCGGCCGCCCTCGATCGGGGCGAACACCGAGCGGGCCCGCAGGCTGGTCACCGCGAGCTCCGGGCCGCCGCCGGGCGCCCGGCCCGGCGCGGCGACCGGGGCGGCCGCAGCGGGCCTGGATGGCTGCGCCGCGGGCGGCTCAGCCACGCCGGGCGGGGCGGCAGGCAACGAACGGGTCACAGTGCAGAACAGCCCCATCTCCGGTACTTGACACCTTAAACATCTAATCCTGTATCTTACCGGAATGTCTACTACGGACGGGGGCGACGGTGGCGTGCCCGCCGTCCGGCTGACCGGCCTGCGCAAGTCCTACGGCAGCGTCGAGGCGGTCGCGGGCGTGGACCTGGAGATCGCCGAGGGCGAGTTCTTCACCATGCTGGGCCCGTCTGGCTCAGGCAAGACCACCCTGCTGCGGCTGATCGCCGGCTTTGAGCGCCCCGACGCCGGCCGGGTGGAGCTCGGCGGCGCCGACGTGACCCGGCAGCCGCCCTACACCCGCGACGTCAACACCGTCTTCCAGGACTACGCCCTCTTCCCGCACATGAGCGTGCTGGCCAACGTCGAGTACGGACTGCGGGTCCGCCGGGTGCCGCGGGCGCAGCGGCGGCAGCGGGCGCAGGCCGCGCTGGAGATGGTCCGGCTGGCCGGGCTGGGCGACCGCAAGCCCGTGCAGCTGTCCGGCGGCCAGCGGCAGCGGGTCGCGCTGGCCCGCGCGATCGTGAACGAGCCCGAGGTACTGCTGCTCGACGAGCCCCTCGGGGCGCTCGACCTCAAGCTGCGCCAGGAGATGCAGCTGGAGCTCAAGCGGATCCAGCGCGAGGTCGGCATCACCTTCATCTACGTCACCCACGACCAGGAAGAGGCGCTCACCATGAGCGACCGCCTGGCCGTCTTCGACTCCGGCCGCATCGAGCAGCTCGGCAGCCCGGTCGAGGTCTATGAGCGGCCCGCCAGCGAGTTCGTGGCCGGGTTCATCGGAGTGTCCAACCTGCTGCGCCGTGACGGGCGCTACTTCACCATCCGGCCGGAGAAGATCCGGCTGCTCAGCGACGGCGAGCAGCCGCCGGCGGGCAGCCACGTCGAGGCCGGGCAGATCGAGGACGTCACCTACCTCGGGATGGTGACCCGCTACATCGTCGGGCTGGCGGACGGCGGGCGGGTGACCGCGGTCCGGCAGAACCTGGAGACCGCGGCCGCTGACGCGCTGGCGGCGCGCGGCTCTTCGGTCCGCGTCGCCTGGCGCGACGAGCAGGCCTATGAGATTGACCAGAAGGAGAGCGCATGAGGACCTGGACTAAGGGCGGGGCGATCCTCGCGGCTGCGGCCGCGATCACCCTCGCTGCCGGCTGCTCCTCCTCCGGCGGGGGCGGGGCCAGCTCATCAGGCACGGGCGGCAGCAGCAGCGCGACGGCGGGCCTGACCCCGCCGGAGGCCGGCGCGGCCGTCCCGACCACCGTCGGCAAGACCGAGGGCCACCTCAACCTGATCGCCTGGGA
>DASXDJ010000104.1:0-4481 GCA_036490755.1 Streptosporangiaceae bacterium
CGGGTGGTGCACGCCGAGCCCGCGCTGGACGCGGTGCCCCCCGGGCTGCGCGACGTGGCCGCGGCCTGCCTGGCCAAGAAGGCCGAGGACAGGCCGACGCTGCGCCAGGTGATGGACGCGATCGCGACCAGTTCGGGCCCGCACGCGGGCTCGCTGGCCTCGTTCTGGCCTGAGACCGTGGCCGGCATGATCCGCGCCTACCAGCTCCGCCTCGACGCGGAGCTCAGCCGGCGCGACGTCAAGCCGCAGCCTGCGGCCGGTGCCGGGCCCTCCCCCACGGTCGCGTCCCATCTCTCCGAGCGAACCATCATCCCGGCGCCAGCCGAGGCCGCGTCCGCTCCGGCCCCGCCGCAGGCCTCGCTGCTGCCTGACCCGCACGCGGCCGAGCGGGAAACCGATCCGCTGGCCGGGCCGGACGATCGACCGGGCAGCGACGAGCTGCCCCCGGATGGCGAACCGCAGCAGCACCCCAGCTTGCCGCCGATTGACGAGGATCAGCAGGTCACGCCGCACCGGGCCGAGCTGAACCACGAGGACACACCGCAGCGGGCTGAGCTGCCGCAGCCGGCCGGGCCCGAGGCCGCAGCGGCCATGCCACCGACGATCACGTCGGTCAAGATCGTCACGCCTCCGCCCCAGCCCGGCGCGGAGCTGGCCCCGGAAGCCAGCCCGCCCGCCCGGCCGGCGGACCGCCCGCAGCCGGCGGAACGTCCCCGGCCGGCGGGCCATCCGGAACCAGCGGAACCTCCGCGGCCGACGGCCCGCCAGGAACCGGCGGAACGTTCGCTGCCGGCCGGACCGCCGGGACCGGCTGGCCAGCCCAGACCAGCCGACCAGCCCAGACCAGCCGACCAGCCCAGACCGGCTGACCAGCCCGGGCCGCCGGGCCGTCTCGCGCCCGCTGTCACCCGGCGGCGGCTGCTGGCCGGGCTGGGCGGCCTCGCCGCCGTCGGCCTGGCCGTGACCGGCTGGGAGCTCAGCCAGGGCGGCGGGCCCGCCCCGGGCACCGAGATCTGGAGCTCCGGCGCGGGTGGCGGCCCGGCCGGCCCGCTGGCGGTCGCGGGCGGCACCGTGGTCTTTTCCGCCCGGCCCGCCCCGGGCCAGCGCGGCGGCCGGCTGTACGCGCTGCGGGCCAGCGACGGCGCGACCATGTGGAGCTCCGGCCTGGGCCGCGGGGTGGTGACCGGCCCGGCCGCGGCCGGCGGGGTGGTCTATTTCGGCGGGCACGACAACCGGGTGTACGCCCTGCACGCCGCGACCGGCCGGCGCATCTGGAGTTCCGGCGTCGGCGGCTGGGTGGCGACCGACCCGGTCGCGGGTAGCGGGGTGGTGTACGTCGGCGGCGGCAACACCGTGCTGTACGCCCTGCGTGCCGCCGACGGCAGGCCGTCCTGGTCGAGGCCCATCGGCGGCGGCCCGGTCAGCGACCCCGCGGTGACGGGCGGCGTCATCTACATCGGCGGCCAGAACATCAGCACGCTGTTCGCGCTGCGCGCCACCGACGGCAGGCCGGTGCGGGAGATTCCGGTCAGCGGCGGGTGGTTCACCAGCCCGGCAGTCTCCGGCGGCGTCATCTACATCGGCGGCGGCGTCACCACGCTCAACGCGATGCGGGCCCTGGACGGCAAGCCGATCTGGGCCAGGCCGGTCGGGGTCAGGGGCTTCCCGCTGCCCGCCGTGGCCGACGGCGTCGTGTACGTCAGCGGTGACGACGGCAGGCTGTACGCGCTGCACGCCAGCCACGGCGACCCGGCCTGGAGCTCACCGGCCGGCGGCGGGCCCGTGACCGGCCCGGTAGCCGCGGACGGCGTGGTGTACTTCGGCGGCCGGGACGGCCAGCTGCACGCGCTGGCCGCGGCCGACGGCACTCAGGCCTGGACCTTCGCCCTGGCTGGCGGGGCGGGTCCGGCCCCCGTGCTGGCCGACGGGGTTCTCTACGCGGCCGGCCGCACCAGGCTGTACGCGCTGCACGCCTAGTCGACGGTGGTCTCACCGGTACCCGCTATCTCCGACTGCCTTCGTGATCCCCTGTTACGCGCAGCCGCCGGAGGGTAGGGCAGAAGTGCTGCATCCGCCCGAAGGGCGTTAAGGGTCATGAGCAAGTCATATACATCTCCATCGCCTATTTCCCCAGCACCAGTGCTCCAGCCGCCCGGGCAGGCCGGGCGGCTGCCGGCCTACGAGTCGGGCGCCCGGTCTTACGAACGGGACACAGGCGCGTTCCAGCAGTACCGGGAGGCGATCGTCGACGCGCTCCCGGTCCGGCCCGGGCAGGTCGTGCTCGACGTGGGCTGCGGCACCGGGCTTTGCTGCGGCTTACTGCGCGACAAAGTAGGCACGGCGGGCCGCGTGGTCGGTATCGAGGAGGCACCCGAGATGGCCGCGGTCGCGCGCGAGCACATCGCCGGGGAGGGCTGGCGTAACGTCACCGTGGTGGAGTCGCCGGCCGAGGAGGCCGAGATCGCGGTCACCGCCGACGCTGCCCTGTTCTGCGCGGTGCATGACATCCTGCAGTCCCCCGGCGCGCTGCGGAACGTCATGAGCAGCCTGCGTCCCGGCGCCTGGGTGGCCGCCGGCGGCGTCAAGTGGGCCCCGCCGCTGATGGTGGCCCTGAACATGCAGGTGAGAATGCTGCACGCGCCCTACGTGCGGAGCTTCGACGGGTTCGACCGGCCGTGGGACCAGCTGGAGCAGCTGATCGAGGACGTCGAGGTCCGGGAGATGGCGTTCGGCAGCGGGTTCATCGTGACCGGCCAGGCAGCGCCGCTAACCCCCGCGTGACGAGCGGGCGGCGGGTGCCGCGGCTGCGCGCCACCGACCAGCACGCCTCGAGCAGGGCCGGGGCGAACAGCTGCGGCGCGTTGATGCAGACGCTGTGGTCGGCGTCCACCCGGTGCACCGACGCGCCGGGGATCGCCGCGGCCAGCCTGAGCTGACGGCTCGCGGGCACGATGCGGTCCCTGGTCGTGACGACCACCGCGGCCGGGACGTCGACCTGGCCGATCCAGCCGTCCGACCTGAACTCGCAGACGGCCTGGATGGCCGATACCGCGGAGGCGAGCGAGGTCCGGCTCAGCTGGGCGCGGACCCACCGGTCGGTCACCGGGTCATCCACATGGCCCAGCAGGGTCTTCCCGAGGTGCTCGGCGCTCATCAGGTGCAGGGCCGGGTTCCACCGCAGGGCGGCGAGCATAGCCGGAAGGGTCAGAATGGCCAGGTTCTCCGCGGGCGTCTCCCTGACGTTGCGCGCGGTGCAGCACAGCACCAGGCCGGACAGCAGCGGGGCGTGCCGCCGGTGCAGCAGCTGGGCCACCATGCCGCCCATCGAATAGCCAACGGCCACGAACTTGCGCAGGCCAAGGACCTCGGCCAGCGCGGCGACGTCGTCGGCGCAGTCTTCGAGCCGGAACCGCCCCCCGCTGCTGATCCCGTCACCATGGCCGCGCAGGTCGACGGCCACGACCCGGAAGTGCCGGGCAAGCGCGGCGAAGACCTGCCCCCAGTTCAGCTCGGCCGTGAACGTCACCCCGTGGATGAGCACGACGGTCTCGGCGCCGCGCGGGCCCGCGCACTCCCACACCCGCGTGGTTCCCCGGCCGGGCAATTCCACCAGCCGGGTCAGCGGAGTCGCTGCCTCCCCAAGCACCTGCCGCACCACTTCTCACGCTCCTGCGACGCCTGTCAGCGCTCTACCACGAAGTATGACGCTATGAGTACCGTTTTGCGAGGTGGAACCGGTGAGATTGCATCAGACAGCGGCCGCCGGGCACCGGCTGGATCAACCTGGCGGCCGCACCGGACGGGCCCGGCCGCGGGTCGCGATAATGCCCGGGTGGCCACGACACCTGCCGATGAGGTGCGCCGGATCGGGATCAAGCTTGCCGCGCTGGCGCAGGACGGCCTGACCTATGCGGCCAACGACTTCGACCAGGACAGATACCGGCAGGTGGGCCGGCTGGCGGCCGAGCTGCTCGCCGAGCTCAGCGGCAGGCCCGCCGACGAGCTCGCGGTCGAGCTCGGCCGCGACTCCGGTTACGCCACACCGAAGATCGACGTGCGGGGCGTGATCTTCGACGACCGGGAGCGCGTGCTGCTCATGCAGGAGAAGAGCGACGGCAGGTGGTCGCTGCCAGGCGGCTGGGCCGATCCCGGGGAAGCTCCGTCGGTCGCGGTGACCAGAGAGATCCTCGAGGAAACCGGCTACCGGAGCGCGGCGGTGAAGCTGATCGCGTGCTGGGACCGTGAGGTCCAGGGGAATCCGCCGCCCCTGCCGGTCCACGTCTACAAACTGTTCTTCCTCTGCCGCCGGAACGGTGACGCGCAGCCGCCCGCGGCGCTGGAGACCCTCGACGTGGGCTGGTTCGGGCTCGACGCGCTCCCGCCGCTTTCCCTGGGCCGCGTCAACCCGCGCCAGCTCGGCCGGGCCCTGGCCCACCATCGCGACCCCTCCCTGCCCAGCGAGTTCGACTAGCCGGGCGCCA
>DASXDJ010000105.1:0-14693 GCA_036490755.1 Streptosporangiaceae bacterium
GACGAGGGAAGACGCCGCCACCAGGGGCGTCCCGCAGGCGAGCGGCAAACACGGTAGCCAGGATCGCGGCCGGGGAGCAGACTGGGCCGATGCCGTCCTCATCCCGGCTCCTGGAGTTCGCGCTGCTGTCCTGGGCGCTGATCATCGTGCCCGGACCGAACGTGCTGTTCGTCGTTACCCGCTCGCTGCAGATGGGCCGGGTGGCCGGGCTGGCCGCCGTGGCCGGCGGCGCGCTCGGGGTCTACCTGCAGGTCATCGCCGTCGCCGTCGGGATCGGGGCACTCGTCGAGCGGTCCCTGCTGGTGTTCAACGTGATCAAGCTGGCCGGCGCGGCTTACCTGGTCTACCTGGGGATCCAGGCGTTCCGGCACCGGCGGTCGCTGGTCGCTGCCCTGGAGGTGGCCGGCCCCCGCAGGTCGGTGCGCCGGATGCTGGCCGACGGCCTGACGGTCGGTGCGACCAACCCCAAGATCGCGGTGTTCTTCGTGGCCGTGCTCCCGCAGTTCGCCGACCGTGCCGCCGGGCACGTCCCGCTGCAGCTGCTCCTGCTCGGCGCGATCTTCGTCGGCATCGCGCTGGTGTCCGACAGCGGCTGGGCGCTGGCCGCGGGCACGGCCCGGGGCTGGCTGGAGCGCTCGCCGCGGCGGCTGGAGCAGCTCGGCGGGACCGGCGGCCTGATCATGATCGGCATCGGAGCCCGGCTGGCCCTCACCGGCCGGCACGACTGAGCCGGGGCGGGACACGCCACTGGGTCCGGCGCCGCACTGGGTCCGGCGCGGCAGCGGGTCCGGCGCGGCAGCGGGATCTCGCTAGTTCTGCAGCGGGAGCAGTTCGCGGCGGAAGTCATCCAGGAACTGGCTCAGCGGCACGGAGCTCGCGGGCCGGACCACGAACTTGCTGAGCCCGCCCGCGACGTACGCCTCGATCATCGCGCGCGCCTGCGCCCAGCTGCCCGCGGCCAGCTGCGCCGGGTCGGCATCCGGGCGGCGGCTGGCGATGGCGGCGGCCAGCCCGGCCGGGATGCCGTCGGTCCCGACCGCCAGGCTGATGCCGAAGTGATCGTCCTCGATCTCGCGGCCCGCGGCGCTGGCCGCGGCCTGAATCGCGAGCAGGTCCTGGCCGGCCTCGGCGGGCGTGCGGAAGCTGCCCAGCCAGCCGTCGGCCAGCCGGCCCACCCGCACCAGCGCCGCCGGCGCCGTACCGCCCAGCCAGATGTCCATCGGCCGGGCCGGGCGCGGGCCGATGCTGGCGTCCTCGACGGTGTAGAACTCGCCCGCGAAGCTGACCTGGTCCTCGGTGAGCATCCGGCGCAGCAGCACCATCGCCTCATCGAACATCGCGCCGCGGCGGCCCGGCGGGGCCGGGAAGAGCGCCCGCTCGGCGGGCCGGGCCGGCTGCAGGCCAAATACCGGCAGCACCCGGCGCGGCGCCAGCGCGGCCAGCGAGGCCAGCTGCTTGGCCACCAGGACCGGGTGGCGGCCGGGCAGCACCGCCACGCCGGTGCCGACCTTCAGGCTGGTCGTGCGGGCCAGCGCCCAGGTCATCCCGGTGAACGGCTCCAGCAGCGAGCCGTAGACCATCTCGCTGAGCCACAGGGAGTCGATGCCGGCGGCTTCCAGCTCGGCGACGGCGGAGGCAAAGTCCTCCGGGCCGGTAGCCGGGCCCAGGCTGATTCCGATGCGGACCTTCATGAAGCCATCGCATCACGACTGGCTAGCCTGAGATAGCCGCACCCGCCCCGAGCCCCGAGGAATGCCCGCATGGCTGTGACCGAGATCACCCGCGACGAGACGCGCGAGCGCGCGGCCCTGCTGCAGGTGGAGTCCTACGACATCGGGCTGGACTTCACCGGCGACGGCCGGGTGTTCCGCTCGGAGTCGGTGATCCGGTTCAGCTGCCGCGAGCCGGGTGCGGCCAGCTACGCCGACCTGATCGCCGAGCAGGTCCACGAGATCACCCTGAACGGCACCGTGCTCGACCCGGCCGCGGCCTGGGATGGCGCCCGGATCGCGCTGCCCGGCCTGGCCGCCGGCAACGAGCTGCGCGTCGTCGCCGACTGCCGGTACTCCAGTGACGGCACCGGCATGCACCGCGCGGTCGACTCGACCGACGGCAAGGTCTACCTGTACACCAAGTTCGAGCCGGCCTACGCGCGGCGGGTGTTCGCCAACTTCGAGCAGCCCGACCTGAAGGCGCCGTTCACCTTCCACGTCACCGTGCCGGAGGGCTGGACCGTGCTGTCGAACCAGCCAGGCCCGGAGACCAGGCAGGCCGGGCCGGGCAAGGCCGGCTGGCACTTCCCGCCCACGCCCGTCATCTCGACCTACCTGACCGCCGTGGTCGCCGGGCAGTACGAGGTCGTCCGCGCCGAGCATGTCACCCCGGCCGGGCAGCAGATCCCGCTCGCGCTGGCCTGCCGCGCGTCGCTGGCCGCGCACCTCGACGCCGGCGACGTGCTGGGCATCACCCGGCAGGGCCTGGACTTCTACACCGGGCTGTTCCGGGGCAGCTACCCGTTCGCGCAGTACGCCCAGGCCTTCGTGCCGGACTACAGCGCCGGGGCCACCGAGAACGTCGGGTGCGTGGTGTTCACCGACCAGGTGCTGTTCCCCTACCGCGTCACCGACAGCATGTACGAAGTGCGCGCCATGATGATCCTGCATGAGATGGCGCACATGTGGTTCGGCGACCTGGTCACCATGCGCTGGTGGGATGACCTGTGGCTGAACGAGTCGTTCGCCGAGTTCAGCGCCACCCTGAGCAGCGCCGAGTGCACCCGCTTCACCGGCGCCTGGGCCACCTTCTCGATCAGCCGCAAGACCTGGGCCTACCAGCAGGACCAGCTGCCGTCCACGCATCCGGTGGCGGCCGACGTGGGTACCCTCAGCCAGGCGGTCGCGAACTTCGACGGGATCAGCTACGCCAAGGGCGCCGCCGTGCTGCAGCAGCTGGCCGCGCTGGTCGGCCGGGAAGCGTTCTTCGCCGGCATCCGGGCCTATTTCGCCGAGCACGCCTTCGGCAACGCCACGCTGGCCGACCTGCTGAGCGCGCTGGAGGCCAGTTCCGGCCAGTCGCTGAGCGACTGGTCGGGGGCCTGGCTGCAGACCGCCGGGCCCAGCCTGCTGCTGGCCGAGTTCGAAACCGGCCCCGACGGGCGGTTCACCTCGTTCGCGATCGTGCAGGAAGCCCGGGCCGGGCACCCGGAGCCGCGGCCGCACCACATCTCCGTGGGCTTGTACCGCCGCGAGGCAGGCAACGGCGCGACGAGCGGCAGGCTGGCTCTGGTGCAGCGCACTGAGGCTGACATCGCCGGGCCGCGCACCGAGATGCCGGGCCTGACCGGGCAGGCCCAGCCGGACCTGATCCTGCTTAACGACGACGATCGCGGATATGCGGTCATCCGCTTCGACCCGCGGTCGCTGCGGACGCTGACCGAGTCAGTGTCGGAGCTCGGCGACCCCCTGGCCCGTGCCGTCGCCTGGACTGCCCTGATCGACATGGCCCGGCAGGCCGAGCTGTCGCTGCCGGCCTTCGCCGGCATTCTGGCCAGCCAGCTGAGCGGCGAGCCCGCGATTGTCATCGTGGACGTGCTGCACTCGGTGATCGCCCAGCTCATCCGGCTGGCCAGCCCGGCCGATGCCGCCCGGTCCACCGCCGAGCTGGCGACCGCTGCCGCGCGGCTGCTGGATGATGCCGCGCCCGGCAGCGACCATCAGCTGGCCTGGGCCCAGCTGCTGAGCTGGACCGCCACGACCCCCGGGCAGCTCGACCTGATCAGCGGGCTGCTCGACGGCAGCGTGAGCGTGGCCGGGCTGAGCGTGCAGGCCAGCCTGCGCTGGGCGATGCTGCGGCGGCTGGCCGGCAGCGGGCTTGCCGGGGACGCCGAGATCGACGCCGAGCTGGCCCGCGACCCGGCCAGCAGCGCGCGGCGGCATGCCCTGGCCTGCCGCGCCGCGATCCCGGACGCCGTGCACAAGGAGGCGGCCTGGCAGCTGCTGGCGCACGGCGACGAGCTCGGCACCGATGGCGTCCTCGAGGTGAGCCGCGGCTTCGCCCTGCCCGGCCACGCGGCCCTGCTCGCCCCGTACGCCGAACGGTACTTCGCCGAGCTGCCGGGGATCTGGGCCAGCCGCGGCGAGCACTTCCGCGTCGCGCTCGGCCAGGCCCTGTTCCCGATCACGGCCGCCTCCCCGGAGCTGGTCGCGCGCATCGACGAGTTCCTGGTCAGCGGCGAGCATGACCCGGGCCTGGTCCGGCTGCTGACCGAGCAGCGTGACGTCACGCAGCGGGCGCTGCGCTCCCGGAGCCTGGCGGGCCCGGTGCGCGAGAACCCGGTGCGGCAGACTGCGGGCTAGCGGGAACTAGCGGAAGTCGCGGCTGCGGGCGGCGGCCACCACGCGCAGCTTCCGCAGCCGGGTGGCCAGCAGGCTGACCGCGCCGTCCAGCCGCTCGACCCGGCCCTGGATCAGCAGCGCCGTGGCGGACACGCCGATCTTGCGGTAGCGCTGCCAGACCGCGGGCGGGCAGATGATGTTGGCCATCCCGGTCTCGTCCTCCAGGCTCAGGAACACCACCCCGCGCGCGGTCCCCGGCTGCTGCCGGTGCGTGACCAGCCCGCCGATCGTCACCACCGCCCCGTCCGCTGCGGTGACCAGCGCGCTGGCCGGCAGCGTGCCCTGCTCGGCCAGCAGGTCCCTGATGTGCTCGACCGGGTGGGTTCCGTAGGTCCCGGTCGCCCACAGGTCAGCGAAGGTCTCCTCGGCCGCGGTCATCGCCGGCAGCGGCGGGGCGGCCAGGCCCCCGGTGGTGCCGGGCAGCTGGCCGGGCCGGATGGTGGCCGCGGCGCCGGCCGCCCACAGCGCCTCGCGCCGGCCCAGTCCGAAGCACCTGAACGCGCCCGCCAGCGCCAGCGCCTCCAGCGCGGCCACCGGCAGGGCGGTGCGGCGGGCGAAGTCCTCCAGGTCGCGGTAGGGCTGGCCGGCCTCGATGCCCTCGGCGGCGCGGGAGCCGAGGTTGCGGACCTCGGACAGGCCGAGCCGGATCGCGGGCTGGCCCGGCACCGGGACACCCCCGGAGGGGGTGACGCCGGCGGGCGCGGAGCTGGCGGGATCAGGGCTGGCGGGCGGCGGTTCCGGGCGAGCGCCAGACGCGGCCCGCGGGACGGGATCAGCGCTGGCCGGCGATGGCTGCGGGACGGCGCCGGGCGCGGGCGGCGGGGCGGGCGCGGAGGCGGCAGCCCCGTTCGGGGAAAGATCTTGTCCGGACCGGCCCTCCAGCCGGGCCAGGGCCCCGCTGGCGTTCACGTCCGCGCTGCGGACCTCGACGCCGTGCCGCCGCACGTCACTGATCAGGCTGGCCGGGGCGTAAAAGCCCATCGGCTGGGCGCGCAGCAGCGCGGCGGTGAACGCCGCCGGGTAGTAGCACTTCAGCCAGGCGCTGGCGTAGACCAGGTAGGCGAAGCTGATCGCGTGCGACTCGGGGAACCCGTAGCTGGAGAAGGCCAGGATCTTGACGTAGATGTCCTCGGCGACCTCCGCCGGGATGTCCCGCTCCGCCATCCCGGCCAGCAGCCGGTCGCGCAGCTCCTCGATCCGCTCCGGCGCCCGCTTCGAGCTCATCGCCTGCCGCAGCCGGTCGGCCTCAGCCGGGCTGAACCCGGCGCAGTCGATGGCGATCTGCATCATCTGCTCCTGGAACAGCGGGACGCCGAGGGTCTTGCCCAGCGCCTGGCGCATCGACTCGTGCGGCAGCTCGGACTCCTCATCGCCGTGCCGGCGCCGCATGTACGGGTGCACCGAGCCGCCCTGAATCGGGCCCGGCCGGATCAGCGCTACCTCGATGACCAGGTCATAGAACTTTTCCGGGCGCAGCCGCGGCAGGGTCGCCATCTGCGCGCGGGACTCCACCTGGAACACGCCTACCGTGTCGGCCGCCTGCAGCATCGTGTAAACACCCGGGTCTTCCTGCGGGATGGAGTGCAGGCTCCAGCTGGTGCCGTGCGCGGCGTTCACCATCGCGAAGCAGTCCCGCAGCGCGGTCAGCATGCCCAGGCCCAGCAGGTCGAACTTCACCAGGCCCGCGTACGCGCAGTCGTCCTTGTCCCACTGCAGCACCGTGCGGCCCGGCATCCGCGCCCACTCCACCGGGCACACCTCCCCCACCGGCCGGTCGCAGATCACCATCCCGCCCGAGTGGATGCCCAGGTGCCGCGGCAGCCGCTGCATCTGCTCCGCCAGGTCGATGACCGGCTGCGGCACGCCGGCGTCGGGCGGCACCGGCTGGCCGGGCGCGTACTCCCGCGGGCCGACCTGCTGCGACCACTGGTTCTGCTCCTCCGGCGAGTAGCCCAGCGCGCGGCCGGCATCCCGCAGCGCCATCCGCGGCCGGTAGGAGATCACGTTGGCCACCTGGGCGGCCCGCTCCCGCCCGTACTTGCCGTAGACGTACTGGATGGCCTCCTCGCGGCGCTGGTGCTCGATGTCCAGGTCGATGTCCGGCGGGCCGTCCCGGCCCTCGGACAGGAACCGCTCGAACAGCAGGCCGTGCTGCACCGGGTCCACGCTGGTGATCCCGAGCGCGTAGCAGACCGCTGAGTTCGCCGCCGACCCGCGGCCCTGGCACAGGATGCCGTTGTCCGCGCAGAACTGCACGATGTCGTGCACGATCAGGAAGTAGCCGGGGAACTCCAGCTGCTCGATGACGTCGAGCTCGCGGGCGATCTGCTCGTAGGCGCCGGGGACCCGCTCGGCGCCCGTCGGGCCGTAGCGCTCCGGGGCCCGGCGCCGGACCAGCTCCCGCAGCCAGCTCACCTCGGTGTAGTCCGCGGGAACCGGGAAGTCCGGCAGCCGGGGCGCGACCACCGTGAAGTCGAACGCGCACGCCCCGGCCAGCTCCGCGGTCCGCTCCATGATGCCGGGGTAGCGGCTCAGCCGGGCCGCCGCCTCCTCGCCCGAGCGCAGGAAACTGCTCCCGGCGGCGGCCAGCCACCCGTCCATCACGGCCAGGCTGCTGCGCGCCCGGATGGCAGCCAGGGCCTGGGCCAGCCGGGCGTCGCCGGGCCCGGCGTAGTGCGCGTTGCTGGTCGCGATGGTGGCCACGCCGGCGGCCGCGGCCAGCTCGGCCAGGGCGTCGTTGCGCTCATCGTCGGCGGGCTGGCTGCCGAGGGTCAGCTCCACCCGGACGTTGCCGGGGCCGAACTGGCCGGTCAGGGAGCACAGCTCGCGCAGCGCGGCGGCGTAGCCGGCCGGGGTGACCAGGGCCGGGCCGGCGGCGAGGGCCGCGGCGCCGCCGGGCGCGAGGGCGGGCGCGGCGGCGAGGGCCGCAGGGACGGCGCCCTTGCGGCAGCCGGTGAGGATGACCCAGTGCCCGGCATGGGCGCCCGCCAGCGCCGCCTCGTCATAGACCGGGCGGCCCTTCTGGCCGCCGGCCAGCTGAGCCGCGCTGATCACCTGGCACAGCCGCCGGTACCCGTCCGGGTCGCGGGCGAGCACCAGCAGGTGCCGCCCGGGCGGGTCGGGAACCCCGGCGCGCTCTGCCGAGGGCCGGGCCGCGGCCTGCAGGCCCGCCGGCTGGCGGCCCGGCTGCTGCGGGCTGCTCAGGCCCAGCTCGGCACCGAAGACCGTGCCGAGCGAGACGCCGCTATCCCGCAGCCGGGCGGCCGCCTGAGCGAACTGCGGCACCCCGTACATGCCGTCGTGATCGGTGATGCCCAGCGCGGTCAGGCCCCGCTCGGCCGCCTCCGCCACCAGGTCCCCCGGGCTGGATGCCCCGTCCAGGAAGCTGTAAGAGGAGTGACAGTGCAGCTCAGCCCAGGCCGGCGCGCGGCGCGGCGGCCGGGCGGGCCGGACCGGGCCGGGCGGCGGGCGGGCCGGACCAGCTGACCCGGCCGGGGCGGGCTGGTCCTGGCCGGCGCGCTGATCCCGGTGATCGCCGGGGGGCCTGTTCTTCTTCCAGGACAGCTGCCGCTCCAGCTCCCGCCACGGGATCGGCGGGTTGTCCCAGCCCATGTGCTCTGCTCCTCCCGCTGCTGCTGCTCGTGCTGCTCGCCGCCTGGCTCTGCTGCTCTTCCCTGCTTCTTGCTGTTATCAGGTATTGCTGTTATCACCTGTTCTTCGACCAGCATAGCGAGCTGGCCTGGGAAGATGGCTCTTCATTCGAATAAGAATTCTAGGAGCCGGTTGGTCCGATCACTGGCCGGGCTGTCAGCGGCCCGTGGAACGATGCCGGCATGGCAGACACCGCCGGCGCGGCCGGCCAGGCGCTCACCCTGCAGGAGCTTTCCGACGCAGTTACCGGGCACGGCTGGCGGCTGGTGCTCGGCGTGGCGCGGACAACGGTGCGGACCAGATCGCTGGCTCAGGCGGCAGAGGTGGCCGGGCAGATCGCCGCGGCCGGGCTGGGCGCGGGCGGCAGCCTGGCCGCCGACGTCCGCGCCGACCGGGTGATCCTGACCATCCGGTCACCGGCGGGGCGGCGGCTGACCCGGCGCGAGCTGGATCAGGTCGCGCCGGTCACGGCGCTCGTCCGCGAGCTGGGCCTGACTCCCGACCCCGGCACGGGCGGCGGGGCACCGCGGCCGGTGCAGGTGCTGGAGATCGCCATCGACGCGATGAACATCGCCGCGATCCGGCCGTTCTGGATGGCGGTCATGGGCTACGCCGGCGAGCCGGGCGACGACGGCCCGGAAGGCGGGCTGGCTGACCCGGACGGGCAGGGTCCGACTATCTGGTTCCAGCAGATGGACCAGCCGCGCCCGCAGCGCAACCACATCCACTTCGACGTCTGCGTCCCGCACGATGAGGCCGCCCGCCGGATCGAGGCGACGCTGGCGGCGGGCGGGCGGCTGCTGGCTGACGATGAGGCGCCGGCGTTCTGGGTGCTGGCCGACCCCGAGGGCAACGAGGCGTGCGTGACGACCTGGCAGGGCCGGAACTGACCGCGAGCCGGCACCGGCGGCCGCTGCCCCGGCCGCGAGGCTAGCTGACCAGGCCAGCGGAAGCGGGCGTGCGCGCGGCCTGAAAACGGGTGGACGGCCGCGGCCTGGCCGGCCCTAGGGTGGCGGTATGGAGACCACCGTAACCGTGGGCGCCGACACGGTCTGGGCTGAGGATTCCGGCGGGTCCGGGCCGGCCCTGGTGCTGCTGCATCCCGGCGTCGGCGATGGCCGGATCTGGGACCTGATGTGGCCCGCCCTGACCGGGCGCTACCGGGTGATCCGGTATGAGGTCCGCGGGTACGGGCGCTCGCCCGCCGCAACCGAGACCTACACGCTGGCCGGCGACCTGCGACAGGTCCTGGACCACTTCGGCATCGGCCAGGCGCACCTGGTGGGCTGCAGCATGGGCGGGATCGCCTCGGTGGACCTGGCCGTGGCCGACCCCGGCCGGGTGCGGTCGCTCACCCTGCTGTGCCCGGCCATCAGCGGCTACCCCTTTCCCGAGGAGCCCCCGGAGCTGATCGCCGAGTGGGAGAAGATCGTCGGCGATGAGGACGCCATGGTCGCGTTCTACCAGCGGATGTGGGCCGCGGCCGGAGCGGAGCCGGAGGTCCTGGAGCAGCTCCGGTCGGCGATCCGCGCCGAGCCCAACGAGGAGGAGTTCCAGCGGCCGGCCGAGCACCCGGCGTGGGACCGGCTGCACGAGCTGCGCGTGCCCGCGATCGTGATGGTCGGCGACCGCGACCGGCCGGCCCTGATCGCGTGCGATGAGGAAGCGGCCCGGCGGATCCCCGGCGGCCGGCTCATCCGGATGCCCGGCGTCGACCACCTGCCGCCGCTGCGGGAGCCCGGGCTCATCACGGCGACGATCCTGGCCCAGGTCCGCGCCGCCGAGGAGCCGGGGAGTGCAGCCGCGGCGGACCAGGTCAGCGGCGGACAAGGTCAGTCGTAGCGCGCCTCCAGCAGCCAGCGGCCGTCCTGGAGGACCGCCAGCCAGGCCCGTCCGTCCTCGGTCACCAGCTGGAACCGGGCCTGGCGGCAGGCCCGGGCCGGGTCCCACCACTGCTCGGTGACCGGCCAGGGCCCGGCCCAGGCGGTAATGGCCAGCGCGGGCCGGCCAGCCGCTGACAGCCAGGCCGGCGGCGCGGACGGCTGCGCCCGCCCGGTCACCGACACCGCCGCCCCGGAGCCGTCGGTGACCTGAGCCGGCCAGGGCTCGGGGTAGACGGTGGCAGGCGCGGGCGCCGGGATCGCCCCCGGCCACGGCCGGTCAGCGGGACGCTGCGGCTCCCGGTTATCCCCGAACGGCACCAGCAGGACCTGATCGGCCGGGCGGCGGCCGCCCGCCAGCACCGGCCGGGTCACCGCGCCGTGCCCGAGCATGGCCTGAACCCGGACCGCCGCGCGGGCCACCCGGTCGCTGACGACCGCGTCGCCCCACAGGCCGAGCTGGCGGCCGGTCGCCCGGACCAGCTGATCGGGGATCAGCCGCAGCAGCGTGATCTCTGCTGCCGCGCCGTCGCCGTCGTCGGCCGGGACCGCACCAGGCCCGGAACCGGGCCCGGGCCCGGGACTGCGGCCGGGGCCGGCGCCCGCGGAATGGCCGGTCCGCCAGCTGTCCAGCTGCCAGCGCACCCGCTCGGCCACGGCCAGCCCGGTCAGCAGCCCGTCGTGCCGCCAGAACCGGGAGGTCTCCCGCCCGTCCGCGCAGCGCACCTGGACCTGCAGCCGGACGCAGGCCAGGCCGCGGCCGGCCAGCCGGGCATGCAGGTCCTCGGCCAGCGCCTTGGCCGCGAAGATAACCGGCTCGGCCTGCTCCACGGGCGGGTCGAAGTCCTGCCGCACGCTCAGGTCGGCAGCGGGCGGCCGGGGGGCCAGCGGGCGCGGGTCCAGCCCGCGGGCCAGCCGGTGCGCGAGCAGGCCCTGCGCCCCGAGCCGGCTGGCCGCCTCGGTGGCCGGCAGCCCGGCGAACTGGCCCAGGGTGGCGATGCCCAGCCGGGGCAGCAGGCTGGTCAGGTCGGGCATGCCCAGTACGCTGACCGGCTGGCCGGCGAGGAACGCGGGGGTTCCGCCGGGTGGCACGATCAGGCCTGGCTCCCCCGGTGCCCTCGGCTCCGGCCGGTTTCCTGACCGCGGGGGCTCTTCCGGGAACACGCTGCCGGGCGCGGCCGGGTCTCGTGCTGGCAGGCCAGCTGCGGCCGGGCCAGCTGCAGGCGGAGCAGCTGCGGGCGGGCTCGGCACGGGCGGGTCGGTTGCGGCCAGGCCCGAGGCGGCGGCCAGCCCGGCGGCGAACAGGCCATCGGCGACGCCGACCTGGCAGGCGACGCCGAGCGCGCGGACGGCGGCGGTGAGCTTGCTGACGAGGGCCTGCTCCCCGCCGAAATAGCGGGCCGGGCCGCGGACGCCGATCGCGCAGGCACCCGGCCACAGCACCTCGACCTTGGGGCAGAACTCCTCGACCACGGCGACTACCGGCTCGAAGGCTCGCGCCTCCGGCGACGCGGGCGCGGCTGCCCCGCCCCGCGCCCCGGCCGCCGCCGGCGGTGCCGCGTCCGCTTCCGGCCCGGGTTCGGGCCAGTCCGGGCAGCGCAGGACGAGCACCCGGGCCGGGCCGGCCGGGCGGCCGGTCATCCGGCGCCCGCCAGCACGTCCGGCTCGGCCAGCACATCGTGCTCCGCCAGCACATCGCCCTCGGCCAGCCCGGCCCGCACATCAGGCCCGGCTGGTTCCTGGCCATCCCGCTGCCGGGACGGCTGGCCGGAGACCGCCGCCACGGCCCCGTCCGGGCCGGGCAGCCAGACCCAGGCGGACCGCGGCCGGGCTCCGGCACCCCGGCCCTCCGCTACGACCTGCGCCTGGCGGGCGCGCAGCCGTCCGTGCCCGGCGCCGAGGCCCGCCCATTCCTGGCGGGCGACGTGCAGCCGGGCGGCCGCGCCCTCCCACTCCCCGGCTACCAGCAGCACGCTGCCGTGCCGCCGGGCGGTGGCCTCGAGCTTGCGCCGCAGCTGCGCGGGCGGCCGGTCCGGCGGGCGGAGCAGGATGATGTCGCAGCCGTCCAGCAGCGATGCCACCACCTGCGGCCAGCCCGGTCCCGGCTCAGCGACCAGCAGCAGCCGGCCGGGCTCGACGCCGAGATCGGCCGCCGCGCGGACGCCGGCCGCCGGCAGGCCGACCGCCGCGCACCACGCCCCCGCCGCCGAGGCGCCCGCGGCCAGCGCGAGGCACAGCAGTCCCCAGCCGCCGGCCGTCACCACCTGGCCGCGCTGCAGCCCGCCGGAGGTCAGCAGCCCGCTCAGGGCCGGGAGCACCGGCAGGACATCAGTGCCGGACAGCACGGGGCCGGACAGCACGGCTCCCGGCTGCTCCGGGCGCACCAGGCTCAGCGGCAATGCGCCCGCGGCAGCCGCCAGGCCCCGAGACGGCGAACTGATCCGCGCAGTCTCCTCCCCCATAAGGCCACTATCGAATACGTATTCGATAACTGTCAAGCCCCAGGCCAGGTACGCTCCGCGCGCCGGGAGCGGGCCCGGCGACGTTAGAGATCCCCCGTGCTGGGCAGGGGGCCGTCATGCCCGTACTCAGAGCAGTTGCACGTCCCATGCTCGCCACGATCTTCGCCATCCAGGGCCTGGACACCCTGCGCAACCCGAAGCGGGTGGCTCCCAAGGCCGAGCCGGTGGTGAAGACGGCGGCCGAGCGCCTGCCGGGCGTCCCGGCCGACACCGAGCAGGCCGTGCGCATCAACGGGGCCGTTCAGCTCGCGGCCGGCTCGCTGCTGGCCATCGGCCGGCTGCCGCGGCTGTCGGCGCTGGCCATCGCGGCCACCCTGGTGCCGACGACTCTGGCCGGGCACCGGTTCTGGGAGGCCGACAACGAGCAGGACCGCGCCCAGCAGCGCATCCACTTCCTCAAGAACGTGGCGATCCTCGGCGGCCTGCTGATCGCCGCGGCCGACACCAGCGGCCAGCCGTCGCTGGCCTGGCGCGGCCGCCACGCCGCCAAGACCGCCCGCCGCGAAGTGAGGCTGGCCGCGAAGACCGCCCGGACCTCGGGCAAGGCCGGGGCCGCCGCGGGCCGCCTCAGCAGCCGCGTGCCGGCCGGCATCCCGCACTGACCCCGCCGGGCGACCCCGCGAGCCCGCAACTGCGAACGACCCGCAACTCGGAAGGAGCATTCCATCGTGAGCGCGGTACCCGAGATCATGCTGAACAACGGCCAGTCCATCCCGCAGTTCGGCTTCGGCGTCTTCCAGGTGGAACCAGATGACACCGTCGAGGCGGTGAGCACGGCCCTGCAGGCCGGCTACCGGCACATCGACACCGCCCAGATGTACGGCAACGAGCGCCAGGTCGGCGAGGCCATCCGCAAGTCCGGCCTGGACCGGGCCGACGTCTACGTGACCAGCAAGCTGAGCAACGCCGCGCACGAGCCGGAGGACGCGCGGGTGGCATTCGACCTCACCCTCGACGAGCTCGGCCTGGACTACATCGACCTGTTCCTGATCCACTGGCCGCTGCCCACCCGGTACGACGGCGACTTCGTGTCCACCTGGCAGACCCTGGAGGAGTTCTACCGGGGCGGCCGGGCCCGCTCCATTGGCACCTCCAACTTCCAGCCGCATCACCTGCGGCGGCTGCACGCCGAGTCCGAGGTCACCCCGGCGGTCAACCAGATCGAGGTGCACCCGTACTTCACTCAGGACGAGGTCCGCGAGTTCTGCGCCGACCACCAGATCGCGATCGAGGCCTGGTCACCGATCGCGCAGGGCCTGGTTCTCGAGGACCCGACCATTGGCGAGATCGCCGGCCGGATGGGCAAGACCCCGGCTCAGGTGGTGCTGCGCTGGCACATCGAGCGCGGCGACATCGTGTTCCCCAAGTCGGTCACGCCCGCCCGGATCAGGGAGAACTTCGACATCTTCGATTTCGAGCTGTCCGGTGCCGACGTCGAGGCGATCAGCGCGCTGAACCGCGACGAGCGGACCGGGCCTGATCCCGACACGTTCGACATGGTTCCCCGCTAGCTGCCGCTCGCCCGCCCCTGCTGGCCGCATCGCCCGGTTTGCCCGGCTGAGCGGCCGGCGGGGGCGTAATGTGCTGGGCCATGCGGCCCCCCCGCCCGCCGGATTTCCGCCTGCGCGTCCCGGACCTCCCGGCCGCCCTGCAGTGGGATCACAACGCCTACTACCACCGGTGGCTGCTGCGCCAGCTGCCCGCCGCCCCGGACCAGGTTCTGGACGCCGGCTGCGGCGCCGGCCAGCTGGCCGCCCGGCTGGCCCAGCGGGCCCGCCGGGTCGATGCGGTGGACACCGCGCCGGCCATGATCGAGCGGGCCCGGACGCTGTGGCCCGGCGCCGCGACCGTGCGCTGGATCGGCGGCGACCTGCTCGACCCGGCCCTGCCGCTGGCCGGTGACGGCTACGACGCCGTCACTGCCCTCTCCAGCCTGCATCACCTGCCGCTGCGGCCGGGCCTGCGCCGCCTGGCGAGCCTGGTCCGGCCCGGCGGTGTCCTGGCCGTGGTCGGCCTGTACCGGCTGGCGACGCCCGCCGACTTCGCATTGGAGGCCGTCCGCCCGCCCGCGAACGCCGCGGCCGGCGTCATCCTGGCGCTGCGCGGCCGGGCCGGGAAGCCGCACGAGGCCGGCATGCCGGTCCGCGACGCGGCCGACAGCCTGCCGGACATCCGCGCCGCGGCCCGTGACCTCACTCCCGGCGCGCAGGTGCGCGCCCGGCTGTTCTGGCGCTACACACTGCTGT
>DASXDJ010000106.1:0-1659 GCA_036490755.1 Streptosporangiaceae bacterium
CGACTTCATGATCGTGGACGAGGGCGCCACCCGGCAGCGCCAGGTCGTCGTCATCCCGCCCCGCGCGGCGGGCCGGATCCAGGTCCGGTTCCCCACCCTGCAGCCCGGCTACCTGATCGACATCATCGGCCTGCGCGGCCCGGACGCCCTGGAGGGCGTGATCCCCGCCACCTCCCAGCCGGCCTACCCCGCCGACCGGATCCCGGAGGCCCCGCTGGTCAGCGGGCACGTGCCCGACGCCATCAGCGGATCCGCCACCTGGCATGAGCCCGACGGCGAGCCGCCGGGAGTGCTCGGCGTGGCCTATCCCGCGCTGGACCCGGAGACCGGCTGCGTGGAGGAGGCGGCGGCCGGCACCGCCCGCGGCTACGCCCGGATGCCCTATCTCGCCGTCGGCAGCGCACTCCTCGTGCGCAACGACTGCAACGGCGCCTCCTGCGTGCTCCCGGTGACCGGCTGCGCGGCGGTCGCCCGGCTGTTCAACGACCGGTGCGTGACCTGCGGCACCTCCCCGCGCGGCCGCGTCGCGGACCTGACCGAGGCGAGCTTCGTGGCCCTCGGCGGCGAGCTGGACCGGGGCTGCTTCAACGCCACCATCACGATCGGCCGCTGACATGGTGCTGGTGGTCATGGTCCAGACCGTGCAGATCCCGGTCCTGTCCGCGCTGCTGCTGAGCGGCTGCGCGGCCAAGATCATGCGGATCCTGCGGGTGGGCTCCGTGGACGCCGGCCTCGGCCCGACCGCGCTGTTCCCGATGCGGCTGCGGCGGCCGGTCGCCCTGGCCATGTGCGCGCTCGAGCTCGGCCTCGGGGTCGGCCTCATCCTGACCGCCGGCCAGATCGGCCGGGGTGCCCCGGCCACCTGCGTCCGGCTGGGCACCGGCCTGCTGTTCCTGGTCGCGGCGTGCTCCCTGCTGGAACTGCGGGCCGCCCGGCCCGATATCGGCTGCGGCTGCTTCGGCGACTTCAGCCACGCCCCGGTCAACTGGCGGACGCTGACCCGGTCGGCCCTGCTGTCGCTGGCCGCGCTGGCCACGATCGGCCTCGGCCCGATCCGGCAGCCGCACACCAAGGGCTCCGCCCTGAGCCTGCTCGGGCTGCTCGCGGCCGAGCTCGCCCTGATCGCCGCCCTGTCGCCCGAGCTGGGCGAGGCGCTGGTCCGGCTGGGCTACTCCGAGCCGTGCGAGCTGCGGGTGATGCCCGCCGACCGGACCCTGACGGCGCTGCGCCGGAGCAAGCAGTGGCGCCGGCACGCCGGGCTCATCACGGCGGACGTCCCGGCCGACGTCTGGCGCGAGCTCTGCTGGCGCTACCTGGTGTTCCCCGCCCGCTACGGCGACCGGGAGGCAGAGATCGTCTTCGCCGTGTTCCTGCGCCAGCGCCGGCCGCAGATCCACACGGCTCTCGTCGACGCGGCCACCGGCCAGCCGCTGGCCTGGGTCACCGCACCCGCCCGGGCACGCCGGCCGATGCCGCGGCCCAGGGTTCTGCCTCTTTCTAAGAATCTCTAGAACCTTTCCTAGAGAAACTTAGAATTACCCAGACGTCTCTATCCTCAGACCGGCTGAGCCCGGAGGAACCGCCCGAAGTGCGGGACGGTGAAGGCGATCAGCCCGCGCTCGGAGCTGTAGATCAGGCCCTTCTTGATGAGGCTGTCCC
>DASXDJ010000107.1:0-2813 GCA_036490755.1 Streptosporangiaceae bacterium
CCGCCCCGCAGCAGCTCCTGCACGTCGTCACCGCCACGCTCGCGCAGCACTACGGGGTCGCCTACCGCTACCTGTGGCTCAACCTGTACCGCACCCACCGTGACTCGACCAGCTGGCACGGAGACCCGATCGGCAAGATCCAGGAAACCAGCATCGTGCCCGTGCTCAGCCTCGGCGCCACCCGGCGTTTCCTCATCAAGCCCGCCCAGGGCGGCCCGAGCGTGTCGCTGGCCGTCGCCTCCGGCGACCTGGTCGTCATGGGCGGGCGCGCCCAGTGCGACTGGCGCCACTCGGTGCCCAAGCAGGCCACCCCGGCCGGCCCCCGGATCAGCATCAACTTCGCTCCGCTCCTGCCCTGACCCCCAGCCCAGTCCGTCCCTCCCGCACCATCGCGGTTCAGTGGTCGTGACGTCCTACCGCATCTATCGGGCAGGACGTCACGACCACTGAATTTAAGGGCTATGGAAACGCTCTAGCCAGCCTGTTCTAAATGCCCCGGCCATTCGCTGATCACGGCGATAGTCAGCACGACGGCGCCAGTCAGCACCGCCGGCTGCCACCGGTCTGTGAAGCGTGTGGCCAAAGTGATTACCGGACCTGCAGACGACATGATCGGCATAGCCGAATACGGCCGGGAATGACTGTCGCTCACCGAAAAAGCGCAGGTCATTGAGCCCGGCCAAGATGTTGAAACATTATCGTTCCCGGTGTCGCGGTTATGTCGCATACTGATCCGGTGGAGCCGGCAGCCGATTCCGTCGGAAGGCAGATCCAGCCGTCCGCGGGCCGCCACCGGCGGGCCCGCCGCGCGCGGCTGGCCGGGCCGTCCGACCAGGCCCTGCACCGGCTGGCCGGCTGGTATGCGATCGCGCTGCGCCTCGGCGGCGCGGTCCTGTTCACCGCGGTAGCGGTGCTGGCCGCCACGCAGCAGATTTCCGGCTGGTGGCTGGGCGCGCCGCTGACGGGGCTGTGCCTGTGGTCAGCCCTGTTCGCCTGGCGGGTCCGGCGGTCCGGGCTGACGCCGGCCGTGGTGCTGGCCGACGCCGCGGTCATCTCGGCGCTGGCGCTGGCGCAGCAGCACCTGGTCCCGGCCGTGCTGATCAAGGACGACACGACCTGGATGCTCCCGCTGGCCTGCACGTCGGTGTACATCCTGCAGATCGCGCTGCGGCCGTGGCTCGGGCTGCCCGGGGCCGCGATCGTGGTGATCGCCTACGGGTTCGGCACCGGCCACCCGGTCGATGGCTGGCTGCTGGTGGTGGAGACGATCGTCGCCGCCGGGCTGGTGGCGGTGATCCGCGGCGGCGCCCGGCAGGCGGACGAGGTCGTCGCCACCAGCCTGGAGACCGAGCGGCAGATCCTGGCCGAGCAGGCGCGGCGCGCTGACCAGCGAGAGCAGCACCGCCAGTTGCACGACACCGTCCTGTCAACCCTGACCATGGTCGCGGCCGGCGCCTTCGCCGGACCGTCCCCGGCGCTGACCGCGCAGGCCGCCCGGGACCTGAACGTCCTGCAAGGGCTCGCGGGCGCCCCGGCCGGGCCGCCCGGGCCGGCCGGGCTGACTGACCTGCGGCCGAAGCTGGAGCGGGCCGCGGTCAGTACCGGTGACCTGGCCGTGCGGCTGAAGCTGGTCCCGGTCACGCTGCCGTCGCCGGTCGCGGATCAGCTCGTCGCCTGCGTCGGCGAGGCGCTGCGCAACGTCGAGCGCCACGCCGGGACCGGCCAGGCCGACGTGACCGTCACCGGCGGTGCGGGCTGGGCGGTTGTCAAGATCACTGACCGCGGCCACGGGTTCGACCCGGCCGCCACCCCGCCCTCGCGCCGGGGCATCCGCGAGTCGATCACCGGCCGGATGCTGGCGGCCGGCGGCCAGGCCGCGATCGCCAGCCATCCCGGCGCGGGCACCACCGTCACCGTGAGCTGGCCCGCATGACCCCCGTGCCGCCAGCCGTGCAGCCGACGGCGGTGATGTCCGGCCGCTATCAGCGGGCCTTCACCATTGCCGTGGTCTTCCTGGTCGCCGGCTGGCATCTGGCCGGCGCGGGCGGGCAGCTGCTGCATGACCGGGCCGCCTACGGCTCGGTCGCCTTCCAGGGCCTCATGTGGCTGGTGATGGCGCTGGCGATCACCGCCGGGACGGTCCTGGTCCTGCGCGGGGAGCCCGGCTGGGGCCCGGCCTGGGCGGTGGCCCTGATCGCGCTGGTGGCCAGCACGGCCTCGGCGGCGGCCAGCCCGGCCGGCCAGATGCTGGCGGTCAACTGGGCGTGGGGGAGTGCCGGCTGGATCGGCGTGCTGGTGCTGCTCCGCCGCCGGTTCGCCGAGCTGGCAGCCTTTCTCGCCGCCGAGGCCCTGGCCACCTTGGGCGTGCAGGTCTGGGACGGCCTGCACCGCGCCGACCTGGCCGGGTTCCTCGCCGTGCTGGCCTGGTCGACCGGCGCCCAGGTAGCCGTCGCCGCCGGGGTCCGGGCGCTGGATGTCGCGGCCGGCCAGGCCGCTGCGGCGGCGCGCAGCGAGCACGTCGCGCGCGAGCGGGCCGCGACCGCGGAGATCATCCGGGTCGCCCGGCGCGCCCGCTGGCTGGCGCTGCAGGAGAGCGCTGCCCCGCTGGTCGCCGAACTGGCCGCGGGGACGGCTGACCCGGGCGACGCGCAGGTGCGGATCCGGTGCGCGGTCCAGGCGGCCCGGCTGCGCCGGCTGCTGGCCGAGGGCGATGAGGTAGCCGGATCGCTGGTGCACGAACTGCACGCGAGTGCCGACGTGGCCGAGCGGCGCGGGGTCGCCATCGAGATCGAGACGGCCGGGTCGCTGCCGCC
>DASXDJ010000108.1:0-59211 GCA_036490755.1 Streptosporangiaceae bacterium
CGCTTCCCGTACCCGCCAGGTCCTGGTGTTCACCCATGATGACCGGCTGCCGGAAGCGATCCGTCGACTTGATGTCGCCGCCCGGATCCTGGAAGTCACCCGGCGGCCGGGTTCGATCGTCGAGGTCCGGCCAGGCCTGACCCCGGCCGAGCGGCAGCTTCAGGATGCCGAGGCGCTCTGCGCGGACACGGTGCTGCCCCGGGAAGTCGCCGCCCGGGTGATCCCCGGGCTATGCCGCCTTGCCGTCGAGGCCGCGTTCATCGAAGCGATCCGCCGCGGGCAGCTCCGCAAGGGTCGCCGCCATGCCGAGGTCGAAAGCGACGTTGACGCTGCTACCACGCTGACAAAGAAGGCCGCACTGGCGATGTTCGAGGACACCGCCCGTGGTGGCGAGGTGCTGCCGCGGCTCAACTCCTGGGACCGCGCCGCCGCCGACGCCTTCCAGGCGGTTAATAAGGGCGCTCATGAGGCGTATCGCGGGCCGCTAGACGTACTAGTCACGCAGGCCCGCAAGCTCACCAGCACGATCCGCGGGCACCTGTCATGACGCCCGCGGAATTGCTGGCCGCCGCCCGCGAGATCCAGGAGCGGCCCGCGGCAGGTACCACCGGACTCTGGCCGCGGGCGGCGGCGCTACTAGCCCGGCAGGCGCTGGAAAGCGCCATTCGGAGCATATGGGAGGCCGACGCGACGACTGCGCCTGTCGCCGGGTGCAGCGGACGATCGCAGCTTGCCTGTCTGCCTGCGTATCTCGACGAAAGCACCGCACGGCAGATTGCCTACGTCTGGGCCGCCCTGAGCCGGGCGTGTCATTGCCACTCCTATGAGCTTGCTCCCACGGCAGCCGAGCTGACGGGCTGGTTCCAGGCCATCGACAGGATTCTGGACCGCATCAGCAGCCAGCCGGAATCTGCGTGACACGTGACCGACAGCGGGCGGGAAGGTTCGCCTAAGCGGACTCGTACCGCTCGCCCAGAGTCCTGGCGACCTCGGCCATGAACGGCGGCGAGCAGGAGCCCATTTCCCTGACCTCGCCAAAGTTGTCGAAGAGCCACAGCGGGCCGGCCGCCGTCGTCTCGCCGGGACCGAGCGGCTGGCCGAAGACGGCGATGGCCCCGGCCTCGCTGATCCACGCCGTCTGACCACTGTCGTCGGCAACCTGCCAGCCTTCAAGAATCAGCCGGCCTCCGCTTCCGTAGATGCGGATCTCCCGGGCCGCTGCGCCTTCTTCGGTGACCACGATGCGCTCGTACTCGTGGATCCTGTTCTCGTCGCTCATTCCGGGAACCTTCCTTCCTCACTTGCTGCCGCATCTCACGGATGGGCAGCGCGGCGCCGTCCGGTTGGCAGTCCACTCGGACCCTCCCCACATCCTGCCCAGCCGGGCGCGGCCGGCCACCTCGGATGCGCGGGAACCTCGGCTCGAAAGGTCACAGGACGCCAGAATTAACCCTGGATCTTTCATCAGATCCGGGTCATCTTGACCTGGGCGGCGAGTCCGCTAGTCCCGTGTAGCAGGCCAGGGGCCCGGCTGGCCAGCTAGATCAGAATCGGCCGGTTATCGCTTGATCAGGGCCCTCGCCCGCGCGGCCTCCGCATGGTCGAATGCCGGTTCCATGTCCTCAAGATCCCGGTGCGTCAGCCCGTGGGAAGCCGCTACCTGCCGCCAGTTTGCCGTGGCTTGCGTGACCTCGCTAAGGACCTCTAGCGCGCTGTTGCCATCCAGGCGGAAGTACCCGGCGACCGCCAGCAAGGTATCCACGCTCGCCCTGGTGTCAGTGAAGTCGATGGCTGTGCTCAGGTGCCTGGGGCCGGGGAGCGGGCTGGGGCTGAGGTCGAACGCGGGAGACAGCATCCGTCGCCGGCCTGGTGCAGGAACCCATGGTTGCGGAGGTAATCGTCGGTATTTTCCCCGCGGGAGCAACGGCCGAGCCGCCCCTGCGCTTCGCCCACCTGGCATCGACCTAAAACCGCTTGCTGGTCAGCCCGCGGTTTGCGCCAGGAGTTCGGCAGCGGAAACCAGTTCTACGCCAAGGCCGGCGAGATAATCGACCTGCCCGAACGCCGGGCTGACCGGCATCGGCGCGGCTTCCTGGAATGGCACAGCACCGAGATCTTCAGGGCCTCGCGAGGGGCAGGATCGCCGGAAGGGCGCCAGACGGCTGCGCGCGCGCAGGCCCGGTACCTGTGTAGATCGGCACGACCTGATGCACGGCCAGGCTGTAGTAGTCGCCCGCCGAGATCTGCGTGACCGTACTGAGGCCAGGAATCCTGCCGGGCACCAGGCTGCGGGTTCCCGTACCGAGTACGCCGTCCCCCCACGCGAACACCGTGCCGTCGTAGAAGAGCGCCAGAGCATGGAAAGCGCCCGCGGCGACGGCGATCGCGCCGCTGTTCCAGATCTTCACCGGCCGTAGCTCAGCGGTCGTCGAACCATTGCCGAGCTCTCCGACAGCGTTCGCGCCCCAATCCCAGACTGACCCGTCCGAACCTAGGACCATCGCGAAGCTGCCGCCCGCGGCGATGGCGGTGATGGACGGGGCAGTGATGCCGGATACCAGCACCGGGGTGAGCCGGCCCGTGGTCGTGCCGTCACCGAGCTGGCCGAACTCGTTGTGACCCCAGGTCCACACCGTCCTGACAAAGCTGGTCCGGCGGATCTGAACTCGCAGGGCCATCGCCGACGACCCGCCCGCCGCGATCCGGATCACTCCGGTCAGGCCAGTGACCTGCACCGGCACGTCGGTCAGGGTCGTGGTGCCGTCACCGAGCTGCCCATAGAAATTCGAACCCCAGGCCCAGACGGTCCCGTCTGAGCGCAGCGCCAGGCCGAAGCCGTTGCCGTCGGCGATCTGCGTTACCCCGGTCAGCCCGCTGACCTGAACCGGCGCGCTGTCCGGGGTGGTAGTGGTGTTCCCGTCGCCGAGCTGGCCATAGTCGTTGTCCCCCCACGCCCAGACGGTGCCATCTGAGCGCAGGGCCAGGTCGTCGCCCAGGCCAGCCGAGATCTGAGTAACGCCAGTCAGCCCTGGGACCTGCACGGGAACGGTACTGTCGGCGGAACTGCTGGTGCCGAGCGCCAGGCTGACTCCCCAGGTCCAGACGGTGCCGCCCGTTGTCAGGGCCATGCTGTTGTGGTCCATGCCCGCCGCGATCTGAGTCACGCCGCTACTCAGCCCGCTGACGCCCGCATAGAAGAGGCTCGCTGCCGTGGTCCCGTTTCCCAGCTGGCCATTCTGGTTGTCTCCCCAGCTCACCGCCGCTGAGTTCGGCGGGAGCTGCAGGGCGGGCCGGGCCTGCGCTGGCCCAGCCACCGCTGCCGCGCCGACCGCGGTGCCGAGCACCACCATGATCGCGCTCGCGGCCCGCACGCGGTACCGCGATGCTCGCCAGACGCTCATCTCGCTGTTCCTGTTCTTGACACCTGCAGCTGGAGGAAGGGGACCTGGTGGACGGCCAGGCTGAAGAACCATCCGGCGGATACCTCGGTGACGCTGCCCAGGCCGCCGACCTGGACTGGAGTCGGGTTCGCGGTGCCAGGGTCATTGGTCCCGTTGCCGAGCTCCCCGACGAAGTTGTCGCCCCAGGCCAGGACCGTGCCGTCGGAGCGCAGCGCGAGCACGTGCTGGTCCCCGGCGGAGATCTGGGTGATCCCGCTGCCCGAGCCCTGCACCTGCTCCGGCACGACGGCGCCGTTGGTGGTGCCGTCGCCGAGCTGGCCGAGCTGGTTGACGCCCCAGTCCCACAGTGTCCCGCCTGAGCCCAGGACCATCGAGAAGTCTCGGCCGGCGGCGATGCCGGCCACGCTCGTGCCGACGCCGTTGACCTGGACTGGGACCGGCCGTTCCCGGTAGGTCCCGTCGCCGATCTGACCGTGCTCGTTGGCGCCCCACGCATAAACAGCGCTCAGCATGTTGACGTAGCCCTTGGTCGCCACCGCCATCGAGTCCTCCGTGCCCGCCGCGATGGCCGTCACGCGGGACAGGCCCGTGACCTGGACCGGCACCCAGCTGTCGTTCGTGGTGCCGATCCCCAGCTGGCCGCTCGCGTTGTCGCCCCAGGACCAGACCGTCCCGTCCGAGCGCAGTGCCAGCACGAAGTCCGCGCCTGCCGCGATCTGGGTCACCCCGGTCAGCCCGGTCACCTGAACCGGCGTGTTGCTGCTGGTGTCGGTGCCGTTGCCCAGCTCGCCGTTCCCGTTGCCGCCCCAGGTCCAGACCGTGCCGTCCGAGCGCAGGGCCACGTTCTCGCTGTAGCCGGCCGAGACCTGCATCACGCCGGTCAGGCTGGGCACCTGAACTGGGACGTCGCTGGAATTGTTGGTCCCGTTGCCCAGGTTGTAGCCCGTGACCCAGACGCTGCCACCGGAGGTCAGCACCAGGCCAGATTCCTGGCCGGCCGAGACCTGCACGACGCCGCTGCTCATGCCACTGACCGCGGTCCAGTTCGGGCTGACGATCTCGTCCTGGCCGCTGGTCCCGTTGCCCAGCTCGCCTGCGTAGTTGTATCCCCAGCCTGCCGCCGCCGACTGGGTCAGGAGGTGACAGCACCCCCGGGCCGGGGGCGTGACCGCTGCGGAAGCGGGCCCGGCCGTGGCCACCACCCCGGCGGCCAGCCCGAATGCCAGCGCGGCGCTCCCGGTCACCCGAGCCACCCGCCGCGCCCAACGTCGTCCGTTCATTGCCGTACCTCCCTGACGCCCCGTGCGCTGACAACCCGGATCACTGCACGATGTCGCCGGCGGCTGATCACGGGCGACCTGATGCGAGAGTGCACCAGGCACGCGGCTCCTCGCCTCGGAGGAAGACCCCATATTCGGACCTGGGCTTGCCCATCTTTCCGGCGCTGCGGCAGACCAGGCGGCGGCCGTTGGCGGCAACCTCGGCCACCCCGCCAAGAAGGGGGGATATGGAAACGGCGACCGGGAATCTGGGTACCGCTCCCGATCCCCAAGCCAGGCTGCTCGCCCACGGTCCGAAGCAGGCCAACCGTTCAGGCCCGTGCCCGGGAGACGTGATGATCGACAGTCCTCGCCGAGATGAACAGGCGCGCCGCGATCTCGGCGTTGGTATGCCCGGCGCAGATCAGGTCAAGCACCTCGCTCTCGCGCTTGGTGAGGCCAAGCGGATGCGCGCGGGTGGCGGGTTGCGGGCCGACCGGAATGGAATGCATGCCCAGATGGCGCATCTTCTGCCGGATGAGACGCGCCGGAGCAGATGCGCCGAGCCTGGTGAAGATGGTCAGCGCCTCTCGCAGGGCTGGCTCGTCGGTCGAGTCGAGCAGCGCCATGGCAGCCTCGTACGGGCAGCCAAGCTCCGTCCATAGCTGCGCGGCCTTGACCTCCTCACCGTCGAGCTGCAGGCGGCGGGGCGCGGCAATGTCACCATCGCGCGGTGTGCGAGCGGATGCCAGGTGCAGCAGCCGCGATCGCCTGGTCGACCGCCAGCCGGGCAATCTCATGCCGGAACCTCAGCCACGGGCCATCGACGGCCAGCAGCCCCGTTGCGGTCAGCTCGTCGATGGCCATCGTCCGGCCTGGCATGACGACATCAAGCAGGCGCAACTCGACGCGCACGCCGATCAGCGCCGCGACGTCCACGAGATCGCGGGACTCGCTGCTCAAGCGCACCACCCGAGCCAGCACGGCATCACGCGCCGAGGCAGGAACGGCGCCCATCCCGGCCCGGACCACCTCACCGACATAGAAGGGGTTTCCACCGGTCAGCCGGTACAGCGCGGCCGCCTCAAGCCCGCTTCCTGCGGCCAGGACCGGACGGCGTCCGCGGACAGCGGCGCCAGCGCGATCCGCCTGGTCGTCCGCTGCCGGGCAAGCTCACCGAGAGCCACGCGCAGCCGATCGCTGGACTCTGCGTCGTCATCGCGGTAGGTGCCGATCAGCACCGTCGAGGCGTTCCTGACCCGGCGGCCCAGGAACCGCAGGAGGTCGATGGTTGCCTCATCAGCCCAGTGGATGTCCTCGATGACCACGACAGTCAGTGCGCCTGGCTCGCTGACCTGGCGCAGGAGAGCGTCGAACAGCTCGTCTCGGGTCCGCGGGCGCGGCACAGGTCACTTACCTCACCGCCCAACTGGTCCGCGAGGTCGAACAGCGGCCCGAGCGGGCGGGGGTGAACAGGCCATCACAGCCCCCCCAGGACCAGCGAGCATCGGGAAATTCGCGGGCAAAGCGCTCTGCCAGTGCCGACTTGCCGACACCGGCTTCCCCGGCGACGAGCACCGGGCGTCCCTCGCCTCGGCGGGCTTCGCGTGCGTACTCGGCAAGCGACGCCAGGGACGATTCCCGTTCCAGCAGCGTCGTCACACCAGTGTCCGGTACACCGACGCCGAACGCGAGCGGCAGGCCAGCCATAGATCGCCGGGCCGCAGCCTCGGAACTAGATGGGTAACCCGCAGCCGAAGATGGGGCACCATCCCCATGGCCCGGGCGCGCTGACCTGCATACGGTCGCAATCGATGCCGCGACGGCGGCGTCCACCAGCCCGGCCCGCCAGCGGTCGGGCGATCGGGGAAGGCAGCACCGTGAATCCTTCAAGACAGAGATCCAAGGACCAGTCCACGGCGGCGGCGCCGCGGCGGCGGCCGCTGCCGCCCCCGCTCCGGCCTGCGTCGGCATGCCTGGCGGTTGCCCTGAGCGCCGCGCTGGCCATCCCGTTGCTAGCCATGGCGAGCGATGGCGCCATGGCTGCCACAGCGGCCGGCACGGCTTCGTCTCACGCCAGGACCAGTCCGGTCAGGGACGTCCGCGCAGTTAGTCGACCTGTCCTGGCCTGGGGCCACAACGATTTCGGGCAACTCGGCAACGGCACCACCACTGACGCCAGCACCCCGGTCCGCGTGCGGCTGCCGGGCGGCACGACACTGCGGCAGGTACGGGCCGGCTGCGGCCATACGCTGGCCCTTACCTCCAGTGGTCACGTGCTGGCCTGGGGACTTAACAGCGACGGGCAGCTCGGCAACGACTCCACCGCTAACAGCGAGACCCCTGTCCGGGTCAGGATCCCCGGCGGAACGAAAGTCACCGCGGTCCGGGCCGGGTGCGAGTTCAGCCTGGCCCTGACGTCCGGGCGAAAGGTGCTGGCCTGGGGATCCGACAGCTACGGGCAGCTCGGCAACGGCAGCACCACCGACAGCCACCTCCCGGTCCCGGTCCATCTGCCGGGGGCCACCAGGGTGACGGCCATCAGCGCCGGGGGCGCCTTTGCGCTGGCCCGCACGGCCCGCCGCCGCGTACTGGCCTGGGGTCAGAACACCAGCGCAGAACTCGGCAACGATTCCACCACCAGCAGCGACGTGCCTCTCCGGGTTGACCTGCCGGTCGGCCTCAAGGTGGGGATCGTCAGCGCCGGCTACAACTTCGCGCTGGCCAGCGTGGCGGGCCGGCGATTCGCCTACTACGCCTGGGGGGCCAACAACCTCGGGCAGTACGGCGATGGCAGCACCAGCGGCATGGCCACGCCGGTCGGCGTCGTCCATGCGGTACATGGACCGGGGCACGTGCACCTGGCCTCGCTGTTCGCCGGCTGCGGCCACGTCCTCGCGCTGTTCTCCGACGGGGCGATGCTGGCGTGGGGGGCCAACAAGTACGGACAGCTCGGCAACGGCACCACCACCAGCAGCTACGCGCCGGTCCTGGTCAAGCTGGGTAGTGCCAGGGCGACGGCGGCCAGCGCCAGCTGCGCGGACAGCTACGCGCTGACCCGTGACGGCCATGTGCTGGCGTGGGGCTATGACGGCGAAAGCCAGCTCGGCAACGGCAGCAGCACCGACAGCGACCGGCCAGCCCGGGTTAGCCTGCCCAGCGGCTGGCGCGCATCCGCAGTGGGCTCAGGCCCGCAGGCCAACCACGCGCTGGCCATCAGGAAGGGCTAGCCCGGAAGTCCGGCCCAGGCTGTAGCTGATCACCGGGCTCGGGGTTTCCCGCTCTGAGCGGACGAGCCAGCTGGCTTGTCCGCTCAGAGCCTCGTACTTGCCCGGATCAGGCCGGAAGACGGAGTGCATCAGGACCTCGCCCTCCTGAGCCTCCGGCGGCGCCGCGCCCAGGTCAGCGAGGCGGCTCTTCGCCCACGCCTGGGCCAGGGCGTTCGCCTGCACGGCGCTGGCCTCGCTAATGAAGACGCCCAGGCTGGTGACGACGTCATCGCCCAGGTCCACCAGCGTGCACGACACGACGCCCGGAACATCAGCAAGCTGCGGCATGTACTCCGTCTCGATCTGGCGCCCGACCTCCTGCGCCGCCCTGGTCAGGCGCGCACTTCAGCCTCCGCAATGTCGCATGCATGAGCGTCCCCTCCCGGCCCGATGCGGGCTATCTCCCGCCCCGCCTCACATTGACTGATCACCGGCGGGTTCGAAAGAGGCGGGACGCTAACTCAGGCAGAGGCAGAACGGATGGCCTGCCGGATCGAGGAACACCCGGAACGTCGTGCCGGGCTGGTGCTCGTGCTTGGTCGCGCCCAGTTCGAGCACCGCCGCCTCAGCGGCATCTAGGTCGTCGACCACCACGTCCAGGTGCATCTGCTGCGGCATGTCCTGGCCCGGCCACTGGGGTGGCGTGTAGTTCTCCACCTGCTGGAACCAGATGCACTGGCCGTAGTCCGCACGGACCTCGGCCCAGTCGCCGCGGGTGTCGGCCTTCCAGTCGAGCATCGTGCCGTAGAAGGTTGCGAGGGCTGCCGGATCGGGACAGTCGATAGCGATGCTGGGGAAGCGTGCGATAGCCATGCTCAGCACCGTATGCGCAATTGCGGACGATCTCCGTCCGGATTATTGAGGTCTCCGCCGTGACCGTGCCGGTCGGCCGGGGCGCTGCGAGCGCTCGGCGACTACTACGACGGGTGCCTCCGGCAGCAGCTGGCTGACCGTCCCGACGCGGCACGCGTTCTGCCCCCTGGTCGGTCCTGACGCGCCTCGAAAATTGTCGGGTGCAGCGGAATAGGCCGGCGGCGGGGTACGTTCTGAATCTCGGTCGGTGTGCTGTGTCCCCCGGGCCTCATCTAGCGCCGTCGCGGAATACCGTCCGGCTGGAACCGCGATGCGCCACTCGCCGCGAGGCGGCCGCACACCGGTCCGTGGCACGCCCCCGCGAGCACTGCTCGACGGGGGCGCTGTCATGCCCGGCCGCTGTCATGCCCCGCCGCAGTCAGGCCCGCGACTCCGCCGGGGCGTCGGCGATCCGGCGGAGCTGGCGCAGCGCGTCGTGCGCGGGCGTGCCCGGCGCTGCGGTGTAGAGAATCAGCCAGTGGTCGCGATCCGGGTCATGCAGGGCATCGCAGTTCAGGTCGAGCCAGCCCAGCGCCGGATGGCACAGCCGCTTGCGGGCCGACCGGCGGACCCGGACGTCGCGCTGCTCCCACAGGGCCGCGAAATCCGGGCTGGCCTGCTGGAGCCGGGCGATGAGCTCGCGAATCCCGCGGTCCCGGGGATACCGGGCCGCCGCCGCCCGCAGGTCGGCGACCGACTCACGGGCGAACTGCCGGGCCCCGTCCTCGTCATGCCGGACGCGGACAGCCGGGTCGGTGAAGAAACGCCAGACGACGTTGCGGCCATCGGCCGGCAGCGCGCCGAAGTCGCCGAGCAGGACGGCGGCCATGGCGTTCCAGGCCAGGACGTCGTACTTGGCGTCACAGATCAGCGCGGGTGTGTCATCGAGGCGCCCGAGCAGGTGCAGCAGCCCGGGGCGTACGTCCTGGCCGGGCTGCGCAGGCGGCAGCGGGCCCAGGCCCGCCAGGTAGTGCAGGTGTGCCAGCTCGTCGGGCTGCAGCCGGAGCGCCCGGCCGAGAGCGAGGATGACCTGCTGCGACGGCCGCGGCCCGCGCCCTTGCTCCAGCCGCGTGTAGTAGTCGACGGACATGCCGGCCAGCTGGGCCACTTCCTGCCGTCGCAGCCCCGGAGTGCGCCGCCGGGGCCCGGCCTCCAGGCCGGCGTCGGCGGGCCCCAGCCGGCCGCGCCACAGGCGCAGGAAGCTGGCCAGTTCGCTGCGGTCCGGCTGATCCATCTCTCCCCCGTTCGGGCGTAACTCCGAGCATAGGACTGCCAGTCCCGGGCTCGGCAGTGCTCTGGTCCCCGCTGACTCCGCCAGCAAGGGTGGTGGTCATGACGACGCCAGACAGCAAGATCGTGCTGATCACCGGGGCCAACAAGGGGATCGGGCTCGCGACCGCCCGCGAGCTCGGCCGGGCAGGCCACACGGTGCTGCTCGGCGCGCGGGATCCGGGCCGGGGCAGCGCCGCGGCCGCCGAGCTCACCGCGGAAGGGCTGCGCGCGCAGTTCATCCGCCTCGACGTCACCAGCATGCCGGTCATCGACGATGCCGCCCGCCTGATCGGGGCCGGCTACGGCCGGCTGGACATCCTGATCAACAACGCCGGCATCTCCCGGGACCGGCCGCATCCCCCCGACGAGCTGCCCGTGGCAGCGCTACGGGAGATCTACGAGACCAACGTGCTCGGCGTGGTCGCCGTGACGAACGCGATGCTCCCGCTGCTGCGCAAGTCCGCCGCCGGCTACATCGGCAACGTGTCCGCCGGGCTCGGGACAATCGCGCTGCTGACCGACCCCGACTCACCATGGCGGCAGTACGCCAGCCTGCTCGGCTACAACTCCTCCAAAGCGGCCCTGAACGCGATCACCCTGATCTACGCGGCCACGCTGCGGGATGAGGGCATCACGGTCAACGCGCTGTCACCCGGATTCTGCGCCACGGATCTCAACCATCACACCGGTCACATCAGCGCGGCCGAGGGCGGTGCGCACATCGCGCGCCAGGTCACCATGGCCGATCCGCCCACGGGGGTGTTCCTCAGCGAGAACGGCGGCACCCACGCGTGGTGATGGTGACCCGCCGGCCGCCATCCCGGCAGCACTCGCGCGCTCGCCGCGCGGCGGACAGCGCTCTGCGGGTCTAGCCCGCCGCCCCGTCGCCCTGCTCGACACGGCTGATCAGGAGCTTGAGGCGGGCGATCTCCTCGGCCAGGGCCGCCCGGCCAGCCCGGGTCAGGGAGATCCAGGTGCGGGCGCGCTTGCCGGCGTATCCCTTCTCAATGCTGACCAGCCCGGCGTTCTCCAGCACGCCGAGATGCTGGGACAGGTTGCCTGCGGTCAGCCCGAGCGCGTCCTTCAGGTAGCTGAACTCCACCCGCACCGCCTCGTGGGCGACGGTCAGGATGCCCAGCCGCACCCGCTGGTGAACGACATCATCGAGGCCGTTCGCCGGATGGGTAGTCATGCGGCCTGCCGCCAGGGGCGCTGGGCCAGGGCAAAACCGATGCTGGCCAGCAGCAGCACGCTGCCGTCGATCACCTGGCGCGGCACGAAGAACCAGGCCGGCTCGTCGATGACCCAGCCGAAGCTGACGGGCACCAGCACGACCACCAGGTAGGCCAGAGCCAGGACGACCAGCGCCCGGCTGCGCTCCGTGCGGGCCAGCACGAGCAGGGCGAGGCCGATGGCGCTGGCCGGGCTGATCAGCCGGGCCAGTACGGCTACCTGCAGCCCCTGCCCGTAGGGCGGCGGGTGATGCACCGCCGCCAGCGACACACCGCTCATCACCAGGGCGAGGACGATCCCGGCCGTGACATACGGCCGCACGCGGGTCCCGACGCCGCGGGCCCGCGACCGGCGGATGTAGAAAGCGGCGATCGC
Source organism: Streptosporangiaceae bacterium (assembly GCA_036490755.1). Lineage (GTDB taxonomy): Bacteria > Actinomycetota > Actinomycetes > Streptosporangiales > Streptosporangiaceae > DASUBV01. The sequence goes on from DASXDJ010000108.1 coordinate 11,662, forward strand.
CGTGTAGGCGAGCACGAGGGCGATCGGCCAGTAAACGAAGGCCGCGGGGTAATACGAGATGCAGATCCGGCCGCCGCGCACCGACACGCAGCTCCCGACATGGTGACCGGCGTGGTAGGCGGGAATGGCGGCGAAGGTCACCGCAGCCAGAACCAGCAGCGGGAGCCAGGTCGCGCGCTGGGTCTGGCGCACCCGGCTGGCCAGCTCACGGGCGCTCGATAGCAACTGCCGGGGGTCATCCCCGGGATAGGCAGCTCCGCTTGTCATGGACAACAGGTTAGCATTACAAACCTGTCTGCACTAGGGAGTCCATGGTCACCAGGGAGCCCGCGGTCGCTACCCCGGCACAGGGACGGTGGTGAACTCCCGGATGAGCTGCGCGAGCCTGACCGGCTGATCCAGCGGGATGAGCGTGTAGCTGTCGTCGACCTCCGTCAGCTGGCCGGCGGGCAGCAGGCCCGCCAGGCGGCGGCCGTGCTCGGGCGGCATCACCCGGTCCTCGCTGGCCCACACCACGAGCGCGGGCCGGTCAAACTGGGGCAGGCGCCCGGCGGCCCGCAGCAGGAGCCCGGTGTCAGCCGCGGCCGCGCGCAGCATGCGCACCGTGTCGCGGCGGATCTCCGGCTGGGTGAGAACGGGCTGCAGCCATCGCGCGGTGGCGGCATCCCCGCGCTTGGTCAGCCAGCCGAACGCGACCGGCAGCCGCCGGACGGCGCGCAGCCGCATCTGCTGCATGAATGCCCCGAACGCCGGCGGCGGCAGCTTCCCGGTCAGCAGCAGCGTGCGGCCCGTCAGGCCGGGCGGGAAATTGTCGAACGCGTCGCAGGACACGAGCACGACCCGGCCGACCCGGGGCTCACCAGCGGCCATCAGCAGCTGGACCAGAGCACCGCCGGTGTCATTGCCGGCCAGGGTTACCTCGCGCAGGTCGAGGCGCTCGAGGAACTCCGCGACGAGCCGGGCGACTCCCGGCAGCGACAGGTCAGCGCCCGGCCGCATCGCCTGCCGGTGGGCGCCGAGCGGCAGTGTCGGCACCAGGCAGCGGTGATCGGCGGACAACTCGGCCACCGCGGAGTCCCACAGGGACGCGTCCATCAGCAGCCCGTGCAGCAGCACGACCACAGGTCCGGTGCCGGCATCCCGGTACTCGATCGTCCCGGCGGATAGCTCGATCTCTGGCATAGTCCTCACCTCTGCGACTAAGTGAACCACTCGGTTCGCAAAATGTCCAGCACGCAGCGGGCGGCCGGCCACCACTGCTGCCGGCAGGACAGGGCTTATGCCGGCAGGCCAGGGCTTATGCGGCAGGCCAGGGCCTATGGCGGCGGGCCGGGGATGTTGATGGCAGGCCAGGCTGGCGATGGCAGGCCGTACCGGTAACGGCAAGCCCGGCTGATGGCCGCCAGGCCCGGCCTGGTGGCGACTGGCCCGGCGGGTTCGCTACGCGCCGGCGGCTTCCTCGCGCTCCAGCGCACGGGCCAGGGCCTCCAGGCCGGCAGCGGCACCCGAGCTGTCGCCGGTAGTGAGCCAGTCGACCAGGAACCCGCGCATCGCCGCCAGGATCAGCTCGCTGACCTCCAGCTTGCGCTGGTCTGCCCACGGCTCCGGGCACAGTGCCAGCAGCGCCGGCAGGTACTGCTGCGAGGCCTCGCGGCCCAGCTCGGCGTACCGGGCCGGGTCATACATCGTCAGCCCGATGGCCTGGTCGAGTACCCGCAGGCCCGATTCCGGTTCCATCAGCACCGGCCACATGGCGCGCACCCGGCTGGCCAGCGTCCGGCTGGCCGGCTCGCGGTCCAGCACGGCCAGGACATTGCCGATCCGCCGCTCGCGCAGCCGGAGGATCGCCTGGCGGAGCAGGTCATCCGCGCCGTCGAAGTGATACAGCAGCACCTTGTGCGTGGTCCCGGCCGCCCGCGCCGCGCGCCGGAGCGAGAAGTCCACGAGGCCGCGGGCGGCCAGGTCGTCTGTCACCCGCTCCAGCAGCTCACGCTGCCGGGCCTGGCCGCGCGGCGACCCGGCCGAGCGCCGGTAGCCCGCGCGCTCCGGTGCGGCAGGACCGCGGGAGCTGCCGCCAGTTGCGCCATCCACAGGAACAGCATCCACGGTCAGTGGCCCTGATGCGGCACCTGGCCCGGCTCAGTCCCGGTGAGCAAGGCCAGAACCTCGCCCACCGTGCGTTCCTGGCTGGCCGGCTCCGGCAGCGGAAGATGCGCCTGGATCTGGTAGCGGTTGCGGCGGCCCTCCTTCTCCTTGACGACATAGCCCGCCTCGGCCAGGTCGGTGACGATGCCGTAGGCACTGCGCTCAGTGATGCCGAGGCTCGCCGCGATGTCGCGCAGCCGCACGCCGGGGTCGCTGGCGATGCAGAGCAGCACCCGGCCGTGGTTGGTCAGAAAAGTCCAGTTCGGCACGTCAGCTTCCCCGGTTCGACTATAGAAATGAATTGCTAGTTTAGTAGAACTAGAGTAGCGTCAGCAATCAGCACCGGCTTTCAGCCGCCGACGGCGGTCAGCTACCCGGGGTTACCGGAGGAGATCATGTCCACGGCCAGGTCATCGAGCCCGGCTGTGCTCGTGGCCGCGATGGTGCCGCGTACCCGGCTGAGGCCATCGGTGTGAACGCGTGCCGCCAGGCCCGGACCCCGGGCCAGGTGGCCGCGCAGGCGGCGTGAGAGCCGCCATTCCCCTCCGTCGCCCTGTCCCGTGCTGCCCCGCCCCGTGCTGCCCCGCCTCCGGCCGGCGGCGCCCTCCAGCTGCGTTCGCGGTCTATCTCAAGGAAGCGTGCGATGCCCACAGTCACCGACCGGACTCCCGGTCTCAGCCTTCGCGTGCGCAGTGAAGGCGCTCATGTCATCGCCGCCCTGACCGGTGAGCTCGACATCGCCAGTGCTCCTGCACTGCGCGAGCAGCTCCTGAACGTGCTGCGACCCGCCGTCAGCCGGCTCATAGTTGATCTCTCGGCGGTGAGCTACGCCGATGCCACTGGCCTGGCCGTCCTGGTCGGCACCGGGCGCCGGGCCGGGCTGCTCGGCGGATTCCTGCGGCTGGCCGCTCCGGCGCCCGCCGTCACCGGGGTGCTGCGCCGGACCGGTCTGTACTGGCAGTTCGACATCTTCCCCTCCGTCCGGGCCGCGATCGCCGGCGCGCCGGCCGTCCGGCTCGCCGACCCGGCGGATGCACGGCTCACGGCGCTCGGCGCCGTGGCGGCCCAGCGTCAGCCCGCGTAGCAGGACCGTTAGCCGGCGCCCACCGCGGCCAGGTGACGGAGCACCTGGGCATACGAGCCAGCGAAGCTGGTCTCGCAGTAGGGGATGTCACGCTCGGCGCAGAATGCCCGGACCGACGCCTGCGCATGCCGCAGGGCCGGCCGCGGCATGGACGGGAACAGGTGATGCTCGATCTGGTAGTTCAGGCCGCCCAGCGCCAGGTCGACGAGCCAGCTGCCGCGGATGTTGCGCGAGGTGAGCACCTGGATGCGCAGGTAGTCGAGCTTCTGGTCGCGGCCCAGGATGGGCATGCCCTTGTGGTTCGGCGCGAATGATGACCCCATATAGACCCCGAATACGGCCTGCTGGACAGCGATGAAGACCACCGCCTGCACCGGGGACAGGACCAGGAAGACCGCAGTCAGGTAACCGCCGAAATGCACGATCAGCAGGGCTGCCTCGGTGAGCCGGGCCCGCAGTCCGCGCCGGCGGCCGAGCGCCCGGATGCCGGCAGCATGCAGGTTGATGCCTTCTAGCAGCAGCATCGGGAAGAACATCCAGGCCTGGTGGCGGGCCAGCCAGCCCGCCGCACCGCGCCGCACTTCAGCCTGAGCGGGGCTGAAGGCCAGGACCGCGCTCTTGATATCCGGATCGCGGCCCTCGGTGTTGGGGTGAGCGTGATGCTTGTTATGCCGGGCGGTCCACCAGCCGAAGCTCAGCCCGGTGAGCAGGTTGCCGTGAATCCGGCCGATGAGCACGGCCCCGCGCCGGGATCCGCACACCTGCCGGTGCCCGGCATCATGCCCGATAAAGGCGACCTGGGTCGCCATGACGGCCAGGAAGGCGGCCACCAGCAGCTGCCACCACGAGCGGCCGAGCAGCGCGAAGACAGCCCAGCCGCCCGCCATCAGGACCAGGTTCACGGTGATCTTGACGCTGTAGTAAGCCGGCCGCCGGCGGAGCAGCCCGGCGGCCTGCACGGTCCTGGACAGTTCCGCGTACTCGCTGCCAGCCTGACCGGCGGCGCGCGCCGGCCCGGACGGCTGGGCACTGCGCCCGATGACTTCGGAACTCACCCTGGGTCCTCCTGCGATCCGTCTCGGCCGGGGCTGTGGTTCCTAGTCTGGACCCTCGCAGGCGCATATCGGGCGGCCCGCAGCACGGAACTGCGGCGGCCGGCCGGCTCAGCGGCGACGGCCGCGGTACCGGGCGGAGAGCGCCACCGCACCGGCGCCGGTGCCGGCACTGGCCGCCCCAGCGGCCACCGGCTCGGCCAGGAGGCGAGCCGGGCGCACCATGCGGGCCCGGCCGGCGGCGGGGCCCGCGATCTGGGTGAGCAGGGCCGAACCCGGCCGCACCGACGCCCGCAGCGGGACGACGCCCGCCCGGCGCATCAGGGTCGCGACATCCCGCGACTGCGCGGGGGTCTGCAGCGTGACGACGACGCCGCTGGCCCCGGCCCGCGCGGTCCGGCCGGACCGGTGTACGTAAGCCTTGTCCTCGGCCGGCGGGTCGGCGTGGATGACCAGGTCGATCCCGTCCACGTGGATGCCCCGGGCCGCGATGTCGGTAGCGACCAGGACGCGGACCGAGCCGGACGAGAACGCTGCCAGGTTCCGCTCGCGCGCATTCTGGGCCAGGTTGCCATGCAGTTCGGCCGCCGGGATGGCGGCGGCGCTGAGCTGGTGGGCCAGCTTGCGAGCGGCGTGCTTGGTACGGGTGAACACCAGCGACCGCCCCTGGCCGCCGGCCAGCGCCGTGACGATGCCGACCCGGTCGGCAGCGCCGATGGTCAGCACGTGGTGCACCACCGGCGGCGGCGCGGCGTCCGCGCCGACGGTGTGCACGACCGGGCTGGACATGAAGCGCCGGACCAGGACGTCGACGTCGTGGTCGAGCGTGGCGGAGAACATCAGCCGCTGCCCGTCAGCCGGGGTGGCGGCGAGCAGCCGCCGGACGACGGGCAGGAACCCCAGGTCGGCCATGTGGTCAGCCTCATCCAGCACGGTGATCTCGACATCACCGAGGTGGCAGTGGCCCTGCTCGATCAGGTCGGCCAGTCGTCCGGGGCAGGCGACCACGATGTCGGCGCGGTTGCGCAGCGCCGTTACCTGCCTGCTCTGCGGAGTGCCGCCGTAGATGGTCGTCACGCTCAGGCCGACGGCCTCGGCGAGCGGCGCCAGGACCTTGTGCACCTGGCTGGCCAGCTCGCGGGTGGGGACCAGGACCAGGCCCCGCGGACGGCACGCCATCGTGTACCCGGCAGCGAGGGTAACGGCCAGCGGGATCGCGAACGCCAGCGTCTTGCCGGAGCCGGTCCGGCCGCAGCCCAGGATGTCGCAGCCGTCGAGGGCGTCGGGCAGCGTGGCGGCCTGGATCGGGAACGGGCCGGTGATCCCTGACCCGGCGAGGGCGGCGATCACCGGCTCGGGCACGCCGAGGCCGGCGAAGGTCGGGCCGATGCGCGGGATGGCCGGGTGGCCGGGGTGCTCGCTGGGATCAGCGGCATGCTCAGTAGGCGAAAGGGTCAAGGTTCCTCTTCCGGAATAGGTGGCCGCAGCTTGTGGTAGCCACCAGATCCGTGGAGACCAGTTCCGCCGAGCGGAGAACGCGGAGTACGACCGGCGCCGCCCCATCGGCCGCGCCATCACGCTGTACGTGCCCTCCCACCCTACCTCCCGCCTCGCCGGGCGGGGCGGGCGACGCCGGCGCGGGCGGCCGGCGGGCGCCGCTGACCCGGCCGGCCCGAGGTGGCTATGGTGTTTAATGGAAGTGGTTGTAGTCGAAGTTCGTGTAGTAGCGCCTGCGAATTCTGACCGCGGCGCCGTGACCTGGCCAGCACTTTCTTGCGGGCGGGCGATCGCAGCAGCCCGGGATCTGCGAATGTGGCTTCCGACGATCATCCCAGCAGGAGAGAAGATGGCTCAGGGCACCGTGAAGTGGTTTAACGCCGATAAGGGATTCGGCTTTATCGAGCCGGATGACGGCACCGCAGATGTATTCGTGCACCACTCCGCCATCCAGACGGAGGGCTACCGCACTCTGCAGGAGAGCCAGCGAGTCGAGTTCACCGCCGGGCGCGGGCCCAAGGGCCCGCAGGCCGAGCAGGTTCAGCCGATCTAGCGCGTGCCGGGCTGCGCCGCGCGACGCGGCGCAGTCCGATCGGCCCGCGGCAGGCCCGCACTCGGTGCCGGAGCCAGGAAGCGGAGAAATATGGCTGCACCAGATGTCTGGGTCGCGAAGGATGATGCCAGCGACATCATCCGGGCCACCGCCATCGCTGCGGTAGGCCGCGACTACAGCGGCAATATTACTGTCCGCCTGTCCGGCGGCGAGCATACGGCGGTCACCATCGTGGCGGCGGACGGTCACGCGGATACGCCCGCTGATTTCCACCTCCAGCTGCTGCGGATCATCAACCGGCTATCCGACACGGCCGAATCCGCCATCGTCCGGCCGCGGCAGGACACGTCGCTGGGCTGGATGTGGCACACCGGGCCGCTGTGAGCTCCGGTCCGCATCAGCGCTAGCCGGGCGGCCGCGGCGCGGCCGTCTCCGGCGCGGGCTGCTCCGCCGAGCCGGACACGGCCAGCCCGGCGTCAGTGCCGCGCAGGGCTGCATCGAGCACGTGCTGGACGTGCGCGGCGCTGCGGAGCGTCGGCAGTGTTTCCGCATAACGGGGTAGCTCGCCGCTGATCACCGCCAGGAAGTCGGTCAGCTGCCGGGCGGCATAACTCGCGTGGCCCGCCCGGCCGGGCACGAGCCCGGTGTCACTCACCACCTCTCCCGACGGCGCGTACCGGGTATAGCGCTCGGTCCCGTCCTCGCGGTCACCCAGTCGCACGCTGGCCGAGCCGCCGGACCCGTGCAGGCGCAGCCGGATACCGGGCCAGCCGCCGCCGAGCACCCAGCTCGCCACCACCGTGCCCATGGCCCCGGAGGAGTACCGCAGCTGGAGCGTGGCGACATCGTCCAGGACCGCGCCCGGCACCACGCTCGAGTAGTTCGCGGCGACCCGGCTGGCCGGGCCGAGCAGCCAGCAGCCCAGGTCGACGATGTGCGCCCCGTACTCGAGGACGGCCCCGCCGGCCGCGTGGCCCGGGTCTCCCTTCCAGGTCAGCGGCCGTCCGATGACCGGGTGAAACTGCGGGTTGTGCTCGTGCAGTTCCAGCAGCCACGGCGTCCCCAGCAGCCCGGCGCGCACGTCGGAGCGCAGCTGCTGCACGGCGGTGCTGTAGCGGAAGGAGTAGCCCACGGTGGCCGCGAGACCGGCCTGCTCGACCGCCGTGGCCAGGAGATCGGCCTCGGCACCGGAGTTAGCCAGCGGCTTCTCGCAGAACACCGGCACGCCGCCGGCGACGGCGGCGTTGACGGCGGCCGGGTGGTGGTCGTCCGGGGTGGCCACCACGAGCAGCCCGATTCCGGTCTCGCCCGCGAGCATGTCCTCGACCCCCGGGTACACCCGGTGCACGCCCAGCTCGGTCGCGAACTGCCGGGCCTGCTGCTGATCCGGGCTCGCGCACGCGGCCAGCGTCACGCCGGGGATGTCCCGCAGCGCCGGGCCGAGCCCGGTCCGCGCCCAGTCCCCCGTCCCTGCCATCGCGACCGCGATGCCCATCTGGCCTCCTCCGCTGTCAGCACCCGCACCGATGATCTCCCAGGGTGGCAGAAACTGGTGTGAGCTGGGCGAAGACCGGACGGGTGAGTTTCTTCCCTGCATGTGACGGGGCTGGGATGCTGGCCCTTGCGGCAGGTTCGGGCGAAAGGAGAGCCATGCAGATAGCGGGATCGGTTGCCCTGGTCACCGGGGCCGGGCGAGGGCTCGGCCAGGTATATGCCCGTGAGCTAGTCGCGCGCGGCGCGGCCACGGTGTACGGGGCGGCGCGCGATCCGGGCGCGGTCACCGAGCCAGGCGTCACGCCAGTCGCGCTGGACATCACCGACGCCGCGCAGGTCGCCGAGGCCGCCCGGCAGTGTGCGGACGTGAGCCTGCTGGTCAACAACGCGGGGATCATGCTGGCCAGCACGTTCACGGACGCGCCGAGCACCGACAGCGCCCGGCGCGAGATGGAGACCAATTACTTCGGCACGCTGAGCATGTGCCGCGCGTTCGCGCCGGTGCTGGCCGCCAGCGGCGGCGGCGCCATCGTCAACATGCTCTCGGTCACCAGCTTCTTCACCAACCCGTTCAACGCCTCCTACGGCGCGTCCAAGGCGGCGGCCCTGTCGCTCACCAACGGCATCCGCATCGAGCTGGCGCACCACGGCACCCTGGTCGTCGCGGTGCACGCGGGGTTCATCGACACCGACATGGCCGCCGGCCTGGACGTGCCCAAGATCAGCCCGGAGTCGGTGGCCCGGCAGGTGTTCGACGCCGTCGAGGCCGGGCAGATCGAGGTGCTGGCCGACGAGCGGTCCCGCACCGTGAAGGCCGAGCTGTCCCGCGACCACGAGCTGATCTACCCGGCGATCCAGGAGTTCTGGGACGCCGCCATCAAGGGCTCCGGCTAGCCGGCCGCCGGCCGCGGCTGAGGCGTCGCGGCCCTTGTCAGTCTGCACCTGACGCCGTAAGCTTCAGGCTGACAGCGTCAGTTACAGACTGACACGCCGCGGCCCGGCCCGATCCAGGAGGCTCCCATGACTCCCGCAGCCGAGGCCCGCGTGGTCGCCTCGTGCTCGTTCTGCGGCAAGCCCAATACCGAGGTGACGAGCCTGGTTGCCGGACCCGGCGTGTACATCTGCAATGAGTGCATCGGGCTGTGCCAGGAGATCCTGGACGGCCGCGACCCGCCCTCGCCGGTTCCGCCGCTCATGCCCTGGCAGCAGGTCGATGACGTGGCGGCCGTCCTGACCAATCTGCCCCGGATCGCCCGGTCCGCCGGGCAGGTCGAGGAGAGCCTGACCGGCTGGGTGCGGCGCGGCCGGGAACTGGGCGCAACCTGGGCCCGCATCGGCGAGGCGCTGGGAATGACCCGCCAGTCAGCGTGGGCGCGTTTTTCCGGCGAGGAGTAAGCCCGCGCGGGGGCCAGCCTGCCCCTCGCCAGGCCGGCCCCCGCGCCGGCCAGTACCGGCCGGTGCGGTGCCCTCCGTCACCTCATCAGCGCCTGCCCGGACGGGCCGGGCTGGCCGGACCGGCCGTGCTGGGCGGCCCGCATGCCGTAGCCGTCGGCCTGAGCGGACTCCGCGGCGACCCGGACGCCGTACCGGAACGCGAGCTTCCCGCCCAGGAAGCCGGCGACGGTCAGGATGATCAGGCTGACCGCCGACAGGCCCAGCGGGCCGGCCGGGACGGGAGCGGACCCGGCATGCAGGGCGTGCCGCCAGGCCAGGTTGCCGACGTAGGCCGCGGTGACGACCAGGACCAGGCTCATGTGCCACAGCGCCGTGCGGGCGGCCCGGGTGCTGGCCGGGATGACGATCAGGTCGAGGAATCCGGTCGCGGCGGCGATGAGCGCGCCGATCAGGCCGATGGCGATGAGCCAGGCGGAGCCCCGGACCAGGAAGGCGGGGCTGCGGGACAGGTGCGAGGAAATGTCGAAGATCAGGCTGGTCACCCACGCGCCGATGGGCACCGTCACCAGCATCGGGTGGAAGGGATGCCCGTAGGGACCAGCCAGGGCGGCGCTCACCGGGTGCTTGACCTGAGCAAGCTCGTCGCTCATACGACTCCTGTCCGAACTGCGGGCCCCTCTGCTATTTCGCCAGCAAGTATTGGTCTTATAAATCTCCCGGGTCAAGCGATACTGCAAGAACGAGTGCTATCGATCCCTTTTCGCCTACCTGCGTAGGCGATACTGTGTGCGGGTGACTGCGGACGTGAGTGAGGCGGACCACCCGGCAGGGCACACCAGCGCGTCCTCGATCCGTGCTGTCGCGGCCCTGGAGGACGAACTCCGGCGCGGGATGTTCGAGTACATCCGGCACGCGACCCGGCCGGTCACCAGGGACGAGGCCGCGGCCTCGGTGGGGATCTCCCGCAAGCTGGCGGCCTTCCACCTGGACAAGCTGGTGTCAGCGGGGGTGCTGCACGCGGAATACCACGCTGTCGGGATCCGGAAGGTAGGCCGCACGCCGAAGGTGTACACGCCGGCGGGGCGCGACATCCGGGTCAGCATCCCGCCACGCCAGCATGACGTGCTGGCGGGCATCCTGCTCGATGCCGTGCTCACCGCCGGCGAGAAGGAGAGCGCGCGAGCCGCAGCGATGCGGGCCGCCGCCGAGCACGGGCGCCGCCTGGGTGCCCGGCAGCGAATCCGGCTGCGACCGGGCCGGCTGGGTGCGGAGCGCGGGCTGACCGCGGCCACCGAGATCCTGGACCGCCATGGCTTCGAGCCCGCCCGGACAGCCCCGACCTGCATCCGGCTGCGGAACTGCCCCTTCCACCCGCTGGCGGGCCGCGCGCCTGAGCTGGTCTGCGGGCTGAACCTGGCGTTCCTCGATGGCGTGCTGGACGGGCTGGAGGCCACCGGTGCCGAGGCGGTGCTGGACCCGCGGCCGGGCGAGTGCTGCGTGGAACTGCGACAGGCCTGACCAGCCCGGCGGGCTGACCTCCATCTCAGCCACACACCTCAGCGACGGGCTCGGTTCATACTCATTGCTGGCGGTTGTTGTGCCGTAGGGACGGGACGACATGCAGGTGCAGCAGGTACAGGTGCGGCTGCTCGGGCCCGTGGACGTCATCAGCGGCGGTCAGCCGCGACCGGTGCACGGGCGGCGGCGCAAGGCGGTGCTGGCTGCCCTGGCGCTGCATCCGGGCCAGGTGGTGAGCACCGGGCTGCTGGCCGAGATCGTCTGGGCCGAGGCCGCGCCGGCCACGCCGGTGAACACGCTGCAGAGCCATATCTCCTACCTGCGCGGCGTGCTCGGCGACCGGGCCGCAATCGTCGCCCGCCCGCCGGGGTACCTGCTGGACCTCGGCCCGGAAGGAACCGACGCGCAGGTCGCCGAGCGGCTGCTGCGCGAGGGCAGCCGGCACTCGGACCCGGCCCGCGGCGCACGGCTGCTGCAGACCGCGCTGGACCTGTGGCGGGGGCAGCCGCTGGCCGACATCACCGGGCTCCCGTGGCTGGAGGAGCAGGCCGGACGACTGAGCGAGCTGGCGGTGTCGCTGAAGCGCGCCCGGGCTGATGCCCGGCTGGCCGCCGGCGAGCATCTGTCCCTCGCGCCGGACCTAGAACGGCTGGCCGCCGAGAACCCGCTCGATGAGCAGGTCGCGGCCCAGCTCATGCTGGCGCTGTATCGCTGCGGCCGGCAGGCCGACGCCCTGGCCGCCTACCAGCGGCTGTATCAGGAACTGGATGCGGAGCTGGGGATCACGCCCGGGCCCGCCCTGCGCGACCTGGAGGCGGCGGTCCTCCGGCAGGACCCGGACCTGGATCCGCCTGCGGTGGCGGCCGGGGCGACTGGCGCGGCCGGGGGCAGCGGGCCGGCCGGGGCCGGGCCGGGCCGGCTGGCCGTGCCGACACCCGCGCAGCTGCCGCCCGCCGTGCCCGCCTTCGCCGGGCGCGATGGTGAGCTGGCCCGCCTCGACGCCATCCTGCTGGCTGGCGGCGCCGGGCCAGGTCCGGCCAGGCCAGATCCGGCCGGGCCAGCTGGGAGCAGGCTCCCCGGCAGCCGGTCCCGGCCGGGCCGGCCCGCCGCGATGGCCATCGCCGCGGTCTCCGGCACCGCCGGGGTCGGCAAGACGACGCTGGCCCTGCACTGGGCGCACGGGGCCGCCGGGCAGTTCCCCGGCGGCCAGCTCTATGTCAACCTGCGCGGGTTCGACCCGGGTGGCGAGGCGCTGGAGCCCGGCGAGGCGCTGCGCGGGTTCCTGGCCGCGCTCGGCATCCCGGCGACGCGCATCCCGGCCGAGCTGGCCGCGCAGTCCGCCCTGTTCCGCAGCCTGCTGGCCGGCCAGCCCGTCCTGGTGGTGCTGGACAACGCCCGCGATGTCGAGCAGGTCCGCCCGCTGCTGCCCGGCTCGGCGGGCTGCGCGGCCATCGTGACCAGCCGCAACCACCTGACCGGGCTGATCGCCGGGGAGGGCGCCATCCCGGTCGCGCTGGACCTGCTGCCCGCGCCCGAGGCACGCGACCTGCTCGTCCGGCGCCTGGGCGCCGAGCGGGTGGCCAGCGAGCCGGCCGCGGTCAGTGACCTGATCACGGGCTGCGCCCGGCTGCCGCTGGCGCTGACGATCGCCGCGGCCCGCGCCGCGGACAGCCCGGCCTTCCCGCTGGCCGTCTTTGCTGCCGAGCTGCGCGAGGCCGGCCGGGAGACCAGCCGGGCGCTGGACCCGTTCCAGGGCGGTGATGCCAGCACCGACGTGCGCGCGGTGTTCTCCTGGTCGTACCAGGCGCTCAGCCCCGGCGCCGCGCGGATGTTCCGGCTCCTCGGGCTGCACCCGGGGCCAGATGCCGGGCTGGCGGCCGCGGCCAGCCTGGCCGGGCTGGCACCCGGTTCGGCCCGCGGGCCGCTGGCCGAGCTGGCCCGCGCCCACCTGGTGACCGAGCCGGCCCCGGGCCGTTACCTGTGTCACGACCTGCTGCGCGCTTACGCCGCTGAGCAGGCCCGCGCCCAGGACAGCCAGGCTGGCCGGGATGCGGCGGTGCGCCGCGTCCTGGACTACTACCTGCACAGTGCGCACCAGGCGGCGACGCTGCTCGAGCCGCATCTGGACCCGGTCGCCCTGGAGCCTGCCGAGCCTGGCGCCGGCCGGGCCGTGCTGGCTACCGAGCCGGACGCCATGGCCTGGTTCACCGCCGAGGCCGGCTCGCTGCCGGCCGCTGTCCAGCTGGCAGCCGCCACCGGGCTGACCGCCCGGACCTGGCAGCTCGCCTGGGCGCTGAATACCTTCCTGATCCGCCGCGGATCCTGGGACGACCACGCCCGGGTCCAGCACGCCGCGCTGAGCGCCGCCCGGCGCAGCGGCGACAGCGACGGCGAGGCCCACGCGGTGCACGGCCTGGCCCTGGGCTACGCCTTCTCCGGCCGGTTCGATGCGGCCGGGCCGCAGTTCCGGCAGGCACTGCGGCTGTTCGCGCAGGTCGGCAACATCTACGGGCAGGCGCGTGTCCACAACAGCCTGACCTGGCTGGCGGAGCGGGATCAGCGTCCGGCGGAGGCGCTCGGTCACGCCCGTCAGGCCATCGAGCTGTACCGGGCCGCGGATCATGCGGCGGGCCAGGCCATGGCCGACAACGACATCGGCTTCCTGCACGCCCAGCTCGGTGATTACGTGCAGGCCATCCAGCACTGCGAGCGGGCCCTGGCCGCCATCCAGGAACTGGGCGAGCGAGCCTGGGAGGCGGCGACCTGGGACAGCCTCGGCCTCATCCACCGGGGGCTGGGCGATTTCCCGCGGTCGGTGGCCTGCTACGAGCGGTCCGTGCAGCTGTCCCGGGATCTCGGGGACCGCTTCAACGAGGCCGACACCCTGGATCACCTCGGCGATGCGCAGCTCAGCTCGGGCGACGCCGACGGCGCCCGGGCGACCTGGCGGCGGGCGCTGCGCATCTACGAGGAGATCGGCCACCCCGACGGCGATCTGGTCCGGGCCAAGCTGCATCCGGCCGGCGCGCCGGCCGGGGCCGGCCCGCCGGCCGGCACCGCCGCGTCAGCCGCCACCGGTCCGGCCAGCACGATCTGAACCAGCACGGGTCCAGCACGGGTCAGGCAGCGGCAGCCGGCAGCGGCATGCCGGAGAAGACCTTCCCCGGCATGCCTGAGCACTGCCGCTGCAGGAGCCGGTGGCTGGCCCCCGGCGACCGCCGGGGGCGAGTACCTGGTACGGAGCCTCACCCGCACCACCGGTCCTGCGCTGTGTCCCGCTATGAGACCTGGCGCCAGCATCGCGGCCAGCGCTGGAACGGCGCTGAAGCGGCCTGAAACGGCGGCCGCGACCCGGGCCCGGAATGGCTGCTAGCGGTCCCGCGCCGGGTCCGCCGCCAGATTCGCCGGAGCCGGCGGGTCCGCCGGCTCGGGCACCGCGCCGGACAGCTCCGCCGCGGCCGTGACCGGCACCCCGCTGGGCAGCCGCGTGGCAGGGACCGCCGCCGGGGCCCGGCTGCCGGGCTGAAGCAGCCGGCCCCGAATCTGGTTCGGCGTAAGTTATTGCCAGGATGGCCATTTCCTCAATAAGATAAGCGGCGTTTTCGGAGTCGGGATAAGACTTTCTCCCGGACGCGCATGGAGGGACCTGGGAAATCACGCGCGGGCCGGGAGCAGATGTGCCGCCGTATGTCAGTAGTACGCCAGATTTCGCGGATTCCGGGATGAGGCCCTGCATGTTCAACCGCCGCGTGAGCTCCGGGGCTCACCTCGCCGGGCAGCCCCCGGCCAGAGCCACGTCCCGCCCGCCGGTCCCGGCTGCTGGTCCGGCCGCGACTCCGGCGCTGGCCGCGACTCCGGTGCTGGCCAGCGGATTGCCGGCCGGTCCGCAGGTATCCCCGGAATGGGTCGTGGCGGCGGCGCGGCGCGCGGTGGCGGCCATCGCACCCCGGGAGTTAGCCGTCTTCGCCACGATGGCGAACGTGTGGCTGGCCGGGGGCAGCGGGCCGCGGCGCGGGCGGTCAGCGCCGGGCGGGGCACCGGGGCCGGGCTACCGGATCAACACCGTCCTTTTTACTGAACTGGTATTTCCGGTTATTTCCAGTGCACTCACCGAGATTCTCGGAAATAACGCATGGGAGCACGTCCGGGTGCAGCCCGGCGGCCGGCCACAGGCCGACGGTGAGGCCGGCGAAGACCCCGGAGCGACGGCCGCTGTCGCCATGACCATCGAGCAGGCCGCCGCCCTGCACGGCGCCTGCGAGCGGCATGCCCGCGCGGCGGGCCTGCCGTCGGCCACCGCCGCGCAGCTGGCCGCCGCCGTCCGCAGCGGACCCGGACCCGCCTGAACGTCCGGCCCGATATCCGGCTGGAGGCCTGCCGGAACAGCTGGTCGGGCGTCCGGCGGGCAGCTCAGCCGGCTGGCGCCAGGCCCGCCACGATGGCCCGCGCGACCGGCGAGGAATCTGACCCGTCCACTGCGAAGCCGTCCGGCACGTCCACGGCGGGCTGCGCCATCATGCGCGGCTGCGTCCCCCGGTGCGGCCAGGTCGCGGTGTGCACCACGAACGGGTGGCACAGGAACACATCGCCGGCCTGGCCGGTCGCGTGGGCCACCGGGCGGCAGAGCAGGGACGGCTGCCATGTCCCGGCGATGTCGTCGCTGAGCGTCCCCGCCTCCCCGAACGGCGCGAGCAGCCGCGGGATGTACAGGTGCGAGCCGCAGATCAGCCGGGTCGGCGAGTCATCCGGCCCGACATCGGAGAACAGGAACAGTGCCAGCAGGCCGCGGGCCCGCGACCGCACGTTGGCCCAGTACCCGCCCGGTCCCTCGTAGCTGCCCTCGATGTGGTAGCCCGCGCCCGGGTACTCCTCCGACGGGAACTTCACCGGAACGAGCCCGCCGACCCCGCCGCGCCGTCGCCACCGGCCCGGCCCGATCAGCTCGTCGTAGGCGGCCATCAGCGCCGGCGCGTCCCCGGCCGCCGCGAACGGCTCGCCCTCCGGGCAGGGGACGTTGGCGACCGGCCGGGTCCAGGTCGACTGGTCATCGCGGCGGATGCCCCGGCCGGCCAGCGCGTCCCAGATCACCGCACGGCACGCCGCGGCGGTGTCCGGGCTGAACGCGCCCCGGATCGCCACGTAGCCGTCGCGGATGAAAGCGTCGGTATCCACGGTGCCCATTGTCGGCCGGGCCGGGCGGCCGGGTCATCCGGATATCGGGCGCTGCCGCCCCGGCCGCCTCGATCGGGCCCGGCCTCCCCCCGGCCGGCTTGACCTCAACCGGGCTTTAACTTGCAGCATGGTCACATGCACCGTACCGAGACTCCCGCCGCGCCCTCGTCCGGCGCCCGCTACGGCTACGGCGACCTGCGCGGGCTGATGTCCCTGATGACCGGCGACGAGAAGCACGGGCCGGCCGCCACGTCCACGCTCGACGTGCTGTGGGTCCTGTATGACCGGGTACTCCGCGTGGACCCGGCACGCCCCGGTGACGAGCAGCGCGACCGGTTCCTGCTGTCCAAGGGCCACGGTCCGGTGGCCTTCTACGCGGTGCTGGCCGCCAGGGGCTTCATCGACACCGCCCTGCTGCCCGGCTTCGGCTCCTTTAACTCCCCGCTGGGCTATCACCCCGACCGGGTGCTGCTGCCCGGGGCGGAGATCAGCAGCGGCTCCCTCGGCCACGGCCTGCCGCTGGCGGTCGGCACGACCCTCGGCCTGCGGGCCCGGCGGCTGACCGGCCCGCGGGTGTTCACCCTGGTCGGCGACGCCGAGCTGGACGAGGGATCCAACCATGAGGCGATCGTCTTCGCCGGCGCCGCCGCGCTGCAGAACCTGACCGTCATCGTCGTGGACAACGCCTCGTCCACCCACGGCTGGCCGGGCGGCGTCGCGTCCCGGTTCACCAGTGAGCGCTGGTCAGCGCAGACCGTGAACGGTCACGACCACGACGCGCTGGAAGCGGCCCTGACGGTGCCCCACCCCGGCCAGCCGCACGTCGTGGTGGCCAGGACCGAGCCCAAGAGCTGACCGCCGCCAACCGCAGAAGGGCACCTGAGATGGACAACATGCGCGAGCGGTTCATCACCGCCGCCGCCGAGCTCCTGGATACCGACGAGCGGGTAGCAGTGGTGCTGGCCGACATCAGCGCCGCCCAGTTTGAGTCCGCCGCGCAGCGCCACCCTGACCGCGTCATCAATGTCGGCATCCGCGAGCAGCTGCTGGTCAGCGTCGCCGGCGGGCTAGCCCTGGCCGGCCTGCGGCCGATCGCGCACACCTTCAGCGCATTCCTGATCGAGCGGGCCTGGGAGCAGGTCAAGCTCGACCTCAGCCACCAGGACGCGGGGGCGGTGCTGGTCAGCTACGGCGCGTCCTACGACATGGCCGCCCTGGGCCGCACCCATCAGTCGCCCGGCGACGTGGCGCTGATCGACACCCTGGACGGCTGGACCGTCCAGGTCCCCGGCCACCCTGATGAGGCCGAGGAACTCCTGCGCGATGCCGTCGCCGGCAGCGGCCGGGTTTACCTGCGGCTGTCCGGCCAGTCGAACCCGCACCCGCGCCCGGCCACCGGCGGGCTGCTGGAGACCGTCCGGGCCGGCAGCAGCCGCGGCCGCGCCGGCACCGTGCTGGCCGTCGGCCCGATGCTGCAGCCGGTCCTGGAGGCGACCGCCGGCCTGGACCTGACCGTGCTGTACGCGATGACGGTCCGCCCGTTCGATGCCCGCGGGCTGCGCGCGGCCGCCGGGGCGGCCGGAGTCGCTGATGTCGTCCTGGTCGAGCCGTACCTGGCCGGCACCTCGGCGCACGAGGCGGCCGCGGCACTGGCCGGCCAGCCGCACCGGCTGCTGAGCCTCGGCGTCAGCCGGACCGAGCTGCGCCGCTACGGCACGCCCGCCGAGCACGCCGCCGCTCACGGCATCGACCCGGCCGGCCTGCGCCGGCAGATCGCCGCGTTCCTCAGCTAGCCGCCTCCGGCGCCCGCCGCTACGCCGCCCGGCGGGCTGCCGTCCGGCGCCGGGCCGGTGTCCGGGAGGGCCGGCGAGAACACCCACAGCACCCGGGTCCGGCCCGCCGGCGGGACCACGCTCCAGTAGTGCCCGGTGCTGGCCGGGAAGGTAAACGCGTCTCCCTCGGCCAGGGTGATGACCTCGCCCGCCACCGCGATCTGCAGCTCGCCGGCCAGGATGAACACGAACTCGACGTCGGCCGGCAGCGAGTAGGCCTCGGCGCCGCTGCCGCCACCCGGCTCGATCTCGCTGAGGATGGCCTGCATCCGCTTCTCCCCGGACGGCGTCAGCAGGTACTCCGTCACGTTGCTGCCGCCGAAGTTGATCGGCGGCCGGGCGTCCCGCCGGACGACCTCGCCCACCGACGCCCGGAACAGCGAGCCCACCGAGATGTTCAGGGTGTCGCACAGCCGGATCAGCGAGGCCACCGACACGTTAGCCAGGTCCCGCTCCAGCTTGGAGACAAAGCCCTTGGTCAGCCCGCTCTGCTCGGCCACCCCGGCCATGCTCATCCGGGCCGCGAGCCGGGCTGCCCGCAGCTGCGCGCCGATAGCGGCCTGGCTGGCCGGCAGGCCGCCGCTGCTGGCGCTGGGCACGGGTCTCCTGTTCGCCGGTCCTGATCACCTCATGCACGGCCACCTTATGGCACGCCGGCCACGACCATGAAACAAGGGTTGACAGTCAGGAAACCGATGGTGATCATTGCCGTGAGGCCGGTCACATCGGGACCAGCCCCCTCATTCCTCACGGTAACGACTGCTGCCGGCCTGGCCGATTCCTGTCGCGCCGGCCGGCCAGGACGTTCCCGCGATGCCGGGCCGCTGGGAGGCGACATGACGGCAGGATCCTCCGCTGACGCTGTGACGGGGACGCGGGACAGGGGCCTCATCGGCCAGGTCGAGGTCCACTCGATCGACTGGATCCCGGACCCGGAGCGGCACGGCAAGGTCTGGCAGCAGACCATGCTGTGGTTCCTGGGGAACTTCCAGTACTTCACGATCCCGATCGGCTTTGTCGGGCCGTCACTGGGCCTGTCCCTGGGCTGGTCCATCCTCGCGGGCGTCGGCGGCATCTGGTTCGGCACGCTGTTCATGGCCTTCCACGCCACCCAGGGTCCGGTCTTCGGGCTGCCTCAGATGATCCAGACCCGCGCGCAGCTCGGCTACCGCGGCGTCGTCGTCGCGCTGTTCGCCGTGCTGTTCACCTACATGGCGTTCAACGTAGCCGACCAGGTGCTGATGAGCACCGGGCTGCACGGCGCGTTCGGCTGGAACGCCAGCCTGGTGGCGGTCGTCACCGCGGTGCTGGCCGCGCTGCTGGCCATCTTCGGCTACGACTGGGTGCACCGGATCTTCCGGATCCTGCTGGTCATCTCGTTCCCGTGCTACGCCATCATCTCGGTGGCCATCCTGGTCGGGCACGCCGGCGGGCACACGCCGGCGCATCCGGGCGGCTTCATCTTCGCGGCATTCATGGCCCAGTTCTCGGTGGCCGTGGCCTACAACATCACCTACGCGCCCTACGTCTCGGACTACTCGCGCTACATGCCACGCGACACCTCGCCGCGCGGCATTATCACCGCGGTCTTCTTCGGCGCCTCGGGCTCGGCCATCTGGCTGATCGCGCTCGGCGCCTGGCTGGCCTCCCGCCTGGGCGCCACGGACGGGCTGGTCGGGCTCCAGGTCGTCGGGGACAACGTGGCCGCGCCGCTGGGCTCGATCACCGCGGTGCTGTCGGCAACCGCGCTGATGGCCACCATGGGCATGAACGCCTACGGCGGCATGCTGACGGTGCTGACCGGGATCGACTCCTTTAAGACCATCAAGACCAGCCGGGCCTGGCGGGTGGCGACTGTCGTCGCCCTGGCCATCATCTGGTACGCGATCGGCGCCGGGATCTCCACGAACGCGGTCTCCACGGTGCTCGACTCGCTGACGCTGATGCTGTACCTGCTGGTGCCGTGGACCGCGCTCAACCTGGTCGATTTCTTCTTCGTCCGGCACGGGCACTACGCGATCACCGACATCTTCCGGGCCGACGGCGTGTACGGGGCGTGGGGACGGCGCGGCCTGATCGCCTACGTCGCGGGATTCGTGGTGGAGATCCCGTTCATGGTGCTGCCGCCGATCGCCGGGCTGTCCTACAACGGCTACTTCCCCGACCACCTCACCAATGGCGTGGACTACTCCTGGCTGGTCGGGCTGATCGTTTCCGGCCTGGTATACCTGCTGCTGTCCCGCTCGCTTGACGTGAGCGCCGAGCGGTCCGCGATCGAGGCCAGCGAGCGGACGCTGCGGGAGATCGACGCCGCCGCGACAAGAACCGAGGCAGCAGGGCAGGGGTAGGCGCCCGCCGGCCAGCGCCCCGGACGAACAGACAGGGAACCAGCCAGATGACCGAGCCCGTCCCCCGTGTCCGCGCCGGCGACACCGTCGGCCAGGTCGACGCGACCGTGGTGCCCCGCTACGCCGGGCCTGCGACGTTCGCCCGCCTGCCGCGCATCGACGAGGTGGATCACGCCGATGCCGTGATCCTGGGCGTGCCGTTCGACACCGGGGTGAGCTACCGGCCGGGCGCGCGGTTCGGCCCGGCGCACATCCGCGAGTCCTCCCGGCTGCTGCGCCCCTACAACCCGGCGGTGCAGGTCGCGCCGTTCGCGGTCCGCCAGGTAGCTGACGCCGGCGACCTCGGTGTCAACCCGTTCAGCATCGACGAGGCGATCACCACTATCGAGCACGGCGCGCGGAGCCTGCTGGAGCGAGCGCCCTTCGTGCTGGCGCTGGGCGGCGATCACACCATCGCGCTGCCGATGCTGCGAGCCGTCACCGCGGCGCACGGCCCGGTGGCGGTGGTGCACTTTGACGCGCACCTGGACACCTGGGACACCTACTTCGGCGCGGCCTACACCCACGGCACGCCGTTCCGGCGCGCCGCCGAGGAGGGCCTGCTCGACCCGACCGGGTGCCTGCACGTCGGGATCCGGGGCCCGCTGTACGCCGCCGCGGACCTGGATGCTGACACCAGCCTGGGCTTCCAGGTCGTCCCGGCGGCGGAGATGGAGCACCTGGGCGTGACCGGGCTGGCCGAGCGAATCGCCCAGCGGGTCGGCGACCGCCCGGTGTACGTGTCGCTCGACATCGACGTCCTGGACCCGGCGCACGCGCCGGGGACGGGTACCCCCGAGGCGGGCGGGCTGACCAGCCGGGAGCTGCTGGCGGCGCTGCGGTCGTTCGCGGGACTTAATCTTGTCGGCGCTGACATCGTCGAGGTCGCGCCGGCGTACGACTATGCGCAGATCACCGGGATCGCCGCGGCCCACGCCGCCTACGAGCTGCTGTCCGCGCTGGCGGCCCGGCACGACGGCCCTGGTCACGCCGGGGACAGCGAGGCACGGGGCGCGGAGCCGGCCGGGCCGGGACCCGGCGCCTAGCCCGGCCGGCCGGCCCAGCCAGGGCCCGGCCCGGCGGGCTGACGGTACTGCTGGCCGGCTAACGCGGTGCTAGGGGTCAGGCTGCTGGCCGCGCTGATCCTCAGCACCCTGATCGGGGGCCGCCTGGCCGCCGGCGGGATCGGCTCCGCGCTGAGCGTCCCGGCCCGGTGGATCGTGCTCGGCCCGCTGGGCCAGTCGGTAGCCGCGGCGAACCTGCCTGGCGCCGCGGCCGGCGGCGTGCTGCCCGCGCCGCTCGCGACGGGGCGGCGGACGGCCGGGCTGGCCTGCGGTGTCCCGGTCCGGGGCTTCGCGCTGCTGCGGACCGCCGTCGCCGGCGCGATCATGCTGCGCACCGCACGGGACGGGCTGCCGTTCTCGCTCGCGTGGCGGTCCTGCGCCTGCCCCGTCGGCACGTGCGTCACCGGCACCTCCCGGCTCGTCCTGGCGACCGGTGCGGGCCTGTTCCGGGGGGTCGCCGCCGCCGGGGTCGGCGGGCTGGCTGCGGCCTGGCTCATCGCGGCGGCCCGGACGGCGGGCAGCCTCCGGCGGGACCGGGTCTTCCGCCCGGCCGCGCAGTAAGCCGGCCAGCTCGCCCAGGACGGCCGCCTGCGCGCGGGCAACGTTGTCGAGGCGGCGGGCCAGCGCGATGCGATAGCCGCGCAGCCGCTGCGCCGGCTCAGCCATCGGGCTGGTCCACGAACGAGTAGGGCGGCCACGGGCCGCTCAGCTCGGCGGTCAGCCCGTCGGCCTCGGTGGTCAGCTGCCGGGCTACCGCGCCGAACTCGGCGGCGCGCAGGTCGCTGAGCAAGTAGACGCCGCTGAGCACCAGCCAGCCGCCCCGCGGGCCCAGGCGCAGGTCCGGGGCCGGGTGGCGGCGGGACCCGAGGGCGATCTCGGACAGCACGCGGTCGATGCCGGCGGCCCGCTCCTCGGCCCTGGCCCAGCGCGGCTCCCGGTCGGCCGTGCCGTCCGCCCGCGGCTCCAGGTACACCTTGAGACCCCATTCCTGGGTGTCCCGGAAGGTGGCCAGCAGATCGGCCAGGTCCGTACGGTGCTCGGCGAGCAGCGACCGGATCGTCGAGTCGTCGGGGTAGACAGTGGCCAGGCGGAGCGGCACGACCGGGCCGGCGGCGGCAACGGACTCGATCACCTGATGGTGGACACGGCCGACGGTCTCAGCGCGGGGCAGGTCGGCCAGCAGGCCGGGCAGCGCGTCCTCGCCGAACGCCGTGGCATCAACTGAGCTGACCACCGCATGCAGGCCGGCGGCCGGCACCGTGCGCACCGGCTCGCCGCCCACGCCAGTCAGGCCCGGCAGCTCGGCTGCACTGCTGCCGCCAGTGACGGCGTAGACCCAGACAATCTTGCTCGTGGCCACGCCGTTGACCGCCCCCGGCGCGAACATTTCCGAGCGGCGGCGGAACGGGTCAGGCAAGTCCGGGCCGCAGCCGGCGGCCAGGGTCGGTGAGATCTGTTCCTGCATCTGCGGCATCTGAATTCTCCCAGGCACGGGCGATATCGCCGGCGCCTGCGGGCAGCCGGCGGGCGCGGGCGGGATGGCGGCGGGCCAGCCGGCCATCCCGCCCGCTCGGGCAGGTACCCGGGGGCCATGGGTACCTGCCCGGGGGCAGGCCGCCTCGAGACCATGAAGGCGAGCCTGCCGGCGGCCAGCGCCCCGGGACCGTGGGGCGCTGGCCGGGAACCCCTTAGCCCAGCGCCGGGGACAGCAGCGAGGTGGGCAGCAGGGACTGCACCGAGGACGGCAGGCCGGCCAGGACCGAGTGCGGCAGCTGGGACAGCACCGACGACGGGAGGCTGGTCAGGATCTGCGTCAGGGCGGAGTCGGGCAGCATGCCGAAGACCCGGGACAGCCCGGCGGACGGCAGGGTTGTCAGCACCGCGGACAGGACCGGAGTGGGCAGCCCGGTGAGCAGGCGGGACAGCTCAGCGGGCGGCAGCGACGTCAGTACCTGCGACAGCGCGTGCCCGTGCAGGGTCGTCAGCACCTGATCCAGTCCCGCCGCGGGCAGGGTGGTCAGCACGGTGCTCAGCGCCCCGGCCGGCAGCCCGGTCAAGACAGTGCCCAGCGAGCCGGCCGGCAGCCTGGTGAGGATGCTGGACAGGGCACCGGCCGGCAGCGCGGTCAGGACCCGGCCCAGCGCCGGGCCCGGCAGCGTCGTCAGCACACTCGACAGGGCACCGGCCGGCAGCGCGGTCAGGACCCGGGCCAGCGCCGAGCCCGGCAGCGTCGTCAGCACACTCGACAGGGTGCCCGCCGGCAGCGCCGTCAGGACCTGGCTCAGCGCCGAGCCCGGCAGCGTCGTCAGCACACTCGACAGGGCGCCCGCCGGCAGCGTGGTGAGCAGCTGGGCCGCCGTCGCCGTCGGCAGGGTGGTCAGCAGCTGGCTGAGCTGCGCGGCGGGCAGGGAGGTGAGCAGCTGGCCGAGGGTTCCGGCCGGAAGGTGCGTCAGCAGCTGACCCACGATCCCGGCGGGCAGCTGGAGCAGCTGACCGGGGTCCGGGAGGGCCGGCAGCTGCAGCACCAGCGCGCAGTAGTCAGGAACGTTGCCGGCACCGCCTGCGGAGCCGCGCAGCGGGGCCGCCTCCTCGGACATGAGCGCCTGCGGCGCGGCCGTGCTGGACAGCGCGTGCTGATCGCCGAGCGGGGTGGTGCCGCCGGTCACGGCGGGGGCCAGCGACTCGACCGTGGCCACCAGCGCGCGGCACTGCGCGGCTGCGCCGGACGGCACCGCGGGCACGGAGGCGGAGGTACTGGCCTGGACGCCGGACGGGCCCTGGCCGGCTGCGACGCGGCCGCTGCCGTGCGCGGTGGCAGGGCCGGAGCCGGTCAGGGCTCCGGTGCTGGCAGCAAGCGCGACACCGCCGGTCGCGCAGACCGCCAGAGACAGGGCGGCCACCTTGACCGTGAGAAGCTTCGCGAGCGGGGACTTAATCATCTGTCCTCTCCGGGAGTTCGTTTCGGGGACGAGATGATGCGCATGGAACGCCGCCATGGCCGCGTCCTCGCCAGCCAGCTCGCCGTCGCGTCCCGGGGCCGCCGTGGCGGCCAGGACGCTAGCCAGCTGATCCGGCCCGGAACCCGGCGCGGCGGAGCCGTCCAGCAACTGCTCGGCGGCTCCCCGGCTGATCTTCCGGGGGTGGCGTGTGCTCATCTCACTTCCTCCAGCGACTCATCCCGCGCTCGTGTCACTCCTTCGCTCGCAAACTTTTAGTTACTCCCTGGTTACCTCAGTGCGCGGTGCCGGGACGGCCGGGCGCGGCAGCAGCGGGATCGTCTCCGGCCGGCCGCCGCCGGGCTGCTCCAGCCTGCGGCTGAGGCTGCGCAGGCCGCGGTAGGCCGCGGTACGGACCGCGCCGGCCCGCTTGCCCAGCACCCGGGCCGCGGTCTCGGCATCCAGGCCGACGACCACCCGCAGCAGCACCGCCTCGGCCTGGTCCGGCGGCAGGGTGGCGATCAGGGCGACCGCCGCGCCGGTGGTGACCGCGTCGATGGCCGCGCCGGCCGTGTCATCGGAGGCGGCCAGCCCGGCCAGGTCCTCGACCGGCAGCTGGCTCAGCTGCGGACGCCGGCTGCGGCGCCGGATCAGGTCAATGGCCCGGTGCCGGGCGATGGTCGCCACCCAGCCCCGGAATCCGTCGTAGTCCCCGGTGAAGTCGTGCAGGTCCCTGGCCACCTGCAGCCAGGTTTCCGACGCCACGTCCTCGGCGTCCTCGCCCACCAGCGCACTCAGGTAGCGCAGCAGCCGCGGCTGGGTGTCCCGGAACAGCGCCCGGTAGGCCTCCGGGTCTCCGTCCCGGGCCTGCGCCACCATCGGGGTGAGGTCGGGGACCTCGCGCCGGGCAGCGCGCCCGGGCGGGGAGCCGGCCGTGCTCGCCGCCGGGCCGGGCACCGATGACTCCACCGGGCGATTCATTCGTCACATGATGGAGCAATGGCCTCGGCGCCCGGCGGCCGAATGAGGAATATCGCCGAAATCGGACGGGCATTGCAATGGCTCCCGCCCGCCATCCGCAGGGGCCACCCCGCAGCCGGGGCCGGCCGGTTTTCCGGTGTCGGCGGCGACTGGTGAAATGGGACCATGCGGATTGCGACCTGGAACGTGAACTCGGTGCTGGCCCGGCTGCCGCGGCTGACGCAGTGGCTGGAGGAAACCGGCCCCGATGTGGTCTGCCTGCAGGAGACCAAGGTCGGCGACGGCGCCTTCCCGGCCGACGCGGTCACTGCCCTGGGCTACGAGATCGCTCAGCTTGGCGAAGGCCGCTGGAACGGCGTCGCGGTGCTGTCCCGGGTCGGGCTGGCCGACGCCGCGGCGGGGCTGCCCGGTGATCCCGGATTCCCCGACCCGGCCACCCGGGAAGCGCGCACGCTGGCGGTGACCTGCGGGCCCGTGCGGGTGCGCTCGGTGTACGTGCCCAACGGCCGGACGCCGGAAGATCCGCATTACGCCTACAAGCTGGGCTGGCTGGAGGCGCTGCGCGACGCCGTGACCGCGGATGCCAGGGGCGGCACCCCGTTCGCCGTGCTCGGCGACTTCAATATCGCCCCGGCCGACGACGATGTCTGGGATCCGGCCGCGTTCGAGGGCTCGACCCACGTCACGCCCGCCGAGCGAGACCGGCTGGCCGCGCTGCGCGAGACCGGGCTGCGCGACATCGTGCCGCGGATTGCCAAGGGCCCGCACCCCTACACCTACTGGGACTACCGGGCCGGCTCGTTCCATAAGGGCATGGGCATGCGCATTGACCTGGTGTACGCCAATGCGGCGCTGGCCGGCGCCGTCACCGACGCCTGGGTCGACCGCGAGGCGCGCAAGGGCAAGGGACCCAGCGACCATGCGCCGGTGATCGTCGACGCAGACCTCTGACCCGGCTTTCCCGGACCGTCCGGATTCCGGCTGACCGCTAGCCGCCTGACCGGTGGTGCCCGCCGGCCCGGTCACGCAGGCAGGCCGCGGCCGGGTGCCAGGATGGGCCCAGGGGGATATTCGCGAGCCAGGGGGAGGCACGATGGCAGGCGGGGGAAACGGCAAGCTGGTCGTAGTCGGCGTGGACGGGTCCGAGGAGTCGATCGCGGCGCTGCGCTGGGCGGGCCAGTACGGGACTGAATCCGGCGCGACGGTACGGGCCGTCCGGGCCTGGCATTATCCGGCCGCGGCCGGAACGGCCCCGGTCGGCCGGGCACCGCACCAGGTGACCGAGGAGGTCGAGGAGGAGCGGATGACCGAGCTGCGCGCCGCGATCGCCGCGGCCTACCCGGACGGGGCACCCGACCAGGTGCAGGCCAAGGTGGTCTACGGGCACTCGGCCGAGGCCCTGATCGACCAGGCGGGAGACGCCGACCTGCTAGTAGTCGGGCACAAGGGGCGCGGCGCGTTCACCGGGATGCTGCTCGGCTCGGTCAGCATGCACTGCGTGACGCACGCGCCGTGCCCGGTGACCGTGGTCCGGGCCGGCGAGGCGTAGCCGGGCCGCCTGAGCCCGGCGGCGGGCGGTCCTAGTCCGGCTTGCGGCCGCGCTGCACGGGCTCGCGGCCGGGTGGCTGGCGCGGCCGCGGCCGCTCCGTCACCGGCGGGATGTCACGGACCTGCGTCCCGCCCGGGCCGACCCGCAGCGTCTCGCCGTAGTGCAGCAGGTCCACGTGCGCGTCGCTGTTGCAGGTGTAGCGCGCCTGGGCCGGGCCGATGGCCACGTTCAGGTGCGTCCCGCGCCACAGCAGGTTGAACGTCAGCCCGCGCAGCGCGCCGGGCAGCCGGGGCTGCAGGGACAGCGTGCCGTCGGCGGTGTCCCGCAGCCCGCCGAACCCGGCCACCGCGACCAGCCAGGATCCGGCCAGCGAGGCGATGTGCAGGCCGTCGGCGGTGTTGTGCTCCAGGTCGTCGAGGTCCATCAGGGCGGCCTCGCCCCAGTAGTCATAGGCCAGGTCGAGGTGCCCGGTCTCGGCGGCCATGATGGCCTGCACGCACGCCGACAGCGAGGAGTCGCGCACCGTCAGCCGCTCGTAGTACTCGAAGTCGCGCTGCTTCTGCTCGTCGGTGAACTCGTGCCCGGCCCGGTACAGCGCCATCACCAGGTCGGCCTGCTTGACCACCTGCTTGCGGTACAGGTCGAAGTAGGGGAAGTTCAGCAGCAGCGGGTACTGCTCGGGGGTGGTGTCGTCGAAGTCCCAGACGGCGTGGTCGGTGAAGCCGTCGGCCTGCGGGTGCACCTGCAGCCGCTCGTCGTAGGGCACCCGCATGTGCTCGGCGGCCCGCTGCCAGCTGGCCAGCTCGTCGTCGGTCACGTCCGGCCAGTTCGACCGGTCCGCACCCGGCGCAGTCACGGCGGCCACGGCCCGCTCGAAATTCCGCTTGGCCATCAGGTTGGTATAGACGTTGTTGTCCGCGATGGAGCTGTACTCATCGGGCCCGGTTACGCCGTCGATCCGGAACTCGCCGGCGGCGTCGAAGTAGCCCAGTGACGCCCACAGCCGGGCGGACTCCACCATTACCTCAGTGCCGAACCGGCGGGCGTAGTCGTCGGTGCCGGCCACCGTCATGAACCGGGCCACCGCGTCGGCCACGTCAGCGGTCACGTGGAACGCCGCGGTGCCGGCCGGCCAGTAGGCCGAGCACTCCTCGCCGGCGATGGTGCGCCACGGGAACGCCGCGCCCGCCAGGCCGAGCTGCCGGGCCCGCTCCTTGGCCTGGGGCAGGATCGTGTGCCGCCACTTCAGGGCGTCGGCGGCGGCCGATGGCAGGGTGTAGGTCAGGACCGGCAGCACGTAGCTCTCGGTGTCCCAGAACGCATGACCGTCGTAGCCGGGACCGGTCAGCCCCTTGGCCGGGATGGCCCGGCCCTCAGCGCGGGCCCCGGCCTGCAGCACCTGGAAGATGGCGAACCGGACCGCCTGCTGGATCTGCGGGTCCCCGTCGACGTGCACGTCGGCGGACTCCCAGTAGTCGTCCAGGAACTTCCGCTGCTCGGCCAGCATGCCATCCCACCCGGTGTGCCGGGCCGCGGCCAGCGCCGCCGCTACCTGATCGCGCAGCGCCGGTACCGAGCGCTCGGCCGACCAGCCGTAAGCCACCAGCTTGACCAGGCGCAGCGTCGTGCCGGGCGTCAGCTCGGCGATGACGGTGAACCGGGCCGAGTCCTCATAGTGCTCGAACTCGGTCTCCCACCCGTCGGGTGCGGTGCACAGGTGATCCATGGCCGCGGCCAGCTGCAGCCCGCTGCGCCGGGTCCGGTGCGCCAGGTAGCCCTGCGTGCCCATGGCCCGGTGCTCCACTGACTTCAGCGGGTGCTCCAGGACGGCCGCCACCCGCGGATCCTTGCTCATGACCGGCAGGTCCTCGTTGGCCACCAGCTCGGACTGGACCACGATGCGGGCCGGGCCGTCCAGCACCTCGACCTCGTACTCGATGCCCATGACCGCCCGCTGGACCAGCGACACCATCCGGGTGCTTTTCACCCGCACGCCGCGGTGCCCCGGCGAGCGCCACTCCACCTGACGGCGGAGCAGGCCGGACCGGAAGTTCAGGGTCCGCTCGTGGTTCAGCACCCGCCCGTAGCGCAGGTCGAACAGCTCGTCGTCGACCAGCAGCCGGATGATCTTGCCGTTGGTCACGTTGACGACGGTCTGGCCGTCCTCCGGGTAGCCGTAGCCCGCCTCGGCGTAGGGGAGCGGCCGTCGCTCGTAGAACCCGTTGAGGTAGGTGCCCGGCAGCCCGTGCGGCTCGCCCTCATCCAGGTTGCCGCGGACCCCGATGTGCCCGTTGCCGAGCGCGAACACCGACTCGGCCGGGGCCAGCCGGTCCCGGTTCAGGCTGGTCTCGCGGATCGACCAGGCCTCGGTCTCGAATTCCTCGTTCGGGATCACCCGGCGCCCTCCTGGTCGGTCAGCAGCTCGGCCAGGTCCTCGACGACCCGGTCGGCCCCGTGCTCGGCCAGCGCGCGGGCCTGGCCGACCCGGTCGACGCCGACCACGAAGCCGAACTTCCCGGCCCGCCCGGCCGCCACCCCGGACAGCGCGTCCTCGAAGACTGCGGCCCTGGATGCCTCGACGCCCAGCTGGCGGGCCGCGTCGAGGAAGGTGTCGGGAGCCGGCTTGCCGTGCAGGTGGCGCTCGGCGATCGTGACGCCGTCCACCCGGATCTCGAAGTACTTCGCCAGCCCGGTGACCTGCAGGACCTGGGCGGTGTTGGCGCTGGAGGACACCACCGCGCGGCGCAGGCCCGCCTGCTGGACCGCCTGCAGGTAGCGCACCGACCCGTCGAAGACGGCCACGCCGTCCTCGCGGATCCGGGTCAGCAGCAGCTGGTTCTTGCGGTTCCCCAGCCCGAAAACCGTATCCGCTGACGGCGGGTCATCGCGGCTGCCCGCCGGGAGGGTGATGCCGCGGGAGGCCAGGAAGTCCCGGACCCCGTCCTCGCGGGGCTTGCCGTCTACGTGCTCGTCGTAGTCATCGTGGATGTCGAACTCGGTGAACGCGCTGCCGTCGGCCGCGGCCCGCTTGCGCAGGTACTCATCAAACATCTGCTTCCAGGCCGCGGCGTGCACCGCCGCGGTCTGGGTCAGCACGCCGTCAAGATCGAACAAGCACGCCTGAATACCGTCCGGGAGTCCGAGCACGTCTCTTTGTACCACCCGGCCCGGACCATTAACGGTGCCCTCCGGATGAACAGCTCCGCAGGGTAACGCGGCGCCGGGCCGGTCAGCGGCGCAGGATCATCGACTCCAGCACGTGCTCGGCTCCGGCCCGCAGGCTGGCGGCGGCGGTGCCGCCGTCGTCGCCGGCCGCCTGACGCAGCAGCGCCTGCTGGAACAGCCCGTCGAACACCGCGTAGGCGACGCCCGGCGACACCGCCGGGGGCGCCTCCGCCAGCTCGGCGAACCGGGCGACCACGCGCCAGATCATCTGCTCCAGGCTCTGGTCGATCTCCAGCACGTCACCGCGGAACGAGGCGTCGAACAGGCTCTGGTTCCGCAGGTCGTACCACAGCCGGTGCATCGGGGCGTCCTGCACCAGGGTGGCGGCCAGCGCCGCCCCGAAGCCGCGCTGCAGCTCGCCCGCCGAGCCCGCGGTGGCGACCACGTGGTCGTAGCGGGTGACGCACTCGGCCTTGCACTGCCGGACGCAGAAAGTGATCAGGTCGACCTTGTCGCTGAAGTAGTAGTGCAGCACGCCGTGCGAGAAGGCGGAGTTCTGCGCGATATCACGCAGGCTGGTGCGGGCGTAGCCGAGCTCGGCGAGCGTCTGCAGGGCGGCCTCGGCCAGCTGGGCGCGGCGCTCGGCGAACTTGTCGACCTGCCGCCGCGCTATCCGCTCCCGGCTCCGCTGCGCTACCTCAGACACCTTCCGGTCTTCCTGTTCTCCGCCTGTGACAGCCCGCCGCCCGGCGGCCAGCCCGAGTGTAACCCGGCCGCCGCCTGCGGCTCCGATGCCGGTCTTGACGCCTGACCAAACTTATCTAGTCAATTGTCAGAGAAAATCTTGACACTTGTCAAAGCACGGCAGCAGGCTGTGCCCTACCTGACTGCGCGCAGCGGCGCCGCCTCCGGCGCCGGCGCGGGCGGCATGAGGTCACCGGCAGCGACGAAGGGGCGGGCCTGATGAGCGTGTATGACCTGGCGGGGCGCAAGGCACTGGTAACCGGCGGGGCGCGCGGGCTCGGCGCGGGCATGGCGCAGGCCCTGGCCGCCGCGGGCGCGGCCGTCGCCATCGGCGACATCCGCGAGGACCTGGGCAAGGACACCGCCGAGGCGCTGCGGCAGTCGGGCGCGACCGCACAGTTCGTCGCCCTGGACGTAACCGACGATGCCAGCTGGGAGACGGCGACCGCCGCGGTCGTGGCCGAGCTGGGCGGCCTGGACATCCTGGTCAACAACGCCGGCGTGGAGATCTCGGGCCTGCTGGCGGACATCGACGCCGCCGACGTCCGGCGGATGCTGGAGGTCAACGTGCTGGGCACGGCGCTGGGCATCAAGCACGCCTTCCGGGCGATGCGCCCCGGCGGGGCGGCCGGCAGCGGCGGCGCGATCGTCAACATCGCGTCGGTGGCGGCCACCATCGCCTTCCCCGGCATCGCCGGGTACTCCGCGACGAAGGCCGGCGTGGACCGGCTGACCCGGGTGGCGGCCATGGAATCCGGGAAGCTCGGCTACGGCGTCCGGGTGAACTGCGTCTACCCCGGCCTGGTGCCGACCGAGATGGGCAATCAGCTCGCGATGGACATGGTGACGCTCGGGCTGTGGCCCAGCGTGGAGGCGGCCGTCGGCGATGTCATCGGGCTGACGCCGCTGGGCCGCCTGGGCGAGGTGCCGGACATGGCCGACGCCGTGGTGTTCCTGGCCTCCGACGGCGCCCGGTTCATCACCGGCGCGGGCCTGCCGGTCGACGGCGGCATGGGGATCTGACCGGCTCCAGCTCCCGATTCCCAGCGAAAGGCACCTTCCATGAGTACAGACAAGCCCGTCGTCGTCTACGGCGCCTCCGGCTACACTGGCCAGCTGATCTGCGAGTACCTGCGCGAATTCGGCGTCCCGTTCATCGCCGCGGGCCGGGACAAGGCCCGCATCCAGCAGGCCCTGGACCGGGTGCCCGGCATCGAGACCGTGCCGCACGAGGTCGTGGAGGTGGAGCACGCGACCGGGCCGCTGACTGAGCTGCTGCGCGGCGCCAGCGTGGTGTGCAACACGGTCGGGCCGTTCGCCCAGCTGGGCCCCGAGGTGGTGGAGGCGGCCCTGGCGGCCGGCTGCCACTACCTGGACACCACCGGGGAGCAGGACTGGCTGATTACCTGCGACGAGACCTACGGCGAGCAGATGGCCGCCCGGGGCCTGCTGCTCGCCCCGGGCGTCGCGCAGATGTACACGACCGGCGAGATCGCGGCCTGCATCTGCCTGGAGACGCCGGGCCTGGACACCCTCGACATCGAGGTCTTCTGGAAGGGCCTGCCGACGATCGCCTCGACCCGCACGATCCTGGTCAACGCGGCCCTGGCCAAGGCCTACTACCTGGAGCAGAGCCAGTACGCGGAATGGCCCGCCGACGGCGGGCTCTACACCGTGGTCGTGCCCGGCCAGCACGAGACCGGGCTGGCGCTGCCCTGGGGCGGCACCTCGCATCCGGTGTGGTTCCGCCGTGACCCGCGGGTGGCCAACGTCCGGGCGCTGGGCGGGGTCTTCAACCGCGCGCTGATGCAGGGCGTCCCGCAGATCGTGGCGGCCGCGCTGGAGCAGATCAAGGACCTGGACGAGGCCGCGAAGGTCGCCGCGCTGTCGGAGCAGGCGGCCGCGGTGATGAACCAGATGCCGCCGCGGGAGAACCCGCGGGTCAACACCTCGCTGGACTCGGTGTACGCATCCGGGCCGCTGGGCCGGGCGCACTGCGTGCTGCACGGCAACTGCAACTACAAGCAGACCGGGCTGCTGCAGGCGCACGGCGCCTACTCACTGCTCCAGCAGCCGCCCCGCCGGGCCGGCTTCGCGTCCGGCTGCCAGGCGTTCGGGCACCGCGAGCTGCTCGGCGTGCTGCGCAGCTTCGGACTCGTCATGCAGCCGATCCTGACCGTGCACAGCTGACCCGGGCCAGGGAGCAGCCGTGCGGCTGACCGACTACCTCGACAAGGGCGCGTCCCTCGGCGCGGGGGCGCCGTGCCTGACCATGGCGGGCCGCACCCGCAGCTACGGCGAGGTCCAGCAGGCGTCCTGGAAGATCGCCCGGGCCCTGCGCCGGTCCGGGGTCCGGCCCGGCGACAAGGTGGCGATCCTGTCGGCCAACGACCCGGCCGCCTTCGCCTGCGTCTTCGGGATCGCCCGGGCGGGCGCGGTCTGGTGCCCGGTCAACCCGCGCAGCGAGGCCGCCGAGAACCGCGACCTGCTGGACCTGGTCGACTGCACCTGCCTCATCTTCCAGCGCGCCTTCGGGCCGCTGGTCGAGCAGATCGCGCCGGACCTGCCCCGGCTGACGACCCTGGTCTGCCTGGACGGCGACAGCCCGGCCGCCACGTCGTTCGGGGCCTGGCTGGACGGGCTCGACAGCGCGCCGTTCGAGGCCGGGCCGGTCGGCGACACGGCCATGATCGCCGGGACCGGCGGCACCACCGGGCGGCCGAAGGGGGTCATGCTGACCGGCGGCAACCTGGAGGCCATGGCCGCGCTGACCCTGATGAGCTACCCGTTCCAGGGCCGGCCGGTGTACCTGGCGCTGGCCCCGCTGACCCACGCGGCGGGCGTGCTGTGCTTCCCGGTGATGGCGCTCGGCGGCGAGATCGTGGTGATGCCGGAGCCGGATCTGGGCCAGTTCCTGACCCTGATCGGCACCCGCCGGGTCACGCATGCGTTCCTGCCGCCCACGCTCATGTACATGCTGCTGGATCATCCCGGCCTGGCCACCGCCGACCTGAGCTCGCTGCAGTGCCTGTGGTACGGCGCGGCGCCGATGTCGGCGGCCCGGCTGGAGCAGGCCATCACCAGGATCGGGCCGGTCATGGGCCAGCTGTTCGGCCAGACCGAGGCCCCGATGATGATCTCCACGATGGCGCCGCGGGATCACTTCCGCTCCGACGGCTCGCTGGCCCGGGAGCGGCTGTCCTCGGCGGGGCGCCCCTCGCCGCTGGTGACCGTGGCGATCATGGACGCCGACGGCGGCCTGCTGCCGCCGGGCGAGCGGGGCGAGATCGTCGTGCGCGGCTCGCTGGTGATGGCCGGCTACTACCAGAACCCGGCGGCGACCGCGGAGGCGACCCGGCACGGCTGGCACCGCACCGGGGATATCGGCTACCTCGATGACGACAACTACCTGTTCATCGTCGACCGGGCCAAGGACATGATCATCACTGGCGGGTTCAACGTGTACTCGGCGGAGGTGGAGCAGGCGCTGCTGGAGCATCCGGCCGTGCAGGACTGCGCGGTGGTGGGGCTGCCCGACGACAAGTGGGGGGAACGGGTGACCGCGGTGGTGCAGCCGCTCCGGGGCCAGCAGCTGGCCCCCGACGACGTGCGCGCCTTCGCCCGGGGCCGGCTGGGCGGCGTGAAGGCGCCCAAGCAGGTCGAGATCTGGCCGGACCTGCCCCGCTCGCGCGTCGGCAAAGTGCTGAAGAAGGAGGTCAGGTCCCGGCTGCTGGACCAGGCCCGGCAGCAGGCGGCAGCGCCACCGCCTGGCTGAGGCCCGGCCGGCCGGTGTGGCATGCTGGCCGCGCTATGGACGAAACGACACACGCCGCTGCCCGGCCAGCCAGCGGCCGCGATCCGGCGGTGACGGCCACCCGGGCCGTCACCATCGTCGGCATCGGCGAGGACGGCTGGGATGGCCTGGGCCAGGGCGCGCGGGACGCGCTGCGCAAGGCCCCGGTCATCGTGGGCAGCCCGCGCCAGCTCGCCCTGCTGCCCGAGCTCGGCGTCCGGTGCGAGCCGCTGCCGTCGCCGCTGCTGGAGCACCTGGACGACGTGGTCCGCGACAATCCCGGGCTGTGCCTGCTGGCCAGCGGCAACCCGATGCTGCACGGGATCGGCGCCACGCTGGCCCGCGGGATCGACCCGGCCCGGCTGACCGTGTTCCCGGCCGTCTCCAGCGTCGCGCTCGCGTGTGCCCGGCTGGGCTGGCCCGAGCAGGAGGTGGAAGTCGTCACCCTGGTCGCCCAGCCGCCCGAGACGGCGCTGGCCGCGATGCGCCCCGGCGCCCGGGTGGTCCTGCTGTGCCGCGACGGGGCTACCCCGGCAGCCGTGGCCCGGCTGCTGGCTGAGCGCGGCTGGGGGGATAGCGAGCTGACGGTGCTGGAGCGGCTGGGCGGGCCAGCCGAGCGGGTGCTGGAGCCGGTCCTGGCCCGCGACCTGGGCGCGAGTGATCGAGCCGGGACCGGCGGTGACCCGGCGGATGCGCCGGCCGGCGGCCGCGGAGACCGGCCATTCGCCGACTTGTGCGTGCTGGCGGTGCGGCCGCAGGCCAGCGCCGGACGGCCGGCGGCTGGCGTCCTGGCCGCCGGGCGGCTGCCCGGACTGCCGGATGCCGCGTTCGAGACCGACGGCCAGATCACCAGGCGGGAACTGCGGGTGCTGGCCCTGGCCGCGCTGCGGCCCGGGCCCGGCGAGCGGCTGTGGGATGTCGGCGCCGGCAGCGGGAGCATCGGCATCGAGTGGCTGCGGGCCGAGCCGCTGGCGCGGGCCGTCGCCATCGAGGCGCGGGCCGACCGGTGCGAGCGGGCCGGCCGCAACGCCGCCGCGCTCGGCGTGCCCGGCCTGAGCCTGATCTGCGGCCGCGCCCCGGAGGCACTGGCCAGCCTGCCGGCCCCGGACGCGGTCTTCATCGGCGGCGGCCTGACCGCCGACGGCGTGCTGGATGCCTGCTGGCAGGCCCTGCCGCCGGGTGGCCGGCTGGTCGCGCACGCGGTCACCGTGGAGTCGGAGGCCGTGCTGCACCGCTGGCAGCGGGCCTGCGGCGGGCAGCTCGTCCGGTCCGCGCTCAGCTACGCCGAGCCGCTGGGCAGCTTCACCACCTGGCGGCCGGCGCTGCCGGTGATCCAGTGGCAGGTGAGCCGCGGATGACGGTCTACTTCGTCGGCGCCGGCCCCGGCGCGGCCGACCTGCTGACCATCCGCGCCGCACGGCTGATCGCTGCCGCGCCGGTGATCCTGTACGCGGGCAGCCTGGTGCCGCCCGAGGTGCTCTCGGCGGCCCGGGCTGATGCCCGGCTGGTCGACACCGCCGAGCTGGACCTGGCCGCCATCATCGCCGAGCTGGTCGCGGCCGACCAGGCCGGGCAGGACGTCGTCCGCCTGCACAGCGGGGATCCGTCCCTGTTCAGCGCGGTCGCCGAGCAGGCCCGGCAGCTCGACGCGGCCGGGGTCGGCTGGGAGGTCGTGCCCGGCGTGCCGGCGTTTGCCGCGGCCGCCGCCGCGCTCCGCCAGGAGCTCACCCTGCCCGGCGTCGGGCAGACGGTGGTGCTGACCCGCACCGCCGCCCGGGCCACCCCGATGCCGCCCGGCGAGGAACTGGCCGCGCTCGGCGCGACGGGCTGCACGCTGGTGCTGCACCTGGCCGTGCAGAACATCGGTCAGGTGGCCGCGGACCTGCTGCCGCACTACGGTGCCGGCTGCCCGGCCGCGGTGGTCGCGCGGGCCAGCTGGCCCGAGGAGGTAGTGCTGCGCTGCACGCTGGGCGAGCTGGCCGGCCAGGTCCGCGCGCACGGCATCCGCCGGACCGCCATCATCGTGATCGGCCGCGTCCTGGCCGAGGCCGCGTTCCGCGACAGCCACCTGTACTCGGCCGGCCGGGAGCGCACCGGGACCAGTTCCATCGCCGCACCGGGCCAGACGACGGGAGGGCCGGCGTCATGAGGAAGATCTCCGTGGTCGGCATCGGGGCGGGCGACCCCGAGCACATCACGGTCCAGGCCATCAACGCGCTCAACGCCGTCGACGTGGTCTTCATGATGGACAAGGGCGACCAGAAACGGGAGCTCACCGACCTGCGGCGGGAGATCTGCGACCGGTACATCACCGGTCCGGGCTACCGGATCGTGACCGCCGCCGACCCCGAGCGGGACCGGGGCGCCGCGGCCTACCAGCAGGCGGTGAACGACTGGCGCTCCCGGCGCGCGGAGATCTACGAGCAGATGATCTCCGGCGAGCTGGGCGAGGACGGTCGCGGCGCGTTCCTGGCCTGGGGCGACCCGGCCATCTACGACAGCACGGTGCACGTGCTGGACGAGGTACTCGGGCGCGGGAAGGTCGCCTTCGAGCTGCAGGTCATCCCCGGCATCAGCAGCATCCAGGCGCTGGCCGCCCGGCACCGGGTCAGCCTGACGCGGACCGGCCGCCCGGTGCACCTGACCACCGGGCGGTTGCTGGCGGAGGGCTTCCCGGATAACGCCGACGATGTCGTGGTCATGCTCGACTCCCGGTGCGCGTTCACCGGGGTAGACCCGGATACCGAGATCTACTGGGGCGCCTACGTGGGCAGCCCGGACGAGATCCTGATCTCCGGGCCCGCGGGCGAGGCCGGCCCGCAGATCGTCGCCGCGCGGGAGGCGGCCCGCGCCGAGCACGGCTGGATCATGGACAGCTACCTGCTCCGCCGGCCAGAACCGTCTTGACCGCTGTCCCGGCCGCCACGGTGCTGCTCCTGGGCGGCACCGGCGAGGCCCGCGAGCTGGCCGCCCTGCTGGACGGCCGGGCCGGCCTGCGGGTCATCTCGTCGCTGGCGGGCCGGGTCGCCGATCCCGCACTGCCGGCCGGTGAGGTCCGCATCGGCGGCTTCGGCGGGGTGGCCGGGCTGGCCAGCTGGCTGCACGACCACCAGGTCAGTGCCGTGGTCGACGCGACCCACCCGTTCGCCGAGACCATCAGCGCGAACGCCGTGGCCGCCTGCGCCACGGCGGGCACGCCGCTGCTGAGCCTGGTGCGCGAGCCGTGGACGGCCGGACCGGGCGACCAGTGGCATGAGGTCAGCTCGCTGCCGGCGGCGGCGGGCCTGCTGGCAGCCCTGGGCAGCCGCGTGTTCCTGACCACCGGACGGCAGGGCCTGGCCACCTTCGCGGACCTGGATGAGCCGTGGTTCCTGATCCGCTGCGTCGACCCGCCCGCCGGCCCGCTGCCAGCCAGGCACCAGGTCATCCTGGCCCGCGGCCCCTATGACGCCGCGGCCGAGCGCGATCTGATGCGCGAGCATCGCATCGACGTGCTCGTCACCAAGAACAGTGGTGGTCCCCTGACCGCGGGCAAGCTCGCAGCCGCCCGCGAGCTGGGCATCGCGGTCGTCATGGTGAGCCGGGGGGCCCTGGCCGAGGTCCCGCGCTGCGCGACTGTGGCGGCCGCCGCGGGCTGGGTAGCCGGGCAGCTGGGACGGGGCCCGGGCTGAGCCGGACGGCGGGTTCCGGGGGCCATGACCGGGCGGCATTAGCGGGGCAGGACGGCCGGGGCGCCGTCCGTTCCGTTCGGAATCAATCTCGCCGCGGGCGCAACCAAACGGGCCGCGGCCGGCCTCTAGGTGATGTGATACGCCCCCGGACCGGACCAAGCCGGTGCTGAGCGACAGCCGCGACGCGGAGTTTACCGAGTACGTCGAGGCGCGGCTGCCAGCATGGCGGCGGCTGGCGATGCTGCTGTGCCAGGACTGGCAGCGTGCCGACGACGTGGTCCAGGCGACGATCACCAAGCTGTACGTGCACTGGGGCCGGGCCCGGGCGGCCGACAATATCGACGCCTACGTCCGGACCATTCTGGCCCGCGAGTTCCTGCACGAGCAGCGGTCGGGCTGGGCGCGGCGGGTAAGCCTGCCGGGCGTGCTGCCCGAGACGCCGACAGCGGCCGGCGACCAGGACGCGGCGCTGGACCTGCACACGGCGGTCGCGGCGCTGGCGCCGCGGCAGCGGGCCGCGCTGGTGCTCCGGTATTACTGCGACCTGAACGTGGATCAGTCCGCCCGGGTGCTGGGCTGCTCGCCGGGCACGGTGAAGAGTCAGACGGCGCGGGCCCTGGACGCGCTGCGCCGGGCCATGCGCCCCGAGCATGCCGCCAGCCAGCGCGGCGCGGATCCGGACCGGAGCGGTTTCGAGGGGATGCCTGAGCATGGATGAGCCCGGAGTACGCGCGGTGCTGGCGGAGATGGCCGCCGGAGATGCGCCGCGATCGCGGGTCAGCATCGAGCTGGCCCGCCGCCGGGGCCGGGCGCGGCTGCGCTGGCGGCGGGCGGGCCTGGCGGCCACACCGGTGCTGGCTGCCGGGGCCGTGGCCGCGATCGTGGTGACGATGTCAGCCGGGGGAAGCACGCTGGGCGTCCCGGCGGCCGGCGCCTCCGGGACGGCCAGCGCTGCACCGTCGCCCGCACCGCTGCCCGCCGCGCCGCGCCAGTTCGACCCGCTCGTCCCGTACGTCAGCTGGGGCTGGCTGCCGCCGGGTCAGGCGCTGGTCTCGGGCCAGACCAGTCCTCAGCACATGTACCTGACCGCCGGCCCGAAGCCCGGGCGCGCGTCCTGGTCGCTGGATCTCTACTCCGGTGGCCAGTGTCATCTCCGGCGGAGCATCCTGTCGTGCGTGAACGGCGGCTCTGAGCTGTCCGAGCCGCTGCAGCCGGGACCGGTGGTGGACGGGCGCCGGGCCTACTGGGCCAGGGGGTACCTGGCCTGGAAGTATGCCCGCAGCGGCTGGGCCTGGCTGATGCCCGCCAGCCACCACAAGGTCCCGGACCGCGCGGATGCGGTGCGGGTGGCCGGCGCCCTTCGGCTCGGGCCCGCGGCGGGCCTGAGCCTGACCTGGGCGGCGCAGCTCACCCGGCTGCCGGCCGGCTGGCAGGTCGGCAGTACCTACTTCGTGCCGGCGTCGGGAAAGCTGCTGGTCAAGCAGTTCGACCTGGCCGTGCCCGGCCATCAGGCCAGCGCGCCGAACCTCACCGTGGCCCCTGCCGCCGCCCGGTCGTCGTGCTACTTCTACCCGGGCCGCCAGTCAGCCCGCCGGGTCATCAACGGAGACCGGGTAACGGTGAACCACCTGTTTGCCGTCCGCGGCAACCCGCCCATCCAGCAGCTGTGCGCGGCCCGCGCCGACCAGTTGTTCGTGTTCGTCTCCGAGGCGGGCACCCGGCCCGCGCTGAGCGCGGTCGCGCTGTTCCGCGACCACCTGCGGCTGCTGGGCCCGGACCCGGCGAACTGGGCGGCCTCGCCGGTCGGCTAGAACTGGCTGGCCCGGGGGGCGGATCAGCTCGCCGGACCAGTCCCGGCTGCTTCAGCGGCGGGCCGGTTTGCGGGCGCGGACCGGGCCGGCCGCGGCTGCGCGGAAGCGGCGCTGGCCGCCGCGCCGTCCTCGCCGTAGTGCCGCGGCGTGTACACGATCGGCCCGCCGAGCCGGTCCAGCACCCGGGTCTGGCTGGACCCGACGATGACCAGCGTGGACATGTCCACGTCGGCCGGATCGAGCTTGGCCAGCCTCGTTACCGTCAGCCGCTCGCCGTCCCGGCCGATGCCGCGGCCGAGCACGACCGGCGTGTCCGCGTCGCGGTAGCGCAGCAGCAGGTCCCGCACCTCGGCGAGCTGCCAGGTGCGGCCGCGCGAGGCCGGGTTGTAGAAAGCCATCGCCAGGTCCGCGGCCGCGGCCTTCTCGATCCGGTCGGTGATGATCTCCCATGGCTTGAGCCGGTCCGACAGGCTGATCACGCAGTAGTCGTGGCCCAGCGGCGCCCCGGCCCGGGCCGCCACGGCCTGGGCCGCGGTCACGCCCGGCAGCACCTCGACGGGCACGTCCGGCCAGCGGGCCGGCTCGGCGGCTACCTGCTCGATGACGGCCGAGGCCATGGCGAACACGCCCGGGTCCCCGGAAGAGATGACCGCGACCTGCCCGCCGGCGGCGGCCAGGTCGAGGGCCAGGGCGGCCCGGCGGGCCTCGACGGTGTTACCGGAGGCGTGCCGGCGCTGGCCCGCCCGCTCCGGGATCCGGGCCAGGTAGGGGCGGTAGCCGACCAGGTCAGTCGCGCCGGCCACGGCGGATTCGGCCTCGGGCGTGAGCCAGCCGGGAGCACCGGGACCGAGCCCGACGACGACCACCCGGCCGCTGCCCTTCGCCGCGGCCGGGTCCGGGCCGCGGCCCGCGGCCGTCGCCCGGGCGCCGCCGGCGGCATGCGCGGTGCCGGCCTGGCTATCGGCGGCGGCGGTGCTGCGCTGGCCGCGGCCGGGCACCAGGGCCAGCGACATGTACGGGACGCGCGACGGGTCGACGTCGGCCAGCGCCTCGACCCGCTGCGCATCGGTGCCGGCCCGCTCGACATAACGAGCCCGGTGCAGCAGGCCGGTGTCGGCCAGGGCGGCCCGCACCCGGTCGAAGGTGCGGCCGAGCTTGAGCACCGCGACCGCGTCGGCGCGGGCCAGCCGGGCGCGCAGCTCGTCGTCGGCCAGGGTGCCGGGCAGGATGGTCAGAGTCTCGTCGTGCTGGACCAGCGGGACTCCGACCGCGGCCGCCGCGGCCGACACCGAGGAGATGCCCGGCACCACGAC
Source organism: Streptosporangiaceae bacterium (assembly GCA_036490755.1). Taxonomy (GTDB): domain Bacteria; phylum Actinomycetota; class Actinomycetes; order Streptosporangiales; family Streptosporangiaceae; genus DASUBV01. The sequence continues at coordinate 52,818 of DASXDJ010000108.1, forward strand.
CGCGCGGAACCGGCCGCTGAGCCGGGTGTGCAGGTGCTGGTAGGAGCCGTAGTAGGCCGGGTCGCCCTCGCACAGCACGACGACGTCGCGGCCGCGCTCCAGGTGGGCCGCCAGCCGCTCGGTGGCCTCGGCGTAGAAGTCAGCGAGCGCGCCGGCGTAACCGCCAGGGTGGCTGGTGCCCTCGGTGGTGACGGGATAGGTGAGGGTCTCCTCGATCACCCCGGACGGCAGGTAGGGCGCCGCGGTCGCGCGGGCGATGCTGTTGCCGTGCCGGGCGCAGTGGTAAGCGATGACATCGGCGGCCGCGATGACCTTCGTGGCGCGGACCGTCAGCAGGTCGGGATCGCCGGGCCCGACCCCGACGCCGGTCAGCTGCCCGGCAGCGGGCGGGGTCATTCTGGCTCCGCGGCGAGCGCGTTGACGGCGGCTGAGGCGATGGCCGAGCCGCCGCGGCGGCCGTGCACCACCAGGTACGGCAGCGGGCTGGCCGCCAGCGCGGCCTTGGACTCGGCGGCGCCGATGAAGCCCACCGGCACGCCGATCACCGCGGCCGGGCAGGGCGCGCCGGCGGCCACCAGCTCCAGCAGGCGGAACAGGGCCGTCGGCGCATTCCCGACCGCGACCACCGCGCCGTCCAGGTACTCGGGCCACAACCCGGCGGCAGCAGCAGACCGGGTGGTTCCCAGCCGCGCGGCCAGGCCGGGAACCCGCGGATCGGACAGTGTGCACACGACCGGGTTAGCGGCCGGCAGCCGGGCCCGGGTGATGCCCGCGGCGACCATGGCCGAGTCGCACAGCACGGTGCCGCCCGCGGCCAGCGCGGCCCGGCCGGCCGCTCCCACGCCCGGCGACCAGGCCAGGTCGGCCGGCAGGTCGGTCATCCCGCAGGCGTGGATCATCCGGACCACGACATGCTCCAGGTCGCCGGGCACGGCCGACAGGTCGGCCTCGGCCCGGATCATGGCGAACGACCGGCGGTAGATCTCCGCGCCGTCGCGCTCGTAGGCCGCGGCGCCGGGTCCGGTGCTGGCCGGCGGGCTGACCGGGTCGCGGCCAGCCGGGCGGGAAGTAGCTGTGCTGTGGTTCATAGGGCCCCCAGCATCTCGCAGGGCACTGGCTCGGCCGAGCCGGGGATCAGGTAGCGGCGGGAGTCGACGGCGATGACGGGCTCGGCGTCAGGGGGCAGGCCGCAGGTCCGGCCGCAGCCCGACCAGTGCGGACGCTGGTGGCCGGGGACCGGCGCGGCCACGGCCCGCACGTCGGCCAGCGATCGGCTGCAGGCTGCGCCGCTGCACGCCGTGACGTCGGCCAGCTCGTGGGCCGGCGACACGATGAGACCCGCGCCGGCGAGCTCCGCCAGCACGGCATCCAGGCCGGCGGCAGTCAGGTCCAGCGGGATGACAAGCCGGCCGGCGATGCCGATCCTGATTGCCTCGCGTCCGGCCAGCGCGGCCGGGGTGAGCCCGTTCTGGCGGCTGGTCAGCCGGCCCAGCGGGGCAGCCAGCACGACGGTGACAAGTTCCTGAGACGGTCCGCCGGGCGATCCCGGGTCCCGGGCGGCGACGCCCAGCGGGAGCCTGGTGTCGGAACCGCAGGCCGGGCGGCCGAGGCGGCCGCCGATGGCGGCGGCGGCGGCCTGGCCGCCGTCGCCGAGATCAGCGATGCGGGCGGCGGTGCTGCCGACGCCGGCCGCGACGGCGGCACGGGCAGCGGCGGCGGCGGTCGTCACGGCCGCCCGGACCCGGACATGGACGCCGGTCCGGCGGCCGGCCACGATGACCTCGACGCCCTCGCCGACCCGGCGCAGCCCGACGTCGCAGCCCGCCAGGCCCGACCCGCCGGTCCCGTCATCGAGGGAGAACAGGAAGCGGCCGGGCAGCGCCGCCAGCGCGGGATCGGCGAGCAGGACGGCATCGAGGCGGCGGACGAGCAGGCGCAGCGACGGGCGGCCGCCGAGGCCGGCCAGCGGGCTGGCCATGATGTTCCGGGCGCGGTCGTGCGCGACTGAGGGCAGCAGGCCCGCGGCGGCGGCGCGGCGGGCCAGCTCGTCAGCATCCTCGTCCCGGATCCCGCGCAGCTGGACGTTGCCGCGGGAGGTCAGGTCGAGGTGACCGTCGGCCAGGTCGCCGGCCAGCCGGGCCAGCGCCTGCCAGCGCGGGCCGCTCACATACCCGCCGGGCAGCCGGATCCGGGCGACGCCGCCATCGCGGGCCGGATGCAGCGCCAGCAGGCCGGGGCACGCGTCGCGAGGCGGTGGCCTCATGCGAACCTCCTGCCGGGGTCGTGGCGCGGGTCGAACTGCCGGATCGCGGCGCGGGGAGTCTGCGCGCGACCACGCCAGGATGCAGTGCACCCCCCGGCGTCGGGCCGGCGACGCACTCCCGTCATGCCCGATCGAGCGTAGGAGGCCCGGCAGAAGGCGTCAACGCGGTTGTGGCCTGCGCGGACGCCGCAGCGGTGGCGGCCTGCGGGCCGGCCCGGTCCGCAGGCTGCCGGGGCGGGCGGGGGAGGCTGGGCGACTTGACTGGCTGGGTCGGCGTAAGCGAGAGTCAGCAGCACACGACGGCGAGCGAGGAAGACCGGTGTGAATCCGGCGCGGTCCCGCCACTGTCACCGGGGAGCAGACCCCGCCATGGTCACGGCCCGGAACGGGCCGGAAGACCGGGGCGCGCGCTGATCCGGGAGCCAGGAGACTCGGGCTGTCGTGACCCGACGACCCGGGGCGCGGACCCCGAGGAGGCTTAGGCGTGGAACACGACCGTCCCGGCCCGGTAACCGCCAGCGCGGACGCCAGCCAGCACGAACGCGCGCAGGCAGGTCACGAGCAGCCCGGCCGCGCGCAGCCCCGCACCGGGCAGCCTGACCGCGGGCAGGCCGGCGACGAGCACCTGGGCATCGTGGCGCTGCTGTCTACCTCCGACACTGACTTGCTGGCAGCCAGGGCCAGCGGCGCGGACTACCGGCTCGCCAACCCGGCCCGGCTGCCCCTCGAGGACCTGCCGGACCTGCTCGCGGGGACCGACGTCGTAGTGGTCCGGCTGCTGGGCGGCGAGCAGGCCTGGCGGGAGGGCCTGGCGCAGCTGCGGGCCCAGCCCCGGCCGCTGATCGTGCTGGGCGGCGAGCTGGCGCCGGACGCCGCCCTGATGGCGCTGTCCACCGTGCCCGCCGGGATCGCGGCCCAGGCTCACGAGTACCTGGCCCACGGCGGCACCGCCAACCTGCTGGAGCTGGCCCGGTTCCTGACCGACACGATGCTGCTGGGCGGGACCGGCTTCGCGCCGCCGCGGCCGGCCCCGCCGTGGGGCATCCGGCCCTGGCCCGCCGCCGGAACCCGGAGCCAGCCGGACGCCGCGGCCCGGCCGGACGCCGTCGCCCAGCCCGGGCCGGGGGCTGAGCCGGGGCCGGGGGCTCAGCCGGGGCCGCGCGGCGGGACCGCAGCCGGGCCGACGGTCGGCATCCTCTACTACCGGGCCCACGAGCTGGCCGGCAACACGGCTTTCATTGACGCACTGTGCGCGGCCGTCGAGGCGCGCGGCGCCCGGCCGCTGCCGGTGTGGTGCGCGAGCCTGCGGTCCGCCGATGACGGCCTGCTCGACGTGCTCCGCCAGGCTGACGCGCTGGTGGTCACCGTGCTGGCGGCGGGCGGGATCACCCCGGCCCTGTCCCAGGCGGGCGGCGATGACGAGTCGTGGGACGTCGGCGCGATCGCCGGGCTGGACGTGCCCGTCCTGCAGGCACTGTGCCTGACCTCGCCGCGGGCTCAGTGGGAGGAGGCCAGCACGGGACTCAGCCCGCTGGACGCGGCCACCCAGGTGGCCATCCCGGAGTTCGACGGCCGGCTGATCGGCGTGCCGTTCTCGTTTAAGGAGACCGGCGCCGACGGCCTGCCCCGCTATGTCGCTGACCCCGAGCGGGCCAGCCGGGTGGCCGGCACGGCGACGGCGCTGGCCCGGCTCCGGCACGTCCCGCCGGCCGAGCGCAAGGTCGCGCTGGTGCTGTCGTCCTACCCGACCAAGCACGCCCGGATCGGCAACGCGGTCGGCCTGGACACCCCGGCCAGCACCGTCGCGCTGCTGCGGGCGATGCACGAGCGCGGCTATGACATCGGATCGCTGGCCGGGCCGGGCGCGTTCCCCGGGGTCGAGCCGCCGGACGGCGACGCGCTGATTCACGCCGTGATCGCCGCGGGCGGCCAGGATCCGGAGTGGCTGACCAGCCAGCAGCTGTCCGACGCCGTGGTGCGCATCCCGGCGGCTCAGTACCGGGACTGGTTCGGCCAGCTCCCGGCCGAGCTGCGGACGGCGATGACGCAGGCGTGGGGACCGCCGCCGGGCGAGCTGTACGTGGACACCTCCCATGACCCCGGCGGCGAGATCGTCCTGGCCGCCCTGCGCGCGGGCAACATCGTGCTGCTGGTGCAGCCGCCGCGCGGGTTCGGCGAGAACCCGATCGCCATCTACCACGACCCGGACCTGCCGCCCAGCCATCACTACCTGGCCGCCTACCGGTGGCTGGAGCAGGAGTTCGGCGCGCACGCCGTGGTGCACCTGGGCAAGCACGGGACCCTGGAGTGGCTGCCCGGCAAGAGCCTGGGCATGTCAGCCGCCTGCGCGCCGGACGCCGTGCTGGGCAGCCTCCCGCTGATCTACCCGTTCCTGGTCAACGACCCGGGTGAGGGCACCCAGGCCAAGCGCCGCGCGCACGCCACGATCGTCGGCCACCTGGTCCCGCCGATGACCCGGGCCGAGACCTACGGCGACCTGGCCCGGCTGGAGCAGCTGCTCGACGAGCATGCCTCCATCGCGGCCCTGGACCCGGCCAAGCTGCCCGCGGTGCGGGCGCAGATCTGGACGCTGATCCAGGCCGCCCGGCTCGACCACGACCTGGGCCTGGACGGGCGGCCGCACGATGCCGAGTTCGACAACTTCCTGCTGCACGTGGACGGCTGGCTGTGCGAGATCAAGGACGCGCAGATCCGCGACGGCCTGCACGTGCTCGGCGCCGCCCCGGAAGGGCCGGCCCGGGTCGGCCTGGTGCTGGCCATGCTGCAGGCCAGGCAGATCTGGTCGGGCCAGGCCGCCGCCCTGCCAGGGCTGCGCGAGGCACTCGGGCTAGCCGAGGACGGAACGGGTTCGCGGGCGATGGTGGACCGTGCCGAGGAACTGGCCCGGCAGCTGGCCGAGGGCATGGAGCAGGCCGGCTGGGCGGCGGACGCCGCTGCGGACGTCACCCGGACGGTGCTCACCGAGGCCGCCGCCGCAGACGCTGCCCGCACAGCGGATAGCGCCGGCCTCGTCGCTGGTGAGGCCGGCGGAACCGGAACCGAGGCCGGTGCCACTGCCGAGGATGGCGCCGGGCCTGCCGGTCGCGTGGCTGGCCAGATTCCGGCCGGGTCCGGGACTGGCCTCGCGGACCCGGCCCGGCTGGAGTCCGTCGCCGCCGTGCTGCGATTCGCGGCCACCGAGGTGATCCCGCGGCTGGCCGCGACGACCAACGAGCTGGACGCCGTGCTGCACGCGCTCGACGGCGGGCACGTGCCCGCCGGGCCCAGCGGCTCGCCGCTGCGCGGCCTGGTCAACGTCCTGCCCACCGGGCGGAACTTCTACGCCGTCGACCCCAAGGCCGTGCCGTCCCGGCTGGCCTGGGAGACCGGCCAGCAGCTGGCCGAGTCGCTGCTGGCCCGGTACCGCGAGGACACCGGCCAGTGGCCAGCCTCGGTCGGGCTGTCGGTGTGGGGCACGGCCGCGATGCGGACCTCCGGCGACGACATCGCCGAGGTGCTCGCCCTGCTGGGGGTGCGGCCGCGCTGGGACGAGGCCAGCCGGCGGGTGACCGGCCTGGAGGTCATTGGGCTGGCCGAGCTCGGCCGGCCCCGGATCGACGTGGTCGTCCGGATCAGCGGCTTCTTCCGCGACGCGTTCCCGCACGTGGTGACCCTGCTGGACGACGCGGTGACGCTGGTCGCCGGCCTGGACGAAGACCCGGCCGACAACCTGGTCCGCGCCGCGGTCCTGGCCGACCTCGAACAGCACGCCGACCTGCGCCGCGCGACCAGCCGGATCTTCGGGTCGCCGCCGGGCGCGTACGGCGCCGGGCTGCTGGCCCTGATGGACAGCCGGTCCTGGCGTGATGACGGCGACCTGGCCGAGGTCTACGCGATGTGGGGCGGGCACGCCTACGGCCGCGGCCTGGACGGCCGGGCCGCCCGCGCGGACATGGAGTCGGCCTACCGGCGGATTGCCGTGGCGGTCAAGAACACCGACACCCGCGAGCACGACATCGCTGACTCCGACGACTATTACCAGTACCACGGCGGCATGGTCGCCACCGTCCGCGCGCTGACCGGCACCGCGCCGGCCGCCTACGTCGGCGACAGCACCCGGCCGGACTTCGT
>DASXDJ010000109.1:0-23735 GCA_036490755.1 Streptosporangiaceae bacterium
CCCCCCCCCCACCGCTGAGTTCCCGTGGAGTACCGGGGCCGGCAGGCGGCGCTGGCCTACCAGGGACCGCCGGGCGGGCTCGCGCTCGAGACCGGAGCCGGCGTCGTCGGGGCGGACGTCGGCATGGTGGTCGGAGTCGCGGTCGGCATCGTGGGCTGGGCGGTGGGAGTCATCGTCGGCGTCATGCTCGGGGTTGTCGTCGGGCTCATCATCGGCGGGCTGGCTGAGACCGGCGGGGCCATGCCCACCGAGTGCGCGCCGGCCGCCCACAGGAAGCCGTCCGTGTTGCCCTGGGCGTCGGTGTAGAAGCCGACCACGTCGCCGAGGTCGTTGACGCCGTTGACGGTCGTGGCGCCTTTGCCCATCGGGTCGCTGATCGAGTGCCAGCCGCGTCGCGCGGACCAGGTGAACCCGAAGGACGTGGCGTTGTCGCCGGTGCCCCGGGTGTAGGTGCCGACGACCTCCCGGGCGTCGTTTACGCCGAAGGCCATGGTGGCGGAGGCACCGGGGTAGTGCAGCACGGTGAGGTGCCCGTTCGGGCTGAGCAGGAAGGCCTTGGTCTGGCCCAGCCGGCCGGTGCGGAACCCGGCGATGTCGCCGCGGTTGTTGATGCCGGCGGCGGTGGTGCTGACGCCATCCATGATCATGACCCGGCGGAACTGGCGGGTCATGATGTTGTAGGTGTACCCGTGATTGTGGCCCCGGCGGTCGGTGTAAAAGCCCACGGCGACGTCGCGGTCGTTCACGCCGAGCAGCTGGTTCACTGGCGGGCTGGAGTGGTGTGCCGACGGGAAGTTCACGGCGTGGAAGTGGCCGCCCCGGGCGTAGAAGCCGAAGTTGTTGTTCATCTGGCTGGCGGTGTTCTGGGTCGAGTAGAAGCCGACGGTCACGCCCCCGTCATTGAGCCCGGTGACCTGGGTCTGCATCGCGCCGGGGAAGTTCTCGTTGGCGAAGCGCGAACTGCCCCGGGACAGCGCCAGCAGGTAGCCCTTGTTGGCGTGGCCGGCGGCGCCGGACCCGAAGTAGCCGGCGATCTGGCCGCGGTTGTTGATGCCCAGCAGCTGATTGAAGGTGGCGTCGTTGGAGTTATTGAGCGTGCTGAACATGAAGTGGCGCATCTGCTGCCGCGAGGGCATGCTCATGTGCTGAGCCGCCATGCCGTGCCCGGCAGCCATGCCCTTCTTCGCTGCCATCTTGTGCTGGGCGCTATCAGAGCTGGCTGACAGGCTGAGCCGGCTGGGCCCGCTCAGGGCATGGACCAGGACACCGCCGCCGGCGACGCTGGCGATGCTGATCGCCGCCACGACGACCTTGCGGCTGATCAGGGGTCTGTTTCCGGTGCGGGTCTGGTGCTCGCCGTATTCCTCGTCAGGCTCAGGTAGTCGTGCTGCGTGCTTACTCAGTCTCACGAATATTCCCTTCCCGGTTTCTCGGTGCGTCGCTTTCGGGTCCGCTCCCCAAGCTGGCGTCAACTGACGGGTTAGGGTCACTTGAACTGCTCACGGGAATGACGGTAGTGGCGCTGGCTAGCATTCGGTGAGACTCGGGCTGGGGGTCCGGGGATCGTAAGATCTGACCAATATCTAAAGAAATGAAACGTGCGGCGGCCCGGACGGGCCGCCGCACGTTTCATAGCGGGAATGCAATCGCCGGTGCTGCTGCGCTGGCCGCTACATCCCGGACGGGTCCATCAGCTGGTGGTGCCGGCGGCCGATCCGGTGGCGCGGGCCCGGCACCCGGGTACCGCCTCCGGACGGGGCGCTGGCCGTCTGCTGGGTGGTGTCGAAGGTCGCCGCCGTGGCCACCCCGTTGCCATCCAGCGTGACGGTCACCGGATCCGTCAGGCCGTAGGTCTGGCAGCTGAGGTTGGCGAAGGACATGCTGAGCCGGTTAGCCATGAAGGTGAACAGGTTGTTGCCGACGGCCGGCACCGGGGAAGCACTGCCGGCCAGGGTGGTCTGGGCCGCCGCCAGGAACGGCGTCTGCACATTGACCATGTTCTGGCAGTAGTTCGCCGGGCTGGAGCTGGCATTGTTGGCGGCCGAGACGGCCGGCATGCCGACCTCCATCCGGTACAGGTTGGTCTTGGCCTGGCTCACGGCGTTGTTGACCAGGACCATCTCGTCGTTCTCCGGGACCAGCGCGATGGGCGCCTGCTGGTTCGCGATGGCCGACAGCTCGTTCAGGGCCTGGGAGGTGCTCATCGTCCCGTTCTGCGACAGGTCCGGTGCCTCGTAGTCCTGGCAGCCCAGGGCCGGGTCCACGAAGTCCGACAGCAGCGCGTTGTCACTGCCGTTGAGCGCCGTCTGCGCACCGGGCAGCGCGGTGACGTTGGCCTGGTTGAACTGCGCGGTCTGCCCGCTGGCCGTGACCAGGTACTTGGTGGTCACGTTGTCGCTCTGGTCCTGGTCGATGATGGTGAAGTCCCGCGTCGTCGGGCAGGCCTTGCCGGTCACCTGCGACGTGCCGGCGGCGGGTACCTTCAGCCGCCCGCGGTTCACGGCCCGCGCCGCGGCCTGGAAGAAGTTGATCCCGTTGCAGAATGACACCTGGCCGAAGGCCGAGGTCCCCAGGCCGTCCACGCAGTTGCCCTGGCGCAGGGCGTTCGCGGTGGCGCCCTGCTGGGTCAGCGTGGTGCCGTTGAAGCCGACATCGATCGTCACCACGGCGTTGGCCGGCAGCGTCGGCACCGCCGGCGCGGCCGCCGGCGTGGTGCCCTGGGTAACGACCAGCGGCTCGTAGACCGACAGTGCCCCGGTAGCCGGGTTCAGGATCGTGGCCTGGACGAACGCGCCGAGGTTGCCGTTGTTGGCCATGGTGCACCCGGATGCGGCCGGGCTCATCCCGCCCGGGCCGGTCAGCTGGTACGGGGTGGACAGCCCGGTGGCCGTCAGCGGGCGGGCCGGCACGATGATCACGCAGGCGGTATTCGCGACCGGGGCCGACGCCGTTGCCGATGGCATGGCCGTCGCGGATGCCGAGACCGACGGGCACGGCGCGGCCGTCGGCGCCGCGGTAGCCGTCGGTGCCGCGGTAGCTGTCGGTGCCGCCGTGGTGCTGGCCGTCGGCGCGGCCGTCGCAGTGCCAGCCGAGCCGGTCGGGGCCGGCGCGGCTGTCGCGGTGCCAGCTGAGCCGGACGAGGCCGGCGCGGCCGTCGCTGTCGCTGTGGTCTGCACGCCGTTCGCGGTGCCGCCGGCCGCGGTGGTGCCGGTCGGGGAAGCCGAGGCGCACGCCGCAGCGGTGTTCGCCTCATTGGCGGAAAGCGCGCCGCCGTTATGCGGGACCGCGAAGACGAATATTCCCGCGCCCAGGACGGCCAGGGCGAGCGCCGCCATTGCGCCGAGCCGGGTCCGCGGCTGATCCTCTAGCCGGTGAAATTGGCGCGCCACACTACGGCGATAAGACCGTGCGACTCTCCGATAGGACATGTCTGGATCTTTCTCTCGGGACCGCTCCCGGGGCTTCACAGTAGACCCATAAGTAAATCGGAGATACCGAATCGAGATAATAATCGATTTGTCTCGTTTGTGCCTATAAGTCCGGTTAGCTTGGCTACAAGTGGCAAGCGTTGCAAACGCAGAGTAGTTGTTCCTGGACAAGGCTGATTTTCGGAGTCCGGAATGGGAGTGAACGGCAGCAGGAACAGGCTCTGCCGACCTGGCAGGAGCCTGATCCGGGTTATCAGAGTCGCCTGCATTAGCAGGTTAGCCGGATCCAGGAAAGCGAATTTCAGGACCGGTCATACTTCGGTAATAATTCAGGACCGGCCTTTGTCTTGAGAATACCGGCCGGGCACGTCTCGCGCCAGGGAAAGTGTTCCGCTGGGCTGTCCTGGCCGGAGGGCGGTCATCGTGAACCACGGCAGGCTGGTGCCCGTGTCACTAAGAGCCTGCCGTGTTCCTGCCCGCCGGCCTGTACTGCTGAGGTGAGGTCTCCTACCGTGGGAGCAATGGACCGGATCGGCCCGCGTCGGCGGCCGGGATGAAGACGGCCTGGCCCGGCGGCCTGCCCGCCCGGCGAAAGGCCTTCCTGGCCGGGGCGGCCCTGATCCTGCTCGCTGCCGTCGCCACGGTCGCCGTCAGGGCGGCCGCCGGCCACGCCCGCGGCCGCCCGCCCGCCGGGTACCCCGCGCAGGCCCGGCCCGGCACCGTACTGCTCGTGCCCGGCTACGGCGGCAGCACCAGGGGACTGTCGATACTGGCGGCCCGGATCCGGGCCGCCGGCCGGCCCGCCGCCGTCGTCCGCCTGCCCGGCAACGGCACCGGCAGCCTGGTCCGGGACGCCGCCGCGCTCGACCAGGCCGTCACCAGGGCCCTGCACGCCGGGGCCCCGTCAGTCGATGTCATCGGCTACTCGGCCGGCGGCGTCACCACCCTGCTGTGGGCGCGGGACGACGACGGCGCCCGCCGGGCCCGGCGAGTGGTTACGCTGGGCGCCCCGTTTCACGGAACCGCCGTCGCCAGCACCGCGGCCGGCTTCGATCCCGGTGCCTGCCCGGCCGCCTGCCAGCAGCTGGTGCCGGGCAGCATTCTCCTGAACGGGCTGGCTCGCGGCGCACCCGGCCCGCTGCGGTGGCTGTCGCTGTGGACAACTGATGACCAGACCGTCCTGCCGCCGGACTCGGCGCGGCTGGCCGGCGCGGTGAATGTGCCGGTCCAGTCGGTCTGCCCGGCCCAGCGGATCGCCCACTCGCAGCTGCCGACCAGCCCGGTGGTGACGGCGATGGTCCTCCAGGCCATCGGGACCGGGCCGCTGGGCCGCCCGGCCGCCGCGGCCTGCGCGGCCGGGTAACCGCCAGGCCGTCGGGCTACCCTTAGCTGGTGATGTCCTTCGTGGCGAAGTGAGCCCACGCGGCGGCCAGGAAGACCGCGACGTAGACGGCTTGCACGGCCAGGCCGCGGTCGATGTTGCGCCACAGGATCGGGTCGCGGAAGAAGTCGATCCAGGCCAGCCAGTAGCGGGTCGGCAGGTACGGGCTGACCGCTGAGGTGGAGTTCAGCGTGACCAGCACCTGGCTGGTGATCAGCGCGGCCATCGCGCCGAGCGCCGCGCCCAGGCCGGAGTCGGTGACGGTAGACAGGAACAGGGCGATCGCGCCGACGCCGAGCATGGACACGGCGATGAAGGCGACCGCGCCGAGAATCCGGGCCAGCAGCCCGGCCGGCGTCAGCCCGGCGCCCGACAGCGAGGTCGCGGCGAGGTTGGACGCGGTGAGGCCACCCGGCGTGGCCGCCACCGGTGCCGAGCCGAACAACGCGATCCCGGTGAGATACGAGGTCACCGCCACCAGCACGACAGCGGCCAGGACGTACACCACCAGGGCGACCAGCTTGGCCGCGAGCAGCCTGGCCCGGCCGACCGGCCGGGCCAGCAGGTAGCGCAGCATGCCGGAACTGGCCTCCCCGGCGATGGAGTCGCCGCCGACGACGGCCACGGCCACGGGCAGGAAGACCGGCAGGACGATGGCCAGCGCGGCGGCCGGGAAGAGCGAGCCGCTGGAGAGCACGTCCGACAGCAAGGCCGGCCCCTGGCCCGGCGGCGGTGCGAGGTGGGTGATGACCACGAACACCGCGACCACCACGGGCAGCCCGCACAGCAGCGCCAGGCTGACCCAGTTCCGCGGCCGCCGGGCCAGCTTCACGAGCTCCACGGCAATCACCGGGCGCCATCCTTCGGGTCGCTCGCGGCCCGGCGGTCGACGCGGTCCGCGCCCGCGCTCGTCAGCGATAGCACAAGATCCTCCAGGGAGCGCCGCTCCGGGCCGATTTCGCTGACCGGGATGTCTGCGGTGACCAGGCGCGCGTTGACCGCTGCCGGGTCGGCGGCCGCGACCGTCAGCCGGTCGCCGTCGCGCTGCGCGACGTCGGAGCCCAGCACGGCCGCGGCCCGGTCCGCGGCCGCGGTGCGGATCACCGTCCGGCCCGTCGGTGCCTGCAGCGCGCCGAGGTCGTCTTGCACCACGAGCCGGCCGCGGTCGACTATGCCGACCCTGGTGCACAGCTGCTCGACCTCGCTGAGCTGATGGCTGGACAGGAAGATCGTGGTCCCGGCCGCGTTCAGCCCGGCCAGCAGGTCCCGCATCTCCCGGATGCCGCGGGGGTCCAGGCCGTTGGTGGGCTCGTCCAGGATGAGCAGCCGGGGCGCACGCAGCAGCGCGGCGGCCAGGCCGAGCCGCTGGCGCATGCCGAGCGAGTACTTGCTGACCGCGCGGCTGTCGATGCCGGCCAGCCCCACCTGCTCCAGGGCCTCGGCGATCCTGGCCGGCCGGGTCCGGCGGCCGCCCGCCGCGCCCGCCGCGTCGATCAGGGCCAGGTTGGCCCGGCCGGACAGGTGCCGGTAGGACGACGGGCCCTCGACTAGCGAGCCGACGCGCGCGAGCACCTGCGGAGCGCGGGCCGGCATCGGCTGCCCGAGCACCTCGATCTGCCCGCCGGTCGCGTAGACCAGGCCGAGCAGCATCCGGATCACGGTGGTCTTGCCGGAGCCGTTCGGGCCCAGGAAGCCATACCGGTCGCCCTCGCGGACATCCAGGCTGACTTCATCGACGGCCAGGAAGCTGCCGAACCGCTTGGTGAGTGAGCGGGTGACGATCATCGCGCCGCCTCAATCAGGGTCAGCAGGTCACTGGCCGCGTGCTGCAGAACCTTCGCCGTGACCGGGCCTGCTAGCAGGAACGTGATGCCGCCGAGCCGGTCGGAGGCGGCCAGCACGACGGTCAGCAGGGGGGTGCGGACCAGCACGCCGCCACCGTCGGGCAGCCGGACAGTGGCCGCGCCGGCCGAGATCGCGGCGTCGAGCACCCGCGCTCCCGTCCGGCCCGGCAGCGGCAGCAGGGCGAGCCGGCCGAGCCCGGTGCCGTAGAAGGCCACCCCGGCGGGGCCGCCGGGCGTGGCCGACAGCGCCAGGCCGCCCAGCTGGTGCGGCCACGGATGCCGGCGACCGCCGTTCAGGATCCCGTTGAGCGCCGACAGGCGCGCGGTCGTCTGGTGGACGCCGGGCGCCGGGTGCGGGACGAGCACGGCCGGGGCCGGGCGGTGGTAGCTCAGTTGCAGGAACTTGCTCACCAGGACCGCGTGCCCGGTGCCGCGGGCGAAAACCTGCACCTCGACGGGCAGGCCGGTGGCCGGGTCGGCCCAGATGTCGATGGCGGCCACCGAGGTGACCGGACTGGCGGGGGTCAGCCGCAGCCCGGCCGCCGCCACTCCCGCGACGCGCAGCGATGGCAGCCGGGACAGCCGGCCGGCGCTGCCGGCGAGCCGTAGCAGCCGGCGGGCCAGCGCCGGCGGGACCAGGTCGGCGGCCCGCGGCAGGCGCACCTGCTGGCTGCCGGTCACCCGGGTCAGCAGGTTGTAGGCGTGGTTCCACAGGACGGTCCGGCGGCAGATCTGGTAGGAGTCGTCCTCGCCCGCCGTGGTCAGCGTAGCCGCGCGCCAGTGGGCCGCCGACCGGTACCAGACGTACTGGTCGGTGGTCCCGTCCAGCAGCCGGCTGACGTCCTGAAGGTCGGGCAGCACGGGCAGGCCAAGGTCGGCCCTGCTCTCGCTGTAGCCCTGGTAGGAGACCGCCGCCGAAGCCAGGATGCGGGCCCGCAGCGCCGTCGCCCTGACCGGCGAGCCGGGCACCGGAAGCGCCGCCACGACCGCGGGGACCGCGCACAGCAGGGCGGTGCCGGCCGCCACGAGCAGCCAGCGCCATCGCGGCCGCAGGTGTCCCGCGGACGGACGGCGCGCGGCTGGCGGCCGGGCGATTCTCACGGCCCGGTCCGGTTCGCAGCGCTAGCCATGACGCCATGGTCACACCGGCATCCGGATCCAGCGAGGGCGCGACGGCAGGCGATCGGCGAGCCCGGCATCCTAGCTCCCCCGCCCGGCCCGGGGCCGGACCCGTCGCGACCGCCGGGGAAGGCGCGGCGGCCGGCTGGCGGAGCGGCGCAGCCGGAGAGCGTAAGCCGCGGCCGACGCGGCGAACAGGACACCAGTGACGCCCAGCCAGCGCCACAGGTACGGTCCGGTGCTGAGCCCGCTGGCCCGGTGGTAGGTGCCGGCTGACAGTCCCAGGATCAGCGGGAACCACACCAGCAGAAGCAGGAGGGAGAAGGCGACCGGCACCCGCACGTAGTTCACGGCCGGCGGGCCGGCCAGCGCGGGAGAGCCGGCCGCACGGCCGGCCGTGCGGCCCGGGTCCGGGCGGGGCTGAGCGGCGGCCGCGGCCAGGCCGGCGGCGCGACCCGGGGTTCGTGGCGGTTGCGTGTCCGTGTCGCGCGCGGGGCGCGTCAGTGACATGCGCGGGGGCTTCCGGCCGCCTAGCGGCAGCAGCCGGCGCAGCGACAGGTCGGCTAGTGAGTACAGCGGGAACAGCAGCAGGTCATGGGCCACGATGGCGACCGCGAACCACAGCGCGAAGCCGCGCCACTGGCCAGCAGCGATCACCGCGCGGAAGGCGTAGCCCGCCAGGCAGAACGCCGCCAGGAGAGCCAGCAGGTGCAGCGGCCGGGCGCCGTACCAGTGCCGGGCCGTGAGATACCCGCGCCGCGCCGCGCTGTACGCGTGCCGGGCCGCGCCGTAGAGGCGCTGCCTGCCTGCTCGCGCTCGTCCCCCCGTCACGCCTGCTCCATAAAGGTGATCTTGGTTACCCATTTCGTGTTGTGCACGCCAGGCGCAGCAGGGATGATCGTCCGCGCCGGGTAGCCGTGGTCGCGGGACAGGTTCGCGCCGTTCATGCGCAGGGCCAGCAGAGACCGCGGATCGGACACCTGGCTCGCGGACAGGCTGGCCGCCCGGAACGAGCCCTTCCGCTCAATCGACTCAACGCGCGCGCCGCCGGGCCGGTTCACTCCCGTCAGCCGGGCCAGGTCGGTCAGCCGCACGCCCGACCACCTGGCGGCCGCGGACCAGCCCTCGACGCACGCGATCGGCAGTTCGACGGACTGCTGGGGCAGCGCCGCGACCTCGGCGCGGGTCAGCGATAGCTGCCGGGCGCCGACCAGCACCAGCCGGTAGGCCGGGCCGACATCGGCATCGGTCAGGCCGGCCGTGGCTGCGGCCCGGTTGACCGGGAAAGTGCCGGCCTGCGCCACTGACAGCCCGCGCGGGCCGAACAGCGAGGTCCAGCGCGTCCAGCCGCCGACGGACTGCCCGACTGCGAGCCCGGCGAGCAGCAGGGAGCCGCCGCTGATCGCCGCGAGCACCCCGCGCCGGGAGACGGTCGGCGCCGCCGGGTCGGCCGCGCGCAGGCCCGCCGGGTCGAGAGCCTCGGGTTCCGTGCGCGCCAGCGGGATGGACAGCTCGCGGCGCAGACTGCGCGACCGCAGCCCGCGCACCATGTGCGGGAATTTCAGGCCCACGTGAACGGCCAGGCCGGCGATGAAGACCCAGGCGCCGTACAGGTGGGCGGTGTAGAAGGAAAACGGGAACACGTAGTAGTTCTGGATGTTCAGGATCCCGGTGGCGAACTCGAACAGGACGCCGCCGACGACCATGATCAGGCTGAGCCGCTCCAGGGCCTGCGCCGCGGACCGGACAGGCGGCCAGGCGAACAGCCGGGGCAGCACTGACCACAGCTTGGCCAGGACGACCGGCAGCAGCGCCAGGCCGAGCGTGATGTGCACGCCCTGGTTGACCCGGTACAGCCAGGCCGGGCCGGCCGGCCACGAGAACAGGAAGAACTTCAGCAGGCCGCCGCCGGGCGTCTCGTCGTTGCCCGGCAGCCGGGGATTGTAGGAGGCATAGGACAGCAGGCCGGTGACCGCCAGCACCGTCAGGCCGACCAGCAGCACCAGGCCGAGCAGCGCGGTCAGCCACTGACCGCGCAGCGGGCTGCGCCAGGCTCCCGGCCGGAACGGCCCCGGCGGCGGCTGCGCCAGCATCCGGGTGGCGAGCTCGCGCGGGCCGGCCAGCCGGTGCCGGCGGCCGGGCCCGGGCGGCGGCTGCCGCGGACTGGTGTCGTGCTGATGGTCGTGCTCTGTCGGGCCGCCCTCGTCCGGGTGGCCGGGTCCCCGTATCCCCGCCATGGCGCTGACACTAACCGCGCTGACCGCCGCAGGCCGGCTGACATCGTCGCAGGTAACAATGTCGTAAGAGGGCAGCCCGCCGCGCTATCCGACGGCGGCGGCGGCCGGGATCGACCGCAGCGCTGCGGCGAAGCGGCTGTGCGGGGCGAGCGCGGCCACGGCGGCCGCGTCGGCGGCGGTGTCCACATCGATCAGGGCCGGAACCCGGTGTACCCGCAGTCCCGCCTCGGCCAGGCGGGCCAGCTGCACCGCGCCGGTGTGCGGCTGGGACATCGGCACCCCGAGCACCAGCCGCGGGTCAGGCCGGCGCAGGCCCAGGAGCCAGAAGCCGCCGTCGTCGGCCGGGCCGAAGGCCGCGTCCGCAGTTCCGGCCAGGAGCGGCAGCAGCGCGGCTTCCAGCAGCACGGGCGTGACCTGCGGCGTGTCCATCCCGATCAGCACCACCGGCACCGGCAGCCGGCTGTAGGCCGCAGCGAGCGCGGCGGCGATCCGCTGATCCAGTCCGCCGCCGCACTGCGAAGTCACCTCAAATCCGCCGGGCAGCCAGCGCCCCGGCGCCCCGTCCAGGGCCAGCACCCGGCGGACACCGGGCACCAGGGCCGCTGCGGCCAGGGTGTCGGCGAGCGATGCCTCGGCCAGCCGGGCGGCCTGCCGCGGGCTGTAGGCGGGCGACAGCCGGGTCTTGACCCGGCCCGGAACGGGCTCCTTGGCGATGACGACGAGCTGCGCGCGCAGCTTGCTGATCGCGCCCGGCCGGGCGCCTCCGGCCCGGCCGGGGGCGCTGCCGTGAATCATGCCGTCTCCAGGATCTTGCGCATGTCGCGGATGGTGCGCAGCGTGCCGCCCACGGTGCCGGTGACCTTCGACTGGCCGGCGAGCCGGGGCCGGTAGGCCACCTCCAGCTCGTCGATCCGCCACCCGGCCCGCGCCGCCTTGATGACCATCTCGAGCGGGTAGCCGAACCGGCGGTCGGACAGCGCCAGGCTGAGCAGGGCATCCCGGCGGGCGGCCCGCATCGGGCCCAGATCATGCAGCCGGGTCCCGGTGCGGCGGCGCACCGCGGCCGCGATGGCCCGGTTACCGAGCCGCGCGTGCACCGGCCAGGCGCCGGGGCCGTCCGGGCGCCGGGCACCGAGTACCAGGTCGGCCCGGCCATCGAGCAGCCGGCCAGTCAGGCGCGGCAGATCGGCCGGGTCGAGTGACCCGTCCGCGTCCATCATGCAGACCAGCGCTCCGGTAGCGGCCAGCAGGCCACCGTGGCAGGCGGCCCCGAAGCCGCGCTGCGGGACGTGCACGACCTGCGCTCCGTGCCGGGCGGCGATCTCAGCCGAGCCGTCGTCGGAGCCGTTGTCCGCGACGATCGCCCGGTATCCGGCCGGCATCCGGTCCAGTACCCATGGCAGGGCACCCGCCTCATTGAGGCAGGGGAGTATCACGTCGGTCACCATGACTCGCGACCCTAGCGGCGGCGGAGGGTAACCGACCCTTACGGAGCTGTGACGGATCGGCCGCGTCACCTCGGGAAACATGGCCCCCGTGGTTCGGTGCTGACATGCGCATACTCATCACGGGGGCAGCCGGGTTCATCGGCTCGCAGATCACTGACGCGGCGCTGGCCGCCGGCCACGAGGTCCGCGGCCTGGACTCGCTGTCGGCCGCCGTGCATGCCGAGCTGCCCGGCTACTGGCCGGCCGGGATCGAGCTGATCACCGGTGACGTCCGTGACCCGCGGGTGGTCGAGCTGGCCTTGCGCGACGTGGACGCTGTCTGCCACCAGGCCGCCATGGTCGGCCTCGGCACGAGCCTGGCCGACCTGCCCCTCTACTGCGACATCAACGTCACCGGGACAGCCGTGCTGCTGGAGGCAATGGGCGCGGCGCAGGTTCAGCACCTGGTGCTGGCTTCCTCGATGGTCGTGTACGGCGAGGGCCGTTATGAGTGCCCGGTCCACGGCACGGTCCGGCCCCCGGCCCGGGACCGGGCCGACCTGGAGCAGGGCCGCTTCGAGCCACGGTGCCCGAGCTGCGGCGCGGAGCTGAGCACGGCGGAGGTGACTGAGTCAGCGCCCCTGGATCCGCGCAATGCCTATGCCATCTCCAAGATGGCGCAGGAGCAGCTCGCCACCGTGTGGTGCGGCCTGACCGGCGGCTCGGCGGTAGCGCTGCGCTACCACAACGTCTACGGCCCGCGGATGCCCCGGGACACGCCGTACTCGGGCGTGGCCGCGATCATCCGGTCGGCGCTGGAGGCAGGCCGGGCTCCGCGGGTGTTCGAGGACGGCGCCCAGCGGCGCGACTTCGTGCACGTGACCGACGTGGCGGCGGCCAACCTGGCCGCGCTGGACGCGGGCCGTCCCGCCAGCCTGCGCGCCTACAACGTGGCCAGCGGCGAGCCGCGCACCATCGCTGAGATGGCCGGCGCCCTGGCCACGGCCTTCGGCGGACCGGCCCCGGAGGTCACCGGCGAGTACCGGCTCGGTGACGTGCGGCACGTGGTGGCCTCGCCCGGGCTGGCCGCAGCGGAGCTGGGCTTCCGCGCCCGGACGTCGTTCGCGGCGGGCATGGCCGAGTTTGCGACCGCGCCGCTGCGCAGCCCGGCCCGCGCCGGGCAGGTCGCCGGAGTGGCTACCAGTCGGCCAGGCTGACGGCCGCCGGTCGTCGCCCGGCCGGGCTGGCCTGCAGCCAGCCCGGCTGCGGGAAGTCGGTGCCGGTGGCCAGCGGCAGCCGGACCTTGAACTCGCAGCCCGGGCCGAGGTTGCGGACGGCGATCTGGCCGTCATGGGCCTCGATGATGCCCCGGGCGATGCTCAGCCCGAGGCCGGCACCCTCGGTGGGCCCTGGCGTCCGGGCGGTCTCTCCGCGGAAGGCGACATCGAAGACCCGCGGCAGGTGCTCGCGGGGGATCCCGCCGCAGCAGTCCGCCACGCTGACCGTGGCCATGCCGGAGTCCTCGTCGCCGAGCACCTGGATCGAGCCGTCGGAGGGAGTGTGCCGGATGGCGTTGGTGACGAGGTTGCGCAGCGCGCGGCCCACCTCCGCGGCATCGGCCAGGACCGGCGGGCAGGCCGCCCACGAGCCGTGCAGTTCCACGCCCTTGGCGCGGGCCAGCGGCTCGGCGCTCGTCAGCGCCTCACCGATCAGCTCACCCAGGGCGACCGGCCGGGGCGACAGGCGCAGGGCCCCGGCGTGAATGCGGGACAGCTCGAACAGGTCGTCGATCATCAGGGTGAGCCGGTCGGTCTCCTTGCGGATCTGACAGTGGTAGCTGCTGACCGTCTGCCGGTCGGCCACCACCCCGTCCTCCAGCGCCTCGGCCATGGCGCGCAGCCCGGCCAGCGGGGTCCGCAGGTCGTGACTGACCCAGGCGACCAGCTCGCGGCGGCTGGTTTCCAGCGCCCGCTCGCGATCCCTGGCCTCGGCCAGCCGGCCATGGGCCTGGGACAGGGCGTCGGACAGCCCGGCCAGCTCGGCGGGCAGCACGGCAGCGGGCTTGTAGTACTCGCCGCTGCGGCCGACTTCCTGCACCGCGCGCAGCAGCAGCCGGCTGGCCGCCGCCACCCGCCTGCCGACCAGGACGGAGACAGCGAAGCCCGCAATTCCCGCGATGACGGTCACCGCCATCACGAGGTCGAGGTCACTCCGGGAGATGAACATCTCCTTGCCGATGACCAGGAACCCGGCCGCGGTCGCGGACACGGTCACCGCCGCGATGACGACCAGGATGGTGGCGATCGGGCGGGCGGCGAGCAGCCGGACCGCGACAAGGCCGGCCGCCGCGGCCAGCAGGGCGATGGCGGCCACCGTGTAACTGACCGTCCACAGGTCAGAGAGCGAGATCATGCGTCCCCCGGCTCAAATCGGTAACCGACGCCCCAGACGGTCACGATCCGGCGCGGCCTGGTCGGGTCGGGCTCGAGCTTCTCGCGCAGCCGCCGCACGTGCACCGTGACCGTCGAGGTATCGCCGAATGACCAGTTCCAGACCTGGTCGAGCAGCTCCTCGCGGGTGAATGCCTGGCGGGGGTGCCGCAGCAGGTAGACCAGCAGGTCGTACTCGCGGGAGGTCAGCGAGACGAGCGCGGCGCCGCGGCGGACCTCGTGCGCGCCGAGATCCACGCTGAGGTCCCCGTCGGTGAGGCTGCCGCGGGGCGCGGCGCCCTGCAGGCCGGTCCCCCGGGCCCGGCGCAGTACCGACCGGACGCGCATGGTGAGCTCGCGCGGGCTGAACGGCTTGGTGACGTAGTCGTCGGCGCCGGTCTCGAAGCCGACCACCTTGTCGGTCTCCTCGCCGAGCGCGGTGAGCATCACGATCGGGATCGGCCAGTTCTGGCGGAGCCGGCGGCAGACCTCCAGGCCGCTGATCCCCGGCAGCATCAGGTCCAGGATGACCAGGTCGGGCGGCTCCTCCTCAACCCGGCGGAGCGCGGCGTATCCGTCATGCACGCACTCGACCTGGTGCCCGTCGCGGCACAGGTACCGGCCCACCACGTCGACGAGGGTGGCGTCATCGTCGACCACCATGATCCGGCCCGGCGGATCCGGATTACTGTTCATCAGCGTTACTGCACATCGGACACCTCATCATCGGCCGGCTACCGCGCACGCGCATGCCGCCGTGCTAACGGTAACCGGATCTGCGGCCCTGGCCTGCGGTCTCGGCGTTCGTCCGCGGATACGTCACGGCTTCGTAAGGGTCGGCGCGCAGGCGCCGTCGCTACGCTGTCGGCCTCGTGACCTGCCATGCCATCATCCCGGCAGGCCGCGCCGATGCCGAATTCCCGATGGGCGAGGTCCGCGGGGCCAGGCGAGAGTCCATTGCGGAAAGGCGGGAGCGCTGCATGCTCGGGGAGCTCTACGAGCAGGCCCTGGCGGGTACGGCGGTGCCGGAGATCGAGCACGCCGACGGGACCTCCAGCCCGCTGCCGGTGCAGCGCTGGCTGTGCCCGGCACCGGGCGACGACTCGGTCCTGGCCCGCTGCACGGGCCCGACCCTGGACGTCGGGGCGGGGCCGGGCCGGCTGACGGTGGCGCTCGCCGAGCGCGGCATCCCCGCGCTGGCCATCGACGTCACTCCCTACGCCATCACCCTGGCCCGCGCCTCGGGGGCGCTGGCGCTGCAGCGTGATGTCTTCAGCTACGTGCCGGGAACCGGTCGCTGGTCGACGGTCCTGCTGGCCGACGGCAACATCGGCATCGGCGGCGACCCCGCGGCACTGCTGCGCCGGGTCAGGGATCTGGTCCGGCCGGGCGGCACGGTCGTGGCCGAGGCCGGGCCGCCGGGGTCGCAGACGCGCAGCGAGCAGGTCCGGCTGCGGGCCGCCCGAGGTGAGGGACCGTGGTTCCCGTGGGCCTGGGTCGGCGCTGACGAGCTGGCTGCCCTGGCGGCGACGGCGGGTATGGAGGCAACGGAGAGCTGGGCCGACTCGGGGCGCTGGTTTGCGTTGCTGAGCCGTGCGGACGGCGCGGCTCAGGCCTAGCACCTGGTGCCGGCCGGGCGGCCGCACGCCAGGCGAGCCGGCCGCCGGCGTCGGGGCGGGTCGGTCCGGGCGAGGCTGACCTGCATTAACGAATGCTTACGTGATCCGCGCGTTGCTATCGCCGCGGGCGCCAGGCTGGCAGCGTTCGGCACGTGCGCGGATGGATGAGGCTGGCCGGGGCGGCTGCGGCCGCGACCGTGATCGCCGCCGTGGTCCTGCTCAGCGTGCGGCAGGTTCCGTGGCTGGCGCCCTGGCAGCCGGCCGGTGTCTATGCGCTGCTGTGGACCGCGTTCGCGGCTGGCGCGTGGCTGGTGCTCGGGGTCGGCTCCCGGCGCGCGGTGCCGCTCATCGTCCTGGGCGGCATCGCGATCCAGCTCGCTGCGCTGTCGGCGCCGCCGCAGGGCAGTGACGACCTGTACCGCTACATCTGGGACGGGCGGGTCCAGCTGGCCGGCATCGACCCCTACCACTACCCGCCCGCCGCACCGCAGCTCGCCGGCTTTCGCGAGCACTTCCTCTGGCCGCCGGACGGGACCTACTGCGTCGGCATGGGCGGGCTGGCCGACGGGCCGCGGGCGATCGTCCGCGCCGCTCCCGTGCGCCCGCGCCACGACCTGCTGCCGCGCGGCTGCACCCGGATCAACCGGCCGCGTGTCCCGACGATCTACCCGCCCGTCGCGGAGGCGTACTTCACGGTGGTCGCCGCGCTGTCGTGGCCAGGCAGCGGCTCGGTGCCGATCCAGGCCGCCGCGGCGCTGTGCGCGATCGCCACCACCTTGCTGCTGATCCGGGGCCTGCGGCGGCTGGGCCGCGATCCGCGTTACGCGGTGTTCTGGGCCTGGTGCCCCGTCGTGGGACTGCAGGCCGGCAATGACGCGCACGTGGACGTGCTGGCTGCGTTCCTGGCCGCCGCGGCGCTGCTGACGCTGGCCCGGCCCGGCCAGCGTCAGCGCGGATGGCTGCGGGCGGCGGGCGGGGGCGTGCTGCTCGGCCTGGCCATTGCCACCAAGATCACCCCCGTGCTCCTGGCGCCCGGGGTGCTGCGCCGCCGCCCGGTGACCGTGGCCGTGTCGGCGCTGGCGGCGACCGCTGCCGCGTACCTGCCGCACCTGCTGGCCGTGGGCCGTCACGTGATCGGCTTCCTGCCCGGCTACCTGGCCCAGGACGGCTACACCAGCGGCGGGCGATTTGAGCTGGTGAGCCTGCTCGTGCCGGGCCGGTGGGCCACCCTGGCCGCCGTGGTCATCCTGGCCGGGGCAGGCCTGCTCGCCCTGCGCTGGGCCGACCCCGACCGGCCGTGGCGCTCGGCGCTGCTGATGACCGGCGCCGCCCTGGCCGTCACCACGCCGGCGCTGCTGTGGTACTCGATGCTGCTGGTCGTGCTGGTGGCGCTGGACGGCCGCCCGGAATGGCTGGCCCTGGCCGCGGCCCGCTACCTCACGCCGCTGCACCCGCTGCCGGGCCGGACAGTGCCGTACGCCGGCCAGCTCGGCTATGCGCTGGCGGTGGCATTCGTGGCAGCGATCACGCTGCTGCGCTGGCGGGCCGCCCGGAAAAACGGGCCGGACGCGGGCCACGGGCCGCCGCTGGCGGCCCGCCGGGCGCTGCCGGGGGTGCCTGCCGGGCTGGCGCCGGCCGAGTAGGCCGGCGCACCTAGCAGAGCGGGCCCGGGTGGCCGCCCGCCAGCTCGCCGGCCGGGTCCGCGGCGCTGAGATGGCCGGCCGTCGGGCCGATGATGATCACCGCCGGGTTGCGGACCGGGGGGGCCGCGGCCGGGTCGGCCAGGCCGCCCAGCGTGCTGCGGAAGACCTGCTGCCGGCCGGTACCCGCGTCCTGCACGCACGCGGCCGGCGTCTCCGGCGGCGTCCCGCAGGCGACCAGGTGCCCGGCGATGGCGCCCAGGTTGCGCACGGCCATCAGCAGCACCAGGGTGTCCGATCCGCCGGCTAGCGCCTTCCAGTCCACCCGGCTGTCGGGGTGATCCGGCGGCAGGTGCCCGGAGACCACGGTGAAGGACTGCCCGATCTCCCGGTGGGTCACCGGGATGCCCGCCAGCGCGGGCCCCGCCAGCGCGCTGGACAGGCCGGGGATGACGGTGCAGGCGATCCCGGCGGCAGCGCACGCCGCTGCTTCCTCGCCGCCGCGACCGAAGACGAACGGATCGCCGCCCTTAAGCCGCGCTACCCGCCGCCCCGCGCGGGCGTGCTCGGTCAGTACCCCGTTGATCTGATCCTGGCTGAGCTGCTGGGCGCCGGGGGCCTTGCCCGCGTTGATCAGCAGCACGCCGGGCCGCAGCTGCCGGGTCAGGCCGGGGTCAGCGAGCCGGTCGGCGACGACGACGTCGGCCTCGTGCAGGGCCAGCCAGCCGCGCATCGTGATCAGGTCGCTGCCGCCCGGCCCGGCCCCGATGAGCGTGACGGTGCCGGTGCCGGAGATGCTCGTGCCGCTGCCCGCGCCCGCAGCTGGGCCGCTGCCGGGCGCGCCGGCGCTGGCGGTGCCGGGCGTTGGGGCGGTGCCGGGGGCGCTGGCGCCGTCGGACGCGCCGGCCTGCTGGGCGCCGGCGTCCGGGGCGGCGATCTGCGGCGCGCGGCTGGCCTGCCCGGCGGCCCAGGCAACCGCGTCGGGCTGGCTGCAGGCTTCCAGGGCGATCAGCGCCAGCGTGCTGACCGGCCGGGACGGCTGAGCCGCGCGCAGCCGGCCGACCAGGGTCGCGTCACCGAGCAGGTAGCCGGCGCCCAGCCCGTCCAGTCCCCAGACGCTGGCCAGGTCCCGGATCACCACCAGTCCGGGCAGGTCGCGCGCTGCGTCCGCGCTGGCGCTGGCCCCCGGCCCGGCGGGGCCGTCCGGGCCATCGCGCTGCGTCTCGTCGACGACCAGGATCCGGCCCGGTCGCGCCAGCCGCTCCAGGTCCGGCATCCCGCCGGGGCCGGCCCGGCCGGCCACGACGACCAGATCCACCTCGTCAGGTACCTGACCGGCGTCGAGCGTGCCGTCCGGGGTGAGCGGGACTGACCGGACGTCATGACCGGCCGCGCGCAGGATCGTCGCCGCGTCGGCCGTGGCGGGGCCGGCGCAAGCAGGCCCGGCGCAAGCGGGCCCGGCGCAGGCCGCGTGCTGCGGCGGCAGCGACCGGGCCAGCAGGGCAAGTGCGTCGCGGGCGCCGCCGGCCAGCAGGACCTCACCGGGGGAGCGCTGGTGCCGGGCGGCGATCGCGGCGAGGGCCGCATCCGGCCTGGCCGGGTGGCCCAGGTGCCCCAGCCCCGCGAACAGCCGGGCCCGCAGCCAGTCCGGCGGTCCGGGTACGGGGGTCGTCATGTCCGGTCCTCCCGTCCGCCGCTGACCACCCGGCCCGAGGGCGCGGTCCCGCCGCTGGTCCCGCGGCGCGCGGGCGCGGCCACCCGGCCCGCGGGCGCGTTCCGGCTCCCCGTCGGCGCAGCCGCGGCCGGCCGCGCTGGCCGGCTGGCCTGCCCGCCTGCCGCGGCGCGCTCGTCGCGGGCCGCGCGGGCCGTTGCCACCAGCCGGGCCGCCGCGCCGGGGATGCCCGCCCAGTGCAGGTGCAGGTAGGACGCGAGCATCCGGTCATCCGCCCAGCCCTGCTCGCTGCCGTCGGCCAGCCGCCAGGCGGGGCGGCTGCCGCCGGACGGCTCGCTCACGGTGCGGTGGAACTCGTGGGCGCGGACCGTCGCGCCGGCCGGGACCAGCGGGCCGGAGCGCAGCGCGACCGCCTCCCGGTACCCGAGCGTCAGCCGGCCGGTCATCCGCGCGCGGGCCGGCAGCACCCCGCACTGCTCGCGCCCGTCCAGGTCAGCGCCCAGCCACAGCAGCCCGGCGCACTCGGCGACGACCGGCATCCCGCCTGCCACCCGGTCCCGGATCTCGGCGCGCAGCGCGGTGTTGGCGGTCAGGTCCTCGACATACACCTCCGGGAAGCCGCCGCCGGCCACCAGCGCAGCGGTGCCCGCCGGCAGCCGCTCAGCGGTCATCGGGTCGAACGTGCAGACCTCCGCCCCGGCCGCCGCCAGCAGTTCCTGATGCTCGGCGTAGCCGAAAGTGAACGCGCGGCCCGCGGCCACCGCCACCCGGACCGGCGGGCCGCCGGGCCGGGGCTCGCCGGGCCCGGCCGCGGGCTCGGGGGACCAGGGCCGGGCGGCGATCGGCGGGGCACTGCGGGCGATGGCCAGCAGGGCGTCCAGGTCCAGGTGCGCGGCGATCAGGTCCCGCAGCCGCGGCAGCCAGTCGCTGACCTGCGCCGCCCGCTCGGCGGCCGGGACCAGCCCGAGGTGCCGGGACGGCGTGTGCAGCGTGGCCTCGGCCGGCAGCGCCCCCAGGACCGGGATCCCCGTCGCCGTGATCGCCTCGCGCGCGATGGCCTCGTGCCGGTCCGAGGCCACCTGGTTGAGCACCACCGCGCTGACCCGGACCCGCCGGTCGAACGTGGCGAACCCGTGCACCGTCGCCGCGACCGACCGCGCTGTCCCCGCCGCGCTGACGACCAGCACCACCGGGGCGTCCAGCAGCCGCGCCACGTGCGCGGTGCTGGCCAGGTCGCCGCGGCCGGCCACGCCGTCAAACAGCCCCATGACGCCCTCGATGATGGCGACGTCAGCCCCGCGCGCGCCGTGCCCGAACAGCGGGGCGATCAGGTCCTCGCCGGTCAGCCACACGTCCAGGTTGCGGCCCGGCGCGCCGGTCGCGGCCGCGTGATAGCTCGGGTCGATGTAGTCCGGCCCGGCCTTGTGCGCCGATACCCGCAGGCCGCGCGCGCCCAGCGCCGCCATCAGCCCGGTAGCGACAGTGGTCTTGCCGTCGCCCGACCGGGTGGCCCCGATGACCAGGCGCGGCTGATTCAGCATGACATCACCACGGGGACCGGCTTACCACTCGATGCCGGCCTGGCCCTTGCGGCCGGCATCCATCGGGTGCTTCACCTTCGTCATGTCCGTGACCAGGTCGGCGGCGTCCACCAGGGCCGGGTGCGCCCGGCGGCCGGTGATCACCACATGCTGGGTGCCGGCCCGGACCGCCAGCGTGGCCAGCACCTCGTCCACGTCCAGGGCGCCGTTGCTGACCGGGTAGGTGAACTCGTCGAGGATCAGCAGCCGGTAGGTCTGCGCCGCCAGATCGCGCTTGACCTGCTCCCAGCCCTCGCGGGCGGCCCGCTCGTGATCCTCGGGGCTGGTGCGCAGCCAGGACCACCCCTCGCCCATCCGGTGCCAGGTCACCGGGCCGCCCTGGCCGGTTTGCCGGTTCACCTCGCCGAGCGCCCGCAGCGCGCCCTCCTCGCCGACTTTCCATTTCGGGCTCTTGGTGAACTGGAACACCCCGATCGGCCACCCGGCCGACCAGGCCCGCAGCGCCATCCCGAAGGCGGCGGTCGACTTGCCCTTGCCGTCGCCGGTGTGCACGGCCAGCAGCGGCTGGGCGCGGCGCTGCCGGGTGGTCAGCCCGTCGGCCGGCGTGCTGGCGACTTTCCCCTGCGGCATCAGGCTGCCTCCTTCGCGCGGATGATAGCCGCGAGCGCCTGCGCCGCGTCGTCGCGCCGGGCGGCGCTCGCGGAGGCCAGCCCGGCCACCGTGACCAGGTCGGCGCCCAGGTCGCGGGCGACCACCCCGGCCAGGCCGAGCCGCACCGGCCCGTCCTCGGCGTCGACGACCACGCTGGAGATGCCAGCCAGCTGCCGCGCCATGTGCCGGGCCCGCCCGACCGGATCCGGGCCGCCGGTAGCGCGCCCGTCGGTGACCACCACCAGCAGCGGCCGTCGCGCCGGGTCCCGCCAGCGCTCGCGCTGAGCGAGCCGGCCGGCCGCCTCCAGCCCGGCGGCCAGCGGCGTCTGGCCGCCCGCCGGCAGATCGCGCAGCCGCTGCGCGGCCAGCCCGGACGACCGGGTCGGCGGCACCACGACGGCCGCGTCCCGGCCCCGGAAGGTCAGCAGCGCGACCCGGTCGCGGCGCCGGTAGGAGTCCCGCAGCAGCGACAGCGCCACGGTGGCGACCGTCGCGCTGCGCCGCCGCGCGGCCATCGAGCCCGAGGTGTCCAGCAGCAGGATCACCAGGTTCGACTCGCGGCCGCGGCGCAGCCAGCGGCGCAGGTCCGCGGAGGTGACGGCGAACGGCTGGCCGGGCCGGGCCAGGACCGCCGCGCGCATCGTTGCGGTCAGGTCCGGGCTGGTGACGGTCCGGGCCGTGCCCGCCGGGCGGCCGCCGGGGCCCTGCGACCGGGCCCGCCGGCCACCGCTGCCGGTGCCCAGGCCGCGGGCCTCCAGCCGCCGGAGATCCAGGAGGGATCTCGCTTGATTGTCACGGAAAGGGAACATATACGAAACGGGGCCCTGGCCGCCGGCCTGCTCGCCGGGCCGGCCCGGCTCGGGGACCGGTCCCGGATTCGCGGCCGGGGGCGCCGCCTGCGAGCCGACGCCGGCGTAGTCGGGCGGTCCGGCGGCGGCCCCGCCGCCGCCGCGGTCCGGCGGGTCAGGCCGGGACCCCGGCCCGCCTTCCGGGCCGTCGCGGTCCTCGCCGGGCGGGCTGTCCTGCGGCGGGCCGGCCGATGGGTCCGGCGGCCCGGGCTGGTCCGCATCCGGCGCCGGGCCACCGGTGCCGGACTGGTCGTCGGGGCTGGCTGGCTCCGGGGGGCTGGCGAACGCCTCGTCGAGCTGGGCGTCGTCCATGCCCGGGTCATCGAACGGGCCGCGGCGCCGCCGGTGCGGCAGCGCGAGCCGGGCAGCGGCCCGGATGTCGGCCTCGGTGACCGCGGGCCGGTCCGCCCAGGCGGCATGCGCGATGGCCGCGCGGGCCGTCACCAGGTCGCCGCGCAGCCCGTCCACCCCGAGCGAGGCACATGCCGTGGTGATCCGCAGCAGCTCGGCGTCGGCCAGCTCGACCGCCGCCGACCGGGCGCGCGCCGCGGCGATCTGGCTGGTCAGCTCCTGGCCGGCCGCGTCGTGCCGGGAGAGGCTGCCGGCCGGGTGCCGGTCATGGCTCAGCCGCGCCCGGACGGCCGCGGCGCGCCGCCGCGGGTCCGCGCTGGCCACCACCGGCACGCACAGCCCGAACCGGTCCAGCAGCTGCGGGCGCAGCTCGCCTTCCTCCGGGTTCATCGTGCCGACGAGCAGGAACTGGCTGGCATGCCGCAGCGAGATGCCCTCCCGCTCGACCGTCGTGACCCCGGTCGCGGCGGCGTCCAGCAGCACGTCCACCAGGTGGTCGGGCAGCAGGTTGATCTCGTCGACGTACAGGACGCCGCGGTTGGCCACGGCTAGCAGGCCGGGCACGAACGCCTCGGCGGTGGGGGCCCCGGCCAGCACCCGGGGCACGTCCAGGCTGCCGGTGATCCGGTCGTCGGTCGCGCCGAGCGGCAGTTCCACCAGCCGGGCGGGACGGTGCCGGGCGGGGGAGCCGGGTCCGTGCGGGCCGTCCGGGCAGGCCGGGTCAGGCACGGCCGGGTCGCAGGAGAACCGGCAGCCGGTGACCACCGAGATGCTGGGCAGGATGTCGGCCAGGCCGCGCACCAGCGTCGTCTTGGCGGTGCCCTTCTCGCCGGTCAGCAGGACGCCGCCGATGCCCGGGTCCACGGCGCCCAGCAGCAGCGCCAGCCGGGCATCGTCCTGCCCGACGACCGCCGCGAACGGCAGCCCGCGGGACCGGGCCGGGGCCGCCCCGGCGGCCCCGGCCGCCGTGCCGTTCTCGCTGCCAGCGTCAAGCGCCGCGGCGCGGGTCAGTCCGGTGTCGCTCATTCCTGTCCCGCCTCCAGCTGCCCCTCGACCTCGAGATAGGCGTCGCGGAGCTGGCTCAGCGTATCCGGGGCCGGCTCCGCCCACAGGCCGCGGTCGGCGGCCTCCAGCAGCCGCTCAGCGATGTTGCGCAGCGCCCACGGATTGCTCGTTTCGAGGAATTTCCTGGTGTCGGGGTCCAGCACGTAGCTCTCGGACAGCTGCTCGTACATCCAGTCGGTGACCACCCCGGTGGTGGCATCCCAGCCGAACAGGTAGTCCACGGTCGCGGCCAGCTCGAACGCGCCCTTGTAGCCGTGCCGCTTCATGGCGTCGATCCACCGCGGGTTGATCACCCGGGACCGGAATACCCGCGCCGACTCCTCGGTCAGGGTGCGGGTCCGGACGAAGTCCGGCCGGGTGCTGTCGCCGACGTAGGCGGCCGGCGCGGTGCCGGTCAGCGCGCGGACGGTGGCGACCATGCCGCCGTGGTACTGGTAATAGTCGTCGGAGTCAGCGATGTCGTGCTCGCGGGTGTCGGTGTTC
>DASXDJ010000110.1:0-17731 GCA_036490755.1 Streptosporangiaceae bacterium
CCGCCGGTGGCCACCGGGCCCCAGCGCCGCGGCGTGACCCGGATCAGGGACTTGCCCTGGCGGCGCATGGCCTCCCGGTACTCGTCCCAGTCGGGGTGCTCGCCGGAGATGCTGCGGAAGTACTCGACCAGCGGCTCCACCGACTCCGGCAGGTCCAGCACCTCGGCATCCCCGTCGACCTGCACCCACGGCCCGCCGAAGTCATCGGACAGCACCAGCACCGACGCGCGGCTGTCGCGGCGGGCGTTAGCGGTCTTGGCCCGCTCCGGGTAGGTGGAGACGACGATCCGGCCCGCCCCGTCCACGCCGCAGGTGACCGGCGAGGCCTGCGGGGAGCCATCGGCGCGCGAGGTGAGCAGCACAGCCTGGTGCCGGGGGCGGATGAAATCCAGGAGCTCGTCGAGGCCGACGCGGGTACTGGTAGCGATCTGCGGCATGCCCGCGAGTTTACGCAGGACCGGAATTCAGCAGCTGGTAGGTGGCGCGGGCGCCGCGGGCCCGGAACGACTCCAGCGCGGCCAGGTACGGGCCGGTGAAACCGGGCTGGCCGGCCAGCCCGCCGAACAGCTGCTCGTCGCGGATGAAGGCCAGCGGGTCGGTATGCTGCGCGGCGGCGCTGGCCAGCACCGCCGCACGCCGCTGGTCGACGACCTCGATCGGCTGGCCCTGCTCGTCGGTGCCCTCGGCGTACCGGGCCCAGCTGGCCACGATCGCCGCGGACCGCTCCACGGGGCCGCCCGCGGCGAGGTTGTGCTGGATCACCGGGACCAGCCACCTGGGGATCCGGTCGGAGCTGAAGGCGGCCAGCCGGGCCAGGGTGTCGCGGATGGCCGGGCTGGCGAACCGCTCCAGCAGCCCGCTGATGTAGGCATCCAGGTCGGTGCCGGGGACCTCCGGCAGGGTAGGGCGGCCCTCGGCCTGCATGTAACCGCGCAGGAAGGCGGCGAAGACCGGGTCGGCCGCGGCCTCGTGCGCGTACCGGTATCCCGCCAGGTACCCGGCGTAGGCCAGCGCCTGGTGGCCGACATTGAGCAGCCGCAGCTTCATCAGCTCATACGGCGTCACGTCGGCGACCAGCTGCACGCCGCAGCACTCCCAGGGCGGCCGTCCGGCCGGGAAGTTGTCCTGCAGCACCCACTGGGTGAACGGCTCGCAGACCACCGGCAGCGCGTCGCGGATGCCGTACCCGGTACGCAGCTGCTCGATGTCGGCGGCCGTGGTCACCGGGGTGATCCGGTCGACCATCGAGCTGGGGAAGGCCACCTCAGCCCGGATCCAGGCGCCGAGGGCCGGGTCGCGCAGGCTCGCGAACGCGGCGAACATCCGCCGCGCCACGTCCCCGTTACCGGGAATGTTGTCGCACGACATCACCGTGAACGGCGGCGTGCCCGCGGCCCGCCGGCGCGCCAGCGCCTCGGTCACGAACCCGAACACGGTGCGCGGCACGGCACCGGGTGCCAGGTCGGCGGCCACGGCCGGGCTGGCCGCGTCGAACTCGCCGGTGGCCTGATGGAAGTTGTAGCCACCCTCGGTGATGGTCAGCGACACGATGCGGGTGCGCGGGTCGGTCAGCACGCCGAGCACCCGGTCCGGCTCCTCCGGCGCGAACAGGTACCGGGTCAGCGAGCCGATGACCCGCGCCTCGGTGCTGCCATCGGGCGCCTTGAGCACCAGGGTGTACAGGCTGTCCTGAGCGGTGAGCGCCTGCTTCTTGGGCCGGTCGGCGGCCAGCACGTCCACGCCGCAGATGCCCCACTCCAGCGCCGCGGCGCGGGTGCCGGGGTCGGTGAGCAGGCGGTCCAGGTACATGGCCTGGTGGGCGCGGTGAAAGCCGCCGACACCGAAGTGAACGATGCCGGTCCGCAGCTGGCGGCGGTCATAGCCGGGCGCGGCGACCCGGTCGCGGGCCGCGGCCCGGCCCGCCGGGGAGGCCAGATCGAGTTCATCGGCGGGGCTGCAGTTCACGTGCGTCCTCCTGTCGCCGCGACGCCGGGCACCGCGGCGGGGGGTGCGGTGACCAGCCCCTCGACCTTACGGCCGGGGCAGCGGGCGCCGCCGCGCCGCCGGGGCCCGGGCCAGGGGAGCCCGCCGCCCCGCGGCCGGGTGCGAGACAATGGGGCCGAGCCGTACACGGCCCGGCCCCGGGCTCCCGCGGTGATCTGGCCAGATTTGGGGTTGCGGAGCTGCATGCGCACGTTCTTGTCCCGGCCGCGGGCCGGCCGCGTCTACACCACCAGGCGGCTGGTCCGCAGCACGGACGTGACTCCCGCCGGCCGCCTGCGGTTC
This sequence comes from Streptosporangiaceae bacterium, assembly GCA_036490755.1. GTDB lineage: Bacteria > Actinomycetota > Actinomycetes > Streptosporangiales > Streptosporangiaceae > DASUBV01. The sequence continues at coordinate 2,287 of DASXDJ010000110.1, forward strand.
GATGCGCTGGCGCGGTATCTCCAGCAGGCCGCCGAGGACGACTTGTACGACGCAGGCTGGGATGAGCCCTATGCCTGGCTGGTCCGCAAAACCGCCGTGACCGTGCGGGATTACCCTCGCTTCGGCAACCGGATCTGGCTGCATACCTTCTGCTCGGCCACCGGGCCCCGGTGGGCTGAGCGGACGACGATCGTGTCCGGGCCGGAGGGAGACCTGCTGCAGGCCACGGCGGTGTGGGCGGCCGTGGCCCGCACCGATGGGCGTCCCGCGCCGCTCGGCCCGCAGTTTCACCGCCTCTACGACGGTGCCGCGCAGGGCCGCACGGTGTCGGTCCGGCTGTCCCACCCGCGCCCGCCGGCCTCGCCCGCGGGTGGTGCCTGGCCGCTGCGGGCCAGCGACTTCGACACCGCCGGGCACGTCAACAACGCGATCCACTGGGCTGCGGTCGAGGATGTGCTGGCCGGCCTCGACTGGCTGCCGGACGGCGCTGACCTGGAGTATCACCGGCCGGTGCGGCCCGGCTGCGACCCGTACCTGGCCGCCAGCCGGGATGCTAACGAGGTCAGCATCTGGCTGCTGGACGGCGATCAGCGACTGGCGTCGGCGCGGCTGTCCCGGAAGGGCGCCGCGCGCGACGGCCGCGCCCGCCAGGTGAACGGCAGCCGCGACGGCGAGCAGGTCCGGCTGCCGGACGGCTGACCGCTGCCTGCTGGTCAGCTGGCCCGGCCGGCCCCGGGCCGGGCGGCCCGCCGGGCCGCGACCACGATCCCGGCGGCGAGCGCCAGCGGCGGGAGGTAGCTGACGAGGGCCACCGTTCCCGTGCCGGGCCAGGGCGTCAGGAGCCCGGCCGGCAGGACGCAGCCGGGGACGGCCAGCAGGACCAGCACCCGGCGGCCCGTCCCGGACCGGGCGGCGGCGGCCGCTGCGGCCAGGACGACCACGCCCGCAGCCGCGGCCAGGGCGCTGAGCAGGGACGGCGACGCCTCGCTCGGCCGGGCCCCGGGCAGCTGGATGACCGGCATCCGGGCGGCGGTGACAGCGGCGCAGAACGCCGCGACCGCCAGCGTCCCGGTCACCGCCACGGCGATGCCGCGCCAGGTCATCAGCCGCAGGCCCCGTCGCGGTCCGGCTGAGCCGGCCAGGGCTACGGTCTCGACGGCGTACCCGGATGCCGCGAAGGCGATGGACGAGTCCAGGCCAGCTCCCGCGCCCCGGATGGCCTGGGCCAGCAGCACCGCCGTCAGGACCAGCGTCACGGCCGCTGCCGTGCGCCGTAGCCGCAGCACGACGAGCAGGATGACCAGGCCCGGGCTCAGCGGGCTGAGGCTCACGACATCGCTGGTGAGGGACACGTAGATCCGCTCCGGGTAGATGGCTGCCGCCAGGCCGGCCGTCTCCGCGACGACCCGGAGGGCCATGATCAGCGGGAGCGCGATACTGACCACGGCAAGCGCATCGCGCCAGCCCCGGGCGGGCGCGGCGAAGCTGCGCGGCGCGAGCCAGATCCGGGCCGCTCCGCGCAGCAGGTCGGCGGTCTCGCGCCCGGTCGGGCGTCGCTGCCCGGCGGGGGCGGCGGCCAGCAGCACGCCGACCATCTCCTCGCCGCGGGCACGCCGGTGCCGCGGGGGATAGCAGGCCAGCAGCCGCCGGTAGCCGCGCTCCAGGCTCGGTGCCCCCGGCCCGCCGCCGGTCACGCCGGCCCTCCGGCCAGCCGCCCGGCCTGGCGCAGCCGCCGGGTCGCCGCCGCCGCGTTCGCGCGCAGCCGGCCAGCCTCAGCTGCGAGGGCCCGGGCCCCGTCCGGGGTCAGCCGGTAGTAGCGGCGCAGCCGCCCGTCGACGATCTCCTCGCGGTCCGGCTCGACCAGGCGCCCGGTGCTCAGCCGGTCCAGCGCCGCGTAGAGCGTCCCGGCGCCGAGCTGCACCCGGCCCGCCGAGATCCCGGCGACGTCGGTCATGATCCCGTAGCCATGCTGGGGCCCGGCGGCCAGGGCCGTCAGGATGAGGAACGCCGGCTCCTGGAGCGCACGCTGCTTCATGTCATCGTTATATATCGACTGGTGATACATAACAAGCCCGGCTGGCGCCCGCACGTGACCGCCTGCATCTTGCGGAAGTCGCGGCATAGTCGGCTATGGTGGCCCTTCCGGTGTCGATGTGGGCACAATCGGCTAACTGGACCAGGAAGAGAATGGCTGAGGCACCAGTCGCGCCCTACCTGGCGCGGCTTTATGACGGTCACGGTGATCCGGCGGGCACCTGCTTTCAGGTGGTCCCCGGCGTGCTGGTGACCGCTTGGCAGGTCCTGGCGGCGATGGGCGGGGGGCACGAGGGCGCGGTGGTCGCCCTGGACCCGCTGGCCGGGGGTTCCCCGCGGCGCGCCGTCGTGGCCCGCCTGGATCCCGGCCACGACCTGGCCGTCCTGCAGACCGAAGACCCGCTGCCCGAATGCGTGCCGGCCCTGGCCGCCAGCGACGAGGTCATCATCGGCACCCCCGTCGTCATTACCGGGACGCCCGTCCTGAACGACGGCCAGCACAGCTACCCCTACATCGACGCTGACGGCCGCTGGGCCGGCGCGGCCGTCCCCCCGGCGGCCGGCGACGGGCCGGTGCCGCTGAGCCAGGTCGCCGCCGGCGGAGTGACCTGCGGGATGAGCGGGGCCCCGGTGCTGGCCGGCCAGCTGTCCGCCACGGGCCTGGTCGTCGTGGGCGTGGTCTCCGCTCGTTACAACGCCGCCGCCTGGGGCGGGAACTCGGTGCAGGTGATCCGTACCGAGGACCTGGCCGTGCTGCTGGCGGGACTGGCCGACATCACGCTGGCCCGGCCCGGCGGCCCGCGGCACGGCTACGTTCCGGCAACCCAGCTGTGGACCCTGACCGGACACGGCGGGTGGGTGTACGCCGTGGCGTTCAGCCCGGATGGCAACCTGCTCGCCTCGGCGGGCGAGGACATGACCGTCCGGCTCTGGGACGTCGCCACCGGCGTCCTGGCCGGCACGCTGACCGGGCACGGCGGCCCGGTCAGCGGGGTGGCGTTCAGCCCGGACGGGCGCAGCCTGGCCACCGCCTCCCATGACCGCACGATCCGCATCTGGGACCTGAGCACCGGCCAGGCGCGGACCCTGACCAGGGACACCAACTGGGCCGGCGGAGTCGCCTTCAGCCCGGACGGCCGGCTGCTGGCCGGGACCGGCTCGGGCAAGACCGCGCAGCTGTGGATCGCTGCCACCGGGGCGGCGGCCGGGACCCTGACCGGTCATGCCGGCTGGGTCAGCGGCGTGGCCTTCAGTGCCCGGGGCAGCCTGCTGGCCACCGCCGGAACCGACGGTGCCGCGCGGCTGTGGGAGGTGGCCACCCGGATGCCGGTGCGCAAGCTGACCGGGCACACCGACGCGGTCACCGGGGTCGCGTTCAGCCCGGACGGGCGGATGCTGGCCACGGTCAGCCGCGATGCCACGGCCCGGCTGTGGAACGTGGCCAACGGGGTAGCCGTGGCCACGCTGTCCGGCCATACCGACTGGGCGGCCGGGGTCGCGTTCAGCCCGGACGGCAGCCTGCTGGCCACCGCCGGGAAGGACAAGACCGTCCGGCTGTGGGATGTGGCCACCGGGACATCGGCGGGCACGCTCACCGGGCACGGCGACTGGGTGCGCGCGCTGGCCTTCAGCCCGGCCGGCGGCCTGCTGGCCACCGGCGGTGACGACCAGGCCGTCCGGCTCTGGGAGTAGCGGCCGGCCCGGCCGGCGGCGGCCGCGCTGCCGCGGTCAGCCGCGGGTCTCGGCCAGGTGCGCCGCGATCACGGAGTCGAAGTCGGGGTCGGCGGTCAGGCCCAGCCGGGCCGCCCGGCCGGCCTGGACCCGGACCGGCCAGGTGTGCACGATCCGCTCGATGTCCGGGTCCGGCACGACGTCGATCAGCGCGCTGGCCTGCGGCCCGGCCGCTCGCTCCAGTGCGGCGATCATGTCGGCCACGCTGATCGTGAGCGCCGGCAGGTTGACCGCGGTGCGGCCGCCCCACTCGGCCTCGGCCGCGGTGGCGGCGCGCAGCAGCCCGGCGATCGCCCGGCCCGGCGACGCCAGCGCGGCCTCGGTCGCCGGGTCCACGGGGCAGACCGCGCGCTGCCCGGCCAGCGGCTCGCGGATGATGCTGGACAGGAAGCCGGACGCGGCCGCGTTGGGCTTGCCCGGCCGGACGCTGACGGTGACCAGGCGCACGGACCGGCCGCGCAGGAAACCCTTGCGGGTGTAGTCGGCCAGCAGGTACTCGGCGATGGCCTTCTGGGTGCCGTAGCTCGACTGCGGCGTGGGCAGGGTGTAGTCGTCGACGGCGGCGGGCATCGGGTGGCCGGGATCGGCCCCGAATACCGCCAGCGAGCTGGCCAGCACGACCACGGGCTGGGTGCCGAGCGCCCGGCAGGTGGCCAGCAGCGCCTCGGTGCCGCGCAGGTTGGCCCGCATGCCCAGGTCGAAGTCTGCCTCGCACTCGCCGCTGACGGCCGCCGCGAGATGGAAGATCACCTCCGCCTCGGCCAGCGCGGCCCGGCCGGTCTCGGGCAGCTCGCCGACGTCACCCCGGACCGCCGTCACCCGCTCGTCGGCGGCCAGGTCACCCGGCGGCGGGAACTGGTCGATCAGCGTGACGCCGGCCAGCGGCCGCGCCGCCGCGCCCGCGACCTCCAGCGACCCGGCGGCGAGCAGCTCACGGGCCAGCCGCGCGCCCAGGAACCCGGCCCCGCCGGTGATCACCACGTTGACCACGCTGTCTCCTGCCTCCCGCCGGCTGGCGATCCCGGATATCACGATCTTAGGCATGCGTGCCGCGCTCGCCGCGTCGCCCGGGACGGCCGGGCCCGGCCGCCGGCGTACCGTAGCCGGATGGCGACGATCGACGACGCGGCGAGGATCGCGCGCGAGCTTCCCGAGGTCACCGAGAGCGAGCGGCACGGGAACCGTACCTGGCTCGTCGCGGGCCAGGCGTTCGCCTGGGAGCGGCCGTTCAGCAAGGCCGACCTGCGCCGGTTCGGCGATCAGCCGCCGCCCGGTGGCCCCATCCTGGCGGCCCGGGTCGAGGACCTCGGCGAGAAGGAGGCCGTGCTCACCGCGCACCCCGGCGAGTACTTCACCATTCCGCACTTCGACGGCTATGCCGCGATCCTCGTCCAGTTGCCGGCCGTCTCCGCCGGGGCCCTGCGCGCGGCGATCACCGACGGCTGGCTGGCCATGGCCCCGCCGAAGCTGGCCCGCCAGTACCTGGACGCGCGCTAGCTACTGCCCGAGGGCGCCGTCGATGTGCTCGCGGAGCAGGTCGGCATGCCCGAGGTGGCGGGCGTACTCCTCGATCATGTGGGTGAGCACCCAGCGCAGCGACATCCCGCCGCGGTCCGGGTCCGCGACCTGGCTCACCAGGCCGAGATCCGGCGCGCGGGCCACGAACTGGTCGGCGAACGCGATCTCCTCCCGCCATGCCGCCCACGCCTGCGCCACCACCTGCGGGTCGGCCACGGCGCCGTCAAAGTCGCCGTCCCGGTCGCCGGGCGAGGAGAACCGGTACGGCGCGTCCTGGCCCGCCATCACCCGCCGGAACCAGGCCCGCTCCACGTCGGCCAGGTGCCGCACCAGCCCCAGCAGCGACATCGTGGACGGCGCCAGGGAGCGGCGGGCGAGGGCCTCGGCGTCCAGGCCGGAGCACTTCAGCTCCAGGGTCTCGCGCTGCCAGCGCAGGAAGCCGGCCAGGGTGTCCCGCTCGCTGCCCTGCTCCGGCGGCTCGGTTCGCGGATCGGCAGCAGGGTCGATGAACATGTCAGCTCGGGGCGCGGACACGTAGCCTCCGGTGGGCCGGGAACAGCAAGGGTCTAACCGCCCGCCATCATCTGCTAGCCGGGCGGGCAGCACCACCGGTTTTCGCCGGTGAGCCACCGGCCATGACGGCTGTCATGGTCAGGTCGTGACAGCGGTCCGCGTGCCAGCCGGCGGGCCGCTGCCAGACTGGTGTCATGACAACGACGAGCACAGCGGCTGCCGCCCGAGCGCGCGCATCCGGCCACCCCCTCGCCGTCGACCTCGCGAGCGTGCACAAGAACTTCGGCTCAGTGCAGGCCGTCCGGGGCGTCGACCTGACCGTCAGCGCCGGTGAGATCGTCGCCCTGCTGGGCCCAAACGGAGCGGGCAAGACGACCACCATTGACATGATCCTGGGCCTGTCCCGGCCGTCCTCCGGCCAGGTCTCGGTATTCGGCATGCAGCCGCGCCAGGCCATCAGCCGCGGGCTGATCTCCGCGGTCATGCAGACCGGCGGGCTGCTCAAGGACCTGACCGTCGCCGAGACGGTCGAGTACACCGGCAGCCTGTTTGCCACCAGCGAGCCGCCGGGCGAGGTCCTGCGGCGGGCCGGCATCACCGAGATCGCCGACCGCCTGGTGGGCAAGTGCTCCGGCGGCGAGCAGCAGCGGCTGCGGTTCGCCATGGCCCTGCTGTCTGACCCTGAGCTGCTGGTCCTGGATGAGCCGACAACGGGCATGGACGTCGACGGCCGCCGCAACTTCTGGGCCGCGATCCGGGAGGACGCCGCCAAGGGGCGGACTGTCCTGTTCGCGACGCACTACCTGGAAGAGGCGGACGCCTACGCCGACCGGATCATCCTGCTCGCCCACGGCCAGATCGTGGCCGACGGGACAGCGTCGCAGATCAAGGCGCTGTCGGCGGGCCGCACCGTCCGGTTCACCCTGCCCGGCGCCGACTCGGCCCAGCTGCGCCAGATTCCGGGCGCGGACAGCGTGGAGCTGCGCGGCGACACCGTGCTGATCCACGCCAGCGACAGCGACGCCGTGGCCCGGTACCTGCTGACCAGCACCCCGGCCAGGGACATGGAGATCATTGCCCGCGGCATCGAGGACGCCTTCCTCGCCCTGACCGGCGACGGGAACGCGACGGGTGCCGCCACCGAAGGAGCAGCCCGATGAGTACCGCCGCCGTCCCCGACATCAGCAGCCGGCACGCCCCGCCGCTGGGCGGGTTCAACCTGACCGCGCTCAAGCTGGAAGTGCGGCGGCTGCTGCGCAACCGGCGCACGGTGCTGTTCACCGTGGTGCTGCCGGTGGTGTTCTTCCTGATCTTCGGGCTGAACAGCGCCTATGCGCACGACCGGCTGGCCCACGGCAACGAGTCGGCGTTCATCATGATCAGCATGGCCCTGTACGGGGGCGTGCTGGCCACCACCTCCGGCGGGGCGATGGTGTCGATCGAGCGGGCCGAGGGCTGGAGCCGGCAGCTGCGGCTGACGCCGCTGTCCCCGGTGGCCTACATCGTCATCAAGATGCTGACGGCCATGGTGCTCGGCCTCGGCTCGGTGCTCGTGGTGTTCGCCGTCGGCCGCGCGACCGGCGTGCCGCACCTGGATGGCGTGCTGTGGCTGGTCTGCGGCCTCAGCGTCTGGGTCGGCGCCCTGGTCTTCGCCGCGTTCGGGCTGTTCATGGGCTACCTGCTGCCCACCGAGAACGTTATGCAGATCCTGTCGTTCGCCCTGGTGCTGTTCGCCTTCGGCGGCGGCCTGTTCATCCCGCTGAACCAGTTCGCGCCGGCGCTGCGGACCATCGCCCAGTACACCCCGCTGTACGGGCTCAACCAGCTGGTGCACGCCCCGGTGATCGGCGGGGACGTGAAGCTGGTCTGGGTGGTCAACGCGGTGGTCTGGCTGGTGATCTTCGCCGCCGGGGCAGTCTGGCGGTTCCGCAAGGACACCGCCCGGGTCTAGCGGGCAGTCCCTCCGAGCGCACCCGCCTGAGGGGGGGGCGGCGGCCATCCGGCCGCCGCCCCGCCGTCTCTCTTTTATTACGCACAGCCGGCTTCTGATCGCAATGCGTGACAGCTCCGTTACAGGTCTAGTAGCCTTCGGGACCGTTCCGGCAATGCTGCATGGCCGTCGCCGGCCGTGAATCCCGCGCGCATCCTTGGGGGCAAGTGCATGCGCGCAGCAGTCGCACGGCTGCGCTGACGGCGGCATTGCGGACCACATTCGGCAGCTGATCTAGGGGGGATCATGCCCGAGCCGGTTCGCGGCGGCCAGCGTTACCTGCCTGGCCTGGACGGGCTGCGGGCGCTGGCCGTGCTCGCGGTGGTGGCGTACCACTTAAATGCGAGCTGGGCACCGGGAGGGTTACTCGGGGTTGGCGTCTTCTTCACCCTGAGCGGCTACCTGATCACCGACCTGCTGCTCGGCCAGCGCGAGCAGACCGGCCGGCTGCAGCTGGTCGACTTCTGGCAGCGCCGGGCCCGCCGGCTGCTGCCCGCCTTGTTCCTGATGCTGGTGGTGGTCATCGGCTGGGTCGCGCTGCTGGACCGCTCCCAGCTGGGCGCGCTGCGCGGGATGGTCTGGTCGGCCGTGCTGTACGTCAGCAACTGGTGGCTGATCGTCCAGCACACCTCGTACTTCGCCCGGTTCGGGCCGCCCTCGCCGCTGGGCCACCTGTGGTCGCTGGCGGTGGAGGAGCAGTTCTACCTGATCTGGCCGTGGGTGCTGCTGATCGGCCTGCGGCTGACCCGGCAGCGCCGCCGGGCGGCGCCCGCCTCCGGGGAGCACCTCGGCCTGGCTGGCGTCGCCCTGCTGCTGGCCGGCGCCTCGGCACTGGCCATGGCGCTGCTGTATCACCCCGGCTACGACCCGACCCGGGTGTATGACGGCACCGACACGCGGGTCTTCGGGCTGCTGATCGGGGCGGCGCTGGCCTTCCTGTGGCCCAGCCGCAAGCTGCGCACGGACATCGGCACGGCCAGCAGGTGGTGCCTGGACGGTGTCGGCGTCGTCGGCCTGCTGGTCATCGGCGCACTGATCTGGCGCAGCACCGAGTACTCCGCGTTCCTGTATCCCGGCGGGATGGTGCTGCTGTCCTTCGCGACCGTGCTGGTCGTGGCCGCCGTGGCCTCTCCGGCCGCCCGGCTCGGCCGGGTGCTGGGCGTGGCGCCGGTGCGCTGGATCGGCGTCCGCTCCTACGGCATCTATCTGTGGCATTACCCGATCATCGTGCTCACCACCCCGGCGAACGGGCAGGAGACCGTCCTGCGCGAGGTGCTCCAGGTGGCCGCCAGCATCGCCGCCGCGGCGGTGTCCTGGCGGCTGGTGGAGGAGCCGATCCGGCACGGCGCGCTCGGCCGCCTGGCCGCCCGGCTGCGCACCAGCGCCCGGCAGAATCCGCTGGCCCGGCTGCAGGGCTGGGCCGCGCTGGCCGGCGGGGTCGGCGTCATCGCCGTGGCAGGCGCCTGCCTGGCCGGCGTGATCCCGGCGGTGACGCCCGGCCAGCAGAGCAGCGCGTCGGCCGCCGCGCTGCCGAACGCCGGCGGCACCTCCGACCGGGTCCAGGCCCTGTCAGGCGGCAAGGGCAGCACGAAGCAGGCCCTGGACGGCCCAGCCGGCAAGAAGCGGCTGCGCACCTCCTGCCAGCAGGTTGTGCACATCGGCGACTCCACCTCGGACGGGCTTATCTCCAGCGACTACCTGCCCAACCCCGCCCAGCGGCTGTCCGCCCGGTACGCGCGCGTCGGCGTCCGCAAGGTCTACTGGGAGATCTCCGGCGGGCGCTCGATCGTGGAGACGCTCGAGGGCGCGCCTAACGCCTACACCGTGGCCCAGCGCCTGCTCAGGAACGGCTACCAGGGCTGCTGGGTGCTGGCGCTGGGGACGAACGACACGGCCGACGTCGCGGTCGGCTCGGTGGTCCCGATCGCCGCCCGGATCAGCCGGATGATGTCGCTCATCGGCAACCAGCCGGTGCTCTGGATCAACGTCAAGTCCCTGCTCAGCAGCGGTCCCTACTCCGAGTCCGACATGCAGGAGTGGAACTCCGCGCTGTCGCGGGCCTGCGCCAGGTACCCGGCCATGCGCATCTACGACTGGGCGGACGTGGTCAAGACCAGGTGGTTCATCAGCGACGGGATCCACTTCACCTCAGCCGGCTACGCCGCCCGGTCCCGCGACATCGCCCGGGCGCTGGCCGAGGCGTTCCCGGCCGTGCCACCCGGCCCGGCCAGCTCACCCAGCTCACCCACCTCAGCCGGCCAGCAGAGCAGCCCGGCCGGGGGCTGCATGGTGCACTAGCCGCGGGACCGGCTCAGCACGTCGGCCACGGCCCGGATCACGGCGTCCGGCTGCTGCAGGTGGGCGATCTGGTGCGCGGCTCCGGGCAGCAGGCGATGCTCACCGCGCGGCACCGCGGCGGCCATCGCCGCGTGCATGGCGTGCACGCCCTGCTGAGCCTGGCGGGCCACCTCCTCGGGCGCGAACTTCGCCCAGTAGGGATTGATCCCGGTCGCGGTGAGCACGATCAGCGGGACGGCCGGCAGGGGACCGCCGCCGCGCAGCTCGGCATAGATGTCGGTCTCGAAGTTGGCCGTCTCGTCCAGCGCCGTCCGCCAGGCCCCGAGGTGGTTGTCGATCAGCGGCCCGCGGACCGCGTCCGGCCAGGATGCGTACAGCTCGCCGAGCTGATCCCGGGCCGCCCGGACCTGCTCGCTGGTCAGCCCGGTCAGCTGCGCCTGGGCCGCCTTCATCCGCTCGGCGAGCTCGGCGGCCTGGGGTGGCAGGTAGGCCATGATGTCCTCGTGACCCGGTTCCAGCAGCATCAGGCCGGCCACCTCGCCGGGGTACAGCTGCGCGTAGCGGCGGGCGTAGAAGGCCCCGAGGGAATGGCCGGCCAGCACGAACGGCGCCGCCACCCCGGCGGCACGCAGCAGGTCACGCAGCTCACCGGCCACCTCGGCGGCTGACCGGGGCAGCGCGACGGGATCGCTCCAGCCGGTGCCGCCGCGGTCATACAGCACGCTGGTGGTCAGCCCGGCGATCTGCTCGTGAATGTTCAGGAAGTCCAGCCCGACCAGGCCGGCGCCGGGCAGGACGACTACCGCCGGCCCGCCGGAGCCGGAGCGCTGCAGCGCGAGCCGCCGCCCGGCTACCTCGTAGTGCCGGCCCAGCGGCGGCGCGCCATCGGTGCCCGGGCCGGCGCCTGCACGTGCTGCCTGATCCTGCATGCCTGCTCCTCGCCGCGGTCAGATTTATACTCCCAATTTTGAGAACAGTACCATAATTGAGATCAATGGCGGCCGGGCTAGGCTCGGCGGATGACGAGCAGGCCCGCGGATGACCGGACACCGGCGGCGGATCGCGCACCAGCGGCGGACCGGACGCCGGCGGCGGACCGCGCACCGGGGCCGGTGAACCTGGATGTCCGGTGGATTCACGGCTCGCGGCGGCGGTCGCGCGATACCGGACCGGCGATCCAGGTGCATGCCTGCGATGCGGCCACCTTCATCCTGCGGCAGAACAAGGCCGTGCACTACGAGGCGCCGTTCCTGTACTTGTTCTGCGGCGCGGACCGGGCCCTGCTGCTCGACACCGGGGCGACCGCGGAGCCCGGCCGCTTCCCGCTCCGCGCGACGGTCGACGGCCTGCTGGCCGGGTGGCTGGCCCGGCATCCGCGAGACGGCTACGAGCTGATCGTCGCGCACACGCACGGGCACGGCGACCATGTCGCCGCCGACGGCCAGTTCGCCGGGCGGACCGCCACGACCGTCGTCGGCCGGGAACTGGCGGCGGTGCAGGGGTTCTTCGGATTCACCGGCTGGCCCGAGCAGGTTGTGCCGCTCGACCTCGGCGGCCGGATCCTGGAGATCACCGGCAGCCCGGGGCATCACCAGGCGGCGATCACCGTCTTCGACCCGCGGACCGGCTTCCTGCTCACCGGGGACACGGTCTACCCCGGCCGGCTGTACGTCTCCGATATCGGCCAGTTCACCGCCAGCCTGGACCGGATAGCGGAATTCGCCGCCACCCGCCCGGTCACCCACGTCATGGGCTGCCATATCGAGATGACCCGCAGGCCGAACCGCGATTACCCGGTGGGCACGACCTATCAGCCTGACGAGCCGCCGCTGCCGATGACCGTCGCGCAGCTCAGCCGGGTGCGCGACGCCGCCCGATCAGTCGCCGGGCGGCCGGGCGCGCACGCCTTCGGTGACTTCATCATCTTCAACGGACCCTGCCGGGCGGCGATGGCGGCCCAGGTCGCCCGGCTGGCCTGGCGCCGGGTCGTTACTGGCTGAACTCGCCGGCCTGGACGTCGGTCAGGAATGCCGACCACTGTGCCGGGCTGAACCTCAGTACTGGTCCCCCCGGCTGCTTGGAGTTCCTGACGGCGACAACGCCGGGCAGGTTACGGGCGACCTCGACGCAGTTGCCGCCGCTGTTGCTGCGTGTGCTCTTACGCCAGACCGCACCAGTCAGGTCAGCATCGGAGCTGGTCATTATGTCCTCCCAGCGAGGCCGCCTAGCCGGTTGCTGCCGCGGCCTCAGCGATCATCCTGCGCGACTCCTCCGGGCCTACAGCCGAAGCCACAAGGTGCGTGAACATAGCCCGATACCGCTCCACCTCGGGCTCCTTCTCAAGGTAGAGGCTACCCATCTGACTCTCCAGGTAGACCACGTCGGGGTCTAGCACCTCGCTAAAGCCCAAAACCGTGAACGATCCGTCCATAGCCGGATGCGCACCGGAGCGAAACAGGAGCAGCTGGACGCTAATGTTCGGACGCTCAGCCAGTTCTGCGACACGCTCAAGCTGCCGGCGCATCACCTCAGGCCCGCCGACGACACGACGGATAACCGCCTCATTCAGAACAGTCCATACCTCGGGGCCGTCGTCGGCGAAAAGCCGCTGCTGCCGGGCCGTGCGCACCGCGATCCGGTGCTCAATCGCCTGCGCATCGCGCGCGGCCGGCGCAGCATGCTCGAATGCCCGGTAATACTCCTCTGTCTGGAACAGGCCCGGGATCAGCTCCGCGTCGTACTCGCGGATCGTCGCCGCCTCCGACTCCAGGCCAAGATAGACCTGGAACCACTCGGGGATCGCATCGCTGGAGTAGGACTGCCACCAGCCGCGCGTCCGGGCTTCGCGGGCCAGGGTCAGCAGCACCTCCCGCTTGTCCCCCTGGACCTCGTAGATATCCAGCAGGGCGCGCAGGTCAACGGGCCGGATCCGCCGGTCGCCGCGCTCCCAGCGCGAGATGGCCGAGGCGGTCCAGTCGCCGCCCGACTGCTCGGCTACCTGCTCGATGGTGAGGCTCCGCTGCTCGCGCAGGCGGCGCAGCTCGTACTTCAGGCGCCGCCCGCGGACTGTCGGGCTGGGACGGACGGGCATTCGTCGCTCCAATCAAGTTTTGGCAAATTGCCAAAGTACGCTTGCCAACGTGGCCAGGACAGCGGGATCCTGTGAGTGTCGCAGACCGTCGGCTGACCATGCCGGTCGAACGATGTATCCGGAAGGTCCGCAGATGACGGGATGCCCCGACAGCATGACCAGCGCTGCCCCTGATCCGCGCGGAGCCGGCGCAGGCAGTGCTGGCCGGGCTGGCGCGGCCAGCACCGCACGGCGATCGGCTGGTGGAACACGCAGGTCGCCCGAGCCTGACTCCGGTGCTGGCCGCGCCTTCCATCTGCACTCGTTCCTGGAGATCGCGGCGCAGCCCGCGGCCGTGCCGCCGGCCCGATTACACACCCGCAAGGTGCTGCACGGCTGGGGTCTGGCTGCCGTCGCGGACACCGCGGAGTTACTCGTCAGCGAGCTGGTGACTAACGCTATCCGGGCCAGCGCCAGCGCGGGGCTGGCCTCGATCTGGCTGCTGCTCATCCCGGCCGGCCGGGGCGTGCGGATCCAGGTCGGGGACGGCTGCCTGGCCCGGCCGGCCCGGCAGCACGGGCAGCCCGCTGACGCGGAGGGCGGCCGCGGGCTGCTGCTGACCGAGGCGCTGAGCGACTCCTCAGGCGCCTATCTGGCGGCCGGCGGGGGCAAGGTCGTCTGGTGCGTCGTCACGGACCCGGCGGCCGAGGCCCCGGCGGCCGGCGGCCCGCATCAGGGACGCTCCTGCCCGGCAGGCCGCGCTAGCCGGCCGAGGGGGCCGGCTAGCGCGGCAGGATCTCCGCCAGGTCGTAGCTGACCGGCTCCTCCAGCTGCGCGAAGCCGCACGAGGCCGGCTCCCGGTCCGGGCGCCAGCGGGCAAACTGCGCGGTGTGCCGGAACCGGGTACCTTCCATGTGCTCGTACCGCACCTCCACCACCCGCTCGGGTCGCAGCGGGATGAAGGACAGGTCCTTGCCGGCGTTCCACCGGCTGTGCTCGGCCTCCCGCGGGTGCCGCACCCCCGGCTGCGCCGCGCCCCAGTTCCACGGATGCCCCTCGAACTCCGTCACCAGCGGCTGCAACTCGGTGAACAGCTCCTTGCGCCGGGCCAGCGGGAACGCGCCGATCACGCCGACGCTGGCGAGCCGCCCGGAGTCGTCGTACAGGCCGAGCAGCAGCGAGCCGATGGCATCAGGCCCGCTCTTGTGCAGCCGGTAGCCGGCCACCACGCAGTCAGCCGTGCGCTCGTGCTTGACCTTGAACATCACCCGCTTGTCTGGCTCATACGGGCCGTCCAGCGGCTTGGCGACGACGCCGTCCAGCCCGGCGCCCTCGAACTGGCTGAACCACTGCACCGCCAGCTCGCGGTCCCGGGTGGCCGGGGTGACGTAGACCGGCGCACGGGCCGCTGCCAGGGCCTCCTCCAGCAGCGCCCGCCGCCGCTCGAACGGCCACGGCGTGCAGTCCTCGTCCCCGAGCGCCAGCAGGTCGAACGCCACGAAGGAGGCCGGCGTCTGCTCGGCCAGCAGGTTCACCCGGCTGGCCGCCGGGTGAATCCGCTGCAGCAGCGCCTCAAAGTCCAGCCGCCGCCCGGCCGAGTCCGGGATGACGATCTCGCCGTCGACGACGCAGCGCTCGGGCAGGCTGGCCCGGATCGCGGCTACCACCTCCGGGAAGTAGCGCGTCATCGGGCGCTCGTTACGGCTGCCGATCTCGACCTCGTCGCCGTCCCGGAAGATGACCGAGCGAAACCCGTCCCACTTGGGCTCGTAGCTCAGCGAGCCCTCCGGGATCGTCTTGACGGACTTGGCCAGCATCGGCCGCACCGGCGGCTGCACGGGAAGATCCATGACCCCATCTTCGCCCACCGGCTGCGTGGCGTGCGTAAACACCCGCCGGCCGGGCGCCGCCGGCGGCCCGTCGCCGCCCGCCGGGCGGCCGCGCTAGCATGTCGGTCACGCATTCGACTTCCTGAGTGGCGTGCCATTCCTACCGAACGTATGTTTGATACGCTGACGACGCCGCAGAGATGCGCAATCCGCCAATCCAGGGAGGCACCCAGTGGGTCAGAAGATGGTTAAGTTCAGCGACCTGAGCGGCGAGCTCATCACCGACGACGACGCGGTGGCCCGCATCGTGATCCAGGAGCACCCGGAACTGGCCGGCGCTGCGGTCGAGATCGAGGTGCTGGCCGATGAGGCGCGGGCGGTCGAGAAAGCGGCGGTCCGGGTGGCCCTGGTCGACCTGTACCTGCCCGGCGAGGACGAGCCGCGGCACGTGGCCGTGGATCT
>DASXDJ010000111.1:0-29231 GCA_036490755.1 Streptosporangiaceae bacterium
CAGCGCGAGCCGGAGGAGGCGCGCCGGCGTCTGGACTGAGGAGCCTGCGACGAGCGAAGACGCCGGCCTAAAGCGCCCCGCAGGCGAGCGGGAGACGCAGCGCGGGAAATCACGCATGATGCGTCTCGTACGGGGCATTCCGGTATGGACGTACGCGCCTTGGGCGTGCATCGTGGAACAGGCAGCAAACACGGCGGGCCCCGGAGTCCGCGGCCCGAGAGGAGTGCTGGTGCGCGACCGCGTGCGTCGCCTGGGTTCGGTTGTCGGGACGGCGGCAGCTCTCGGGACTGCGGCCGCGCTCGCGGCACCCGGCATCGCCGGCGCCGCCACCGCCTCGGATCACCGGTCGCTGCCCGAGCCCGGCGGCCGCACAGCGGCCCCGCGCGCCGCGGCTTCCCCGGTGCCAGTCGCCCAGCCGCTCGCCAGCGCCCCCCAGGTGGCGGCGCTGCGTCAGCTGCACCCCGCCGACCTGCTGGTCGTCGCCCCGCAGACGCTCCGCCCCGCCGTGGTCGAGCGGATCCGCAAGCTGCCGGGCATCACCGCGACCACCCCGCTGGACGCGGCCACGATCCGGGTCAACGGCAAGTTCGTGCAGATGCTCGGGGTCAGCCCCGGTCAGTTCCGCGCCTTCGCCGCCGGGCCGGTCGCCCGGTCCACGGCGCTGTGGCGCAGCGTGGCCGGCGGCAGCATCGCCGTTTCCTACACCATGGGTAAGCAGGACAAGCTCCCGCTGGGCGGCATGGTGCACGTGGCCGGCCAGCGGCCGGAGGCGCTGCGGGTCGGCGGCTTCGGCACCGTTGGCATCTCCGGCGTGGATGCCGTCGTCTCCGATGCCGTGGCCCGCTCGCTCGGCATCCCGGCGGGCAACGCGCTGGTCATCAGCGCGCCGCACGCCCAGCTGGCTGAGCTGATGAGGAAGGTCAGGGCGGTCCTGCCGCACGGGGCAGGCGTCGCTCAGCTGGCCGGCCAGGTCGAGCCGGGTCAGGTCGTGTCCGCCCAGGCGTCCGCGGCCGGGGCGGCGGGCGCGACCTCGGTGACTGCGGCCGACGGCCCGGCGCTGACCACCGCGCAGGTGCGGGCCTTCCTGAAGGCCGCGATGAGCCGGGTCGGCATGCCGTATGTGTGGGGCGCGGCCGGACCGAAGTCGTTCGACTGCTCCGGGCTGGTGCAGTGGTCCATGCGCCAGGCGGGCCTGCTGATGCCCCGGGTGGCGGTCGACCAGGCGCGGACCGGGCCGCGGGTCTCGCTCAGCCAGCTGCAGCCGGGTGACCTGCTCTTCTACCACACCGATGCGACGGCGCCGACCTATATCTCGCACGTGGCCATTTACCTTGGCAACGGGATGATGGAGCAGGCCCCCGAGCCCGGCATGAACGTGGAGATCGTGAAGGCCGACTTCGGCAGTGAGTTCGCTGGCGCGGTCCAGGTTCTCCCGCGGATCGCGGCCGCTGTGGCCGGCAACCCGGCCGGCTGATCCCGGGCGCCTGCCCGCTCCTCCTCCTCCTCCTCCTCCTCGACCCCGCCCGTCACTTCCGTCACCCTCGCCTGCCCGGCCGCCTTGCCTTGCCATGAAGTGTATTCGGTGTAATCATCATTACATGACTACAGAGGAACGCCCGGCCGCTTCCGCTGCCGAGGTGCTGCGCGGCTGGTTCGCCGGCCGGATGCCGGCCGACTGGTTCACCGGGGCGCCGGAGATCCGGGTGGACCGCGAGGAGATCACCGTCGTCGGTGCCCTGGCCGACCCGCAGCCGCCCGGCGATTCATCCCCGGCGGAGCAGGCCGCGGCCGCAGAGGGGCGCAGCCGCCGGTTCCGCGAGGAGACCCGCCAGCTGCGGATCGACATTGCCCGGGAGGCGGAGCACAAGTTCGGCCGGAAGATTTCCTGGGGCGTGACCTGCGCCGGGTACAAGGTGATGTTCACCACGTTCTCGGTTCCGGTCATGACCCGGCTGCGCCAGTCCGAGCGGCTCGTGCTCGACACGCTGGTCGATGCGGGAGTGGCCCGCAGCCGCAGTGACGCGCTGGCCTGGTGCGTCCGGCTAGTCGGCGAGCACCAGGACACCTGGCTGGCTGACCTGCGGTCCGCGCTGGAGAAGGTTGAGCAGGTCAGAGCCGGGGGACCGGGTCAGTAACGGGGCTGGCGGACGGCGGCCCGCCCGGCCGGACCGGTCCGGCGCCGGGCCCGGTGCGGGTACCGCGAGGCCGCCCCGGGCCGCGGCGGTGCCGGGGTGCGTGCCGTAGCCCGGATATCCGTTAGCGCCGCGAATTTTCTCCGGCCGCGGGCCAGCGACGCCGGCAGTGTGACGAACGGCTCAGGCTCCTCACTGTTGAAGCTCCTGTCTGCTGGGTACACTCCCCTGATCCCGCCTGGCCAAGACGTTTTTCCTCCTGTGTCCGGGCGGACCCCGCGACGAAGCGAGCCCCCTAGGAGGATCAGTCGTGGTGTACAAGGTGAATGCCGCGTCGGTGGAATGGAACCCAACGGCCGCCCGGCTCCGCGAGCTGACCGAGCAGATGCCTAACAGCCAGGTCACTGAGTTCGGCAATGTTGTCGTCAAGGCCAGGGTGGACTCCCGGAGCACCCGGTCGACCTTCGTGGTGGACGACTCAACCAACGCGGCCAAGCAGACGATCACCCGCGAGGAGTACATCCGGGTGGCAGCCGAGCAGGACGCCTACCTCGAGGGCACGGACGTGGTCGTCGTCGACGGCTACATCGGCTCCAACCCGGCCTTCCGGACCCGGGCCCGGCTGATCATGGAATCGGCGCACGCCAACGTGGCGGGCATGCAGCAGCAGCTCTACTACCCGGTGGGCGAGGACTACGACCCGGAGACCTGGGAGCCCGACACCACCGTCATCTACACCCCGCGGCTGGCCGCCCCCGGCTACCCCGACGACCGGCTGATCGCCGTCGACCTGCGTGACAACATCACCCGCGTGCTCAACTCGGACTACTTCGGTGAGTCCAAGAAGGGCGGCCTGCGGATGTGGAACAACATCGTCTACAACCGCGGCGGCCTGTCTCTGCACGCCGGCTGCAAGGTCATCCCGGTCAACGGGCAGAACACCTCGGTCATGATCGTCGGGCTGTCGGGCACCGGCAAGACCACCACGACGTTCACCAGCCAGCTGGGCAGCCGTCCCGCGCAGGACGACTTCATCGGGCTGATGCCCGGCGGGCGCGTCTACACCACCGAGAACGGCTGCTTCGCCAAGACCTTCGGCCTGGACCCGCGTTATGAGCCGGCCATCTACAACGCCACCACCAAGCCGGACGCCTACCTGGAGAACGTCTCGGTCGACGCCGACGGCAAGGTCGACTTCTTCGACACCTCCTACACCAAGAACGGGCGCACCACCTGGCCGTTCTCCTACGTGGACCCGTGGCCGGGCAACGAGGTGCCGCCCGCGGACTTCCTGCTCATCCTGAACCGGAACGAGAACATCGTCCCCGGCGTGGCCCGCCTGGAGCGCGCCCAGGCGGCGGCTTACTTCATGCTCGGCGAGACGACCGGCACCTCGGCCGGCGGCAAGGACGAGGAGGGCAAGTTCCTCCGGGTGCCGGGTACCAACCCGTTCTTCCCGCGGGACATGGCCGACATGGGCAACCGGATGCTGGAGCTGCTCGACACCCGCGATCTGCAGGTCTTCGTGCTGAACACCGGCCGGGTGGGCGGCAAGGACGACGCGACCTCCAAGAAGGTGACCATCCCGTATTCCTCGGCCATGGTCGAGGCCATCGTCTCGGGCACCATCGACTGGGTCGCCGACCCCGACTTCGGCTACGAGGTGGCCGCCGCGGTGCCCGGCATCGACGACATCGAGATCCTGCAGCCGCGCAAGCTGTACGAGCGGCAGGGGCGGCAGGCCGAGTATGACGCGATGGTGACCCGGATCAAGCAGGAGCGCCGCGAGTACCTGGCCTCCTTCAGCGGCCTGGACGCGGCCATCGTGAAGTCGATCGGCTAGCAGCCCAGCCCGGTGGCGGGAACGGCAGGGACGGCACGGCCCGCGCGCGGCGTGGGCGGTGCCGTTTCCGGTCGGAGCGATGTTAACGTTCCGTTATGGGGGCGCTACGCTGTGTTGATGGTTCTGTCTTGTCTGTGGCCCCGGTCCCGTGCCGGGACCGGGCCGGCCAGCCTTATGAGATCACCCTGGAGCTGACCCGGGACTCCGAGCCGTTTGGCGCCGTGGGGGAGCGCTGCGGCTACCGGCTGACCCAGCTCGCCGAGCGCGTCCGGGCCGCGCGGCACGACCCGGAGCAGGCTCAGCTCTGGCCCGACCCCGATGACCGGTTCCCGGCCCCGTCCCGGCGCCGTGACTACCGGCCGGGTGAGTCGGACTACTTCTGCCTGCGGTCGCGGGATCGCGGTGACCTGGCCGGCACCGGGGAACTGCGCTGCACGCTGCGGTCGGCCGCCGACTGGATCGGGGAGTGCGGCGGCGCGGGGCCGGGCCGGCTGGCTGGCCTGCTGCCGCGGCAGCGCTCCTGGCCGGGGGTCCGGGCGGCCCGGGGCCAGCACCGGCTGTCCGGCGGGAACTGGCGGCTGGCCCGGCGCGCGGTGGTCGAGGCCTGGGGTACGACCGGAATAGGGGTACGAGCCGTCCTGACTTCGGCCGAACTGGTCGCATTTTTGGATAACGTTCTTACACAGCCGGGCGGGTCCGTCCTGGCGACAGCGGTCGCGGCAACGCCGGCGAGCCGCTGAGCGGGACGCACGCAGGGAGCACAGCACCCACCTGGGCGCGGGGCAGCATGCCTCGCCCGAGCGGCGGGACCGAGAAAGGACGCCGGATGAGAGCGCGCGGTCTGGTCTACCGGCTCTACGAGCGGAGGCTCGAGGCCTCGCTGTCGCCGAGCGCGATCCCCCGGCACGTGGGGGTGATGTGCGACGGTAACCGGCGGTGGGCCCGGTCCGCCGGGCTCGGTGATGTCAGCCGCGGCCATCAGGCCGGCGCCGACAAGATCTTTGAGCTGCTGGAATGGTGCCAGGACGCCGGCGTCGAGGTCGTCACGCTGTGGCTGCTGTCCACCGACAACCTGAGCCGCCCCGCGGCTGAGCTGGAGCCCCTGCTGCGGATCATCGAGGACACCGTGGCCGAGATCGCCGCCCAGCAGTGGCGGGTCAAGGCGGTCGGCGCCCTGGACCTGCTGCCCGCCGAGACGGCCCGGGCGCTCAAGGACGCGGCCGAGGCCACGACCGGCAACTCGGGCCTGCGAGTCAACGTGGC
This sequence comes from Streptosporangiaceae bacterium, assembly GCA_036490755.1. Classification (GTDB taxonomy): domain Bacteria; phylum Actinomycetota; class Actinomycetes; order Streptosporangiales; family Streptosporangiaceae; genus DASUBV01. The sequence goes on from DASXDJ010000111.1 coordinate 5,239, forward strand.
GGTCGGCTATGGCGGCCGGCGCGAGATCGCCGATGCGGTCCGCGCACTGCTGCAGGAGCAGGCCACCCGGGGCACCACCATCGAGGAGCTGGCCGAGATCCTGACCGTCGAGCACATCGGCGAGCACCTGTATACCGCCGGGCAGCCCGACCCTGACCTGGTGATCCGGACGTCGGGCGAGCAGCGGCTGGGCGGTTTCCTGCTGTGGCAGAGCGCGCACTCGGAGTTCTACTTCTGCGACGCCTACTGGCCGGCTTTCCGCCGGGTGGACTTCCTGCGCGCGATGCGCTCCTATGCCGCCCGAAACCGCCGCTTTGGTGCCTGACGGCCCTCGTGAACAGATCGTTACGGTACTTCCCCACCACGCTCGCGCCGGGTACCTTCTGAACTGACGGGCGGTGCCTAGCCGCCCTTCGGGAAGGCCCTCGAGATTCTCGAGCTTCGCGTCCTGGCACGCAGGCGAGATGAGCGAAGGGCCGGCGCCCGGCCCATCGCTGGCCGGTCCCGGTCCCGCCGACACGTCTGTGTCCAGAGGCGGCGCCGTGCCAGGCGCCCAGGGGAGAGCGAGTGCCCACATCCGCAGCGCGCCGGGAATCCCGGCGCAACCTCACCAGCCCGGCCCAGCAGCAGGATCAGCCGAGGCGTACCTACGTCCTCGACACCAGCGTGCTGCTGGCCGACCCGGCTGCCATCGGCAGATTTGCCGAGCACCGGGTAATCCTGCCCGTCGTAGTCATCACCGAGCTGGAGGCCAAGCGCCACCACCCGGAGCTGGGCTACTTCGCCCGTCAGGCCCTGCGCACGCTCGATGACCTGCGTGTCGAGCATGGCAGGCTGGACGCCGACATCGAGATTGGCGACCAGGGCGGCAGCATCCGCGTCGAGCTGAACCACTCCGACCCGACGGTGCTGCCGGCCGGGTTCCGGATGGGGGACAACGACACCCGGATCCTGTCGGTGGCGCGCAGCCTGGCCAGCGAGGGACACGACGTGGTCCTGGTGAGCAAGGACCTGCCGCTGCGGGTGAAGGCCGCCGCTATCGGCCTGCCGGCCCAGGAGTACCGCGCCGAGCTGCCCCCGGACTCGGGCTGGACCGGGATGGCCGAGCTCGATGTCACCCAGGGTGAGATCGACGAGCTGTACGAGCACGGGAAGCTGGACAGCACGGCGGCCGCCGAGCTGCCGTGCCACACCGGGCTGGTGCTGATGTCGGGGGTCTCGGGCAGCGGCAGCGCGCTGGGCCGGGTGCAGCCCGACAAGTCCGTCCGGCTGGTGCGCGGCGACCGGGAGGCGTTCGGCCTGCACGGCCGCAGCGCCGAGCAGCGCGTCGCGCTGGACCTGCTGCTGGACCCCGAGGTCGGCATCGTGTCGCTGGGCGGCCGGGCCGGGACCGGGAAATCGGCGCTGGCGCTGTGCGCCGGGCTGGAGGCGGTCATGGAGCGGCGCCAGCACCGCAAGCTGGTGGTCTTCCGGCCGCTGTACGCGGTGGGCGGCCAGGAACTCGGCTACCTGCCCGGCTCCGAAGCGGACAAGATGAACCCGTGGGCTCAGGCGGTCTTCGACACGCTGTCCGCCGTCACCTCGCCGGACGTGATCGAGGAGGTGCTGCGCCGGGACATGCTGGAGGTGCTGCCGCTGACCCACATCCGCGGCCGGTCCCTGCATGACTCGTTCGTCATCGTCGACGAGGCCCAGTCGCTGGAGCGCGGCGTGCTGCTGACCGTGCTGTCGCGGATCGGGGCCGGCTCCCGGGTGGTGCTGACCCACGACATCGCCCAGCGGGACAACCTGCGGGTCGGCCGGCACGACGGCGTTGTCGCCGTGATCGAGAAGCTCAAGGGTCACCCGCTGTTCGCGCACGTCACCCTGGTGCGCTCGGAGCGCTCCCAGATCGCGGCGCTGGTGACCGAGATGCTGGAGGACACAGCGATCTAAAAGCGGCGAAAACTGTTCACCAGGTATCCGCCCCCGAGTCGCCCGACGGCTACGGGGGCGGTACCGTACCACCACCATGACCAATACGTCCGAGCGGGCTGCCGGAGCCGCGGCAGACGCCATTGCGCCACCGATTTCCGTCGTTATGCCGGTGCTGAACGAGGAACGGTACCTGGCCGACTCGGTGCAGCACATCCTGAGCCAGGACTACCCGGGCCCGCTGGAGCTGGTGCTGGCGCTTGGCCCGTCCCGGGACCGGACCACCGAGATCGCGAACCAGATCGCGGCCGCTGACCCGCGGGTCACCGTCGTGGACAATCCCACCGGCAAGCGGCCCACCGCCATGAATGCCGCGATCAAGGCGGCCCGGCACGAGGTCATCGCCCGGGTCGACGGGCATGCGGAGCTGCCCCCGGACTACCTCAGCCTGGCCGTGCAGACGCTGCAGGAGACCGGCGCCGTCAACGTCGGCGGGATCATGTCGGCTGAGGGCATCACGCCCTTTCAGCAGGCCGTGGCCTGGGCCATGACCTCGCCCTTCGGCGTCGGCGCCTCGCGGTTCCACACCGGCGGCCAGGCCGGCCCGGCCGATACCGTCTACCTGGGCGTCTACCGCCGGGAGGCCATCGAGCAGGCCGGCGGCTACGACGAGGAATTCCTGGTCGCCGAGGACTGGGAGATGAACCACCGGATCCGGCGGTGCGGCGGGACGATCTGGTTCCAGCCCGCCATGCGGGTCACCTACCGCCCCCGGGCCTCGGTTCCGGCCCTGGCCCACCAGTACTTCCACTACGGCCGCTGGCGCCGCGTGGTGGCCCGCCAGCACACCGGGACGATCAACCTCAGGTACGCGGCGCCGCCCGCGGCGGTCACCCTGATCGCGGCCGGGACACTGGCCGGCCTGGCCGGGGTCGCCGGGCTGGCCGCCGGCGCGGCTGGCTCGTGGCCCGTCGCGGCCACCGCGGGATTCGCCGTGCCGGCCGTCTATGCCGCGGGCGTGCTGGCCGTGACCGCGATGGCCGCCCGGCAGCTGCCGCGGCGGGTCGCGGCCCGGCTGCCGGCCGTCCTGGCCACCATGCACCTGTCGTGGGGCGCCGGGTTCCTGACCAGCCCGCGGCGGCTAGTCCCGCGCGGCCTGGCCGCCTCCGGCCTGATGGCCCGCCAGCAGTCCTGAGGCCTACGGCAGCCGGGTGACCGACAGGTGGCTGTACTGGACGTGCGGCCACAGCGACCGGAAGGCGCCGGCCTCCAGGCCGGCCAGCCCGCCCAGCCAGGCCGAGTCCGACACCCGGGCGACGACCCGGGAGCCGACCGAGGCGGTGATGGCACTGCCCGACATGGCCAGCGACACCCGGTGCCAGGTCCGCGTGCCCAGCCGGTGACCGAGCGTCCCTGAGGCCAGGGTCTGCCGGACGCCCGTGCCGCCCGAGCAGCCGGTCGCGCTGGATCGCGAGCTCCCGCCGGGCGCCGGGTCGGCGTTGCGGATCAGCCGCCACGCGCCGGAGCTGGCGACATCGAACACGTAGCCGTTGAACTGGCCGATATCCGGCACGGGGCGCCGGCAGCTGAACCGGCCGATGACTCCCGCGGTCCCGCGTCGCGGCACCAGGACATCCACGCTGACCTTGTAATTGGCCCAGCTCCGGTCGCCGATCACGGCGTAGGGGTAGTGGGCGCCCGCGACCGCGCTGCCGTTATGCCAGAACACCGGGGTCGCGACCGCCTGCTGCCCGGTGCACCGGTGGTCGCGGCCGTCGGCGACCCGGCACCGGGTCAGCTCGAAGGCGCCATCCTGGGCGGCCAGGTAGGGCGGCTCGCTGTCGGAACCGCCGGCCCGTCCCGATCCCGCCAGGCTCTCGGTGAAGGGCAGTCGCAGCGCCCCCGCCGCCCGGCCGTGGCCGCGGCCGCGGCCCGGCCCGGATGTCGTGGTCAGCGAGTAGACCCAGCCGGGCCGGACCTGGAGGCTGAACCGGCCCCCCGGGCCGGGATGGATGCTGCGCTGGCGGACGAACCAGCGGGAGCGGCCCGCGCTGCCGGAGAAGTCGCTGGCCCACACGTGCACCACATGGCGGGCCAGCGCCCCGCTGACGTGGAAGGTGGCGCGCTGCGCCCTGGTCGCCGTGGTGGCCTCGATGATCGTGCTCCAGGCCGTGACCCGGCTGGTGGTGTGCTTCTTCTTGTGGTGCCCGGCCGTGTGCCGGGTGCTGCGCAGCAGCGTGACATAGGAGCCGCTGGCCCGGTGACCGCGCAGCAGTCCGCTGGCTGAGTTGACGTATCTCCACCGGGTCCGGCCCGACGGCGATGGCGGGAACGCGAACTGGGTCAGCTGGGCGATGGCCCAGGTCATGGCGTTGACCCGGTAGTGACCTGCCCAGGGCTGATCGGCCGTCACCAGGCCGCGGTTCTCGAACGGCAGGCCGGGCGGCATGGCGTCGAGCACCGGCCACTCCAGGAACCCGGTCAGCCGCGCGTCCACGTAACCCCGGACCACGGCGCGGTCGAAGGCCGGCGCGCACGGCACCCGGCAGCCGGCCTGAGCCCCGGCGTCCATCCCGCCCAGCTCGCTGCCCCACATCGGCTGGCGGGGGTGGTGGCCCCGCGACCACGGCGAGGAACAGCGGGTGGCCGGCCCGGCGATCCCGGTCGGCACCCCGCAGACATTGTGCGTGCCCAGGATGGCTACCGAGCGGTCGCCGACGTAGTGCCAGCCCGCATTGTTGCCGCTGGAGTCCGAGGCGACAATCTGCACCCGGCGGAACCCGTGGGTGTTCAGCGCGTGCCGTAGCTCGGCGAACCAGCGGTGGTGCACGCCGGTATCGGACTCGTTCCAGCCGCCCAGGTAGCTGACCTTGACCCCGCGCCGGCTGGCGCAGCCCAGCCAGCCCGTCAGGTAGCGGATGTCGCGGGCAGTGAACCGGGTCCCCGAGTGCGTCTTGACCCAGCCCGGTGCCGTCCACTGCAGGCCGTAGATCTTCAGCCGCGGGTTCAGGGCCAGCGCCTTCTGCGCGATGGACAGCTCGTAGCCGGCATGGCAGTTGACGTTTCCCCGGCTGTGCTCGGTGCTCGCCTCGGCGCCGTCGCTGGAGTTCGCGTCCCCGCCGATTTCCAGCTTGAGGATCTGCAGCGCTGCCCCGTAGCCCGGCTTGAACAGGTAGTCCAGGATCTGGGCGCGCTGCCGCGGCGGGTAGTCCAGCAGGTAGCGGGCGTTGCCGCCGCCGCCCAGGATGGCCCCGACGCCCTGGTAGACGCGGTCGCCGCCGCGGCCGGGGACGCTGATCCGGGTCGCGGGTAATGCGTTCGCGGCGGACTCGCCGCGGACGGCAGCGGCCCGCACGGCGGCGGCTGACGAGGGCGCCGCGAGTGGCTCAGCTAGCCAGGCGAGCGCGGCGACTGCGACGGCGCAGGCCAGCGTGACTTTCATGCGTCTTCCCCCCGAGGCGCGACCGGGCTCCGCTGCCCGGCTGAATGCCCGGCATGCACCGACTTGACTACACAGCGTCGGCATTCAGTACCTTAACGCGACCAAGGCCCCGCGTCCGGGATCTTGATCACCTGCGCACGTCAGGCCGGGGACTCCGGCGCCGGGTCCTTCAGCAGCACCTCGGCAACGGCCAGGTCGCCGGGGTAGGTGACCTTGAGGTTGCGCTCGCTGCCCGGCACCGCGCCGATCGGGATGCCGGGCAGGTACCGGCGCACCACCCCGCAGTCGTCCGTGGCGCTGAATCCCGGGTCGGCGGCGGCCAGCTCATAGGCGCGGGTGATGACCGACAGCCGGAATCCCTGCGGGGTCTGGCAGCGGGCCAGCGTGGCCCGCGGCAGCACCCGGCCCAGCACGCTGCCGTCGGTCTCCACGATCGTGTCGGAGCTCGGCACGACCACCCCGATGGCCTGCCAGGTGTCCAGGGCCCTGGCGCAGTCCGCGATGATCCGCTGGTCCACCAGCGGCCGGGCGGCGTCGTGGAACAGCACGTTGCAGTCCGGCGCGCCGACGCCGGCGGCGCCGGGGATGGCAGCGATGGCCTGCCGGGTCGAGTCTGACCGGGTGGCCCCGCCGGCCACCACAGCGGTCAGCTTGCGGTAGCCGCGCAGGTCCGCTGCCGTCGCGGCCGCGCGGTCCGCGGGCGTGACGACCAGTACCTCATCGACGGCCGGGGCCTGGTCGAAGGCGGCCACGCAGTGTTCCACCAGGGACCGGCCCGCGAGCTCCCGGAGCTGCTTGGGCATGCTCCCGCCGAACCGGCTGCCGCTGCCGCCGGCCAGCACCACAGCGACTGTCCGCATGAGCGGACCTTACCGGGCCGCGTCAGCGAGCCGGAGGGACGCCCGGCGCCGTCTGGACTGAGGAGCCTGCGACGAGGGAAGACGGCGCCACCAGGGGCGTCCCTCCGACTCGCCATGTAAATGGCCGGGTTTTGGCGCCCGGGTAAATGAGCAGTGTTGAGGTAAGCGCCGTGGCTGGTGAGCATTGTGTTTGGTGAGCAGCCTATTTAGCGAGCACGGTTTACTGAGCACCAGCCTGCGCGGGCGCTGTTTACTGAGTTCTCGACAGGCACCGTTCTGAGCAGGAAGGGCCCGGGCGCCGTCCGGGCGGGCAAGCGGAGGATCCGATCGGGGCAGGGCACAGCGGGTCGGCGGGCAGGCCGGCCGAGGGGACCGCCAGCAGCGTGCTCGGCGGCGTGCCCGCAGGCCCGGCCGGGCCGGCCGGGACCCTCGTGGACGCCGTCGGTGACCTGCACGCACGGATGATCAGCTGGGCTGACCGGCGGGCGCTGGCGGCGACCTCCGTCACCGGGATCTCGCTGGCCCTCGGCATCTGCGCCGCGGCCTGGTTCTCGGCCGGCAGCCGGCCCGCCCAGCTCAACGGGGCACTGGCGCTGAGCGCCAGTTACCTGGCCGCGTTCACGGCCCGGGAGATCGCCGGGCCGGGCGGCCGGGGGGCGTGGGTGGTCGCCCTGGGCGGGCGGCTGTGCGATATCGCCGCCCTGGCCGGCCTGGCGCTGGGCGCGCTGGCCCAGGGCTGGATCGGCATCTGGCCGCTGGCCGCCACGGTGCTGGGCCTGGTGGCCGTCCGCGAGACCATGACCGCGTGCAGCACGCCGCGGCCCGGCGACAGTCCGGCGTGGCGTGCGGTGCTGACCATCCTGTCCATGCCGGCCGGCGGGCGGGTGCTGCTGATCGTGGCGGTCGCCCCGCTGTGGGGCGCCCGGGCCAGCCTGCTCGCCCTGCTGGACTGGGGCATCATCGCCATCGGCTACGGCATCGGCAGCGGGACCGCGGCCCGGCGGCGGGACCGGAAGGCACCCGCCCGGCCGCAGCGGCCGCGCAGCGAGCCCGGCGGGCTGTCGGTGCTCTTGCAGCCGGCCCGGCCGGCCGAGCCCGCGGAGGCCGCCGCCCGGCCCGGCGGCCAGCCGATCCAGGTGCTGCGGATGGAACTGGCCCCGGCGCCCCGCGGGCTCAGCGCGGGCAGCCTGGAGTACGCCCGGCAGAGCGGGGCCGCCGGGCCCGCCGATGATGACGCCGGCCCAGCCGCGCCGCCGGCCCCGCCGGGCCTGGCGCGGCAGCTGGCCATGGTGGTGCGCTGCCGGGACGACGGCGCCATCGCCCGCTGGTTCGGCCGGCCCGTGCGCGGCCAGCTGATGCCGCTGCCGCCCGCGCTGCTCGCCCTGGCCGCCGTCGCGATGCTGGCCCACCTGGGCCTGGGCGACCTGCCCGGCCTGCTCATCCTGGCCCCGGCGCTGATCATGCTGGTCGTCGCCGCGCCCGGCTCCAGCCACCCGCACGGCGGCCGCTTTGACTGGCTGGTCCCGGCCGTGCTGCAGGGTGCCCAGTACCTCTATATCTGGGCGCTGGGCACCGCCGGGCGAGTGCCGCTGCCGGTGACCTTCGCACTGTGCGCGGTGATTGCGCTGCGCTATGCCGACCTCGGCGCCCCCGGCTCGCCCGTGCTGGCCGCCCGGCGGCGGACGCCGTCCGCGCTGGCCCGGACGGCGCCGGGCCAGCCGGCCCCCGAGCGCGGCTCCTGGCTGGGCTGGGAGGGCCGTATGATCGCCTGCGGGCTGGGTGCCGCGATGGGGATCACCACGTTCGCCTACCTCGCCCTGGCGGCGTATCTTGGTGTGCTCATCTGCTGGAAATTCATGACAAGCTCCCACGGGCTCTGGGAAGGGGACTGCCGGTGATCGGCATGGTTCTTGCGGCGGGAGCCGGACGGCGCCTGCGACCCGACACCGACAATCTGCCGAAGGCCCTGCTGCCGGTGAGCGGGGACACCACGATCCTCGACATCTCGCTGCGCAACCTGGCCGAGGTCGGGCTGTCCGATGTCGTCGTGGTGGTCGGGTACGCCGCCGACGCCGTCGCCGACCGGGTCGCCGACCTGGAGAAGCGGCACGGCGTCAGCCTCGAGCTGGTGCACAACGACCGGGCCGAGGAATGGAACAACGCCTACTCCCTGTGGCTGGCCCGGGAGCATTTCAGCCAGGGCGTGCTGCTGGTGAACGGTGACACCGTGCACCCGGTGAGCGTCGAGCGCACGCTGCTGGGCGCCCAGCAGGCCGGCGGCCACGCCGACCTGATCCTCGCCCTGGACACCGTCAAGAAGCTCGCGGACGAGGAGATGAAGGTCATCGTCGATGACCGCGGGCTGGTCCGGCGGATCACCAAGCTGATGGACCCCGCGCAGGCACACGGCGAGTACATCGGGGCGACCCTGATCCAGGGTGCCGCCGCGGCGGCGCTGGCCGACTCCCTGGAGGCCACCTGGCGGCGCGACCCGAACCTGTATTACGAGGACGGGTACCAGGAACTGGCCGACCGCGGCGGCGAGGTCGCCGTGGCGCCCATCGGCGAGGTTGAGTGGGTCGAGGTCGATGATCACCGCGACCTGCGCCGGGCCCGGGACATCGCGCCGCGCTGCTAGTCCGGGGCGTCCGGGGCGGCCCCGGGGCCGCCGCCGAACGGTGCCCGACTTAGCCGCAGGTGCACTAGTCTCGCGGTTGGCCGCCCGGCCATTTGCTGGTTCATTCGCTGGACAGGGAGACCCATGCCGCTGCTGGCCCGGATGCTCGCCGCGCCGATGGTGATCGACGTGCGCCCCGGTGCGGTAGCCAGCCTGGGGAACGTCCTGGCCGACCGGCGGATCGCCACCTCCGGCCGGGTGGCGGTCGCCGTGGGCCCCAGCCAGGGCGATAGCATCGCCGCCGAGCTGGAGCTGTCCGACGCGGAGATCTTCCGGGTCCCCGACGGCAGCCACGACAGTGCCGTCCAGCTCGGCAAGCGGCTGCGGGCCGGCCACTACGAGGCGCTGGCCGGGATCGGCGGCGGCCGGACCATCGACGTGACGAAGTTCGCCGCCAACATGGCAGGCATCCCGATGGTCGCGGTGGCCACCAACCTGGCGCATGACGGCATCGCCTCGCCCACGAGCTCGCTGGAGCATGAGTCCGGCAAGGGCTCCTACGGCGTGATGATGCCCGTGGCGGTGCTCGTCGACCTGGACCGGGTCCGCTGTGCGCCGCAGCCGCTCGCCACCGCCGGGATTGGCGACGTGCTCTCCAACCTGTCGGCGGTAGCTGACTGGGAGCTATCCGCGGCCGACACCGGTGAGCACGTGGACGGCCTGGCCGCCGCCATGTCCCGGTCCGCGGCGCAGGCCGTGCTGCACCAGCCCGGCGACGCCATGTCGGATGAGTTCCTCACCCTGCTCGCCGAGGCGCTGATCCTGTCGGGCCTGGCGAGCGCCGTCGCCGGGTCGACCCGGCCCGCCAGCGGCGGCGATCACGAGATCATGCACGCCATCGACCAGCTGTACCCCGGGACGGCCAGTCACGGTGAGCTGGCCGGCGTCGGCGCGCTGTTCTGCGCGTTCCTGCGCGGCGACGAGCGCCAGGGGCGGCTGATGTCGGACTGCCTGGGCCGGCACGGCCTGCCCCGCACGCCGGCGGACCTCGGCTTGTCCCATGCCGAATTCACCAAGGCGGTCGCCTTCGCACCGGAAACCCGGCCCGGCCGCTACACCATCCTGGAGCGCCTCGACCTGAGCGAGGCCCAGATCGCTGACCGAGTGGAGGAGTATGCCAGGGCCGTCGCTGGCTGACCTGAAGGCCCAGGGCCAGCCACAGGCGGTGCTGGACCGCCTCAACGATGAGCACTGGGCCGGGCGCGTGTACATGCGCAAGTTCTCGCCCCGCGCGACGTGGGTCTTCGCGCGCCTGGGCTGGTCACCCAACGCGGTCACCCTGGCCTACATTGCCTGTGGTATCGCCGCGGGCGTGGTGATCGCCATCGGCGGGCTGCCCAGCGCCATCGGCGGGGCGGTGCTGATCCAGGGCTACCTGCTGTTCGACTGCTCCGATGGCGAGCTGGCCCGGTGGAGCAAGCGGACCTCAGCGACCGGCATCTACCTGGACCTGGTCGGCCACTACCTCGGCGAGGCCGCCCTGCTGGTGGGCCTGGGGGTGCGCGCGCAGGGCCACCTGACCACCTCGGGCAGCTACATCAGCGCGGGCCTGGCCGCCGCGCTGCTGGCCATGATCGTGAAAGCGGAGACCGACATCGTGATCGTCGCGCGAGCCAAGGACGGCCTGCCCGCCGCGACGGCCAACGACGCGCTGCAGCCGCGCGGCGGCGGGCTGGCCCTGGCCCGGCGGCTGGCCAGCGTGCTGCGCATCCACCGCATGACCCAGGCTGTCGAGCTGTCCCTGCTCGTCCTGGCCGCGGCTATTGCCGACGAGATTCGCGGCGGGCTGCTGGCCACCCGGGTCCTGCTGGTCACCTGCCTGGCTGTCGCCGCCCTCATGGTCGTCGCGCACCTGGGCGCCATCGTTGCCTCGCGGCGGCTGCGGTGAAGCTGTCGGTGGTCATCCTCACCATGGGCAACCGCCCTGCTGAGCTAGAGCGCGCGGTCGCCAGCGCCACGGCACTGCACGGGGACGGCGTCGAGGTGGTGGTGATCGGGAACGGCGGCGACCTGCCGCCGCTGCCCGCCGGCATCATCACGCTCCGGCTGCCCGAGAACGTCGGCATCCCGGCCGGCCGCAATGCCGGGGTCGAGGCCTGCACCGGGGATGTCGTGCTGTTCCTCGACGACGACGGCTGGTACCCCGACACCGGCCTGGCCGGGCATGTCGCCAGCCGGTTCGCCGCCGACCCGAAACTGGCGGTACTGGCGTTCCGCGTGGTGGACCCCGATGGCGGGCCGGGCGCGCGCTGGCACGTGCCGCGGGTCGGGGCCGGCGATGCCGGGCGGTCCTCGGAGGTCACTACCTTCAGCGGCGGGGCCTGCGCGATGCGCCGGTCAGCCTTCCTGGAGGTCGGCGGGCTGCCGGGAGCGTTCTTCTTCATGCACGAGGAGATCGACATCGCCTGGCGGCTGATGGACCACGGCTACCGGATTGAGTACGACGCCGCGGCCCGCATGTGTCATCCGCCGGTGCCCAACAGCCGGCACGCGGGCTTCTACCGGACCGAGGCCCGCAACCGGGTGCTGCTGGCCCGGCGCAACCTGCCCTGGCTGCTGGCGGCGGTGTTCCTGGCCGACTGGTTTGTCATCACCGTGGCCCGCGAGCGGTCCTGGGCACCGCTGCGCGACTGGCTGGCTGGCTTCGCCGAGGGCTGGCGGATGGACCCGGGCCCCCGCAAGCCCATCTCCCTGCGCACCGTCACCCGGATGACCCGTCTCGGCCGGCCGCCGGTTATCTAGCCGCTATTCCCGTCCGGGCCGCTGAAGGCGCTCTCGTCCTTGCAGATCTTCGTGTCGCCGGTAATGCCGCCGAAGGTCTGCGTCAGGTCCGAGGTCTTGGGGGCGCCCGTCTTGAGCGCGGTGAAGGTGGAGCCCAGGATCAGCTCGATCGTGCCGTGCGTCAGCGAGGGGTTGTGCAGGATCTCGACCGGGCTGATCTTGCTCTTGACCAGCTCGGCGGCCGGCTTGTCGGCGGCCGAGGCGTATTCCACCACCGAATTGGTGTAGTCGAAGTTATTCGCCGGGCCGGTGCCGGTCACGTTGAAGCCGCGCTCGCTCAGGGCGCTGGCGGCGCCGGCCGCCTGCTGGTCGATGCCCGAGCCGTTCAGCACCTCCACCTTCACCTGAGCCGGCTTGACCGAGGTCAGCGTCGCGGTCGGCGCCTTCTTGGCCTTGCCGGGCAGCTTGGTGTCGTGCGCGATGGCCGAGAACAGCTGCGGGGCCTCCGGGGTGAACTGCACCCAGTTGGCGTTCCCGGTATAGGTCATCGTGGGGACCTGGATGAACTGCACGTTCTTGGTCGCCAGGTCCTTCGCGCCCTCGGCGATGGTGAGCATCCGGGACTGGTCGAGGCCGGTGTCAGTGGTCATGCTCTTGGCCACGTCGCCGATCACCGAGCTCAGCTTGCTGGGACTGGTCAGCAGCCCGCTCTTCTCGATGCCCTGCAGCAGCGCGGCCATCAGGAACTGGTCGCGCTGGATCCGCTGCAGGTCCGAGCCCAGGCCCAGGTCCTCGCGGGTGCGCCAGAACGCCAGCGCCTGGCTGCCGTAGATGTGGTGCAGCCCGGCCTTCAGCTTCAGGCCCGACATCGGGTCGTCGACCGCGGCGGGCAGGCAGACGTTGACGCCGTGCAGGTCGTCGATCACCTTCTCGAAGCCGATGAAGTCCAGCTCCACGAAGTCATCGATGTGAATGTGGGTCTGCTCGATGATCGTCTTCATCAGGCAGCCGGGGCCGCCGTTGGAGAAGGTCGAGTTGATCTGCTCGACCTGCTCCAGGTCCTCGTTCTGGCCGGGACTGCCCTTCTCCGCCGTGCAGCCGTACACCGGCACGACCGAGTCGCGAGGGAAGCTGAGCACCGTCGCGCGGCCCGCGCCGGGCGCGATGTGCAGGACCATCACCGTGTCGGAGCGCTGGCCCTGGTCCTGGCCGCCGATCTTGCCGTTGACGCCCTTACGGGTGTCCGAGCCGATCAGCAGGATGTTGATGGCGTGCGGGTCGGCCGGCGGCTCGTTCTTGATGCCGTTGATGTCGCTGGACACGTCGACCCGCTTGATGCTGTCCCACACTGAGCGGTACTTGGCATAGGCGTACAGCGAGCCGCCGACCATCGTGAGTGCGACCACGGCGGCCGTGATGGCGAAGCCCATCATGAGCCGGGACCGCCGCGGGCCGCGCGAGTTGCCTCGCCCGCCACGCCGCGGGGGTTCCTGCCATCCCTTGGCGGGCTCGTCATAGTGGCGCATAACTCCCCGGTGCCAGTCGTTACAGCCTGTTAGAGGCCGCGCGGGTAGGGTCGCGCGCTATGGTAGTTGGTCTTTCCGGGAGGAAGGCCCCGGGCGGGTAAAGATCCAGGAATAAAGGGGTATCCCGGCCGCTATCTCCCGGCGGCCGGATACGCAGCGCAAACCCGGCCGAGCCCGCTGACGCGCAGAATACTGGCCCGGATGGTACGTGGCAGGGCGCGAGGGCCCCTCTACAGTGGGATCCGTGCCCCACTCAGACAGCCCGGAACGGCGCACCGCTGAGGCTGACCATGCCGACGCTGAGACCGAGACCCAGGTGGTTGTCTCGGGCCCGTCGGGGACGGCACCGTCAGCTGCCTCCGCGGCGCCGCCGGCGGACGTGATGCCGCCGCCGGACGCGGCGCCGCCGGCGGACGCGGATTCAGCCGGGACCGGCGCGGGCACCGAAACCGGTTCCGGCGAGCCGGATGCGAAGAGCCCGGAGAAACCCGGGACCGCGAAGAAACCCGGAACCGCGAAGAAGGCGCCGGGTGCGGTGCGGAAGCCTGGCCCCGCGGACACCGAGGATGTCGCCGGCCTGGCGCTCGCCCGGCTGACCGCCCTCCCGCCGCTGCTGCTCATCGCCTGGCTGCTGCCCGGCCTGCCGCTGCTGCTGGCTGGTGACTTCGTGCCGGTGCCGATGCTGCTGATCTCCGGGCCGCTCCTGGTCGCGCTGGTCGTCAACGGGCTGCGCGTGGTGCCCGGCCGGTGGCCGCGGCTGATTCCCGGCAACGCGCCGGACCGCAACTGGGTCTCCTGGTTCGGCCTGATGGCCACCGTGGCCGTGGCGGCCGGCTTCGCTGCCTGGCAGCTCGTCGAGCACTCCGAGTCGGTCGCCGTCCTGCGCGACCAGGGCGCCTACCTGCAGACCGGGTACTGGCTGGCCCAGCACGGATCGCTGCCGATCCCGCAGTTCCTGCACGCCTTCGGCGGCTCGCATCCCGGCCTGGGCTTCTCCAGCATCGGCTTCTTCGCCCACGGCACCTCCGTCGTGCCCTCGTTCATGTCCGGGCTGCCGATGCTGCTGGCGGGCGGCTTCTGGGCCCACGGCGTCGCCGGGGCCGCCGCCATCGGGCCGGTTCTCGGCGGTCTGGCGATACTCAGCTTCGGCGGGCTGACCGCCCGGCTGGTCGGCCCGCAGTGGGCGCCGGCCGGAGCGGTCGTGCTCGGCCTGGCGCTGCCCGAGCAGTACGTCTCCCGGACCTCGCTCGCCGAGCCGGCGCTGCAGGTCCTGCTGTTCGGCGGGCTGTGCCTGCTGACCGACGCACTCACAGCGCGCGCCGAGCCGCCGCTGACCCCGTGGCTGCCACCGGAGGGCTGGCGGCGGCTGCTGCGGACCCGGACCTGGGCGGACTGGCTCACTCCGCAGGCCGTCATGGCGGGGCTGGCCGGCCTGGCGCTGGGCCTGGGCGTCCTGGTCAGCCTGGACGGGCTGGTCTACCTGCTGCCGGCCATCCCGCTCGCCGGGCTGCTGGTGGCGGCCCGCCGGCCGATGGCCGGCCCGTTCTGCTGCGGTCTTCTGCTCGGCGCCGTCTGCGGCTTCGCTGACGGGTACGTGCTGTCCCGGCCGTTCCTGGACACTCAGGCGCACCTCCTGGAGCTCATCGGCGTCATCGCGGTGTGGCTGGTCGCGCTGACCATCGCCACGGTCCAGCTGCTGCGCATCCCCCGCGCCCGGGCCTGGGTCCGGAAGCGCGCGGTGCGGCGCCCGGCCCGGTGGCTGCCGGCGCTGGGCGGGCTGCTGGCGGTGGCCGCACTGATCGGCTTCGCGGTCCGGCCTTACGTGCAGACGGCGCGGGGCACGCCGGGGCTGGCTGTCTACCACTACATCGCCGGACTGCAGCGGGCCCAGGGGCTGCCGCTGGACCCGACCCGCACCTACGCGGACCAGACGCTGTACTGGGTGATCTGGTACATCGGGCTGCCCACGGTGCTGCTCGGCGCCTTCGGCATCGGGCTGCTCGCCCATCACTGCCTGCGGGCCCTGCTCACCTGGCGGGACCAGCCGGGGGCCTGGCGCAACTGGGCGCTGCCGCTGGCGATCATCTGCGCGGGCTCGGCGGCGGTGCTGTGGCAGCCGCAGATCGTGCCCGACCAGCCGTGGGCCAGCCGCCGGCTGGTCGTGGTGGTGCTGCCGGGACTGATTGTCTGCGCGCTGTGGGCATCGCGCTGGCTGACCGGTCATGCGCGCGGCCGCGGCGCCCGGCCGGTGACCGCCTCCGTTGCCGGGCTGTTCTGCGTCGCGGCGCTGGTCGTGCCGACCGCGGCGACCACGTTCGGGGCCGGGCTGACCCACACCGGCCGGTCGGGCGGGCTGCGGGCCAGCGCCCAGGGCATGGCGTTCACGCGGACCGGCGCGGGTGAGCTCACCGCGGTCGAGCAGCTGTGCTCCTCGATCCGCCGGGACTCCTCGGTCATCATCGTCGACCGGCTGATCGCCCAGCGGTTTACCCAGGCAGTCCGCGGGATGTGCGGGATACCAGCGGCCTGGATGGTCGGCCAGCAGCCGGGCGCGGTTGCCACCGCCATCAGCGCGATCACGGCCGCCGGCCGGCATCCGGTGCTGCTGGGCAGCAGCCCGGGCCAGCTGACGCCTTTCGGCGGCAGCCCGGTGAAGGTGGCCGACCTGCACACGACAACCGATCCGCGGCAGCTGACCAGCCCGCCCACTACCCCGGCCGGCGTCCATATCATCATCTGGATGACGGTCCCGCAGCCCGGCGCGGTGGGTGCATGACCGAGCCGGCCGGGCCGCAGAGCAGCCGCCGCACCGCCGCGGACGGCCAGGAGCTAGCCGGGCTGGACGCGATCACGCTGGCCGGGCTGCTGCGGGCCCGTCAGGTATCGGCCCGCGAGGTGACGGCCGCGCACATCGAGCGGGTTGAGGCGGCGGACGGTGCCGTCAACGCGATCGTGACCCGCACCTTCGAGGCGGCCCTGGAGCGGGCTGCGGCAGCAGATGAGGCGCTGGCGCGGGGGGCTGAGCCAGGCCTGCTGCACGGGCTGCCGGTCGCGCACAAGGATCTGGTCGAAACGGCCGGGGTCCGCACGACCTATGGCTCCCCGCTGTTCGCCGACTGGGTGCCCGGCCGGGACGAGCTGATGGTGGCCCGGATGGCCGGGGCCGGGGCGATCAGCCTGGGCAAGACCAACACCCCGGAGTTCGGGGCGGGCTCGCACACCGTCAACCCGCTATTCGGGGCCACCCGCAACCCCTACGACCTGACCCGCAGCGCGGGCGGCAGCAGCGGCGGCGCCGCAGCCGCGCTGGCCGCGCGGATGATCTGCCTGGCTGACGGCAGCGACCTGGGCGGCTCGCTGCGCAACCCGGCCAGCTTCTGCAACGTCGTGGGCCTTCGCCCGTCGCCGGGCCGGGTGCCGCGCTGGCCGACCGCTGAGGTGGCCGACGTGCTGGGCGTCGAGGGACCCATGGGCCGCACGGTCGCCGACGTGGCGCTGCTGCTGGCCGTGCAGTCCGGGCCGGACCCGCGGGTGCCGCTGGCGCTGGACGCGCCGCCGCCCGCCATCACGGCGCCGGCTCAGCTGCCGCAGCTGCTGGCCCGCGATCTGCGCGGGCTGCGGGTCGCCTGGAGCACCGACCTGGGGCTGCCGGTCGAGCCGGAGGTGCTGGCCGCGCTGGCGCCCGCCCGCGCCGTGCTGGCCGGCCTGGGCTGCGAGATCGTCGACGCCACGCCGGACCTGGCCGGCGCCGACGAGGCCTTCCGGACCTGGCGCGCGTTCCGGTTCTTCGGCCAGTTCGACCAGCTGCTACGAGATCACCCGGATCAGCTCGGCCCGAACGTGACCTGGAACACCGAGCGCGGGCGCGAGCTGGCGGTGGCCGACCTGGTCCGGGCCAACGCGCTGCTGGCCGGGCTGGCCGGCCGGATCAGTGACTTCTTCGCCGCCGTGGACGTGCTGGCCTGCCCGGTCAGCCAGGTGGCGCCGTTCCCGGTGGAGCTGGACTGGGTGCACGACATCAACGGCCAGCCGCAGCACACCTACCTGGACTGGATGGCCTCGGCCTACCAGATCTCGGCGACCGGCCTGCCAGCCGTCTCCGTGCCGGCCGGGTTTACCGCTGGCGGTCTGCCGGTGGGGCTGCAGCTGGTCGGCCGGCGCCGCGCGGACTGGGAGCTGCTGAGCGTGGCGCACGCCTTCGAGGCCGCGACGGGCCACGGGCAGGTCGCGCCGCCGCTCTAGGCGCGGCGGGTCGCGAACGCGCGGAGCGGTGAAGCCCCGTTATGGCTGGGATTTAATCGGGCAGCGGATCCGGGGCAGAAGCGCAGCCGATGTCGGTCCGGGATCGCGGCGGGACGGCCGGCAGCGGCAGGGGCGCGCCCGGCGGCGGGCTGCCGTAGGACGGCAGGCCATAGGGAGCCGTCTCCGGGCCGGGCCGCATGACCGGGCGCCGCTCGGCGATCGAGCGGGCCATCACCTTGCCGATGACCAGCCCGGTACTGGCCCACAGCAGGTCCGAGGTGGTCATCAGGACGCGGGAGAGCACGGCTACGACCACCGCCGACCCGCGCGGCGCGACCGGGGCCAGCGCGGCGATCAGCGCGAGCTCGCGCGGCCCGATGCCGCCGGGGAAGATCACGATCATGGTGCCCGCGCACCACGCCAGCGCGTAGGCGCCGACCGACAGCAGCAGGACACCCAGGCCCCTGCCGGTCACGTCACGCAGCAGCAGCCAGGCCTGCACGCCCCACAGCAGCCAGCCCGCCGTCGTCCAGGCCGCCGCCCGGATGATGCCCCGGCCGGTTGGCCAGCGGCCCAGCGGCGGCCGCCGGATCAGGGCCATGACCCGATCGATAACGCGGCCCAGCACCGGCGGGTAGAGGCCGATCAAGATGATCGGCGCCAGGGCGAGCGCCCACCAGTAGTGCGCCGCCGCCGCCGACGAGGTCAGCGACAGCGTCAGGGCGGCCAGGGCCAGGCCAACGCCCAGGGTCACCGCCACCGACGTGATCACGGTCGTGGCGCAGCGACGCCGGGGCACCTCATGGTCGCGGGCCAGCTCGACCTGGGCGGCGAAGGCCCAGACCGCGCCGGGCAGGTACTTGCCGAGCTGCGCGACGGACATAATGCGGGTCGCGGCGCGCTTGCTCAGCGGCGAGCCCAGGTCGGCCAGCAGCGCCCGCCACGCGAGCAGCATGCAGCCCGAGCCGGCCACCGCGGCGGCGCCCGCCATGATGACCGGATACCAGTTCATCCTGGCCAGCGCGGCATGCGTCTGCGGCCACTCGGCAACAATGCCGTAGGTGCAGGCGCCGGCGACCAAGACGACGAACCCGACGCGGAGCCACGGGTTCGACCTGAGCCTGTTCAGCACCCGGCAAGCGTACATACCTCTGGGCGTAAACGGGCGTTTGTCCGCTGACGAGTCGTGAATCGGGCCTCCGGAGGCCCCCGGGTCGTCAGGCGCGGGCTCTGGCCTGGCGATTTGCCAGTCCCCGCCGCCGGCCCTAAAGTAGGGGGGCAACGCGACGCGGGGTGGAGCAGTTCGGTAGCTCGCTGGGCTCATAACCCAGAGGTCGCAGGTTCAAATCCTGCCCCCGCTACTAGTGGAAGGCCCGGAGGGAAAATGCCTCCGGGCCTTCAGCATGATCTTTGCCTGCGGTTTCGTCAATGAATGGGCTCCGCCCGTCCTGCCGTCGCCGCTGCCCGGTCCCGTGATCCCGGCTTCCTGAGCCGCGGATAATGGCGGAGACGGCTCGCGCCGGGCGGTTCCGGGGCATCCGCGGACAGCGGGAGGTGGCAGGCAATGGACTCGTTCGCGGGGAAGCTCGCGGTGGTGACCGGCGGCGGCTCGGGAATGGGCCGCGAGCTGGCCCGCCAGCTCGCGGCGCAGGGCTGCTCGGTCGCGGCGTGCGACCTGGACGCAGGCGCCGTCGCGCAGACCGCGGCCGTGGCCCTGGCGGACGCGCCCCCCGGGGTCCTGGTGACCGGCCACGCCTGCGACGTCTCGGATGAGGCGCAGGTCCTGCGGTTCCGCGACGAGCTGCTCACCGGGCACGCCAGCGATCACGTCGACCTAGTGTTCAGCAACGCGGGCATCGGCGGCGGCAGCAGCTTCGTCAGCGGGCGCCGGGATGAGTGGGAGCGCACCTTCGCCATCGTCAACACCAGCAGCGTGGCCGGCTTATGGGCGTCGCTAGGCCCGGGCATGCCGAGCACCGCCTACAGCACGGCCAAGTTCGCTGTGAAGGGCTTCACCGAGGCGCTTATCGAGGACCTGCGCGTGCATGCGCCCGAGGTCCGGGTGGCCGTGGTGCTGCCCGGGCATGTGGGCACGGACATCATCGCGAACAGCCGCCGTGCCCTCGGCCAGCCGGATCCGGCCGAGATGAGCGATGCCCAGCTCGCCGAGCTGGTCCCGGCCGACGCGCGGGCCCGGCTGGTCCGCGCCGGGATGCTGGCCGAGGGCGCATCCGCCGCGGAGCTCCGGGAGCTGGTCGCGGCGATGAGCGCCGGCTTCCGGGACAAGGCGCCGCTCAGCGCGGCCGAGGCGGCAGCCGTCATCCTTGACGGCGTGCGATCGGGAGCGTGGCGGATCCTCGTGGGCGAGGACGCTCAGCTGATCGACAGGGCTGTGCGGGCCAGGCCCGACGCTGCCTACGACTACGCCAGGCTGTTCAGCGCGGCCGATGAGTCCGGCGAGCCTGCCGCGTCCCCGTGATCATGGCAGCAGCCAGCCTGGCTGACCTGTATCACCTGCCACTGCTCGACTGGGCCCGGAGCGAGGCCCGGCTGGAAGCGGGCCTGGCCCGCACACCCGCAAGGGCAGGAACCTGACCCGCGACCCGCGCTGAGCATCGCGGCCCGTCGGCGGTGGCCACCACCGAGCCCGGCGGCGCGACGCGATGGCAGTTCTAGCGGTACTGATCGTCCGGTGAGTCGCGGAACGCGAACTCCTTAAGGACCTCTCGGCCGGACAATTGCTTCCGGTCGAGCGCCGTGAGACCCGCAGCGTCTGCTGCGTCGTTCCACCCGGCCCGGATGGCCTCTAACACCTGAGCGCGGGTGCCGGGGAACTTCACGCGTGCGTCGCCAGGTCTTCAGGGCGCGTCGACCTGTCTGATGTTTGCGGGTGTCACATTGTGGGTCAATTTGGGTTCGGTGAAGCCGCTGGCTGCTCGGCCAGGGGGCGGCCGGGCCCCCCGCGAAAGGAACCGCGCCTTGTCCGACGACGCCCCCCGCCTGGAGACGTCCCGCTTCTCTCGCCGCAAGCTGCTGACCGGCGCTGCCGCGATCGGAGGCGCGACGGCCGCCTCGATAGCGCTGCCGCCCAATCTCCGCAAGGCCATGGCTGCCACCGCTCCGAGGAGCTTCAGCCACCAAGAGATCAAGCACATCGTGCTGGTCATGCAGGAAAACCGTAGCTTCGACCACTACTTCGGCACCATGCCCGGCGTGCGCGGCTTCGCCGACCCGACGGCGATCAAGCTCGCGTCGACCGGCAAGAGCGTGCTCTATCAGCCGTACTCAGCGAACCCCCTCGGCTACCTGCTCCCGTTCCACGTCGACACCCTGGACACCGGCGCCCAGGCCATCCCCGACACCGACCACAGCTGGCAGTCCCAGCACGCGGCCTGGGACGGCGGCAAGATGGATGACTGGCTCCCGGCCAAGGGCCCCTGGACCATGGCCTACTACGAGAAGCAGGACATCCCGTTCCACTGGGCGCTAGCCGAGAACTTCACCCTCCTGGACAACTACCACTGCTCGGTCCTGGGGCCCACCACGCCGAACCGGATGATGTGGATGACCGGCACCATCGACCCCAACGGCGGGAGCGGTGGCCCGCTGCTGGACACCGTCACCAGCGGCAAGTTCAACTGGCCGACCTACGCCGAGGCCCTCACCGAGGCCGGCGTGAGCTGGAAGTTCTACAACGACGCGCTGGGCAATCCGTACATGAACGTCCTGCCCTATTTCCAGAACTTCCAGAAGGCCGACCCGGGCTCCGTCCTGTACGACAGCGGTGTGGCTCCCGCCAAGACAGGACAGTTCGAGTACGACTGCCTGACCGGCAACCTGCCGACGGTCACCTGGCTCGGCTCCCCCGAGCAGTACTGGGAGCACCCCAGCGACACTCCTGCCTACGGGGCCCAGTGGCTGTCAGCCAAGATCGATGCCGTCGCTTCCAACCGGGAGCTGTGGGAGTCGACGGTGTTCATCCTCAACTACGACGAGAACGACGGCTTGTTTGACCACGTGGTGCCGCCCACCCCGCCGGCCGGGACGCCTGACGAGTTCCCCACCGTGATCGATCCCGTGAGCGGCCTGAACGGAACCGGTCAGCCGATCGGGATGGGCTTCCGGGTGCCGTGCATCATCGTCTCGCCCTGGACCCAGGGCGGCTTTGTCTGCTCGGACGTGAGCGATCACACCTCGGTTCTGCAGTTCCTCGAGGTAGTCACCGGTGTGCCCTGCAACCAGATCAGCGCCTGGCGCCGTCAGACGGCCAGCGATCTGACCGGTGCGTTCGCCGGCCCCCGCTATAACCCGAGCCTGCCAAGGCTGCCGGACACCAACGGCCAGGTGTGGCTGGCCAACTACACCACGACCCTGCCCCTGCCGGGCATCCCGACGACCAGCCAGACCTTCCCCGTCCAGCCCCGGGGCTTCCGTCCCCGTACCCGCTAAATCCACCATTCCCGGCGGGTGGCGGACCTGCAGCAGGCCCGCCGCCCCGCCGGGCCGGCCGGCGACGGGCTGGACTCGCGCAGCCGCCGGCGATGCGGGGAATTGCCCGCGGACCCGTTAGCCTCGCCGTGCGGGCACCCGTTCCACGGCGGGCCCCTGAGCCGCAGGAGTGACCTCTGGACGCAGGCGGGGCAGCGCCGGCCGGGACCGTCGTGCTCGTCCTGCACGGGGGTACTTCCGTCAGCACGAGGCCGACCAGCCCCGCTCAGCTCGCCGTCCTGCGGATGATCCCGGTGGCCGCCGCGGTCGGGGCCGCGCTGCGCGGCTCGGACGTCGTGGTCCGGCGGCACCGGTTCGCCGTGCGGGGCTGGAATGGCCCGGCCGCCTCGCCCGCGGCCGACCTCCGCCGGGTCCTGGACGAGCTGGCGGGCGCCGCTCATCCGCCGGCTGTGGTGCTCATCGGCCACTCGATGGGCGCGCGGGCCGCGCTCCGGGTCGCGGATCATCCGCTCGTGACAGCAGTGGGCGGGCTGGCACCGTGGATCCCGCCGGACGAGCCGGCTGTCCCGCTGCCAGGCCGCCAGATCCTGCTCGTTCACGCCAGCGCGGACCGGGTCACCAGCGCCGCCGATACCTGGGCGTATGCGCGGCAGGCCGCCGAGTCGGCAGCGGTCACGGGCATCGAGCTGCGCGGCGGTGATCATGCGATGCTGCGCCGGGGCCGGCTCTGGCACCGGCTGGCCGCCGGTTTCGCCCGCCTGGCGGTCGGCCTGCCGGCCGCCGATGATCAGATCCGGCGGATCCTGACGGGCGCCGCCGGAGCGATCAGCGAAACGGGCCGCCCCGCCCGGCTCTGACCACCGGCCTGGTCGTCAGCCTCCGGTGCGGGGCACGAGCCGGAGCGTGGCTTCCCGGGCCTGCTGGCTGAGGACGCTGTCCACGACGTTCTGGGCGTAGCGGCCGTACTTGCTGCGGTAGGCGGCATCGAGGTCGGCGCTGACGTCGGTACCGGGGTCGGCGAGGCTGACCTCCTTGCGCACTCCGCCGGCCTCCACCTGACCCTCATGCCGGGCCTGGGTGCCGCGGAACCAGGCCGACGACCGGCCCCGGACGGACCGCACGTACAGGTCATCGCCGTGCCGGACGACCCAGATCGTCCGCGGCGGGGCGAGCGAGCCGTCCTGCCGTCGCGGGGCAATCTGCAGTTCGTCGGCGCTCCCGATGGTGCTGAGCTCGTCAGCCGTCCACGTTGCCATCGTCATTCCTCCTCTGGGCTTCCCGGTTCCTCCCTGCCCTGTACCCGAGTCAGCTCCGGCTGATCGCCGCTGCCGGCCCGGGGCCGTTCCGCGCCCGGCGCACGAGGTCGCCCGCCGCGCCGGCCCAGGTGCTGAAGGAGAAGCCGAAGCCCGGCGAGGCCGGGTTGACTGCTCCGGACACGTCATCACGTTCCCGGAGGAACTGGACGGCGGCCGTGAAACCGCGGTCGTGGATCCAGTACCTGCGCGGGAGGGTGCGGGTGCGACGGGGCGATATAACCGGGGAGCGCGACCTCGCACCAGACGACCTTGCCGGCATCCTGGCGGCGATGGCCCCACCGGGTGCTCATGCACTCGATCATGAGCAGGCCCCGGCCGGACTCGCTGGTGAGGTCGGTCTCCTGCACCACCGGCGGGGCCGGGCTGGCGTCCCAGACCTCCAGCCGCAGCACGGTTCCGGTCAGCCGGATCGTGGCCACGATCTCGGGACCGGCCGGCCCGGCGCCAGCCGTGCAGGCCTGCACGGCATTGGTCATCAGCTCCGACAGCAGCAGTGTGACCTCATCGGCCATCGCGTCCAGCCGCCACTCGCGCAGCAGCTCCCGCACGATGGCGCGCGACTCGGGAACGGCCGCCGGGCGGGCCGCCATCCGCAGCTGCCGGGCCGTGGCCCGGAGCGTGACGGCAGCTGGTGGACAGGACCGGCACCGGTCGTGCCCGGAACCGGGGGGAGGTAGTCCCGGGCCCAGTGCCGGCCCTGTCGCTCGCGGGGGCTCTGGGTGGTCGCAGGATGCCGGAGCGCGACGCTCCGGCGGCAGGAAGCTGCCCGGGGCGTCCGGCGCCCGGCTGAGGGGATATCCCGCCATGTGAGCCTCCGGCCAGTAGTCACGGTGCGGCGCCGCCCGT
>DASXDJ010000112.1:0-1930 GCA_036490755.1 Streptosporangiaceae bacterium
CCCTCGCCGGCCGCCCGCAGGTGCGGCAGCGCCGCGCGCATCAGCAGCAGCGGGCCGCGCAGGTCGATCTGCCAGATCAGGTCGAGGTGGCGCGGCTGCACGCTCTCCAGCTGGCCCGGCACGAGGATGGCGGCGTTGTTGACGATGATGTCCAGGCGCCCGAACTCGTCCACGGTGCGCTGGACGCAGCTCTCGATGCTCTCCGCGTCCCGCACGTCCAGGCGAACGGGCAGCGCCCGCCCGCCGCGCGACGTGATGTGCTCGGCCACCGTGTGGATGGTGCCCGGCAGCCGCTTGTCGGTGACCTCCGTCGTTCTCGCCGCCACCGTGACCGCGACGCCGGCTCCCGCCAGCACCCGGGCGATGTACTCGCCGATACCCCTGCTCGCGCCCGTGACGATAGCGACCTTGCCCTCGAGTGGCATGCTGACCCTGCTTCCTCGTCCGACAGCTGTGCCTGCCTTTCGGCAGCGTAGATCACTTATGTCCCCCCGTCAGCGGCCGGTTGATCATCGACTTGCGCCAATCCGGGCGGTAAATCAGCGGCTGGAGCGGGAATGTCCGAGGCTGCGCGCTGTTATGCCCTAAGTGAACGATCTTGGATGAAACCCGCCGGCTGGCCTCAGGAACTGTCAAGGATGAGGGCTTCTCCCCCGCGCCCGCCGCCGGCCCGGCGCCGGGCGGGTCCGTGACCACACTCGACGACGACGTACTGGCGGCCCGGCCGCCCCGCACCCGGACGATGCCGACCGGCTGGCGCCAGGTCGCCCTGATCGGCACCATGTCGATCTTCGGGCCGCTGTGCATCGACATGTACCTGCCGGCCCTGCCGGACATCAACCGGCAGCTGCACGCCAGCGCGTCCGCGGTGCAGCTCACCCTCACGGCGTGCCTGATCGGCATCGCGGTCGGCCAGCTCGTCCTCGGGCCGATCAGCGACCGGTACGGCCGCCGGCCGCCGCTGCTGGCCGGGCTGGCCGCCTTCGTGCTGTCCTCGCTGGCCTGCGCGGTCGCCCCGAACATCTACTTCCTGACCGGCTTCCGGCTGGTCCAGGGCCTGGGCGGCGCCGCGGGCATCGTGATCGCGCGGTCCATCGTCCGGGACCTGCACTCCGGGGTGGCCCTGGCCCGGTTCTTCGCCACGCTGATGCTGGCCACCGGCGTCGGGCCCGTGTTCGCGCCGCAGATCGGCAGCTGGATCCTGTCCTTCACGAGCTGGCGCGGCGTGTTCGTCGTGCTGGCCGTGTTCGGCGTGCTCCTGCTGTTCTCGGCCTGGTGGCGGGTGCCGGAGACGCTGCCCGCCGCGTCGCGCCTGACCGGGAGTCCCTGGTCGACCGTCGCGTCGATGGTCACCGTGCTCAAGGACCGGGTGTTCCTGGGCTACGTGCTGGCCTGCGGGCTCGGCATGAGCGGCACGTTCGCCTATATCTCCGGGTCGTCCTTCGTACTGCAGAACGTGTACGGCCTGTCGGCTCTCGGCTACGGCCTGGTCTTCGCCCTCAACGCCTTCGGCCTCATCATCGGCGCTCAGGTCAGCGGCCGGCTGGCCGGGCGGTTCGGGCCGTCCCGCCTGCTGACTGCCGGGCTGCTGACCATGATCGCGGGCGGCCTGCTGCTGTTCGTCGTGGTCGCCGGCCACGTCGCGGGGCTGGCCGCGGTGATCCCCGCGCTGTGGATCGTGATGTTCGGCTTCGGGTTCGTCGGCCCCAACTCCGCGGCCCTGGCCATGCAGCGCTACCCGCAGATGGCCGGCTCGGCCGCCGCCGTGCTGGGCTCGTTCCAGTTCGGCATGGCCGCCGTCATCGCGCCGCTGGCCGGCGCGGGCGGCACGGCCGACGCGCTGCCCATGGTCACGCTGATCCTGGCCCTGCCCGTGGCCGCCATCCTCAGCCGGCTGCTGCTGGCCGGCCCGGCCCGCCGCCAGCAGGCG
>DASXDJ010000113.1:0-29718 GCA_036490755.1 Streptosporangiaceae bacterium
ACGGACCCGGCCACGTCAGCGCGGCGCCAGCTCGTTTCGATTCGCCCGAACGGGATGCCTCCGCCGCAGCAGCCGGAAAACTACTGGAACCGGGGGAAACTCCGTTCCTCTTGCTGTTATCAGGTCGCGCCGGGGTCGGCGAGGCCGACCTCGGATAATCCGATCTCGGACTATCCGAGATCGAACGGCCTGGCCGTTCTCGGCACTAGCCGCCCCGGTGCCCGTCCCGCCGCCCGGCGGCCGCCGGCTCGCCCAGCTCGCTGGCGACCGCCTCCGCCCCCGCTGCGGCGGCCGCGCTGCCCTCCAGCTGCAGGTGCGGCACGACCGGCTCCAGCCAGTGCGGCATCCACCAGGCGTGCTTGCCCAGCAGCGACATGATCGACGGCACCAGGATCATCCGGACCACGGTGGCATCGATCAGCACCGCGAACGCCATGCCGATGGACAGCATCTTGACCGTGGGGTCGGTGCTGAGCACGAAGCTGGCGAAGACCACCACCATGATCGAGGCCGCCGTGGTGATGACCCGGGCCGTGCCGCCGATGCCGATGGCCACCGCCCGGTGCGGGTCACGGGTCCGGATCCAGGCCTCGTGGATCCGCGACAGCAGGAACACCTCGTAGTCCATGGACAGGCCGAACACGATGCAGAACACCAGCATCGGCACGTACGCCGGGATCGGCAGCGTCGTCGGGACGCCGACCAGGCTGGCCCCCCAGCCCCACTGGAAGATGGCGACGATCACGCCGTAGGCAGCGCCGATGGACAGCAGGTTCAAGATCGCGGCCTTGGTCGCGATCACCACCGACCGGAACGCGACGGTCAGCAGGATGAAGGCGATGGCCACGACGGCCAGGATCAGCCACACCATCCGCCCGGTCACCCGCTTGGTGAAATCGACCTGGCCCGCTGTCGTGCCGGTGACGTAGGTCGTCACATGCGATTTGGGCAGCACCGAGTCGCGCAGCGTGTTCACCAGGCTGCTGGTGGCGCTGGCCTGCGGCCGGGTGGTCGGGATGACGTTGAACACGGCGGTGTTGCCCGCCGAGTTGACGGCAGCCGGGCCGACCGAGGCCACCCCGGCGGTCGCGGACACATTCTTCTGCATGCCCGACAGCAGCGACTGGGTCGCGGAACTGGACTGCTTCGGCAGCGGGACGACCACGCTCAGCGGGCCGTTCAGGCCGACCCCGAACCCCTCCTTGATCAGGTCGTAGGCCCGCCGGTTGCTCTGCGAGGTCGGGTTGGTGCCGTTGTCGGGCTGGCCCAGCGTAATAGAGAACAGCGGGATCGCCAGCACGACC
The DNA here is from genome assembly GCA_036490755.1 of Streptosporangiaceae bacterium. Lineage (GTDB taxonomy): Bacteria > Actinomycetota > Actinomycetes > Streptosporangiales > Streptosporangiaceae > DASUBV01. Next base: position 1,305 of record DASXDJ010000113.1, read on the forward strand.
AGCAGCACCACGCTGGCCACGCCCCACGGCCAGGGACGCCCGGAGACCATCCGGCCCCAGCGGGCGAACGCGCTGTGCTCGTGGTGGTCCTCGGTGGCCTCCGCGGTCTTGCGCGCCTGCTCCTGGAACGAGAGGCCCTCGCGGCGGGCGCGCAGCCGCGCGGACAGCGACCGGACGTTCCCCCGCACCAGGCCCATCAGCGCGGGCACCATGGTCAGCGCGGCGATCATCGTGACCGCCACCACCAGCGCCGCGGCCAGGCCCAGCGACCCGACGAAGCTGACGCCCACGACATACAGGCCGAGAATGGAGATCACGACCGTCGTGCCCGCGACCACGATGGCGGCGCCGGAGGTGCCCTCGGCCTGGGCGGCGGACGTGGCGACATCCATCCCGGCATCGAGCTGCTCCCGGTGCCGGGAGACCAGGAACAGGCCGTAGTCCACCGCGACACCCAGGCCGAGCAGGGTGGCGATGGTCGGCGCGGTGGTCGGGAAGGTGACCACCGAGGCGAGCAGGCCCAGCAGGGCCAGCCCGGCGCCGACGCTGAAGATCGCCGAGATGAGCGGGATCATCGCGGTGATCAGCGACCCGAACATGAACAGCAGGAGCAGCAGCGCACAGCCCAGGCCGATGGCCTCGGAGGTGCGGTCATTGGTGGTCTGGCCGATCTGCCCGGCGCCGGCGCCGTAGGCCACCTGCAGTCCGGCGTTCGTGGCCGGCTTGACCGCGTCGTTGAGCCGGTGCAGGTAGGAGGTGCCCAGCGAGTTAGGGTTCACCTTCCAGGTCGCGCTGGCGTAGGCGATCGTGCCGTCCTTGGACACCATGCCCGAGTCGGCAGAGGCGAACGGGCTGGTCGCCTTGGTCACGTGCGGCAGCCGGGCGATGTTGCTGGTGGCCTGGTTAACGGCCGACTGCTGCTGGGTGACGGTGCCGTGCCGGGCGCGGAAGACGATCTGGCCCGCGTAGCCGCCCTGCGACGGGTAGTCGGCATTGAGCCGGTTCAGCCCGTTGGCGGAGTCGGTGCCCGAGACGGTGTAGTTGTTGACGTAGGTACCGCCCCACTTCTGGCTGGCGCCCAGCGCGACGCCCAGGATGATCACCCACGAGATGATCACGATCCAGTGCCGCCGGACCGCGAACGCGCCTAGCCGCTCCAGCAGATGGTTCATGCCCGCCGTGCCTCCTGCTCGCGACGGGCGCTGCGTCCCGGCCGCATGCTGACGTGCTGAGCCGCCGCGCCGGGCGGCGCGGCGGCTCAGCCATATGGAGCACCACGGTGCGGCTCGCCCCGGCCGGGTGTCATCACCCGGCCGGGGTGATCCGCGCGGCTACCGCACTTCGGCGGGGCGCCGGTCGGGCAGTTCCTCCTCGGGGGCGGGCTTGGTGGCCAGCCTGCTCGGCCACCACATCCACCGGCCCAGGTCCAGGTTCAGCGCGGTGACCAGCACCGACCGGACCACCAGGGTGTCCAGCAGCACGCCGAAGGCAACTGCGAAGCCCAGCTCGGCCAGGAAGGTCACCGGCAGCGTGCCCAGCACCGCGAAGGTGCCGGCCAGCACCGCGCCGGCCGAGGTGATCACTCCGCCGGTCGCGGCCAGCCCGGTGAGCGCGCCGCGGCGGGCCCCGTGAGTCTTCGCCTCCTCCCGGACCCGGGTCATCAGGAAGATGTTGTAGTCGATGCCCAGGGCGACCAGGAACACGAATACGAACAGCGGGAACGAGGTATCCGCGCCGCCGAAGTGGAACAGGTGGTTGAACACCAGCGAGCTCACGCCCAGCGCCGCGAAGTACGACAGCACCACGGTCGCGATCAGGATCACCGGGGCCACGAGCGACCGCAGCAGCGCGCCGAGGATCAGGAACACGATGAGCAGGATGAGCGGGATGATCACCTCCCGGTCATGCGTCGCCGCCGACCGGATATCGAGGTTGACCGCGGTCATGCCGCCGACCTGCGCGTGGGCGCCGGGCACGGCGTGCACCGCGGTTCTGACCCGGTCGACCGTGGTGTAGGCGGCCTGGCTGTCCGGGGCCGCGGTCAGGGTCCCGTACAGGTAGGCATGCCCCTTCTGCACCACCGACGCGGACACGCCATCGATGCCCGGCGTGCTGGCGAGCGCCGACTTCACCTGCGGCGCCGCCGACGGGCTGGACACCACGACGACGGGCTGCCCGGCGCCGGCCGGGAAGTTGCGGTCCAGTACCTGCTGGCCCACCACCGAGTCCGGAGTGCCGCGGAAGGACTGCGCGTTGGTCAGGCCGCTGGCCTTCAGGCCCAGCGTGCCCAGCGCCATGGCGCCGAGGATCACGGCCGTGACCAGCCACACGATCCGCGGCCGGATCGCGATGCTGCGGCCCACCCGGGCCCAGAAGCCGCCGCTGGTCGGCTCGGCCGAGCCGAAGGTAGGCCGGACCGGCCAGAACACCCAGCGGCCGCAGATCACCAGGAGCGCGGGCAGCAGGGTCACCATGGCAGCCAGGGCCACGACGATGCCGACAGCCAGGACCGGGCCCATGCTCTTGGTCGAGTTCAGCTCGGCCACGGCCAGCACCAGCAGGCTCAGGACAACGGTGCCGCCGCTGGCCAAGATCGCCGGGCCGGCCCGGCGCAGCGCGACGGCCATCGCCTCGTGCCGGTCCGCATGCCGGCGCAGTTCCTCCCGGTACCGCGCCGTCAGCAGCAGTGCGTAGTCGGTGCCGGCGCCGAACACCAGCACGTCGAGGATGCCGGCCGTCTGCGCGTTCACGGTCAGCCCGGCGTGCGCGGCCAGCAGGTAGATCAGGCCCTGAGATACCGACAGCGCGACACCGGCCGAGATGACCGGCAGGAGCCACAAGGCGGGGCTCCGGTAGGTAATCAGCAGCAAGATGATCACCACGGCCAGCGTGGCGATCAGCAGCGTGCTGTCGATGCCCTTGAACGACTTCGAGGAGTCTGATGCCGTGCCGAGCGGCCCGGCGATGTGGATGGTCATCCCGGTCCCGCCGGCCGTGGCGATCGCGCGCACATGGTCGGCGGATGCCGTCGCCTCGTTCCAGCCGTTCTTGCCCAGGTTAACCGGCACGATCGTCTCGATCGCCCGCTGGTTCTTCGCCACCACCGGGCCCTGGATCTGGCCCGGGATGACACCCTTGACCTGGCCGAAGCTGCGGACGTCCGCAGCGGCCTTGGCCTTGTCAGCGGCCGTCACGCCGGACGGCCGGGAGTAGGTGACCACGCCGGGAAAGATGTTCGGCGACTGCACCTTGGACTGCAGGTTCACAACCTGCGTCGACTCCGCCTTGGCCGGCAGCCAGGCCGAGGAGTCGTTCTTCTCGGCCCCGGTCAGCTTGCCGGCCAGCGGGCCGGCCGCCGCGACAACGATCAGCCAGAACACCAGGACCAGCCATTTAGTCCGTCGTCCGCCGGGCACGCGAAGGAGCGCACGGGCTTTACTCATCTTCGATCCCCCAGGATCAGCAGTTGCTTGCGGTGGCGGCACGCCGCCACGCCTTCGTCACGGGTTAAGATATATCGCATCCTCTTGAGCGAGCAAGATATATCTCGTTAAGTCTCGATGACGCGCAGCCGGATGCTGAAGCGGGCAGGTGGCGATCCCCCGGCTCCTGCCGAGGTTAAGGGGGCCCGGAATCCCTGGTCAACTGAGATTCCGGGCCCGGCGCTCCGTGCTGGGCGGCTACCAGATGGGCGGATGCCGGTCTTTCCACGGCCGGGCGGCCTCCAGCTGCGCCGACAGCGAGATCAGCGTGGCCTCATCGCCCATCCGGCCGGCCAGCATGACGCCGATCGGCAGCCCGCCGTCAGTCCAGTGCAGCGGGACGTTCACCGCCGGCTGGCCGGAGATGTTGTACAGGGCCGTCCACGGGGTGAACTTCTTCTGCCGCTCGAAATTCTCTTCCGGGTCCACCTCGTCGAAGTAGCCGACCGGCCGCGGCGGCAGCGCCAGGGTCGGCGTCAGGATGGCGTCGTACGGAGCCAGGGCCCGCAGCGCGGGCCGCATGACGGCCTGCAGGTAGCCCTGCGCGAACAGCAGCTCGTTCGCCTTCAGCTCCAGGCCCTTGCCGCGCAGGTAGGCAGTCAGCGGCAGCAGTTCGCTCTCCTGCTCGGGACTGATCGGAGCCAGGGTGGCCATGGCGTACCACAGCGTCACGAAGGCGGGGACGGCGTCCTCGCCGAACGGCAGCTCGACATCCTGCACGTCGTGCCCGAGGGAGTTCAGCAGCGCGCTGGCCTCCTCGTAGGCGGCCAGGCAGTCCGGGTGCACCTCGACGCCCGGCACGGCGGAGGTCAGCGACCGCGCGATCCGCAGCCGGCCCGGCTCGCGGCCGGCGTAGCCCAGGAACGTCTCGCCGCCGGGCAGCGGCGGCTGCGTATACATGTCACCCGGCTCGTTGCAGGTCATAGCATCCAGCAGCAGCGCGGCGTCCGCCACGGTGCGGGCCAGCGGGCCGTCGATGCCCAGGCCGGCCAGGTCGGGCATCAGCGGGCCGCCGGACACCCGGCCCCGGCTCGGCTTGATCCCGAACAGCCCGCAGACGCTGGACGGGATCCGGATCGAGCCGCCCCCGTCGCTGCCCTGCGCGGCGGGCGCCAGGCCCGCGGCGACCGCGGCGGCCGCGCCGCCGCTAGACCCGCCGGCGGACCGGGTCAGGTCCCACGGCGTCCGGGCCGGCGGGCCGATCCTGGTCTCGGTGTAGCACGGCAGGCCGAATTCCGGCGTCGCGGTCTTGCCCGTGATGACGATGCCGGCCGCGCGCAGCGCGGCGACCACGTAGTCGTCCTCGGGCGCCACGGTGTCGGCGAAGATCGTGCTGCCCAGGGTCATCCGCACCCCGGCGACCATGTTCAGGTCCTTGATCGGGATCGGGATGCCGGTGAGCGGCGGCAGCGCGCCGGAGCCGTCGCCGCGGCGGAACGCGGCCGCCGTCTTCTCGGCCGCGGCCGCCTGCTCGCGGGCCAGGTCATGGGTCACCGTGTAGAACGCGCCCACCTGCTCGTTGAGCCGGTCGATGCGATCCAGGTAGTGATCAGTGATCTCGACCGGAGACAGCTCCCCGTCCCGGATCTTGGCTGCCAGTTCTGCCACCGTGAGGTCATGAATGTCGGTCACGCACCGAACAGTAGAACGACCGGCCCGATGCGGTCCATCCTGGAGCGTGCCTCTCTATTTCCTGCGATCCGGAGGGACGCCCCTGAGGGCGCCGTCTTCCCTCCTCGCAGGCTCGTCAGTCCAGACGACGCCGGGCGTCCCTCCGGATCGGCCGCCGGGCGGCTCGGGTTATCCCGGAGTGCGGCAAACCTGGATGCCGGGTGACGGCTCGGTTACGCTTAGGCACGTGGACCGCGAGACCGGCCCCGAGCCACCGACGACCGGTCCGGCGGCACCCCCCAGGAGGCCCGCTGCCGCGGGCCCGCTGGTACCAGCCCAGCCGACCGGAGCTCAGTCGACCGGAACCCCCGCTGACCAATCGCGGCCCGAGACGACGCATCCTGATCCGCCGCGCCCTGATCCGGCACGCCCGTACCTGGCGCGCGCAGACCCGGCGGGCGCGGACCGTGCGGGCGGCGGGCGGGCGGGCGCCGGGCGGGCGCAGCCGGGCAGGACCGCGCCGGACGACATCGTGGTCGACGAGAGCGCGCTGGTCGATACCACGCCCGGCACCCGGCTGGGCGGCCCGCCACCTGACGACTCCGAGCTGGACGACACGACGCCCGGCGAGACCGTGCCGGCCGAGCCCGAGCCGCCCCGCAACCCGCCCGCCGTGCCCGTGGCCGGCCGGGCCCAGCCCTTCGTCCCGTCCCCTGGCCTGGGCCGGACCGGGGCGCTGAGCACCGACCCGCGGATCCCGGCCTGGATCCGCCGGGCGATTCTCGCCCTGGTCGCCGGCGTGGTCGTGACCATCTTCGCGGGGTGGCGCTGGGGCCTGAGCGCGGCCGCGGTCGTCGCGATCGTCGACACCATCTACCAGTCCAAGGCCATGTCGCCGATCCCGGCTGACGCCCGCGCCAGCTCGGCGCAGCGGCGCACCCGGCACCGGCTCGGGCTGCTGCGCACCGCGGGCTACGTCGCCCTGCACAACCGGGCCATCCCCGGCTCCGACTCGGTCATCGATCACCTGCTCATCGGCCCGGCGGGCGTCTTCGCCATCGACTCCGAGCGCTGGGATCGCCGGCTCCCGGTCCGCACGACCGGCGCGACCGGCACCGGCGTTCTGTACCACGGGCCGTTCAGCCAGTCACCGCGGCTTGCGCATGCCCGGTGGGAGGCATCGCGGGCCGCCGCGCTGATCGGCGCCGGGCTCCGGCAGGAGATCGTGGTCAGCCCGATCATGGTCATCTACGGCCCGACCATCCCGTGGGGCGTGGCCAACCTGCGCGGCGTGGCCGTCTTCGGCGGCCGCCGGGTTCGCAAGTACTTCCGGGCCCGCAACCGGGCGACCCGCGGCGAGCACCTGGGGCAGGACGAGATCGACCTGATCTACCAGACCGCCGAGCAGGCCCTCCCTCCGGCCCGCTAGCCCGCGGGCCACCGGGCTGACGGTGGGGCGGCGCGAGAGGCGGCATCGGGGCGAATACCCTGTGACTCCATCACTTTGGTCGGAGGGCGGGCTGTGGCTGCACTCAGGGACTGGGTAGCGGGCGCACGGCCGCGCACGCTGCCCGCTGCCATCGTCCCGGTTGTCGTGGGCTCGGGCGTCGCGACGGGCTACGGGCAGTTCTCCCTCTGGCGGGCGGCCCTGGCCCTGCTGGTCGCGCTGGCCCTGCAGGTGGGCGTCAACTACGCCAACGACTACAGCGACGGCGTGCGCGGGACCGATGAGGTGCGGGTCGGCCCGGTCCGGCTGACCGCGTCCGGCCTGGCCCGGCCGCGGCAGGTGCTGGCGGCCGCGCTGGCCTGTTTCGCGGTCGCGGGGGCGGCGGGCCTGGTGCTCGCCGCGGTGACCTCGTGGTGGCTGCTGGCCGTCGGCGCGGCCGCGCTGGCGGCGGCCTGGTTCTACACCGGCGGCCGGCGGCCCTACGGGTACCGGGCGCTGGGCGAGGTGTCCGTCTTCCTGTTCTTCGGCCTGGTCGCGGTGGCCGGCACGGCCTACGTCCAGATGCAGACGCTGCCCTGGCTGGCGGTCGCCGCGGCGGTTCCCGTCGGGCTGCTGGCCTGCGCGCTGCTGGTCATCAACAACCTGCGCGACATCCCGACCGACCAGGAGACCGGCAAGCGCACGCTGGCCGTGGTGCTCGGCGACCAGCGAACCCGGGCCTTGTATGCCGGGTGCGTGGTCGTGCCGTTCTGCGTGGCCGCGGCGATGGCGCCGGCGGCGCCGCTGTGCCTGGCCGCGCTGGCCGCCGTGCCGCTGGCATTCCCGCCGGTCCGGCAGGTCCGCCGCGGCGTCACCGGCCGGGGGCTGATCGCGGCGCTGGGCCAGACCGGCCGGCTGCAGCTGGCGTTCGGCGCGCTGCTGACCCTCGGCCTGGCCATCCGGCCCTGAGCCGCGGTCAGCCTGGCCAGCCCGGGCGGCAGCCGGCTGCCGCCCGGCTGATCAGCCGGGCACGGCCGCGCAGCGGTCAGGCCAGGTCGTCGAACTCACCGTCCTTGACCCCGGTCAGGAAGGCCGCGATCTCGGCCCGCGTGTAGATCAGCGCGGGATCGCCGGGATGGCGGGAATTGCGGACGGCGACATCACCGCCCGGCAGCTGCAGGACCTCAACGCAGGAGCCGCTGGGGTTGCTCGCCGTGCTCTTGCGCCACGTGCCGGGCACCTTATCGCCGGAAATGCCGTTGGGAAGATGCATATCAGCTCCCTGGGCCGCCGCTGGCGCGCCGCTGGCATCATCCCCGTGCCAGGCAGGCGCACATCCAGATATCTGCCCATGCTAACAGGGTTACCCGTCGATTCTGCACGTGCATTCGCATGGTGCACCGGGTTATGCACCGACCTTAATATGTCTCAGTCGGCCTGCTCCGCCGGGGCGCTGGCCCCGTTCGGCCCGCCGGAAAGCTGCTCGGCGGGCGGGTCAGCGACCACCTCGGGCTCCGCTGGTACCGGCGGCGGCGGGGGCAGCGCGGCAGCGGCCTGCTGACCGACCTGGCCCGGCTGACCTGCGGACCCGTCCGGATCGCCGGCCCTGGGCGCGGGCACCGCTGGCCGCGCTGCGGCCGCCGGCGGGTCGCTGCGACCGGCCGGCGCGGCACCGCCGGCCGCCGGGGCAGCCTCCTCCTGACCCCCGCCGAATGCGGTACTCAGCGACTTCAGGGCACCGGTCAGCTCGCTCGGGATCATCCAGACCGTATTACCCGGACTCTGCGCGAGCTGGGGCAGCGTCTGCAGGTACTGGTAGGCCAGCAGCTTGGGATCCGGGTCACCGGCGTGGATGGACTCGAACACCGTGGAGATCGCCGACGCCTGGCCCTCGGCGCGCAGGATGGCGCTCTGCTTGTCGCCCTCCGCGCGCAGGATGGTGCCCTGCTTGTCGCCGTCGGCGGTGAGGATCTGGGACTGGCGGACGCCCTCGGCGGTCAGGATGGCCGCGCGCTTCTCCCGCTCGGCCCGCATCTGCTTCTCCATCGCGTCCTTGACGCTCTGCGGCGGGTCGATGGCCTTGATCTCCACCCGGGTAACCCGGATTCCCCACTTGCCCGAGGCGTCGTCGAGCACCCCGCGCAGCATGGTGTTGATGTGGTCCCGGGAGGTCAGCGCCTGCTCCAGGTCCATGGAGCCGATCACCGAGCGCAGCATGGTGGCGGTCAGCTGCTCCACGGCCTGGATGTAGTTGACGATCTCGTAGTCGGCCGCGCGCGGGTCGGTCACCTGGAAGAACAGCACGGTGTCGATAGTGACCACCAGGTTGTCCTCGGTGATCACCCGCTGGCCCTGGAAGGAGACCACCTGCTCGCGCAGGTCGATCAGCGGCTTGACCCGGTCGACCAGCGGGATGATCAGGTTCATCCCCGGCTCGAGTGTCTTGCGGTAGCGGCCGAGCCGCTCGACGTTCCTGGCCTTGGCCTGCGGCACGATCCGCACCGTCCGCACGGCCACCAGCAGCACGAGCAGCACGATGACCGCACCGATGATCCCGGCAGCAGCCTCCATCGCCGTCACTCCCTCGGGTACACGAGGGCGGTCGCGCCCTCGATGTGCAGCACATCCACCCTGGTCCCGGCGGGAATGACGAGCGTCTCGTCATAGGGCCGGGAGGACCACAGGTCGGCGCCGATGCGGACCCGGCCGCCGTCAGCGCTGACTTCCTCGACCACGACGGCCGTACGGCCGACCAGCGCCGCCGTGCCGGTCCGCAGCAGCGGCGGCTGCCGGACATGGCGCATCGCGATGGGCCGGGCGACGCCCAGCCCGACAGCCGAGGCCACGACAAACGCCCCGAACTGAACGCCCAGGTTTCCCCCGGCCACGCCGGCCACCGCAGCCACCAGCGCGCCGACGGCGACGAGCCCGAACGCGAGCGTCACGGTGACGATCTCGACCGCGCCCAGCACCGCGGCGATGATGAGCCAGACAATCCAGGTTCCCACCGCAGCGCTCCGAATTACGAAACGTGATTGAGCTAGAACTCGACAGTAACTCCGCGGACCGGGTTTTGGGCAGCCGGCGCGGCGCAGTGTTACGGCCTCGTGTTGCGCTGTCGCAGGCCAGGGCCGTCCCGGCCGGCGCCCCTGACGGCGGCAGCGCTTCCCACCACCAGGCGAAACGAGGACGATGGGGGTCACAGATATCTCGGAGGTCTACTCATGCCCGCTGTTACTCAGCTGTCCTACAGTCACGGGACCGCGGCCACGACGCTGCTCGGCGAGACAATAGGGGACAACCTGCGCCGGATTGCCGCCGCCCACGGGGCCAGCGAGGCGCTGGTCGACGTCCCGTCCGGGCGCCGCTGGACCTACGCTGAGCTGGACGCGGCCACGGACGCGGTGGCGCTCGGGCTGGCCGAGGCAGGCGTCGGCAAGGGCGACCGGGTGGGCATCTGGGCGCCGAACTGCGCCGAGTGGGTACTGCTCCAGTACGCCACGGCCAAGATCGGCGTGATCCTGGTCAACATCAACCCGGCCTACCGCAGCCACGAGGTCAGCTACGCGCTGCGCCAGTCCGGCGTCCGGCTGCTGGTCTCCGCCGAGAGCTTCAAGACCAGCGATTACCGGGGCATGATCGAGGCGGCCCGCGACTCACTGCCGGGCCTGGAGCAGGTCATCTACCTGGGCACTCCGGCCTGGGACGCCCTGATCGCGGCGGGCGAGACGGCGCTGGCCAGCGGGTCGGCCGGGGCTGGCCAGCTGGCTGCCGCGGCCGCCGGGCTGTCCTTCGACGAGCCGATCAACATCCAGTACACCAGCGGGACGACCGGGTTCCCCAAGGGCGCGACGCTGTCGCATCACAACATCCTGAACAACGGCTTCTTCATCGGCGAGGGCTGCCGGTACACCGCGGCCGACCGGGTGTGCATCCCGGTGCCCTTCTACCACTGCTTCGGGATGGTGCTGGGCAACCTGGCGTGCACGACGCACGGCGCGTGCATCGTGATCCCGGCCCCCGGCTTCGACCCGGCCGCCACGCTGGCCGCGGTCCAGGCCGAGCAGTGCACGTCGCTGTACGGGGTGCCGACGATGTTCATCGCCGAGCTGGCCCTGGCCGATTTCGCCAGCTACGACCTGTCCACCCTGCGCACCGGGATCATGGCGGGCTCGCCGTGCCCGGTGGAGGTCATGAAGCGCGTGGTCAGCGAGATGCACATGGCCGAGGTCACCATCTGCTACGGCATGACCGAGACCTCCCCGGTGTCCACCCAGACCCGCGCCGATGACGACATGGAGCGACGGGTGTCCACGGTCGGCCGGGTGCACCCGCACCTCGAGGTGAAGGTCACCGACCCCGACTCTGGCCTGGTGCTGCCGCGCGGCAGTAACGGCGAGCTGTGCACCCGCGGGTACTCGGTGATGCTGGGCTACTGGGGCGAGCCGGAGAAGACCGCCGAGGTGATCGACGCGGCGCGCTGGATGCACACCGGCGACCTGGCCATCATGGACGACGCGGGCTACCTCAACATTGTCGGCCGGATCAAGGACATGGTGATCCGCGGCGGCGAGAACATCTACCCGCGTGAGGTCGAGGAGTTCCTCTACGGGCACCCGGAGATCGAGGACATCCAGGTCGTCGGCGTGCCGGACGCCAGGTACGGCGAGGAGCTGTGCGCCTGGGTCCGGCTGCGGCCCGGCAGCGAGCTGACCACCGAGCAGCTCCGCGAGTACTGCTCGGGCAAGATCGCGCACTACAAGGTCCCGCGCTATGTCCGGTTCACCGACGAGTTCCCGATGACGGTGACGGGCAAGGTGCAGAAGTTCAAGATGCGGGAGACCTCGGTCGCCGAGCTCGGCCTGCAGGAGGCCGCCAGCCAGCCGACCGCCTGACCCGATCCGGGCCCGGATCGGGGCCCGGATCTAGTCCCGGATCGATGGCCACGGGGATAGGGCACGAACGCCCCGGCGCATGTCATAGTTGCCTCGAACGTCAGGACCGCGGCGGTTGCCGCTGCCGGGCCGAATCCGGGCACCGGCACGGGCGCTCAGGGCGGCGGACTGGGGAGGGGCACAGGGGTGTTCGGGCATAAATGGGAACCGGCGCACGGGACGATCGTGGAATCCGTGGCCGAGCAGCGCGCCATTGACGGCCAGCATGGCCTGCATGAGGTGCGGGTCTACACCGTCGACATCCGCAAGGGCGGCGGTCAGCATCAGCGCGTGAGGGTGCCCGCGCCGCCGACCCTGCAGGGCGAGCTGCCGGCCGGCACCGCGGTCCGGCTGCAGGTGCACGGCAAGTCCGGCGAGGTCCGGTTCGACCCGGACAACATCGCCATCCGGGTCAACGTCAGCTCGGCGCGCGACGCGCTGCACCTGGCCAGGGAACTGCGCACCGAGATGAGCAGCGGCGGCTTCGGCGCGGCCATGCAGCAGTTCGCCGACCTGGCGCAGCAGCAGGCCGCCGCGCACCCCGGCGCTACGCCGCAGGTGCACGTGGCAACCGCCGCGCAGGCCCAGGAGATGATGCAGCAGCTGATGGCCGGCGCCACCTCCCGCGAGGACGCCCAGGAGAAGATCCGGCAGTGGCGGGAGAGCCTGGCCGCGCAGGCGAAGGCCGGCCGGTCCGGGGGCGCGGGCATGAGCGGCGGGCCGGCTCCCGCGGCGCCGCCGGTGCCGTCCGCCCCGGCTGCCCCGGAGGGCTTCAGCTCAGGCGGCCCGGCAACCTTCGAGGAGGTCACTCCGGCTGCGCCGCCCGTGACCCCGGTGGCCCCGGCGGCGCCGTTCGGCTCGCCGGCCAGCTTCGACCCGGTGCCGCCCGCCAGCACCTTCACCAATCCGGCCAGCCCCGCGAACCCGTTCGACGTCGGCGGCCAGTTCGGCCCGCAGCCGTTCCCGGCGAGCCAGCCGGCCGGCTCGTTCGGCGGGTTCGGGGAGAGCAAGTCCGACCGGATCGCCGCGCTGCAGGACCAGCGCGACCGCGGCCAGCTCACCCAGCAGCAGTACGAGACGCTGCGCCAGCAGATCCAGGACGAGTTCTGACCCGGCGCTAGCTGTTCCCATCCGTAACGGGGCCGGGCCGGCGCAGGCTGGCCCGGCCGGCCAGCCGCGGGGCGAGCGCCGGGCCGCGCACCGCCATGAGCTAGGGTTACGCGCGATTTCAGGTGCTTCCGCCGGCGGGCTGCGCAGCTGTCCCGGCACCCGTGACCGGGCGCCAGCCGGCAGCAGTTCCGCCCGCGAGAGGAGCCCGTCATGACCCCGGCTTGCGACACGGGGGCGGCGGCGCGCCCGCAGCCCGGCTCGCTCACCCAGCAGGACGTGGCGGCAGTGGCCGGCCGCATCCGCGACTATGTCCGGCGCACGCCGGTGGCTGACGTCGACCTGGCTGACTTCGGGCTGCCCGCCGGGCCGCTGACCCTCAAGCTGGAGCACCTCCAGCACTCGGGGTCGTTCAAGGTCCGCGGGGCCTTCACCAACCTGCTGCTGCGCGACATCCCCCCGGCCGGCGTGGTCGCGGCATCGGGCGGCAACCACGGCGCGGCGGTGGCGTACGCGGCTGGCGTGCTGGGCATCCCGGCTCGCATTTTCGTTCCCGAGGTGTCCTCGCCGGCCAAGGTCAGCCGGATCCGGGGCTACGGGGCCGACCTGGTGATCGAGGGCGCCACCTACTCCGAGGCGTTCGCCGTCAGCCAGGAGTGGGCGGCCGCCAGCGGCGCGCTGCCCGTGCACGCCTATGACGCCGCCGAGACGGTGCTGGGCGCCGGGACCGCCGGGCTGGAGTTGCTGAATCAGGCCCCGCAGGTGACCACGGTGCTGACCGCGGTCGGCGGCGGCGGCCTGCTGGCCGGCACCGCGACGGCATGCTCGGGCAGGCTGCGCGTGGTGGGCGCCGAGCCCGAAGGCGCGCCGACCATGACCCGCGCGCTGGCCGCCGGCCGCCCGGCCGATGCGCCGGCCGGCAGTGTGGCCGTCGACTCGCTGGCGCCGCGCCAGGTCGGCGAGCTGACCTACGCCATCACCGCGCGCCTGGTGCACGCGGTGGAGCTGGTCAGTGACGAGGCCATCCTGGCCGCTCAGCAGGCTCTGTGGGACCGGCTGCGGGTGGTTGCCGAGCCCGGCGGGGTCACCGCGCTGGCTGCCGTCCTGTCGGGCCGCTACCTGCCGTCCGCAGATGAGCACCTGGCCGTTGTCATCAGCGGCGCGAACACGACCGCGGTGGATTTCAGCCGCTAGCCCGGGCGGGCCCGGCCCGGCCGGGAGCCAGCTGAGTCAAGAGCTGGCAAAACAATGGCCGGGCGGGAACTCTGACAAACGGCTGAAAGTTGTCAGTCGCGTGACCGGGACCCATGCCGCGCGCCGCCCCGCCGCGCGCACCGTTTCGGCGGGCGCGCTGCGCGTGCCGGAGATCACTGTCTTCTTCTGGGTGATCAAGGCCCTGTCGACCGCCATGGGCGAGTCGACGTCGGACTACATGGTGCACGTGATGAACCCCGTGGCCGCCGTCGGCATCGGGTTTATCGGCTTCGTGATCGCCCTGGCCCTGCAGTTCTCCCGGCGCCGCTACCTGGCCTGGACCTACTGGCTTGCGGTGGTCATGGTCGGCGTGTTCGGCACGATGGCGGCCGACGTGCTGCACGTCGGGTTCGGGGTCCCCTACATCGCCTCGTCGGCCCTGTACGCGGTGGTCCTGGCGGCGGTCTTCATTTCCTGGCAGCGGACCGAGCGGACCCTGTCGATCCACACCGTGAACACCGCCCGCCGGGAGGCGTTCTACTGGGCGACCGTGGTCGCCACGTTCGCCATGGGCACTGCGCTGGGCGACCTCACCGCCACGACCTTCCACCTGGGGTACGGCTACTCGATCGTGCTGTTCGCGGTGATCATCATCATCCCGGCGGCCGGCTACCGGTGGCTGGGATGGAACTCGATCGCGTCATTCTGGTTCGCCTACGTGGTGACCCGGCCGCTGGGCGCCTCGTTCGCCGACTTCATGGGCAAGCCGGCCTCGGTCGGCGGGATGGGCTTCGGCGACGGGACCGTCGCCGTGATCCTGACGGTCGCGATCGCCATCGGAGTGGTCTACCTGGGCATCACCCGCCGGGACGTGCAGGGATCCCTGGCCGGGGCCAGCGAGTACTAGCCCAGCCGGCGGCCGCCGGTCATCGCCCGCGGCCGGACGCCGCGCCCGGCGGCGCGCGAGCGCGCGGGAACTGGCAGCATAGGGGCCGTCATGACCCTCTTCGATGAGCTGCCCGCGACCGCCGATCCGGACACCGTCTTCACCTCGTTCGCCGGGTGGGCGGCCGATCAGGGCCTGGAGCTGTACTCGCACCAGGAAGAGGCGCTGATCGAGATCGTCTCGGGCGCCAACGTGATCCTGTCCACGCCGACCGGCTCCGGCAAGAGCCTGGTCGCGGCGGGCGCTCACGTGACCGCCCTGGCCCGCGGCGACCGGTCGTTTTACACCGCGCCGATCAAGGCGCTGGTCTCGGAGAAGTTCTTCGCGCTGATCGACATGCTCGGCCCCGACCTGGTCGGGATGCTGACGGGCGACGGCAGCGTCAACGCCGGCGCACCGGTGATCTGCTGCACGGCCGAGGTGCTGGCCAACATCGCGCTGCGGGACGGCGCGGCGGCCGACGCCGGCCTGGTGATCATGGATGAGTTCCACTTCTACGCCGACCCGGACCGCGGCTGGGCCTGGCAGGTCCCGCTGATCGAGCTGCCGAAGGCCCAGTTCCTGCTCATGTCGGCGACGCTCGGCGACGTCAGCCGGTTTGAGGACGACCTGACCCGGCGCACCGGCCGGGCCACCGCCGTCATCAAGTCGGCGGAGCGACCGGTCCCGCTGGTGTTCGCCTACGCGCTGACGCCGCTGCACGAGACGGTCCGCGAGCTGCTGACCACCGGCGAGGCGCCGGTCTACATCGTGCACTTCACCCAGGCGGCCGCCATCGAGCAGGCCCAGGCGCTGATGAGCGTCAATGTCAGCAGCCGGGCCGAGAAGGATGCCATCGCCGAGCTGATCGGCAACTTCCGGTTCGCGGCCGGCTTCGGCAAGACGCTGTCCCGGCTCGTCCGGCACGGCATCGGCGTGCATCATGCCGGGATGCTGCCCAAGTACCGGCGGCTGGTCGAGACCCTGGCCCAGGCCGGCCTGCTCAAGGTCATCTGCGGCACCGACACCCTCGGGGTCGGCATCAACGTGCCGATCCGCAGCGTGCTGTTCACCTCGCTGTCGAAGTACGACGGCACCCGGACCCGCCTGCTGATGGCGCGGGAGTTCCACCAGATCGCCGGGCGGGCCGGCCGGGCGGGCTTCGACACCACCGGGCGGGTCGTGGTGCAGGCCCCCGAGCACGTGATCGACAACGAGCGAGCCCTGGCCAAGGCCGGCGATGACCCGAAGAAGCGGCGCAAGGTGGTCCGCAAGAAGCCGCCCGAGGGCACGGTGGGATATGGCCTGCCGACGTTCGAGCGACTCGTCGCGGCCGATCCTGAGCCGCTGAAGTCCAGCTTCGCGGTCAGCCACGCCATGCTGCTGAACGTCATCGGCCGCCCCGGCGACGCCTTCGCCGCCATGCGCCACCTGCTCACCGAGAATCACGAGGACCGCGTCGCCCAGCGGCGGCACATCAGCCGGGCCATCGCCATCTACCGGGCCCTGCTGGCCGGGGACGTGGTCGAGCGGCTGCCCGAGCCCGACGAGGACGGCCGGCTGGTGCGCCTGACGGTCGACCTGCAGGACGACTTCGCGCTGAACCAGCCGTTGTCCCCGCTGGCGCTGGCGGCCATCGAGCTGCTCGACCGGGACTCGCCGTCCTATCCGCTGGACGTGCTGTCGGTGATCGAGGCAACGCTGGACAACCCCCGCCAGGTGCTGTCGGCGCAGCTGTTCCGGGCCCGCGGCGAGGCCGTGGCCGCGATGAAGGCCGAGGGCATCGAGTACGAGGAGCGGATGGAGCTGCTGGAGGAGGTCACCTACGCCCGGCCGCAGGCCGACCTGCTGGAGGCCGCCTACGACATGTACCGGCGCGGCCATCCCTGGGTCGCCGACCACCAGCTGGAGCCCAAGTCGGTGGTCCGGGACATGTACGAGCGGGCGATGACGTTCACCGAGTACACCGGCTTCTACAGCCTGTCCCGCTCGGAGGGACTGGTGCTGCGCTACCTGGCCGACGCCTACAAGGCGCTGCGCCAGACGGTGCCTGAGGATGCCAGGACCGAGGAGCTGACTGATCTCATCGAGTGGCTCGGCGAGCTGGTCCGGCAGACTGACTCGAGCCTGATCGATGAGTGGGAGCGGCTGCGCAACCCGGCCGCGGCGGGCGTCGCCCGGTCCGCTGACGAGGCGCCGCCGGCCGTCACCGGCAACCGGCGAGCCTTCCGGGTGCTGGTCCGCAACGCGCTGTTCCGCCGGGTCGAGCTGGCCGCGCTGCGCCGCTGGGCAGACCTGGGCGACCTCGACAGCGAGGCCGGCTGGGATGCCGAGGCCTGGGCGGACGCCCTGGAGCCGTACTTCGCCGAGCACGACGAGATCGGCACCGGGCCCGACGCGCGCGGGCCGGCGCTGCTGATCATCGAGGAGGGCTCGCGCCAGTGGTCGGCCCGGCAGATCTTCGATGACCCGGCGGCCGACCACGACTGGGGCTTCAGCGCCACGGTCGACCTGGCCGCCAGCGATGAGGCCGGCCTGGCGGTGGTGACGGTCACCAGCGTCGGCCAGCTCTAGGCCGCCGGGATCCCGGCCCGGCCCCCCACCGGGCGGCCCGCCCGGCGGGCGACGCGTTTCCGCAGGTAGCAGGCGGTAGCAGGCGTAGGAGCTGATTTGCATCGCCTCGGATCACTGCATACGTTCGGGGGCTTCATTGCCTGATAGAGACAAGGAGCTGTATGCGGACACGAATGCGGATAATTTCCACGCTCGGAGCGGGCGCCGCGATAGCAGGACTGGCGGCCGGACCGGCGCTGGCAAGTACGCACACTGTCCAGTCAGGTGACACCCTCAGCGGCATTGCCGCGCAAGCCGGCCTGTCGGTCGGGCAAGTCCAGGCGGCTAACCCGCAGATCGGCAATCCCGACGTCATCACTGTCGGTGAGCTGGTGAACGTGCCGGACGGCGCGGCGGGGACGACCTCGCCGGCGCCGGCCACCGGCACGAGCACAAGTTCGGGCACGAGCACGGACCAGGGCACCAGCACCGGCGCCAGCACGAGCACGAGCTCGGCGTCGTCCTCCTACCAGAAGTGCGTGGCCTGGCGCGAGTCGTCCAACAACCCCTCCAGCCCGGACGGGCTGTACGGCATCCTGCCCAGTACCTGGGCCAGCCTCGGTTACTCCGGGACGGCCGGGCAGGCCTCGGTCGGCCAGCAGGACGAGGCGTTCCAGCGGCTGTACGCGCAGTACGGCACGCAGCCGTGGAGCCCGTACGACGGCTGCTAGGCGGCCAGCCCCGAGAAGCCCCGGCCGGGCCTCGCTGAGTTCCGGCCGGGGCTCCCGCCATCCCGGCCCAGGCCGGCCCTGGCTCCGTTAAGCGCAACTCTCTGGTTGCACTTACTCGCGTGGACGTGCAACCATTCGGTAGCACTTGTCACGGCAGCGCAGGAGGATGAGCAGATGGCCACCGACAAGGTCGAGCGCGAGATCGTCATCGGCGCCCCCCGCGAGCGAGTCTGGGCCGTGCTGACCGAGCCCGGCCACGTGGCCCAGTGGTTCGGCGACCTGGTCGAGATTGACCTGCGGCCCGGCGGCCGGGCCGTCTTCGGGTGGACCGAGTACGGCAGTCACGAGGCCCGGATCGAGCGGGTCGAGCCACCCGGCTTCTTCTCCTACCGCTGGGCCCACCAGGCGGGCGACCCGGTGGCCGGCGGGACCTCCACGCTCGTGGAGTTCACCCTCGAGCCGGACGGGTCCGGGACACGGCTGCGCGTCGTCGAGACCGGCTTCGCCGCGCTGGCCGGCTCAGCGGAGGATCGCAGCACGGCGGTCAAGGAGAACACGACGGGGTGGCTGAACGAGCTGGGCGAGCTGAAGGAGTACGCGCAGCGGGCTGCCGCGTGATGACGGCGGCCGGGCGGCCGGGCGGCGCCCGGGCCGACGAGATCCTGGCCGCGCTGGCCGACCCCACCCGGCGGCAGCTGCTCAGCGAGCTGGCGGCCCGCGGCAGCGGCACGGCCACCCGCCTGGCCCAGCAGCTGCCGATCACCCGGCAGGCGGTAGTCAAGCACCTCGCCGTGCTCAGCCGGGCCGGCCTGGTCAGCAGTCACCGGGACGGCCGCGAGGTGCACTACGCACCCCAGCCGGACGGGCTGGCCGCCACCGCGCAGTGGCTGGCGGCACTGGCCGCCGAGTGGGACGTCCGCCTCCGCGAGATCAAGCGCCTAGCGGAGGACTAGCGGACGATCTGGGTTTCGGTCGGGACGATCTCGACGCCGAGTGGCATCAGCGAGATCGGGATGATCTTGAAGTTGGCCAGGCCGAGCGGAATGCCGATGATCGTCACGCACAGCAGGACGCCCGTGACCAGGTGCCCCAGCGCCAGCCACCAGCCGAACAGCACGATCCAGATCACGTTGCCGATCAGCGCTCCCGCCCCGGAATCACTACGCGGGGCAATCTGGCTGCCGAATGGCCACAGCACGTAGCCCGCGATCCGGAAGCACGCGATACCAAACGGAATCGTGATGATCAGGATGAAGCAGACTATCCCTGCGATTGCGTAGGCAATAGCCATCCACAAACCGCACAGCACCAGCCAGATCACGTTGAGGATGGTCCTCATAGGTTTTCCTCCCCCGCTTGCGAGGCTAGCTGACGGCCGGCCGGGGCCGCCCCGCCCGGGCCGGGCCAGCGCGGCCGCGGCCCGGCTGCGGGCCCGCTAGCGGACAACACAGCCCGCGCTCTGGCCCTGCGCCGGGAAGGCGGCGGCCAGCGCATGGGCGATCAGGCGCCCCCGGGCCGCGTAGCCGGGCGAGGTGTAGTGGATCCCGTCGGAGATGAACCAGCGCTTCTTCGCTGCGGCGGCCCAGTCGTAGACCCGCATGTTCGGGTACCGGGCGCAGGCGCGCAGCAGGGCGTTGTTCCAGCGCTGCATGTTCGCCTCGGCGTACGGGCCGCTGCTCAGCAGCGTCCTGACGTTCACCCACATAACGGGCTGGCCGTGGGCCGCCGCCATCATCCGGTGGATCCGGGTCGACAGGCTGGTCAGCGAGCCGGCCGCGACATCGGCGGTGTCATCGGTGCCCAGCGCCAGCACCCAGCACCCCCGGAACCCCTGGCGGGTCATCTGCAGTGCCGCGTCATAGCCGTTGGTGGTCCCCGGGATGACCTCGACGATGGACCGCGCGCCCTCGATGTTGGTCCAGACGTGCCGGGCACCGACGTGCCGGTAGCGGGCCGGGATCCGCTGCCACTTCTTCGGCAGGTAGTCCGCGGAGATCAGGCCGTCCGAGGTCGAGTCGCCGATGTGCGCGACGGACTGGCAGGAGGTCCGCAGCGGGCCCGAGGTCCCGCTGCCGGGCTGGCCAGGGGCCGGCGACGACGAGCCGCCGGCAAACTCGGGCCGCGATCCGGACTGCGAGATGGACCTGCTGCCCAGCGGCAGGACGGTGTTCTGTCCCGGGCCCTGGGCGCTGCCGCCGGAGGACTTCGAGCCGGGCAGGCCGACGTAGACCAGGGTGACTCCGACGGCCGCCAGCACGGCGACGCCCCCGCTCACCGCGGCAACCCGGCCCGCTGGCCAGCCGCGGCGCCGGACCTCGCCGGCCAGGTCGCCGGCGGGGTCCGCAGCACCCGGCAGGCCGCCCGCCGGGCTGCCGGAGCCGCCCGCCGCCGGGTCGTAGCCGGCGCCTTCCACCCGGCCGGCCTCGCTGTAGCTGCCGTGGCTGCCCAGGTCGCTGAACAGGCTCCGGTCGTCCGGCCGGGCCGGGTCATGCGGGCCGCCGGTCTCCGGGCCCGCCGCGCTCCCCGGTCCGTCCTTGCTGCCCAGACTGCTCGTGCCGCCCTGACTGCGCCGCCTGCGCAGGCCGGGCAGTCCGTGCCGCCCGGAGCCGGCTGACTTCGGCATCCGTCCCCCTCATCCCCGATCGGACGCAGCCGGGCAGCGTCGCGGCCGGCCGGCACCGCCGGCCGCCGTTCCCCGTGCCCGGCCGGCGGTGCCCGTCGGCCGCATCCGGATGCCGGCCGTTTCCGCCTATTCGCGCGCCGTTACCGCGCTCAGCTGAGTAATTACCCAGAGTTATTATTGACTACTTCTCGTAGCCATAAAAAGATGGCGCGGACCGTGGCCAAACTGTGGCCGGCCTGCGGCCGGCCACGGGCGGCTGGCCCGTGCCCGGCGAGCCGGGCCTGTCCCTCCGCCCTACCGGGTTCCGGGGCGGACGCCCGGCCGGAGCGACCCGGCGGGGCCTCAGGACACGACGCGGCTCGGGCTGCGGCCCTGCAGCGGGAACGCGCGGGCCAGCCCGTCCGCAATCGCGCGCGCCCGGGCGGCGCAGCCCGCGGAGTTGTAGTGAATGCCGTCGGGCAGGAACCAGCCCGGCTGCGCGACCGCCGCCCAGTTGAGGATCCGCATGTTCGGGTACCGGGCCAGCGCCTGGTGCAGGGCATCATCCCAGGCCTGCTCGTGCGCCTCGGACCAGGGACCCGCTGACAGCTCGGTGAGGGTGTTCACCCACAGGACCGGGTCGCCGTGCGCGTCCGACATCATCCGCTCGATCCTGGCCAGCATGCCCACCTGCGAGCCTGCGCTGATATCAGCCGCGTCGTTGGTGCCCAGGGCGAACACCCAGCAGCCGCGGTACCCGGAGTCGTGCCAGGCCCGGGCCACGACATCGCCGTTGGACTGGCCGGGCATCTCCTCCACGATGGAGCGGCCGCCCGAGGCGCTGATGCGCAGGTGCCGCACGCCGACCCCGGTGTAGGTGGCCCGCAGCCGCTGCGCCGGGTCCGGCAGGCTGGCCGGCGAGATCAGGTCCACGGAGGTGGAGTCACCGATGTGGGCGACGGAGGTGCAGGAGGTGCGCAGCGCCGGGACGCGAGCCGGGGCGCTGCGGCCGCCGGCCCGGCCCTGGCCCTGTTCCGGCCCGCGGGTACCGGATCCGGCCCGCGCCGGTCCGGATGCGTCCCGCGATGCACGGGCGACCGGTGCGGAGCGGGGCTGCGGCGCGGCGCCGCCCGCGTGGTCCCGGCCGGCCGGGGCGCTGCGAGTCGCCGGGCGGGACGCCCGCGATGTGTCCAGAGCGTGATCCATCCCGGCCAGCACGGACACCTCGGGTCCCAGCGCGCCGGCGGCCGGGGCGGCCAGCGAGCCGGACAGGTCCCCGGTCACGGCCGTACTGGCGCTGGCCGCCGTCACCAGGGCTCCGGCCGCGACGCCGGCCACCGCCAGCCCGGCGGCGCCGGCCAGCGCCGCCGGGCGCGCGGCCGGGTGAGCCCGGCCCCGGCGGCCGGCCGCCGGCCGCCGCCTGACGCCGGGCCGCTGCGATCCGGGCGGGGGGGTCCGGGCGGGAACGGGCCGGGTCAGGCTGGCCGGGGTCCGCAGGCGCTGCCAGCGGGCAGTGAGGGCAGCGCGCAGCTGGCCAGGGGCAGGCCGGTGCATCACAGGGCTCCGCAACTTGGAGGGGATTTCGTCGGCACGTGAGCCAGCCGCCAGCGACCAGCCCGGTGACCAGGCGAGGGCAGAGCCTGGGAGACAGCCTGGCCGGCCGGCGAGCCCGCCAGGCATGCCGCGGCGCCGGACTCGGGGGCATCCGGCGCTCTGCTGCATCCAGCACTACCTAGAACACCGGCAGCCACCGAGCGTATTTCAGCCCGCTACGTAACGTAGCTAACAGTCGCCCGGCGGCCCAGCCGGCTTAGCCGGCTCAGAGGCCGAGCAGGGTGTCCAGGCCGACGGTCAGGCCGGCCGGCAGGGATCTGGCGCCGCGGACGGCGACCAGCACGCCGGGCATGAACGAGGACCGGTCCAGCGAGTCGTGCCGGATGGTGAGGATCTCGCCGTGGCCGCCCAGCAGCACCTCCTGGTGCGCGACCAGGCCCGCCAGCCGGACCGAGTGGACGTGCACGCCGCCCAGCACTGCCCCGCGGGCCCCGTCTTGCTGCGTCGCCGTGGCATCGGGCGAGGGCCCGAGGCCGGCGTCCGACCGGGCCTGCTCAATCAGCACCGCTGTCCGGCCCGCCGTCCCGGATGGCGCGTCGGCCTTCCCGGCGTGGTGCAGCTCGATCACCTCGGCCGACTCGAAGAACGGCGCGGCCTGCTGGGCGAAGCGCATCATCAGCACCGCGCCGACCGAGAAGTTGGGCACCACCAGCACCCGCACGTCTGCCGGTGCCTCGCTGAGCCACTGCCGCACCAGCGCGAGCCGCTCCTCATCGAACCCGGAGGTCCCGGCCACCACGGTCACGCCGCGGGCGATGCACCAGCGCAGGTTGTCCATGACCGCACCCGGGTGGGTGAAGTCGACCACGACATCACAGCCGGCCAGCGGGTCGAGCGCATCACCCAGGTCGACCCGGGCGGCCAGCTCCAGGTCACCGGCATCCTCGACCGCCTGGCACGCCTGTGCGCCCATCCGCCCCTTGGCGCCGAGCACTCCGACCTTGATCATCGCGTTCCCTCGCTCACCGCCGCCGCGCTGCGCAGTCCGGCGCGCTGCGCAGTCCGGGGTCTCGCCCCGGGCGGCCGCTCCGCTTCCGCGGGTCGCGCCGCTCCGGCCCGATCCTAGCCACCCCGCCCCGGCCCGGTCGCGCACCGGCCGGCCCGGGCCGGCCGGCCCGGGCCGGACGGCGAGCGACAGCCGGGCCGCCGTCTTGTCCCGGGAACAGCCGCTATCTGCGCGGCAGATGAGCACGAAGCCATGTCGTTACACAGGAATTTCCGGATCCGTGGCAACACTGGAGGGGTTCGCGAGTCTCATTGGTGACAGCCGGCCGGAGCTGGGCCGGCTGTCGTCCCCGGCGGCCCGCCCGCCCTGGCCCCGCGAATCCCCCCCGCGGGCCGCCGGCCCCAGTCCCCGATGGGAGCGTGATGAGGTGGACCTCACGGTCGGCGGCACCCCGGGCGCCGGCAACCGGATGCGGCGCCGCCGGGTCATCGTCGTGGGCGCCGTGCTGCTCGCGGTCGCTGCCTCCGTCGGCGGGCTGCTGCTGTCCACGACCATCAAGTCTCCGCAGCAGCAGGCCGCGCAGGCCGCGCCGCCGGTCGCGACCCGGCTCACCGTGCCGGTGCGCCGGACGGTCATCACGAACTCGGTCCTGGCCCAGGGCCTGGTCACCACGCCGCCGGCCGTGACCGGGCCGGTCGGCGGGTCGCTGCCGGCCGACAGCGTGGCCGGCAGCGATGAGCAGCAGATCGTCACCAAGATCCTCCGGCACCCTGGCGACAGCGTCGGCCAGGGCAGCGTGATCCTGGAGGTCGACGCCCAGCCGGTGTTCGTCCTGGCGGGCAGCCAGCCCGGCTTCCGTAACCTGCTGCCCGGCGAGACCGGCACCGACGTCGCGCAGCTTCAGGCCGACCTGGAGTCGCTGGGCTACTCCGTCGGCGGTGACACCGGCGGCACGTACGGGGCGGGCACCGCCGCCGCCGTGGCGGCCTTCTACCAGGCGATCGGCTTTACCGCCCCGCAGGTCACCACCGGGCCCAAGGCTCGCCGCGGCGCCTGGATGCCGCTGGCCGAGGTCATCTTCGTGCCCCGGCTCCCGGCTCGGGTGGTCAAGCTCGGCGCCAAGGTCGGCGGCAAGGCCGGCGGCCCGCTGGTCACGCTGTCGGTCGGCCGGCCGGCCATCAGGGGCCAGCTCAGCCCGGCCGACCGGGCACTGGTCCGGCCCGGCATGACCGTGCGGATCACCAGCCCGTCCACCGGCCGGTCCGTCGCCGGGACCGTCACCTCGGTCGGCCGGGCCATCAAGACGACCAAGAGCATCTCCGGCGCCGCTTACCTGTCGCTCGGCGTGCGCCCCGGCCGCTCGGTGCCCGCCTCGGAAATCGGCCAGGACGTCACTCTCGCCATCGCCAGCGCCCGCAGCGCAGGGCCCGTGCTGGCCGTACCCGTGGCCGCGGTGTTCGCCGGCGCGAGCGGCCAGACCTACGTGACCAAGGTGACCGGTCCCCGCGCCCAGGTGCGGGTGCCGGTCAGGACCGGGCTGACCGGTAACGGGCTGGTGCAGGTCACGGCCGCCGGCCCGGCCTCGCTGTCGGCCGGCGACCAGGTCGTCACCGGGCAGGATTACGTGCAGCAGGCCGGCCTGCGCGGAGGGGCCGGATGAGCACGGCACCGCTCAGCATGGCACCGCCCGTCGTCCGCCTGTCGTCGGTCGGGTACACCTACCACGGGCCGCCGCCCGTCGTGGCGCTGCAGCCGCTCAGCCTGGAGATCAGCCGCGGCGAGCACGTGGCCATCGTGGGCCCGTCCGGCTCGGGAAAATCGACGCTGCTCAACCTGATCGGCCTGCTCGACCGGCCGACTGAGGGACAAGTCGAGATCGACGGCCTCGATGTCGGGGCCGCCTCCGAGCGGGAGCGGGCCGCCGTGCGGGCCGGGCACATCGGGTTTGTCTTCCAGGCCTTCCACCTGCTGCCGCACCGGACGGCGATCGAGAACGTGATGCTGGCGCAGGTCTACGCCGATCAGCCGCGGCGGCAGCGGTACAGCGCCGCCATGACCGTGCTGGCCCAGGTCGGCCTGGATCACCGGGCCGGAGCGCTGCCGAGCGCGCTGTCTGGCGGGGAGCGCCAGCGCGTGGCCGTGGCCAGGGCCCTGGTCAACCGCCCGTCGCTGCTGCTGTGCGACGAGCCGACCGGCAACCTGGACACGACCACTACCGCCGAGCTCACCGGGCTGCTGGCCGGGCTGCACCAGGCGGGCGCGACGCTGGTGGTGATCACCCACAACCCGGCGGTCGCCGTGCATGCGCAGCGGACGATCGAGATCCGTGACGGCCAGGTACAGGCCGACACGGCCGCCGGCCCGGGCGGAGGCTCCGGTGCGCTGGCCCCGGTCTAGGCGGGCCGGCCAGGCGGCGGCCACCTCCCGGTTCCGGCTGCGCGACCTGGCGGGTGAGTCGCTGGCCGGGCTGCTGCAGCGGCCCGGCCGGTCGGCGCTGACGGTGGTCGGGACGGTGCTGGGCATCGGGTCCTTCGTGGCCATCGTCGGGCTGTCGCAGACCACCTCCGGGCAGATCGGCAGGCAGTTCAGCGCGCTGGACGCGACCCAGGTCACTGTGGCCGACACGGCCGCGAGCCACGCCAGCGTCCCGACCCTCGACTTCCCGGCCAGCGCCGACCAGCTCGCCGACCGGATTCACGGGGTCGTCGCAGCCGGGGTGTGGTGGCTGGTCCAGTTCAGCCGCCCGGGGACCAGTGCGCTGCCCGGCGGCAGCAAGATCGGCCTCCCGGTCACCGCGGCCACGCCCGGGGTCCTGACCGCCAGCGGCGCCCGGCTGCAGTCCGGCGTGCTGGTCAACCAGTTCCAGCAGCGCAGCCGGCAGCAGGTCGCGGTGCTCGGGTCCCTCGCCGCCCGCGAGCTCGGGATTACCGGCCTGCAGAATCAGCCGGCCATCTTCATCGGCGGCCAGCCGTTCACCGTGATCGGGATCCTGCACAGCGATCAGCGGCTGCAGCAGCTGAACTTCGGCGTCACCGTGCCGGCCAGTACGGCGCTGCGCCTGTGGGGACCGCCGGCCACCGACAGCCCGGCCCAGATGCTGGTGCACACCCGGCTCGGCGCGGCCAAGGTGGTGGCCCGCCAGCTGCCCGTCGCGGTGCTGCCGACAAACCCGGCGGCGCTGACCGCGACGGCGCCGTCCAGCCCGGCCCAGTTCCAGCACTCGGTGACCAAGAGCCTCAACACCCTGTTCCTGGCGCTGGCCGGGGTGGCGCTGGTGGTCGGCGCGATCGGCATCGCGAACACCACCCTGGTGGCCGTGCTGGAGCGGGCCCCGGAGATCGGGCTGCGCCGCGCGCTGGGCGCCCGGCCGCGGCACATCGGAGTTCAGTTCCTGGCCGAGTCCACGGCCCTCGGGCTGTTCGGCGGGCTGCTGGGCGCCTGCCTGGGCGTGGCCACGACCCTCGCCGTCACGATTTACCACCAGTGGACAGCGCTGCTGGACCCCCGGGTGGTGCTGGCCGCGCCGCTGGCGGGCGGGCTGATCGGCCTGCTCGCCGGGCTGTACCCGGCCCTGCGGGCCAGCGCCCTGGAGCCGGCCGATGCGCTGCGCCGGTAGCAGGACCGCCCGCGGTGCCTGGTCCGCCGTCCGGGCGCCGTGGCCGGCTGCGGCTGGCCGGGCCGGCGCCGCCGTCCTGGCCGTCGCCGTGCTGCTCGCCGCGTGCTCCGGCGGGGCGGCCGGGGGCCCGGGCCGGGCCGGGAAGGCGGCCGCGCTGACCCGCGGCGCCGCCGGGCGGGCACGGCTGTTCGTCCACGGCGGCGCGGGGCAGGGCATCGTGATCGGGTCCGGCGGCGGCGGCGGGGGCCAGGTCATCGTGTTCAGCAGCGGCCCGGGCGGCGGCTCAGACGGCCGGCCGCAGATCTCGCCGGGGCAGATCCCGCCCGCCGGCTCCGCCCGGCCTATCCCGATGCCGCTGGATAACTACGAGCTGATTTCCGGCCAGCAGCAGAACACGCTGGCCACCGCGGCGACGCTGCTGACCCAGCGCTGTATGGCGGCGCGCGGCTTTACCTACAGTCAGGCCAGCGCCGCCGACAACGGGCTAGCCAGCCTGCAGCAGATCGAGACCAGCTCGCTGGGCCTGACCAGCCTCGCCCGGGCGCAGGCCTACGGCTACGCGACGCCCGGCACCGCGGGGAGCGGCCCCGGGCCCCGGCTGGCCGTGCTGGCCGCGGGCGTGGCCGGGGGGTTCGTGCCGCCGGGGGTCGGCGGCGTGCCGGGTGACAGCAGCAAGGCGGGGAAGCAGCCGCCCGCCTGGACGGCGGCGCTGGACGGCGGGGTCAGCGAGCCGGGCTGCCTGAGCCAGGCGCAGGCGCTGCTGTACGGCTCCGGCGGTGGCGACCCGGTGCCTCAGCTGGCCTTCCAGGCGGCGAGCTGGACGCAGTCCGACCCGCTGGTCACGGCCGCGGTCCGGGCCTGGGCGGGCTGCATGTCCCGCCACGGCTACCGCTACTCCCAGCCCGTCAAGGCCGCCTTGCACACGTGGCCGAAGCAGCCCAGCCGGGCCGAGATCGCTACCGCGGTGGCCGACGTGACCTGTAAGCGCCAGGTCAACCTGGCGAACATCTGGCTGGCCGTCGAGGCGGCCTACCAGCAGGCCCTGGTCAGCCAGAACCTGACGCAGCTGTCCGGGATACAGGCCAGCTACGGCGGCGTGCTCCAGCGTGCCGCGGCGCTGCTGGCGGCCCCGCCGGCCCCGTAGCGGGGCCGGCGGGCGCCGGCGGTCAGCTGGCGGCCGCGGCGAACGGCTCGGCGTCGTCGTACGGGCCGACCACGGCCAGCGCCTTGGCCTGGCCCAGCACTTCCGCCGCGACGTCACGCACGTCCTGGCCGGTGACCGCCTCGATCGAGGCCAGTACCTCATCGACGGGCTCCAGCCGCGGGTAGACCAGCTCGGCCTTGCCCAGCCGGCTCATCCGGGAGGACGGGTCCTCCAGGCCGAGCACGATCGAGCCGCGCAGCTGTCCCTTGCCCCGGTCCAGTTCCTCATCGGTGAGGCCGTCGGCGATGACCTTGCCGACCTCATCGCGGCAGATGGCCAGCACCTCATCGGCCTTGGCCGGCAGGCAGCCGGCGTAGATGCCCCACATCCCGGTCTCGGCGTGCTGGGAGCTGAAGCTGTAGACCGAGTAGGCCAGGCCGCGCTTCTCCCGGACCTCCTGGAACAGCCGCGAGGACATGCCGCCGCCGAGGGCCGCGTTCAGCACCCCCAGTGCGAACCGCCGGTCGTC
>DASXDJ010000114.1:0-68907 GCA_036490755.1 Streptosporangiaceae bacterium
CCCGCCCTGGACCGGCTGACCGCCATCCCGCCCGCTGACCGGCTGGTGGTCTGCCACGGCGACGCCTGCGCGCCGAACACGATGCTCAGTGACGACGGCCGCTGGTCGGCCCACGCGGACCTGTCCGACCTGGGCGTGGCCGACCGGTGGGCCGACCTGGCCGTCGCGACCTGGAGCACGACCTGGAATTACGGGCCGGGCTGGGAGCGCCCGCTGCTGGATGCCTACGGCATCGACCCCGACCCCGGCCGCACCGGCTACTACCGGCTGCTGTGGGAACTGGGTCCTTAGGGATCGCTCAGCCGGTCCAGCCAGCCGGGTAGCTGCTCCAGCTGGCGGGCCAGCCCCTGCCGCCACCGCGTGGTGTCCGGCGTGTCGCGATGAGAGTTGCGCAGCAGCCGCACGGCGCTGGCGATGTCATCGAGGTACCAGCGAAGCCGGTACAGGCCGATGACGGCGGGGTCCAGCTCGCGGCCGGTGGCCTGCTGATAGCGGTCGGCACCCGCGTTGCCGGCCGTGGCGATCAGCGCGATGTCCCGCTCAGCTGGCGCGAGCGCCGCGGTGTCCCAGTCAATCAGGACCAGGCCGCCAGCCAGGGACAGGATGTTCGCCGGATGCGGCTCGCCGTGCGTGATGACCACCTCCGCCCGGGCCAGGCGGGTGGATTCGGCCACGCGGTCAAAGCCGGTGACGAGCTGCCGCAGATCCCCCGCGCGCGCAGCCACCAGGCGGTGCGCCGCTGCTGCAAAGGGACCGCTCTCCCACGGCTGGTCAGGGCTGAGCAGAAACGCATCGAGATCGGCGCGGCCGGCAAAGCCGAGGACATGGCGGGGCGCGCTGTCGCGCACGGCGGGAGTGGCCCGGTGCAGCGCGGCCATCATGTCCAGCACCTGATTGCGGAGCCGCTCGTCGGCGTACGGGCCGAACTGATGAGGCCGGCCGGCCAGGAACGGGAAGACCGAGGCTGCGTAGCGGTGGCCTGCCCAGCGCAGCGGCTGGCCGTCCCGGGCCGCGATCGGGGCCACCACGAACGGCAGGCCGCTGTCGCGCAGCGCCGCGGCGGTGCTGAGGGCGCCGCGGAGCCCGTCGAATACGGCGCGTCTGCTCGTGCCGAGCCACGGTTTGCTGTCGAGGTCGTCGACCGTCACGAAGTGGCGCTGGCCAGCGGCGCCGGTCAGCACCCAGTGGTGGCCGCCGCCGCCCTCCGGCACGTAGTCCAGCGACACCGCGCGCAGCCCCCAGCCGTCGGCCAGCACGCCGGCCAGCTGCTCCGGCGCCAGGTCAGGCGGAGGGCTTCGCATGTCCCAGGAAGCTATAGCCCGGCGGCACCGGCGGCCACCGGGTTTCTGACCTGCGCCGGCCCCGTAAGGCGGGCCTCAGCGCGCGCGGGTCAGGGGCCGGCGACGGAATCCAGCAGGTCGTGGCGGGCCTGATCGACCGCGGCCAGGACAGCACCGCACAGCACCGGGGGGCCGCTGACCCTGGTCGGCACGACCTGCGGACGGCACGGGCAGATCCGCCCCACCTCGGCGCCTACCTTGTCGGCCAGCGCGGCGCCGCCGGCCCGGCCGACATCGCCGCCCAGCACCACCAGGCCGGGATCGAGCACCACCGAGACGGCAGCCACGCCGATCGCGACCCGGCCCGCCAGCTCGGCCACGAAGTCACTGCCGGCCTTGTCGCCGGACTCGGCGGCCGTGACGGCGGCCTGCACCGCCGCGGCGGCGGTGGGCCCGGTGAAGCCGTAGCCGGCCGCCAGCGGCAGCACTGCCTGGCCACCGACCAGCGACTGGAAGGCACCGGTCGCGGGGTGGGTCACATCCTGCGGCAGCGGCATGCCCGGCACGGGCAGGTAGCCGATCTCCCCCGCGGCCCCGCCCACGCCGCGGTGCAGCCGGCCGCCCAGGACCGTGGCCAGGCCCAGGCCGACCCCGATCCAGACCAGCACGAAGTCGGCGACGCCGGCGGCGGCGCCGAAGGCCCGCTCGGCCATCGCGGCGAGGTTCACGTCGTTCTCGATCGTCACCGGGCGGCCCAGTTCGGCGCGCAGCGCGTCCAGCACGCCCTCGTGCCAGTCGGGCAGGTTGACCGCCAGTCGCGGGTCGCCGGTCGCCGGGTCCAGGACGCCCGGGGTGCCGATCACGAACGCGCGCAGGGCATCGGGTGACACCCCGGCCGAGGCGCACGCGGTCACTACGGCGCCGCGGACCAGCTCGACCGGATCCTGAGCGCCGCGGGGATTCACCGACACCTCGGCGACCACGGTGCCGGTCACGTCGGCGACGCCCGCGCTCACCTCGTCCTGCTCGACATGCAGGCCGACGACGTAGGCGCTGGAGGGCACGACGCCGTACAAGGCAGCGTTCGGGCCCCGGCCGCCGGCCAGCTCCCCGGCCACGCTGACCAGCCCGCGCTCCTCGAGCCGGGACAGCAGCTGCGAGGCCGTCACCTTGGACAGCCCGGTATGCGCGCCCAGCTGCGCGCGGGTCAGCGGCCCGCCCGTCAGCAGCAGCTCCAGTGCGGCCCGGTCGTTCAGCTCGCGCAGCAGGCTCGGCGTCCCCGGCCGTCGCTCCATGCCCACCCCTCCACCACCCCTGGTCCCGATCCGGCGCGGTGCGCCGGGGCAGCGGTCCTGGTCACAAGAGTGCCAGAAGGCGCCATGTGTCTCAATATGGCAACAGCATCTATCTTACAGGAAACTTTCCTGTTAGTTTCTGCCCAGATCGTGTCCAGGCCGCTACCCGGCAGGTCCCAGCTAGGAGAGGCCGAGCCCAGCGCCCGGCCTGTCACCAGCGTAGGGGCCAGCCTGCCGACCAGCGCGCCCGGGCCGGAGCCGCCCGCCCGGCGGGCGTGACTCCGCGACAGGCAGAGCCGGGAAGGGAGATCGGGCAGTGAACTTCACCAGATCAGCGGCCGCGGTCGGGGCCGCTGTCGCGCTCGCAGGAGCGGCCGTCGCCGGCTGCGGGTCGAGCAGCTCAGGCGGATCGAGCGCGGCCGCGCCGGCCAAGCTCGTCGTATGGCGGATGGGCGCCTCAGTCCCGTCCCAGGTCACCTGGATGAACGGCGTCGTCCAGCAATTCCACAAGCAGTTCCCCGCCTACGCCAAGACCAAGGTCGTGGTCGACTGGATCCCGTGGGGCAACCGGACCACGGACTGGACCAACGCCCTGACCAGCGGCAAGGGCGCACCCGACATCACCGAGCTGGGCAACACCGATACGCCGGGCGTGGCCTCCCAGGGCGCGCTGGCCGACGTCAGCTCGGAGGTCAAGAGCTGGTCGCCCGGCTCCGGCCTCATCGCCGGCAACCTGGCCAACGACACGATCAGCGGGCAGAACTACGCCGTGCCGTGGTTCGGCGGCGTGCGCGGCGTCTGGTACCGCAAGGACCAGTTCGCCAAGGCGGGCATCACGGCGCCGCCGGCCACCTGGGCGGACCTGGTCAAGGACGCCAAGCTGCTGATGCAGAAGTACCCCGGCACCTACGGCCTGGGCGCGCCCAGCAACTTCAGCAACGGGATCGTTAGCTTCATCTGGGGCGCCGGCGGCCAGGTAGCGGTGCAGAAGAGCGGCAAGTGGGTGGCCGAGCTGACCAGCCCGCAGTCCGAGGCCGGCCTCAAGTTCTACGCCGGCCTGCTGCTCACCCAGCACGTCTCGCCCGCCAAGTACATCGGTCAGACCGAGCTGGGCGCGCCCGGAGCGACCTCCGGCGGCTCCGACGAGGACTTCGCCAAGGGCACGCTGGACATGTACATGGACGGGCCGTGGGCCAAGGCCTCGCTGGAGGCGGTCAGCAAGAAGTACGAGGACCAGTGGGCCTCCTTCCCGATCCCCAGCGAGAACGGCCCGAACCCGGCGCCGGCCTTCTCCGGCGGCTCGGACCTCGGCGTCTGGGCCAAGAGCCCGAACAAGACGGCGGCCTGGGACCTGATCACCGTCATGGACAGCCCGGCCAACGCGACGACGTTCGCCAACGCCCAGGGCTTCTTCCCGGAGTTCACCTCGCAGCTGTCCAGCGGGGTCTACACCTCCAGCCCGGTCATGTCCGGGTTTGCCAAGGCCGCCGGCTACACCCAGATCTCGCCGCTCAACTCCAAGAACTGGGCGACCGCCGACGCGACGGACGCGATCATCCCCGACATGATGAAGGCGCTGATGCAGGGCGCGAACTTCAGCTCCACGGTCAGCAAGGCCAACACCGAGCTGCAGAACGTGCTCAACACCGGCAAGAAGTCCTGACCGGCTGACCAGCCGGCCCGGCGGCCGGCGAGCCGGGCCGCCCGCGTGCCACACCCCCGGTGCGCGGCCGGCCCGGGTCACCGGCCCCGGGCCACTCTCGTTACTGATCAACGCAGCGGTCGCGAAGGCCGGCGGCCGCGGGCCTGCCGGCCGGGAGAAAGGGAGCTGACCAGTGGCCGACACCGCGCAGCGCCGGACGCCGGCGCGGCCCGCGGGCCAGCGCCTGCCCCGCCCCGGCCGCTCCGGCCGGGGCGGGGCAGGCGCGTTCATCCGGCGGCACAAGATCGCCCCCTACCTGCTGCTGCTGCCCGCCCTGGCCGGCATCGCGCTGGTGCTGCTGTGGCCTTTGGCGCAGGTCGTGATGTTCTCCTTCCAGAACTACGGGCTGCCGCAGCTGACCGGGGCCGCGCCGACGCAGTGGGTGGGCCTGGCCAACTTCACCGCCACGCTGAAGGACCCGGAGTTCTGGCTGTCGCTGCGGACCACCGTGCTGTTCGCGGCCGTGGTGGTGCCGCTGACGCTGGTCACCGGCACGGTGGTGGGCCTGCTGCTGAACCGGCTGGGCCGCAAGATGGCGGCGTTCGTCTCGGGCGCGGCCCTGCTGGCCTGGGCCACCCCGCCGACGGCCGGCGCGGTGCTGTTCTACTGGCTGTTCAACCCCGACGGCGGGCTGGTCGACTGGGCCCTGGCGAGGCTGCCGCACTGGCTGGTCGGCAGCACCAACTGGGCGCAGTACAACTGGACGACGACCGGGGCGCTGCAGGCCTACACGGTGCTGACCATCCTGGTGCTGTGGACCTCGTTCCCGTTCATCGCGGTCACCGTGCTGGCCGGGCTGAAGACGGTGCCGGCCGAGCTGTACGAGGCGGCCTGGGTGGACGGGGCCAGCCGGCGGCGGGTGTTCTGGCGGGTCACCTACCCGCTGCTCAAGCCGATCTTCCTGGTCCTGCTGCTGCTGTCGGTGATCTGGGACTTCAACATCTTCACCCAGACCTTCCTGATCACCGGGTTCCCCGCGAACCAGAACGAGTTCAACCTCTCGCTGTACATGTACGCCCAGGCGTTCGGCTTCCCGCCCAGCTACGGGCTGGGCGGCGCGCTGGCCCTGATCTTCACCCTGATCCTGCTGGTGGTCACGGTCGGCTACGTCCGCGCCTCAGTTCGTCAGGGGGCTCTTTCATGACAGGAATCTCGGTGGCCGCCGGCCGGGCGGACGGCGGGCGGGCCGGATCGCGGGCCCGGGCGGCGCGGCGGGCCCGGGCGGTCAGCCGGAACGGATTCGGGCTGCTGATCGCGCTGGTAACGCTGTTCCCGATCTTCTGGATGGTCTCGACCGCGTTCAAGCCGTCGCAGGAGATCTACTCGCTCACGCCCAGCCTGCTGCCGACCCACCCCACGCTGCACAACTTCGCCACCGTGGCGAGCGGGCAGGCCTCCGGCATCGGCCCGGTCTGGCTGTTCTTCCGCAACAGCCTGACCGTCACGCTGGCCACGGTCGTGGTCGCGTCGGTAATGTCGCTGCTGGCCTCGGTGGCGGTGGCCCGGTTCCGGTTCCGGCTGCGCGCCAGCTTCCTGGTCATGCTGCTGATCGTGCAGATGATCCCCGGCCAGGCGCTGATCATCGCCCTGTTCGTCGACTTCAACAAGCTGGGCCTGCTGGAGAACCTCGGCGGCCTGATCATCGTCTACTCGGCCCAGGCGCTGCCGGTGTCGATCTGGATGCTGCGCAACTTCGTGGCCACCGTGCCGAAAGAGCTTGAGGAGGCAGCTGCCATCGACGGAGCTTCATCGCCCCGGATCTTCTGGCGGATCCTGTTCCCGCTGGTGGCCCCGGGGCTGGTCGCGGTCAGCATCTTCTCGTTCATCACCGCCTACAACGAGTTCATCGTGGCCCTGACCTTCCTGGCCCAGGCGCACTCCGATTACACGCTGCCGATCTACGTGACCTATTTCTTCGGCCGGGGCGGGGCCCAGTGGGGCCCGATCATGGCTGCCTCCACCCTCTACACGGTGCCGGTGCTGATCTTCTTCATGCTGGTCCGGCGCCGCCTGGTCGGCGGCCTGGTGGCCGGGGCGGTGAAGGGGTGACCGCCGCTGCTGACGCCGACCTGCAGCTGGGCCGGCTGGCTGATGCCGTCCTGATCCCGCCGTTCCTGAGCCGGTCAGTGCCGCCGTGGATGGCCGGCGCGCTGGGCCGGGGCCTGGCCGGCGTGACGCTGTACGGGATGAACATCGACTCCCCCGAGCAGCTGACCATGCTGACGGCGATGCTCCGCGCGGCGGGCGCCGAGCCGGTCATCGCCATCGACGAGGAAGGCGGCGATGTCACCCGGATCGCGCACCGCCGCGGCAGCCCGTACCCGGGCAACGCGGCGCTCGGCGCGATCGACGACGCCGGCCTGACCGAGGCGGTGTACGCCGCCCTCGGCGCGGACCTGGCCGACCTCGGCATCAGCCTGGACCTGGCGCCCGCCGTGGACGTGAACACCGCGGCGGACAACCCGGTGATCGGCACCCGGTCATTCGGCTCGGACACCGCGCTGGTGGCGCGGCACGCCGCGGCGTCGGTGACCGGACTGCAGTCGGCCGGCGTGGCGGCCTGCGCCAAGCACTTCCCCGGCCACGGCAGCACGCAGCTCGACAGCCACCGGGAACTGGCCACCGTCGACGCGTCGCTGGACCTGCTGGCCGAGCGCGACCTGCCGCCGTTCATCGCGGCGATCGAGGCCGGGGTCCGCGCCATCATGCCGGGCCACCTGCGGGTGCCCGAGCTCACCGGGGACCTGCCGGCCTCGCTCTCCCCGGCGGCGCTGACCGGGCTGCTGCGCGGCGACCTGGGGTTCACCGGGGTGATCGTGTCGGACGGCCTGGAGATGCGGGCGGTGGCCGATGTGTACGGGATCCCGGAGGCCGCGGTGCGGGCCGTGCAGGCCGGCACCGACCTGCTGTGCCTGGGCCGCGATCAGGACCAGCACATGTACGAGCGGGTCCGCGCGGCCCTGATCGGCGCCGTGCGGGCCGGCCGGATGCCGGGCGAGCGGCTGGAGGACGCCGCGGCCCGGGTGGCGACCCTGCGCGACTGGACGGCCGAGGCGGCCGGGCGCGAGCGCAACGGGGGCGCGGAGATCGGCCTGGCTGCCGCGCGCCGCGCGGTTCGCGTGGACGGCATCCCGCAGCCGCTGCACCGGCCGCTGGTGGTCGAGGTCGTCCCGCCGGCCAACATGGCCGCCGGGACGGTGCCCTGGGGCCTGGGCTCCTGGGTGCAGGCCGACAGCCTGCGCCGCCTCAGCACGGGTACTCCGGCCGACGGCATGGCCAGCGCGATCTCGGCCCTGCTGGCCGAGGCGGCGGGCCGCTCGCTGGTGATCGTGGTCCGGGACGCGCACCGCCATCCGGCGGCGGCCAGCATCACCAGCGCGATCCTGGCGGCCCGGCCGGACGCGGTGGTGGTGGAGATGGGACTGCCGGTCTGGCGGCCGTCCGCGGGGCTGTACCTGGCCACCTTCGGGGCGGCCCGTACCAGCAGCCGGGCGGCGGCGGAGGTGCTGGGGCTCGCAGCGCCCTGAGCCCGGACGGCTCTGCCCCGGCCGGCTCTGCGCCGGCCGCCTGGCCCCGGCCGGCGCCGGTTATGCTGACGCCGGATCGACAGGACGCGGCGGGTTCCGCTGGCTCCCGCCGGGGGCCGGGACTGGTCCGAGCGCCGCGACCCGCCGCCAGCGGCGGGCATCTGAAGGGGCAAAAGCCTGGTCGGGCGACGTCGGTGCGCTGTTGCGTGCCCGACAACCGCCCGAGGTGCCTGTGCCCCGTCTCCCGCTGCCCCGCTGCCCGCATTCTGACCGTCCGGCCCTTTCCTGGCCGCGCCTGCGCCGGGCGCGGCTGATCCGCCGGCAGGCTGCCGCGTCGGGCCGCGACATCGGCGGCGTGCTGGCGCTGCCGCACGCCCGGCCGGTGGCGATCTCCTCGCTGATCGCCCGGCTGCCCAAGGGCATGGTGCCCCTGGCGACCGTCCTGCTGCTGCACCAGGCCACCGGCTCCTACGCCATCGCCGGCCTGACGGCCGCCCTGGTCGCCATCGGCGACGCGGCCTCCACGCCGCTGCAGGGCCGGCTGGCCGACCGGCTGGGCGCAGGCCTGGTCCTCATCCCCGCCGCCGTGCTGCACGTTGCGGCAGTGGCCGGCCTGCTGGTCCTGGCCAGCAGCCACGGTCCGGCCGTCGCGACCGTGATCTGCGCCGTCGTGGCGGGCGTCGGAATGCCGCCCGTGCCAGGCGCGGTGAAGGCGGTCTGGCCGCAGCTGGCGGGCCCCAGCCAGATAGCCGCCGCCTACTCGCTGGAGTCGCTCCTGCAGCAGATGCTGTTCCTGGCCGGGCCGCTGCTGGTGGCGCTGTGCGTCGCGGTGGCAGGCCCGGCCGTCGCCCTGGCCTGCGCAGCAGGACTGGTCATCACCGGCACGGTGAGCTTCGTGGTGGTGACCCCCGCAGCTCCCGCCGCAGGCACCGCTGCGGCCCGGCCTGCCACCGCTCGCGGCAGGCGCCGGACCGGCCAGCCACGCGGCGCCGTCGGGCGGGCCGCCACGCTGCGCACCCTGGTGATCAGCACGCTGCTGCAGAGCACGGCCTTCGGTACGCTGCCGGTCGGCCTCGCCGCCGTCACGGCAGCTGCCGGGCCTGGCCGGCGTCCTGCAGGCGGCGCTGACCGTCGGCGGCGTGACCGGCACCTTCGCCCCGGCGGGACGAGCCGGCCGGGGCCGCTATGTCCGGCTGGTGAGCGCCTTCGCCGCGGCCCTCGCGCCGGTAGCAGTCCTCAGCGCAGAGCCGGCGCCGCTCGCCCTGGCCGCAACTGCCGCGAGCCTGGCGGTCGCCGGGCTGTTCCTCACCCCCATCGCGGCGACCAGCTATGTCCTGACCCAGCAGGCGACAGCGCCGGGCCAGCGCACGGAGGCGTTCGCCTGGCTGTCTACCGGGCAGGCCGCGGGCAATGCCGCCGGCGCGGCCATGGCGGGCCTGACGGCCGCCGCCGGGCCGGCAGCGGCGCTGGGGGTACTGCCCGCCGCCGTGGCCCTGGCCGCCCTCCTGGCCCGCTCACGGCTCCCTCCCGACACCCCGGCCGGGCAGTAATGGCCGGGCGGCGCCGTGCCGCAGCACAGTCGGACGCCGTTTACCTGCATAATGCTTGGCATGCGTTTGTCCGCCCGTGCCGATTACGCCCTCCGCGCCGCGATCGAGCTTGCCGCCTCCGGTGGCGGGCACGTGACGGCCGACCAGCTCGCCCGCAGCCAGGCCATTCCGGGGAAATTCCTGGAGGCCATCCTGACGCAGCTGCGCCGGGCGGGCCTGGTGCGCAGCCAGCGCGGCCCGGACGGCGGATTCTGGCTGGCCCGGCCCGCGAAGGAGATCTCGCTGGCCGACATCATCCGGGCCATCGACGGCCCGCTGGTCGGGGTGCGCGGCGAGCGCCCGGAGAACCTGGGCTACATCGGCGCCGCCGAGCCGCTGCAGACGGTGTGGATCGCGCTGCGCGCGAACGAGCGGGCCATCCTGGAAGACGTGAGCCTGGATCACATTGTCAGCGGCCAGCTCCCCGATCAGGTGCGCAAGCTGTCGGAGGACCCCGGCGCCTGGGAGTAGCCAGGCCCGGCCGGCCCGGCTCAGGGTCGGCGGCCCAGCCCCGGAAGCACCCAGCCCGGAAAGCACACAGCCCAGCCGAAGCTGGGCTGTGACGCGGCGCTGGGTTCCGGTGCGCCCGGATCCTGCCTAGACGGGCACCATGTTCGTGATGTCGCTGATGCGCTCGAACTGCGGGGCCGATACCGGCACCTGCGAGCGGCCCAGTACCTGGCCAGGCTCGGAGATGATGCTGCGGTCCGGCCGGACCGTGATCTTGCGCGGGGCGGCCATCGGGAGCCGGGCACCCGCGGGAACCGGCATCCGGTGCGCGGCCGCCGCCGTGGGCGCCGACGGGACCGGGGCTCCGTCGTGACGGGCGGGCCGGGGCGCCGGCGGGCCGTTCAGCGCAGGCTCGATCGGGCCGTCGTGGCTGACCGGGCCGGCGTATACGGGCTCGTTCTGCAGCTCAGCCAGGGCGAAGCTGTCCGAGACCTCGCGGAGCACCTGCGACAGCGGAGCCCCGAGGGCTCCGCAGATAGACGCCAGCAGCTCGGAGGACGCTTCCTTCTGCCCGCGTTCAACCTCGGACAGGTAACCCAGCGATACGCGCGCGGCGGCAGACACCTCGCGGAGGGTGCGGCCCTGACGGAGACGCAGCCGCCGAAGTGCATCGCCAAGCATGTGACGAAGCAAGACCATCGTCGCACTCCCTCCCGAGGCCTATCCTGACACCTCCACCGTACCTGCCCTTACGGACAGTTCGGGAGAGGGTATAACTGCGTGTTCGCCTGTGTAACGCTGTAATCAGGCTATGTCTTCCCGGAGCGATCCGGCCAGCAAATTCAGCGCGCTCTCGACGGTATCCCGGCGGATCGCCGCCCGGTCGCCAGATAGCGCCAGTTCCCGGGAGACCGTCCCGCCCGGCCCGGCGACCGCGATAAAGACCGTGCCGACCGGCTTTCCCTCCGCCGGATCGGGCCCCGCGACGCCCGTGGTGGCCACCCCGACAGTGGTCCACATCCGGGCCCGGGCCCCCTCGGCCATCGCCTCGGCCACCGCCGGATGCACCGCACCATACTGTTCTAGCAGGTCATCGGGCACGCCGAGGACGGCGGCCTTCAGATCGGTGGCATAGGCCACGACGCCGCCGCGAAACGCGGCCGAGGCGCCCGGCACCCCGGTGAGCGCCGCGGCGACCAGCCCGCCGGTCAGCGACTCCGCGGTGCTGATCGTCTCGCCGCGGGCGATCAGCAGGGCGACGGCCTCCTCCGCGAGCGCCGCCGACCGGGTTCTGGCCCCTGTCATGACTGGCCTCCTCCGGCCTCCCGGGCGGCCTGGCCGCCCTGATTGCGCGGCCTGCCCGGTACGTCCGGCGCACTCGCCGGCTCCGTAAACGCGGGTTCGCTTGTCGCTGAATCGCCGTGAGCTGAATCGGCCGGTACCGGGTTACCCCGGTCTGAACCAGCCGAAACAGGCCGATCTGCGGCCGCTGCCGGGCGGCCGGGCGGCGGGCCGGGCACGGCCCGGTGCAGGTGCACGGCACGGACGGTGTAGTCCACGCCGGTCACCACGGTCACCACGACGGCCGCGCCCATCACCAGGCGCCGCTCCAGCCAGATGTCGCCGGGCAGGATGTACAGGCTGATGGCGATCACCTGCAGCAGCGTCTTGAGCTTGCCGCCGCGGCTGGCCGCGATCACGCCGCGGCGGATCACCCAGAACCGCAGCGCCGTGACGGCCAGCTCGCGGACCAGGATGATCACGGTGACCCACCAGGCCAGCTGGCCCAGGGCCGACAGGGTGACCAGGGCCGAGCCGGTCAGCGCCTTGTCCGCGATCGGGTCGGCGATCTTGCCGAAGTCGGTGATGAGGTTGCGCCGCCGGGCCAGCTCCCCGTCCAGCAGGTCAGTTACCGAGGCGACGGCGAACGCGACGAATGCCGCGGTCCGGTACCCGGACCCGCCCTGCACCAGGAACGTCACGCACACCGGCACCAGGGCCAGCCGCAGCACCGTCAGCGCGTTGGCCACGTTCATCAGCGGGGGCGTGGCGACTGCCCCGCCGCCAGCCGTCCCGTTTCCCGGCCCCCCGGCAGCCGGCTGGCTCAATGCGATCCCGCAGCAAGGGCCCGGACGGCGGACGGCGGACGGCCGGCGGCCTCAGCGGTCAGGTCAACGCCCTCGGAGCCGGTCACGGTCACCCGGACCAGGTCGCCGGCCGCCAGCGCCGCACCGCCCGCCTCCGGCCCGGCACCGGGAACGCTGATCTCAGTGCTGCCGTCCACCTCGGGCGCCTGGTGCGCGGCCCGGCCCAGGTAGCGGCCCCCGCCCAGGTCCTCGTCGATCAGGACGTCGGCGACCTCGCCGATCCGGTCGGCGGCCCGCTGGGCCATCAGCTCGTCGGCCAGGTCGGCCAGCTCGGCGACCCGGCTGGCGACCTCATCCTCGGGCAGCTGGCCGGCCAGGGTGGCCGCCTCGGTGCCCTCCTCGCTGGAGTAGCCGAAGATGCCGATCGCATCCAGCCGGGCCTCGGCCAGGAACTCCTGCAGCTGCTCGACGTCATCCTCGGTCTCGCCGGGGAAGCCGACGATGAAGTTGGACC
Source organism: Streptosporangiaceae bacterium (assembly GCA_036490755.1). Taxonomy (GTDB): domain Bacteria; phylum Actinomycetota; class Actinomycetes; order Streptosporangiales; family Streptosporangiaceae; genus DASUBV01. Next base: position 12,445 of record DASXDJ010000114.1, read on the forward strand.
GGATGCCCGCGGCCGGGGCCAGCTGCCGGATCTGGTCGATGAGGCCGCAGAACCGCTCGCCGTCGCCGAACCGCCGCATGGCCCGCAGTACCCGGCCGCTGGCGTGCTGGAACGACAAGTCGAAGTAGGGCGCCACGCCGGGGGTGCCGGCCATGACCTCCACCAGGCCCGGCCGGACCTCGGCCGGCTGCAGGTAGCTGACCCGGACCCGGGCGATCTGCGGGACGGCGGCGAGCTGCGGCAGCAGCGTCTCCAGCAGCCGCAGGTCGCCCAGGTCCTTGCCGTAGGACGTGGAATTCTCGCTGACCAGCAGGAGCTCGCGGACCCCGTGCCCGGCCAGCCACTCGGCCTCCGCGACCAGGTCCGGCACCGGCCGGGAGACGAACGCGCCGCGGAACGCCGGGATGGCGCAGAAGCTGCACCGCCGGTCACAGCCGGAGGCGATCTTGAGGGGGGCCGCCGGGCCGCCGCCCAGCCGCCGCCGGATGACCCGCGGGCCGGAGGCGGGGGCCACGCCGGGCGGCAGGTCGGGAATGCCGGAGCCGGGCACAGCCGGGCTGGCGGCCACCGTCCCGTGGCCGGGCAGCGGGGCCGCTGATGCCCCTGGCCGGGCCGCCGGGCTCAGCGGCAGCAGCCGACGCCGGTCCCGCGGCTCGTGGGCCTGCCAGCGCCGGCCCGCTACCACGTCGTCGAGGCGGGCGGCGATATTGCCGTAGTCGTCGAAGCTGAGGACCTGGGCCTCGGGCAGCGCCTCGGCCAGCCCCGAGCCGTACCGCTCGGCCAGGCAGCCGGCCGCTACCACCGCCGCGCCGCCGCCCGCGGCCCCCAGCAGCTCGTCGATCGAGTCCTGCTTGGCGGCCTGGATGAACCCGCACGTGTTGACCAGGACCACATCGGCGTCATCTGAGCTGTCGGCGAGCCGCCAGCCCGCCTGCTCCAGCCGGGCGGCCAGCTCCTCGGAATCGACCTCATTCCGGGCGCAGCCGAGGGTGACCATGGCCACGCTGCGCCCGCCCGCGTTCGGTGTTTCCTGGCTCGACGACACACCGGCAGACTACGGTAAGGGCGCCCGTGCCAGCGCACCAGTAATGCCGCCACGCCTGGCCCGGCCAGCTATCCGGTGGTGCTCGACGTGCCGCTCTTGCCGGCCTTGCCCGTCTTGCCCGCGTGACCGGCCTTGCCGGCGTGCATGCTCAGCGTGATCGGCAGGCCGGCCGGGCCCGGCTGCCGGGCCTTGCCGTTCACCTTCAGGGTCACCGCCCCCGGGTTGGCCAGCAGCAGCTTCACCGTGTGGTGCTCGGTCCAGGTCTTCGACGTGCCCGCCGGGATCGTCAGCTGATCGATCAGCTGGCCGGTGGCCGTCGTCAGCTGGACCCAGCAGTCCTCGCTGGCCGCCCTGATCGTGATCACGATGCGGGGCTTGTGATGCTTGCGGACCGTCGTGGTGTCGGAGGCCGGCTTCTTCTGCCCCGTGCTGCCGGCATCGCGCGGATGCGCGGCCGGCGGACGGCCCTGGGCGACCGGGCTGGTCTTGGCCGGCGCCGACAGGAAGTGGTACGTGGCGATGCCCACGATCGCCGCCAGGGCGACCAGCATGGCCAGGCTCCAGTTCGGCCGCCGCCGTTCCTTGATCTTGATCGGCGTGGACGGCTCGAACACGTCGGCCGCGGTGATGGCCTCCGGGGCGCCCTGGGTGGCGTCGTACTCCCGGATCAGCGGCTCGGGCTCCACGCTGACCGCCCGGGCGATGCTGCGGATGTGCCCGCGGGCGTAAAAATCGCCCCCGCAGGCCGAGAAGTCGTTGCGCTCAATCCCCCGGATGATCGTTTCTCGGATACAGGTCCGCTGGCTGACCTGCGTGATTGTGAGCCCGGTCTGGCGGCGTGCCTCGGCCAGGGCGTCACCGATACTCACTCGGCGCCTCCGCTGCTCTCCTGGCACTGCACCGGCCCGGGGGTGCTGGGCGCGTGCCGTCTCGACGTACTTCCCTAGAGGGAACGGTCACTAAGTGTAGACACGCAATTACCATCCGGCGAGGACCAGAGTGGCTGATTCGCTTGTTCATCAAGTCTCTCGCGGTCGCGAGAAGCTGCCAATTCTCCCGGAAAGCTCAACCGACCCCGAAACGGTCACCGAGCACCGGACGAGGCCAGTCAACCTCGTAACGGTCACCCTGCCCCGGTTGGTTCAGCGATAATCGCCGGCGGCAATCCGGGCTGCGACGGGCTAGTCGCTCTCGCCGCGCAGCGAGGCGAGCAGCCCGGCCAGGTCGTCCGGGCGGACCAGCACATCGCGCGCCTTGGAGCCCTCGCTGGGCCCGACGACGCCGCGGCTTTCCATCAGGTCCATCAGCCGGCCCGCCTTGGCGAAGCCCACGCGCAGCTTGCGCTGCAGCATCGAGGTGGACCCGAACTGGGTGCTGACGACCAGCTCGACCGCGTCGATCAGGTAGTTCAGGTCCTCGCCGATGTCGGAGTCAATTTCCCGCTGCTTGCCCTCGGCCGGGACCACGTCCTCGCGGTACACCGGTTCCATCTGCTTCTTGCAGTGGGCAACGATCTCGCGGATTTCCTTCTCGTTGACGTAGGCGTTCTGCAGCCGGATCGGCTTGCTGGCGCCCATCGGCAGGAATAGCGAGTCGCCCTGGCCGACCAATTTCTCGGCGCCGGGCTGGTCCAGGATGACCCGGCTGTCGGTCAGGCTGGAGGTGGCGAACGCCAGCCGGGACGGCACGTTGGCCTTGATCAGCCCGGTCACCACGTCCACGCTGGGCCGCTGGGTGGCCAGGACCAGGTGAATGCCGGCCGCCCGGGCCAGCTGGGTGATCCGCACGATGGCATCCTCGACGTCACGCGGCGCGATCATCATCAGGTCGGCCAGCTCATCGACGATGACCAGCAGGTAGGGATACGGGACGTAGACCCGCTCGCTGCCCGGTGCCGCGGTCAGCCGCCCGGCCCGGACGGCCTTGTTGAAGTCGTCCATGTGCCGGAACCCCGAGGCAGCCAGGTCGTCGTAGCGGCGGTCCATCTCGCCGACCACCCACTGCAGCGCGTCGGCCGCCTTCTTGGGGTTGGTGATGATCTGGGTGATCAGGTGCGGGATCCCGGCGTAGGCGGCCAGCTCGACCCGCTTGGGGTCGATCAGCACCATCCGGACCTCCTCAGGAGTGGCCCGCAGCAGCACCGAGGTGATCACGCCGTTGATGCACGTCGAGTTGTGGGTGGGGATGCAGGAGCGGCTGGCCAGGTACAGGCGGCTGGCGCTGTCGACCTGGATGCAGCGCACCGGCACCGACTCGACGGGTCGCACGTCGACGATGTACCGCGCGCGCACCTGGCTCGCGTCCCTGATGACGGCCTGCCGGTCCAGCTTGCGGGCCAGCCGGAACACCGGCTCATGGGGCCGGAAGCTAATGCGGTAAACGACCGACGTGCTCGGGCTGCGGCCCTGACACGGCCTGGTGCGGAACGTGGCCTTGTAGCCCAGCCCCAGGACAAGGTCCAGGGCGTCGCGGGCCAGCCGCTCGCTCGTGACCGCGAGCTCGACGGCGCCGCTGGTGCTGCAGTAGCCATCGGTGTCCAGCAGTCCCGCCAGCAGCGCCCGCCGCTGCGGGACCGACGACCGCAGGTAGGGCTCCGGGATGTGCTTATCTCCCAGCACCCCGAGCTCGCGCATGCGGCTCTTCAGTCCGGCGCGGGCCGCGTGCCAGGCCGATCCGCTGCTCTGCTCCGCGATCCCGTAGGTCAGCCTGCTGTTCTTGGTGACGACGTAGCCCTCGCCCCGGATCGCGCCGGCGATTTCCTCGTCAGCGCAGGTGATCCGGGGACCCTCGGCATGGCCGTCGCCGAGCCAGGCCCCGAGCGTGTAAGGCGCCACCGGCAGCTCGCGCTCGGGGTAGCTCAGCGGGCCGCTGACGGCGATGGAGTGATTCACCCGGCCGCCGGAGCGCAGCGAGGCGGCGATCTCGGCCGTGGTGACCGGCTCATCGCCGAGCGGACGGCGGCGCCCCTGGCCGGCCGGGGCGGAAACGCGGTCGGTGAGCATCTTGTAGACGAGATGGCGGGAGTACGCCGGCGTCCAGAAGGTGACTGTCCGCCCGTTACGGACGTAACTCGAGCGCATGACCCGGCCCTCGCGCGGCAGGCTGCCAACCCGGGCGTGCAGCACGTTCTGGAACTGGCGGCCGACATCATCGAGCACCTCCGCGGTCGTCACGAGCCGGTCCGGCTCGCGAAGTACCTCGGCGGATCGGGCGGTCAGCCGCTCAACGTCGCTCAGGGGCCAGTACGGCGTGCCGCGCAGTTCCTTGCAGCGCCGGGCGCGCCGCGCGACCGTGTCGGTCTGCCACAGGTGCTGAGCGTCGGCGACGATGACGGTGCCGTCGGAGAACTCCACCTCGAAGCACGGCCTGTCGTGCATAACGGGGGTGGCGGCGATCACGCGGCTGCGGCGGCCGCGCTCGTCAAAGACCTCATCGCCGGGCTGGATCTCGCCCATGGTGGTCCAGCCGTGCGGGCCGGGGATCGGCGTGTCGAGAGCCAGCGCCTTGCCCGCGCCGGTCGCGCCCGCGATCAGCATGTGCGGCATCTTGGCCAGGTTGGCGACCACGGTCCGGCCCTCGACGTCCTTGCCCAGGCCCACCACCATCGGGTGATGGTCGGTCTGCGCGACCGGCGAGCGCAGCACGTCGCCCAGGCTGACGATCTCCCGGTCGGAGTTGGGGATCTCCACGCCGATGGCGGACTTGCCGGGGATGGGCGACAGGATCCGCACGTCGGCGCTCTTCACCGCGTAGGCGATGTTCTTGGTCAGGGCCGTGACCCGCTCGACCTTCACTGCCGGGCCGAGCTCGATCTCGTAACGGGTCACTGTCGGCCCCCGGGTGAACCCGGTGACCTGCGCGTCCACCTCGAACTGGTCGAGGACTATCGTCAGCGCCTCGACCATCGCGTCGTTGGCGCGGGTCCGGGCCTTCGGCGCGCTGCCCGGCTTGAGCAGCGCCGTCGGCGGCAGGGTATAGGTGGCGTCGGTGGCACCCGCGAGGGTGAGCTGCTCGGGCTTGGCGGGCTTCGCGGCCGCCTCGGTGATGCCGGCCACGGCGGCGGCCGCCCCGACCCCGGCGGTGTCGGGCTCCTCGGGCGCGGCCACGCCGCCCGGCGGGGAGAAGGCCAGCCCGTCAGGGACCGGCTCGGCGCTGACGGCGGCGCGCGCCGCCCGCTCGGCGGCCAGGCTGTCGGCGGCGGCGCCCTCGGCGGCGGTCTTGGCTCCTCGCTGGCCGCGCGGCACCGAGCCGCCCAGCAGCGGCGTGTCGTAGGGCTGCTCGTGGTCCCCGGCCTCGATGGCCGCCAGCCGGCGGGCCTTGCCCCGGGTCAGCTGGCGCCGGGTGACCGGCTCGCCGTCAGGGCCGCCCGCGCCCTCGGGGTCGCCGTCTTCGGGCAGGCCCCGATTCGAGACGTAGCCGTGCAGCTCGGCGAGCCGGCCCGGCACCTGATGCAGCGGCGTGCCGGTGATGACCAGCAGGCCGAAGCCCGCCACCGCGGCCAGCACCGGGACTGCGGCCCACCGGGTGACCAGGTGCACCAGCGGCACCGAGGCCAGGTAGCCGATCAGGCCGCCGGCCGAGCGCATCGCCGCGCCGCCGTCCGCCGGGCCCGGTGTGCCGCTGGCGATGTGGATGAGGCCCAGCGCGCCGACCAGGAGCGTGGTCCAGCCGATCACCATCCGGCCGGTGTCGGCGTTGCCGTCCGGGTGGCGCAGGAACCGGATGGCGAGCAGCAGCAGCAGGATCGGCACGGTCCACGCACCGGAGCCGAACGTGCCCAGCATGACCGCGGTCAGCGGCTTGCCGATCACGCCGAGGTGCCACCAGATGGCCGCCGCGGTGACGAACGAGGCGCACAGGGCCAGCAGCCCCGCGCCGTCGCGCCGGTGCGCCGGGTCCAGGTCGCGGGCGCTGCTGCCGAAGGTGCGGGCCAGGGTGCCGACCGTGGCCGCCAGCGCCATCCACAGGCCGCCCACGGCGGTGACCAGCCAGCCCAGCAGGACCATCAGCGGATTCGGCGGCGGGGGCGGCCGCCGGGCAGTCCGGCGCGCGGACTTGCTACCGGACCGCGGCCGGCTGTTGCTGCGCGTGTAGGGCGAGGCCGTGCTGCGCCCGGACCGGGTGCCGCTGGCCGTCTTGGCCCGGCTCTTGCTGCTAGTGCCGCTGGCCGGCCGCGGGCGGCCCGTACCGCTCGTGCCGGTGCGCGAGCGTGCTGCGCTCTTCGGCGCACGAGTCGCCATGCTGCCCAACGTAACCAGCGATGCCGCCGTGGCCTAATACATATGCGCGCGTGTCGCGCGAGAGCCGGCTATGCCCGCTCCTCCCGCGCCGCCGGGCCGGTCGAGCCGCGCACCACCAGCTCGGGCTCGAACAGCAGCTCCTCGGGATAGGTGGCGACGCCCTCCAGCTGACTGACCAGCAGCGACACCGCCGCCTTGCCCATCGACTCGATCGGCTGGCGCACGGTGGTCAGCGGCGGGTCGGTGCAGTTCATGAAGGCCGAGTCGTCGTAGCCCACCACCGAGACATCGCCGGGGACCGTGAGTCCCGCCCGCCGCACCGCGCGGACCGCGCCGAGCGCGAGCACGTCACTGCCGCAGATGACGCCGGTGATGCCGTGCCGCAGCATCCGGGTGGTCGCCGCCTGCCCGCCCTCCAGTGAGAACAGCGCGTGCTCGACGGGCGCGACGGCGTTCCCGGCCCGCTCGGCCTGCTCAAGGAATGCAGCAAGCTTGCGCCGGGACGGCATGTGATCCTCCGGGCCGACGACCAGTCCGATCCGCTGGTGGCCGAGCGAGGCCAGGTGCCGGTAGGACTGCCCGGCAGCGGTCCTGTCGTCGGTGGACACGCACGGGAAGTCGAGGTTGTCGATCGCGGCATTGAGCAGCACCACCGGGATGCCCCGGGTATGCAGCAGCCGGTAGTGCTCGTGCGGCGAGGACATCTCGGCGAAGTGGCCGCCGGCGAACACCACCCCGGAGACGTGCTGCTCGAGCAGCATGCTCACGTAGTCGGCCTCCGACAGGCCGCCCGCGGGCCGCGTCGTGCACAGCACCGGGGTGAAGCCGCGCTGGGCCAGCGCCCCGCCGATCACCTCGGCCAGCGCGGGGAAGATCGGGTTGCTGAGCTCGGGCAGGACCAGGCCGATCAGCCGGGCCCGCTCGCCGCGCAGCTGGGTGGGGCGCTCGTAGCCGAGCACGTCCAGCGCGGTGAGCACGGCTTCCCTGGTGGTATCGGAGACCCCGGCCCGGCCGTTCAGCACCCGGCTCACGGTGGCCTCGCTGACCCCGACCTTCTTGGCGACCTCGGCCAGCCGCCGGGTAGGCGTGCGCGTCATGTCGCAAGGATACGTCATCTGCACGCAAGTTCTTGCGGGAATCTTGCTCCTGTATTCCGCAAATCTTGCCTCCTCGAAGTTCAGAAATGCTCTCATCCAGCAGCCGCCCGACAACAGCCGACAACGGTCGCTGACGTCGACAACCCGAGAACGGGTTGATCAGGCCAGGCCGCGGCCGCCATCAGCGGTTTTTGGATTATCCGTTATCTAGTTGTGAACTTGCGAGTTTTTATTTAGATATTGCAACGAAGTGTCGCCATGCGTATGTTGAGGCATCGCCATATTCCAGACGAAGGGACTATCGATGCGCAGACAGCTTCATCGACGGGCCGGCTGCCGCGCGATCGCCGGGGCCGCCGTCGCGGCCCTCGCACTCGCTCTCACGGCCTGTGGTAGCAGCAGCTCACCCGGCTCCGCCTCCGGCGGTCACGTGACCATCAGCGTCGACTGCGCGCCGCCCGCCAGCTCGCCGGTGCAGCACAAGGAGTGGACCGAGGACGTCGCGATCTTCGAGAAGGCCAACCCGGACATCACGATCCACAGCATCGACACCAGCCCGTGCGAGGTGCCCGCGACGTTCACCGCCCGGCTGCGGGCCGGCACCGAGCCCAACGTCTTCTACACCTACTTCACTGACCGCAACCAGGTCCTGGACGCCGGCCAGGCGGCCGACATCACCTCCTACGTGAACTCCGGGACGGTGCCCGCGCTGAAGGACATCGACCCCTCGGCGATGGCCGCGGTCACCGCGGGCAAGACCATCTACGGGCTGCCCACCAGCAACTACACCCAGGGCCTGATCATCAATCGCCAGCTGTTCACCCAGGCCGGCCTGGATCCCGACAGCCCGCCGACCACCTGGGCCGAGGTCGCCAAGGACGCCAAGGCGATCGCCGGGCTGGGCCACGGCATCTACGGCTACGGGGACTACAGCGCCGGCAACAACGGCGGCTGGCACTTCTCCTCCGAGATGGATGCCATGGGCGGCCAGATGGTCAGCCCGGACGGCACCAAGGCGGCCTTCGACTCGGCCCCGGGCCAGGCCATCCTGACGGCGCTGCACCAGATGCGATTCGTCGACCACAGCATGAGCCCGACCCAGCAGCTGGCCTGGGGCACGCTGCAGAAGCAGATGGCCGCGGGCAAGCTCGGCATGTACATCGCGGCGCCCGATGACATCTACAACGTCATCGTCCCGCAGGACGGCGGCCACATTGACGACTACGGCATGGGCCCGCTGCCCAGCGCCTCCGGCACCCCGGCCGGGTCGCTGTCAGGCGGCAACGACTACATGTTCGCCAAGAGCGACACCCCGGCCCAGATCCGGGCCGGCATCAAGTGGCTCACCTTCGAGGACCTGACCCCCGGCCAGGGCTTCTACAACTTCACCCGGACCAAGGCCGACGGCCTGCCGGTCGGCTTCCCCGAGCCGCAGCTGTTCACCGGCGCCACCGCGGCGAAGACCCAGAAGCTGATGGACGCCAGCGCCACCATCCACACCGCCTACTACTCCACGTTCACCGCCGCCCACGAGAAGGGCATGGGCGAGCCGCCGGACGCCCAGGCCGTGTACAAGACGCTCGACCCGGTCATGCTGGCCGTGCTGACCGACCCGAGCGCCAGCATCGGCAAGCTGCTGGCCACCGCGGCCAGCCAGGTCGACCAGATCCTGGCCAGCAGCTAGTAACGCCCGCCGATGACTGATACCGCTGTCCGGGCCGGCCAGGCGGCTGGCCGGCCCGGAGTGAGCGCGCCGGGGGCGCGCGGCCGGCTCGGCCCGCGCGCCCGGCGCCAGGTCTCCGCGCACGGCTTCCTGGTCGGCGCGGTGCTGTGCTTCGCGTTCTTCTCGTGGTTCCCGATCGTCCGCGAATTCGTGATGAGCTTCCAGAAGACCTCGCTCGGCGTGACGAGCTGGGCCGGCTGGGCCAACTACGTGCGGATCTACCACGACCCGACGTTCTGGCAGGCGTGGCGGAACACGCTGGAGTTCACCGTCCTGGCCCTGATCATCGGCTACGCGGTGCCGTTCTTCGTGGCCATCCTGCTGAACGAGCTGCGTCACGCCCGCGGCTACCTGCGGGTGCTGGTCTACCTGCCGGTGATGCTGCCGCCCGCCTCGGCGCTGCTGCTGTTCGCCTACTTCTACGACCCGACCTACGGGCTGTTCAACCACATCCTGACCGGGCTGCACCTGCCCGCCTCCCAGTGGGTCCAGTCACCCGGCAACAGCCTGCCCAGCGCGGCCATGATCTCGGTGGTCATCGCCGCCACCTGGATGAACATGGGCGGCGCGACGCTGATCTACCTGGCCGCGCTGCAGAACATCCCCGGTGAGCTGTATGAGGCGGCCGAGCTGGACGGCGCCGGGCTGGGGCGGCGGATCTGGCACATCACCATCCCGCAGACCCGGCTGATCCTGTCCATGCTGCTGCTCCTGCAGGTCGTGGCCACGATGCAGATGTTCGTCGAGGCCTTCATCCTGACCAGCGGCGGGGCGGGCGTAGACAACAACACGGTGTCGGTGGTCAACCTCATCTACCAGTACGCCTTCGCCCTGAGCGGGGCCAGCAACTACAACAGCGCCTCGGCCCTGGGCGTCATCCTCATGCTGGTCCTGGCTGTGTTCTCCGGCGGCTACCTGTGGCTCAGCCGTGACCGAGACTAGGAAGGAGCGCCCGTGACCACCCTGACCTGGTCCCGCACCGCCCGCGCGGCGCGCACCGCCCGCCGCGAGGTGGCGGCCGGGCCGGCCCAGCGGACCCTGATCTCCGGTGCCCAGCTCGGCCGGCCGGGCAGCAGGGTCATCTACCGGATCGTGCTGACCGTGGTGGTGCTGGCCTTCACCGCGATCTTCATCGGCCCGCTGTACTTCCTGTTCGCCGACGGGCTCAAGTCGACCCAGGAGGCGATCGCGGTCCCGCCCACGGTGGTGCCGGCGCACCTGCATCCGCACACCTACGTGCAGGCCTGGGATCAGCTCGGCATCGCCCGGCTGCTGGGAAACACGCTGTACTACGCCGCGGGCGCGCTGGCCTTCCAGCTCGTGTTCGACGTGGCCGCCGCCTACGCGCTGTCCAAGCTGCGGCCCGCCCTGGGCGGCCTCATCTTCGCTGGCATGCTGGCCACGCTGATGATCCCGGCCACTGTGCTGGTCGTCCCGCAGTACCTGACCGTGGCCAGCCTGCCGCTGCTGCACGTCAACCTGATCGGCTCGCCGGCCGCGATCTGGCTCCCGTCGGTGGCCAACGCCTTCAGCATCTTCCTGCTCAAGCGGTTCTTCGACTCCATCCCGGACGAGCTGATGGCGGCGGCCGCGATCGACGGCGCCGCGTCGCTGACCATCCTGCGCCGGGTGGTGCTGCCTATCTCCCGGCCGATCCTGGGGGTGGTGTCGATCTTCGGCGTGGTCGCGGTGTGGAAGGACTTTCTGTGGCCGCTGCTGGTCGAGGGCGGCTACTCGCCCAGCCGGGAGACCCTCAACGTCGGGATCACCCAGGCCGGCACCACCGTGCCGCAGAACGTCATCATCGCTGCCTCGGCTATCGCTGCCGTGCCGACGATCGTGTTCTTCCTGATCTTCCAGCGCAACATCATGTCCGGCCTGACGGCCGGCAGCCTCAAAGGCTGAGCCGTCCCAGAAAGCAGGTTCGCAGTGACCGACCTCGCAGATCACCAGTCCGCCGGCGCCGCGCCCGCGGCGCCCGCCGCCCGCCCGGCCGCTGACCCGGCCTGGTGGCGCGGCGCCGCGATCTACCAGCTGTACATGCGCAGCTTCGCGGACGGCAGCGGGGACGGGATCGGCGACCTGGCCGGGGTCCGGTCCCGGCTGGCCTACCTGGCGCGGCTGGGCATCGACGCGATCTGGTTCAACCCGTGGTACCCCTCCCCCATGTCCGACGCCGGCTACGACATCGCCGACTACCGGGGCATCGACCCGGCCTTCGGGACGCTGACCGAGGCCGACGCGCTGATCGCCGAGGCGCACACCCTCGGCATCAAGATCATCATCGACGTGGTGCCTAACCACGGGTCGGACCAGCATCCGTGGTTCGCCGCCGCGCTGGCCGCCGGGCCCGGCTCGCCGGAGCGCGACCGGTTCTGGTTCCGGGCCGGCCGCGGGCCCGCCGGCGACCTGCCGCCCAACGGCTGGCAGTCCATCTTCGGCGGCCCGGCCTGGAGCCGGGTCACCGAGCCGGGCGGCACGCCGGGCGAGTGGTACCTGCACCTGTTCGCACCGGAGCAGCCGGACTACAACTGGGGCAGCCCGCAGGTGCGCGCGGAGTTCGAGGACATCCTGCGGTTCTGGCTGGGCCGCGGCGCCGACGGGATCCGGATCGACTCGGCGGCGCTGCTGACCAAGGACCCGGCGCTGCCCGAGGCCAGCCCGGACGACCCGCCCGGCCCGGCTCACCCGTACATGGACCGGGATGACGTGCACGAGATCTACCGGTCCTGGCGGGCGCTGGCCGACGACTACTCCGGCCGGGTGCTGATCGGCGAGATCTGGCTGCCCGACGCGGCCCGGCTGGCCCGTTACGTGAGCCCCGGCGAGCTGCACACCGTGTTCAACTTCCCGTACCTGTCCTGCGCCTGGGACCCCGCCGAGCTGCGCGCGGTCATCGACAGCACGCTGGCGCTGCTCGGGCCGGCCGGGGCCCCGGCGACCTGGGTGCTGTCCAACCACGACGTGGACCGGCACGTGTCGCGCTACGGCCGGGCGGGCACCTCGTTCAGCCTGCAGGCCCGCGACCACAGCCAGCCGGTCGACCTGCGCCTGGGCACCCGCCGGGCCCGGGCGGCGGCGCTGCTGACCATGGCGCTGCCCGGCTCGGTGTATGTGTACCAGGGTGAGGAGCTGGGCCTGTGGGAGGTCGAGGACATCCCCGACGCCAGCCGCCAGGACCCGATCTGGCACCGCACCGGCGGCGCCGACCCCGGCCGGGACGGCAGCCGGGTGCCGCTGCCGTGGTCGGGCCAGGCTCCGCCGTTCGGCTTCTCGCCGCCGGGTGCCAGCGCGCCGCCCTGGCTGCCGCAGCCCGCGCAGTGGGCCGGGCTGACCGCCGCCGGCCAGTCCGGCGACCCGGACTCGATGCTGGAGCTGTACCGGGCGGCGCTGGCCATCCGCCGGGCCGAGCCGGGGCTGGGCGACGGGACGCTGGCCTGGCGGCTGGCGCCCGCCGGGATACTGGACTTCGACCGCGACCACGGGATCCGCTGCGTGGCCAACCTGTCCGCGGTGCCGGCCGACCTGCCCGCGGGCGCGGTGATCCTGCTGGCCAGCGGGCCGCTGACGGCCACGGGCCAGCTGCCACCCGACACCACCGCCTGGCTGCGCAGCTAGCTCGCCCGCCCGGCCGCCACGCCCGGCACAGCCAGTCATCTAGCGTTCTGGTGACGGTCGTCTGGCAACCGGCATACCGGACCGGCATACTGGAGGGGTGCGCATCGCCGTAGCAGGCGGCGGGCCCGGCGGGCTGTACTTCGCCGCCCTGACCCGCCAGCTCTCCCCGGATGCCGAGATCACCGTCTGGGAGCGCAACGCTCCCGACGACACCTTCGGCTTCGGCGTCGTGTTCTCCGACGAGACCCTCGGCGGGATCGAGAACGCCGACCCGCTCATCTACCGGCAGATGGAACGCGAGTTCGCCCGCTGGGACGACATCGACGTGCACGCCGGCGGGCAGGTCATCACCAGCGGCGGGCACGGCTTCGCGGCCATGAGCCGGCGGCGGCTGCTCGGCCTGCTCCAGGACCGCTGCGCGAGCCTGGGCGTCACGGTGCACTACCGCACCCCGGCCCCGCCGGCCGCCGGGCTGGCCGCGGACTACGACCTGGTCGTCGCCGCGGACGGGGCCAACTCGATGGTGCGCAGTGCCCTGGCCTCGTTCGGCCCGGAAACAGAGGTCCGGGCCTGCAAGTACATGTGGCTGGGGACCGACCGCGTGTTCGACGCCTTCAAGTTCTACATCGAGCAGACGCCGTACGGGGTCATGCAGGTGCACGGCTACCCCTACGACGCCACGGGCAGCACCTTCATCGTCGAGATGCACGAGGACGTCTGGCGGGCAGCCGGGTTCGCCGGGCTGGCGGAAGCGGCCGGGACCGCGCCGGGCACCTCTGATCACGCCTCGATCGCCCGGATCCGCGAGCTGCTGGGCGGGCTGCTGGACGGCCACCAGGTGCACGCCAACAACTCACGGTGGATCAGCTTCGGCACGCTGCGCTGCGCCAGCTGGCGGCAGGGCAACGTGGTGCTGCTGGGCGACGCGGCGCACACCGCGCATTTCTCCATCGGCTCGGGCACCAAGCTGGCCATGGAAGACGCCCTCGCGCTGGCGGCCTGCCTGCATGAGCACGGCGCGGCCGCGGGCCCGCGGGAACTGGACGCGGCGCTGGCCGCCTACGAGGCCGAGCGCCGGCCGGTGGTGGCCTCCACCCAGCGCGCGGCGCAGGCCAGCCTGGAGTGGTTCGAGAACCTGGGCCAGTACACCGGGCAGGAGCCCGAGCAGTTCGCCTTCAACATCATCACCCGCAGCCGCCGCGTCACCCATGCCAACCTGCGGCTGCGCGACCCCGAGTTCACTGACCGGATGGACGCCTGGTTCGCCGGATATACCAAACGCAACGGCCCGGGCACCGGCGATGTCATCCCGCCGATGTTCCAGCCGTTCGCGCTGCGCGAGCTGGAGCTGGCCAACCGGGTAGTCGTGTCGGCCATGGACATGTACTCCGCGCGCGACGGCCTGCCGTCGGACTTTCACCTGGTCCACCTCGGCGGCAAGGCGCTGGGCGGAGCCGGCCTGGTGATGACCGAGATGGTGTGCGTGTCACCCGAGGGGCGGATCACGCCCGGCTGCGCCGGGATGTACGCGCCGGAGCACGAGGCCGCCTGGCAGCGGCTCACCGGTTTCGTGCACGACCGGTCCGCGGCCAAGGTCGGGCTGCAGCTCGGGCACTCGGGCCGGAAGGGCTCCACGAAGCTGATGTGGGAGGGCATCGACGAGCCGCTCCCGGACGGGAACTGGCCGGTGTGCGGGCCGTCGCCGCTGCCCTACCTGCCGGGCGTCAGCCAGGTGCCCCGCGAGCTGACCCTGGCCGAGCTCGCCGAGATCAAGGAGCAGTTCGTCAGCGCCACCCGGGCCGCGCGGCGCTGCGGGTTCGACCTGATCGAGCTGCACTGCGCGCACGGCTACCTGCTGTCGTCGTTCATCTCCCCCGTCACCAACCAGCGGACCGACTGCTACGGCGGCTCGCTGGAGGCCCGGCTGCGCTACCCGCTGGAGGTGTTCGCGGCGATGCGCGGGCAGTGGCCGGCGGCGCGGCCGATGACGGTGCGGATCTCGGCCACCGACTGGGTGCCGGGCGGTATCACCGGGCCGGACGCGGTGCAGATTGCCCGGGCCTTCGCGGTAGCGGGCGCGGATGCCGTGGACGTGTCCACCGGGCAGGTCACGCCCGATGAGCAGCCGGCGTTCGGCCGCTCGTACCAGACGCCGTTCGCTGATGCGATCCGCAACCAGGCGGACATCGCCACGATCGCGGTCGGCGTGATCTCGTCCTACGACGACGTGAACTCGCTCATCCTGGCGGGCCGGGCCGACCTGTGCGCGATCGGCCGGGCCCACCTGCACGACCCGAACTGGACCCTGCACGCCGCCGCCGACCAGGGGTACGCGGGGCCGGGCGCGGTCTGGCCGGTGCAGTGGCGCGCGGGCTCGGGGGCGCCCCGGACGGGCCGCACGGACGGTCCGCGGCCGCGCCTGGAGCTGATCCGGACGGGCGGCCCGGCGGCCACCCGGCACGCCCGCTGGCGCCCCGGCCGCGTGGGAGGCTGACGCCATGACCCTGGACCGCATCAACCCGCCCGGCCTGCCCGCCGCGTCCGGCTTCTCGCATGCCGTGGCGGCCGCCGGCGGGCGGCTGGTCTTCCTGGCCGGGCAGACCGCGCTGGATGAGTCCGGCGCGATCGTCGGCGCCACCGTGGCCGATCAGTTCGAGCAGGCCCTGGGCAACCTGCTGACCGCGCTGCGGGCGGCGGGCGGCGGGCCGGAGCACCTGGCCAGTCTCACCGTCTATGCCGTGGACCTGGCCGGCTACCGGGAGGCAGGCCGGGAGCTGGGCGCCATCTGGCGGCGGCTGGCGGGCCGTGAGTACCCCGCCATGGCCGCCGTGGGCGTGCGGCGGCTGTGGGACCCCGACGCGCTGGTGGAGGTTCAGGGCTTCGCCGTGGTGCCCTGACCAGGCCCGGCGCAGCCGAGTCCGCCAGGGTGCGCACGCATCTTGCTGTTATCAAGTGGCTAGGTGCTGTTATCAGCTGACCGGGCGTCCTACTCCGGAGCGTCGATGCCGGTGACCGCGAGCACATGCCGGCGGGCCGGGCGGGAAAGCCGGGTCCGGAGCGAGCCGAACAGCTCAGCAGCGCGCGTGCCGTGCCAGCCGGGCGGCAGCAAGTCGGCGGGCAGGCCGGGGTCCAGGAACGGCAGCCGCCGCCAGTCGGTCAGCACCCGGACGTAGTCCGCGAACGCGGCCTCGTCGCTTCGTCCCGCCTCCTCGGTTCCGCCCGCCTGATCGCTTCCGCCCGCTTCCTCGGTTCGCCCCGCCTCGTCGCCTACCCCGCCGCCAGCGTGGCCGTCCCGGCCGCCGGGCCGCTCCGGGCCACCGAGCCGTTCCCAGCCATCGAGAACCGGCCCGGCGGCATCGATGAAGGCCTGGTAGAGCTGCTCCAGGCGGGCCAGGTCCCACCACCGGCCGACCTGGTCGCGGACATCGCCGAACGCCAGGTAATCCGCGCGGAACAGGGTCACGTAGGCCGACAGCTGGTAGCTGCCGAGCATGTCCCGTGTCTCGGCGGCCAGCTGGCCGGGCGCGATCCACACCCCGGCCGAGACCGTGCCGAACCCCAGCCAGGCCAGCCGCGAGCGCAGCGTGTGCCGCCGGCTCCGCTCGTTCTCCGGCACGCTGAACACCGCCAGCAGCCAGTCATCGCCGGCCCCGGCCCGGGGCCGGTCGAAGATCCGCCGGTCGCCCTCGGCCAGGACGGCCCGGCCGTGGCCCGACAGCCCGTACCCGGCCGAGCCGCCCTCGCGCCGCGGCTCCACCAGGCCGCGCTGCTTGAGCCGGGAGATCGCGGACCGGACCGCGGGCTCGTCGACGCCCAGCCCGGCCATCAGCCGGATCAGCGCCGCCACGCTCAGCCAGCCGCCGGCCTCGCGCGCGTACAGGCCGTAGACGGTCACGATCAGCGCCCGCGGCTGGGCCGGCCGGGCGAGACCGGCCTGCGGCTCAGCGGCGGACGGCCGGGGCAGGTCGGACGTCACGACTGGAAGATAGCGCGCCGCCCGCGCCGAGCCAGCCCACGGCAACTTCCAGGGGCCGCCCGGCGACTACCGGACCGGTTCCCCTTCTCCGCTCCCACGCCCGGTCAGCTGCCCGCGGCCGCCCTCAAACGGCCCTGCCCAGACGGTAGAGCCTGCCGCCCGGTGCCAGCCAGATTCCCGAGTCGCTGGCGGGCTCGCCGGCCGGGGTTAGTCTCGGGAACATGGGTGATGAGCAGAAGCAGGCCGAGCGGGACGCGCGCGTCGCGCTGAGCTACGCGGAAGACTGCGTCCGCCGCGAGGAAAAGGCGCCGCGCGGCGACCGGACCATCGCCGACATCATCGAGGAGCACGCCATGGAGCTGCTCGACCAGCTCGACGGCAGCATTCCGCGGGCGCTGATGGCCGCGCGCACGGCGTGCGTGGAAGCCGCCACCGATGTCGCGCACCCGAGCCGCTGGCACACTTCGATGCTGGCCGTGGAACTGTGCCGCCGCGCAGCCGGCCTGGCCTCCCCCGAGGCCGTCGCGGCTCGCGAGGCCGCCCGGGCCTCGGCCCGCGAGACGGCCCGGGGCATGGCCCGCGCGGCCCGCGCCTCGGTGACGGGCCGGACCAGCCGCGCCCCGGCGGCTTCCCCGGATGCTGCTGCCTCCGGGGAGGCGCCAGCATCCGGCAGCACCCCGGCTTCCAGCGGCACTCCCGCTGCGCCGGCCACTTCCGTGTCTCCCGCCACTCCCGCCGTCGCAGCCGACACCCCCGGCGACTGAAGCTCCGGCGCTCACCGGCCCCGGGCCCCAGTTCTCCAGCCCCTCCCGCCGCTGCCGTCGGCGCGGCGGGCAGGGAAGCCCCGTTATCGTGACGACTTTGACGGGCGCTGACCCGCTCGATCCACCGCGTTGTCCGGGAAATCTGCCCAGATCGCGGTATTGCCGCCGGGTGGAGTCCAGTGAGAGCGTGCGCTATGCGCAAATCGCTGCTTTCGCCCGTGCCGGCGGTCGCCGCCACGGCTGCCGCCGGGGCACTGCTGCTGTCTGTCCTGGCCGGGCCCGCCGCGGCCAGCCCGGCCAGCCCCGCCAGCCCTCCTCGGGCCGGCACCGCCGCTGCGACCTCCGTAGGCGCGAGCACCGCCGCGACCGCGCCGCTCACCCGCGCCGCGACGGCTGGCCGCGCACCGGGTCCCTCGCGGCCAGTGCTCCCCGCGCGCCGGCCCGTGCCGCTCGCCGCGCCCGGCGCCGCCGTCGGCCCCGGCGCCGCCGCGCCGCGCAAGCCCATCAGGGTCGGCACCATCACCATCCCGCCGTGCAAGGCGTCCCGGCTGGCCTGGTGCACCCGGATCAACGTACCGCTCGACTACCGCGACAAGGCCGCCGGCCACATCAAGCTCGGTTTCCGGTGGTACCCGGCGACCAACCGCAAGCTCCGGCCGCAGGGCACGATCCTGGCCATCGAAGGCGGCCCCGGCTTCCCCACCACCGGCTCCGCTCCGGGCTACCTGGGCACCTTCGGCCCGGCGATGCTGACCCGGCGCAACCTGCTGCTGGTCAACCTGCGCGGCACCGGTAACTCCAGCGCCTTCCTGTGCCGGGCGCTGCAGAACTGGAAGGCGGCCGACGGGATTCACGCCTACACCGTGGACACCGGCCAGTGCGGCCGCCAGCTGAACCACACCCGCAAGCTGCCCGGCGGCGGCTACGTCCAGGCCAGTGACCTGTACACCACGGCTAACGCGGCCCGTGACGTGGCACTGCTGCTGCGCCGCCTGCGCACCGGCCGGGTTGACTACTACGGCGACTCCTACGCCACCTTCTTCGGCCAGGTGCTCACCGCCCGGTACGCGAGCATGCTGCGCTCGGTGACCCTGGATGCCGCTTACCCGGTCAGCGGCAAGAACCCCTTCTACCCGCACACCATCTCGACCGCGCGGCACGCCTTCGACATCTCCTGCCGCCGCAGCCGGGCCTGCCACCGCGCCGCGCCCGGCTCCTCCTGGGCGCGCATCAGCGCGCTGGCGCGGTACCTGCGCGTCCACCCGGTCACCGGAAGAACCCGCAAGCCCGGCGGCCGGGTGATCACCGAGCGCCTGACCGACCTGGGCCTGACCCAGCTGATCAACAACGCCGGCGCCGATAACGGCGTGTACCGGGAGCTCGACCCGGCCATCCGGGCGCTGCTGCGCGACCACGACAAGGCGCCGCTGCTCCGGCTGGCCGCCCAGGAGATCTTCACCGGCACCTCGGGCCCCGTTAAGGAGTTCAATGACGGCCTGTACCAGGCGACAACCTGCCTGGATTACCCGCAGCCGTTCAGCTACGCCCAGCCGCCCGCCGTCCGGGCGCGTGAGTACCGGCAGGCCCTGGCCGCCCTGCCGCGCCGCCTGTTCGCGCCGTTCACCATCCGCGAGTGGGTGACCGAGCCCGACGAGGAGTTCGACGCCTGCCTGGACTGGCCCGCGCCGGCGCATCCCGACCCGCCCATCACCACGCCGGCGCCGTACGCGCCGCGGCGGCTGCCGGTGCTGGTGCTGTCCGGCGACCTGGACTCGCTGACCACGCCCTTCGAGGGCCGCCAGACCGCGCGCGACATGGGCCGGTCGGCCCGCTGGATCCTGATCCACAACGACACGCACGTCAACGCCATGGACGACACGTTCGGCTGCGCCTCGGGGCTGGTCCGGCAGTTCATTGCCCGGCCCGGCCGGCTCCGCCAGCTGAACGCCTCGTGCGCGACGCGAACGCCCGAGGTCCGGGTGCTCGGCAGCTTCCCGCGGACGCTGCGCCAGGTCACCGCGGCCGCCGCGGTGGCCGGCAACCAGGCTGGCCGCACCGGGCGGCGGCTAGCTGCCGTCGGGGCCGCCGCCGTGGGCGATGCCGTCTGGCGGTGGTATTACGGCGACGGCGTCAAGGGCTGGGGACTGCGCGGCGGCACCTTCGCCTTTACCTATCCCGGCAGCCGGGTCGGCATCCGCCTGCACGCCGTGCGGTGGACCACCGACACCCGGGTCAGCGGGACCGTCTCCTGGAACCAGTCCAGCGGCCGGATCCGGGCCACCCTGACGGTCACCGGCCCCGTCGGGGTCACCGCCGCCGTCACGCTGCATTACTCCGACTACGTCCGCCATCCCGACGCCGTGCTGGCCGGGCATGTCCGGGGGCACCGGATTGCCGCCACGATGCCGGCCCCGTGACCCGGGCGCCACGACGAAGATCAGTAACGGGATGATGGGCGGATGACCGACATGATCCTGCGGAACGCCCGGATCGCGGGTCAGGACGCGCTCAGCGACATCGGCGTCTCCGGCGGCCGGATCGTCGCGGCCGCCGATGCCGGCGACGGCGCCGAGGTGCTCGACCTCGGCGGGCGGCTGGTCACGCCCCCGCTGATCGAGCCGCATATCCACCTCGACGCGGTGCTGACCGTCGGCCAGCCGCGGCCCAACGTGTCCGGCTCGCTGTTCGAGGGCATCGCGGTGTGGGCCGAGCGGGTCGCCGGGCTGACCTATGAGGATGTGCAGGACCGGGTCCGGCAGGTGCTGCGCTGGCAGCTGGCCTGCGGCGTGCAGCACGTCCGCAGCCACGTCGACGTCTGCGACCCGAAGCTCACCGCGCTGCGCGCCCTGGCCGACCTGCGCGAGGAGGCGCGCGGCCTGATCGACCTGCAGCTGGTCGCCTTCCCGCAGCAGGGCATCCTGGGCTTCGACGGCGGCCGGGAGCTGATGCGCAAGGCCGTCGAGCTGGGTGCCGACGTGGTCGGCGGGATCCCGCACTACGAGCTGACCCGCGAGGACGGCGTCGAGTCAGTGAAGTTCGCCATGGCGCTGGCCGACGAGCACGGCCTGGCCGTGGACATCCACTGCGACGAGACCGACGATGACCACTCGCGGTTCGTCGAGGTGATGGCGGCCGAGACCATCCGGCGCGGCATGTCCGGCCGGGTCACCGCCAGCCACACCACGGCGATGCATTCCTACAACAACGCCTACGCCTACCGGCTGATCAGCAACATCGCCCGGGCCGGGCTGCACATGGTGACCAACCCGCTGGACAACTCGGTGCTGCAGGGCCGCTTCGACACCGGCCCGGTGCGCCGCGGGCACACCCGGATCAAGCAGCTGCAGGACGCCGGGGTCAGCGTCAGCATCGGGCACGACTCGGTGATGGACCCGTGGTACCCGCTGGGGTACGGCGACCCGCTGCAGGCCGCCTTCGTGCTGGTGCACTACGGCCAGATGTCGGGCGACGCCGAGCTGCGCCGGCTGATCGAGATGATCACCGTCAATCCGGCCCGGGCGCTGGGCGTGCCGGACTACGGGCTGCGGCCGGGCGGCCCGGCCGACCTGGTGGTCTTTGACGCCCCGTCGGAGGCGGACGCGCTGCGGCTGGTGGCCCCGCGAACCCTGGTGCTGCGCGGCGGGCAGGTGGTGGCCCGGTCGGTGCCGGCCCAGCACACCGTGATCTGGCACGGCGCCGAGGAGCCCGTCACCTTCCTGCGCGCCTAGCTCGCCCCGCTCCGGGACAAGCGCAAGGGCCCGGGTCGCTCGCGCGACCCGGACCCTCCGGGCTGATCAGCTGGCCGGGCTAGCCGCCCGCGGCCGGGGCGGCCGGTTCCTGGCCGGGGATGACCATGGCCTCCTCGCGGCCGCTGTCGCGCTGCAGCCGGAAGAACGCCCAGTACAGCCCGGCGGCCAGCAGGAAGCCGACCTCGAAGGCGATGTCCCCGACGCCGGGGACATGCTTGGCCACCACGCCGATGAAGTCACTCTGGTTGGCGAAGAAGATGATCGACACCGCCATCGCGATGGCCATCGCTGCGAAGCCGCCCCACGGGTTGTGCTTGCGGTCGAACAGGAACCCGTCCACCCGCTTGCCCCGGCGCAGGAACTGGTCGGCGAAGAACACGCCCAGCCACGGGCCGATCCAGTAGGCGATGACCAGCAGGAAGTTGTTGTACTTCTCGCCGGCGTCGTGCAGCCCGGCCAGCGCCAGGAAGAACCCGACAACACCGAACACGACGGCCACGATGGCCCGGCGCAGGGTCAGCGGCAGCTTGACCCCCAGGGCCAGGAACGACATCGAGCCGGAGTAGACGTTCAGGGCGTTGGCGCACACCGCGCCGAGCGCGATGCACAGGAGCGTGACGTCGGCCAGGGCGGTCGGCAGGTGGCTGGTGAACCCGGCCGTCGGGTTGTCGGCGTACTTTCCGATATTGGTGATGGTGGCCGCCGCCGCGCCGACGACTTCCAGCGCGACGCAGGACAGGAACACCCCGAGGCCGGCCCACAGGCCGGTGGCCCGGCGGCTGGTGTCGGGCTTGAGGTAGCGGGTGTAGTCACTGGCGTAGGGGTTCCAGCCCGCTGCGTAGCCGAAGGCCGCGCCGAAGGTGATCAGGAAGCCGCCCGGCACGCCCGTCGCGTGCGCGCCCGGGTGGGACTTGGACAAGATCACTACCGAGGCGATAGCGAAGACCACGACCAGCAGCGGGAAAGAGAACCGCTCGAAGGTGTGCACCAGGTTGTGGCCGAAGAACGCCACCGCCAGCTGCAGGAGCACGATGATCAGCAGGCAGATCTTAGAGTTCCAGCCCAGCAGCGCGCTCAGCGCGAACGCGCCGCTGACGCTGTTGACCGCAAACCAGCCCACGCCGGCCACCAGGGCGTTGATGCCGGCCGGCAGGATGTTGCCCAGGAAGCCGAAGCCGATCCGGGACAGCACCATCTGCGGCACCCCGAACATCGGCCCGCGGGCAGCCAGGAACCCCATCGACAGCGAGCCGAGCCCGGTGCCCAGCACGATGGCCAGCGCTGCCATCCAGAACGACTGGCCGAAGAACCAGACGCCGATGATGCCGACGAAGATGGTGGCGAACTCCATGTTCGGCGACACCCAGGTCCAGAACTGCTGCAGTGGCCGGCCATGCCGGTCCCCCAGCGGGATGAACTCGGCGCCGCCGGGCTCGACCGCGGCGACCTTATCGCCGTAGGTACCCTCGCGGACCTCGGCCTCGATGAGCTCAGCTGAGCCCTGACGTGATTCGGTCACTTCCGGTCCACCCCTCGCATAGGTGTAAATTCGCTGCATGTTTACCGCGCGGGGCGGTGGCGCGTCTAGGCATCGCAGAGCATGTTTCGCGCGTTCTTCGCTCCGGGTGGCAGACACCTGCACGCCGGGCAGTTATTCCGTCGCACGCTGATAGTGACATAGGTCATGACCAGCACCGGATGGACTATCGCGGTTTAACGCGGACGTTACACATGTGACCCCCGCCGGGGACCAGAAGCCGCATTGCGCCGGTTACTGGCCGCCGCCCCGCGGCCTGCGGGCTCAGCACCAGCTGCCGTTCGCCGGCCTCCGTCACTCACCAGGCGTCATGCCTGGGCGCGAGCATGCCCGCGCGCATACCGCTGCGCTGAGCCGCCGCGCCGACCACAGCCTGGCTGAGCTCGCCGTGCAGAGTGCCAGCGGCCGCGACATCGTCGAGACCGGCTGGGTGCGGTCACGGGGCATCGCCGGCGGACCGCGGCTGTCGGGCTGAGGTGGCGGGACGGCCGCTGGAACGTCTACGTCAACCGGGTGCGCATGGGCTATTTCCCTGGCCGGCTGTGGCCAGGCCGGTTCCGGCATGCCAGCATCGCGCAGGCCTTCGGCGCGGTCGAGAGCAACGGCCGCAGCCGGACGCAGATGAGTAACGGGCGCACCGACCGGGTCATCTCCGGCTTCCGCCTGGCCGGCGCGCGTACTCCGGCCGGCTACTTCTACCAGACCCCGCAGTGTGGCTACTACCTGGGCAGGCATGGCGCGACCTGGTTCCGCCTAGGCGGCCCCGGCCGGTTATGCGCGGCCCCGCGGCCGGGCGGCCGGGCGGCCGGGCGGCCGGGCGGCTCGGCGGCTGGCTAGCAGCCGGGGCGGCCGCCCCGGCCGGGGCGGCACGGCGTCCGTCAGGTCAGCCACCGTGATTGCGGGCCATCCCAGGTGCCCCGCGCGGTGCCGGCCAGCACCGGGTCGGCAAAAGGCCGCACGGCATCCAGGGCGGCGGCCAGGGTGACGGCCACGGGCAGCAATGAGCGCCGGGCCTCGGCCGCGTATCCCGGCTCCCAGCGGCCCGGATCCGGGATCGCCAGCTGGCCGGGCAGCCGCAGGCCGCGCCGTCCGGCCTCCGAGCGCAGGGCGCTGACCTGCGGGCCGGCCGGCACCGCCGCGGCCCTGGCGATCGCCACCAGGTCGATCAGGTCCTTGTACCGGGTCGAGGGTGCGCCGTCAGGGCCGTGCCGCTCCAGCATCGCGCAGATCTTGTCGGCGACATGATCGACGAGCGGATACGCCTTGTAGCCGTGCTGGCTGATCTGCGGCATGGTGACCCGGGCCAGCGGCGGCACGTCCTCGGGCTGACCGGTCATCGCCAGCCCGGCCCCGACCAGGTCGACGTGGAAGCCGGCCCACACGGCCGCGCCGATAGAGGCCGTCACGGGCAGCCGGGTGCCGCTGAGCAGCGGCCGGGCCGGGCGGATCTCGAAGCGGAACCAGTCCCCGATGTCCCGGGCGGCCGCGGCCCGCAGCCGCGCCTCGGCGGCCTCGCTCCCGGCCTGGTGATACACGTCGATGTCGATGGTGGCCCGGACGCCGATGTCGCGGGCCAGCAGGGCCGCGGCGCCCTTGACGATCCAGCCGTCATCGGCCAGGTACAGCCGCTCCAGGAGCCGGTCGTAGGCCATCTGGCGCTGCAGCTGCTGCAGCGGCCAGTGGCTGGTCGCGGCCAGGGCCTGCAGCCGGTCGGTGAGGGCCCGGCGGAAGGCCGCCGGGCTGGCATAGCTGCGCGGGCCGGTCATCGCGCCCCGGCCGCGGCGAGCCAGGTGGCCGCGGCCGGGTCACCGGTGGTGTCCAGCAGCCAGCGCAGCAGGGCCAGGCCGTCGCCGCGGCGGAAGCCGAGCCGGGCGGCGTGCGGGGCGAGCGCGGCGGCGACGGCGGCCGGGCGGTCGTAACCGTCCCGCAGGGCGTCCGCGATCACGGCGGCCACCGCCTCGGGCTCCTCCAGGTCCGCCACCAGGTCGGCGGCGATCCGGGCGGGCCGGGTGACCGGCAGGCCGAGGCGCCAGGTCCAGTCACTGTCGGTCAGCGGCCGGCGGTGCAGCCGGACATCGGCGCGGCGCGACTGACGGCGGCCCGGCAGCGTGAAGTCGTGCCGGTCGGCGGGCAGGTGACCCAGTCCGTACAGGGCAGCGGCCGAGCGGTGCGAGACGATGCCCTGGGCCGGCGCCCGGTCCCAGGCCGGCACCTCCGGGGCCAGCTGCAGCCAGGCGGCCCGCAGGCCGACCAGGTCCGGCAGCGGCGCGCCGGCCAGGTGGTAGACGCCGTGCGCGACCCGCTCCAGGAGGCCGGTGCCGGCCAGCCGCTGCAGGGTCGCGCGGGAGACGCCAGCCAGCTCGGCCTGGCGCCGGGTCAGCAGGCCCCACTGGTCCTCTGCCGCCGACGCCAGCCGACTGAGTGTTGCGTAGCGTGCCACTACTTCATCTTAGCTCATTTATGATGCGAAGTGCAGCATCTGAGACGCTGGCTACTGCGGTATAGGCCATATTTGATCTATCTTGCAGCATGAATCAGGCCGAGAGGCCGGGAGCGGACCCGGCCGTCTCGCCTCCGCCGCACCCGGGATCGGACGAGCTCGCCGGCAGGCCGCTCCCAGGCCACGACCCGCGAGCACGGGCCATTCTCCGCTTCATTGACTATCGTCATAAAGGCGGCATACTTGAGTCGTCCTGACGGCATGGTCCGGCCGGGGGCCGGCGGGCCGGCGGCCCGCAGCCGCAGAGGGAGGTCCGGACATGCAGCTGTCGCCGTCCGCTCACGCGGACTCCTTCTCCCGCGACCACCTGCCGCCGGCCGGCCAGTGGCCCGACCTGGACTTCACCCTGCCCGGCCTGCGCTACCCCGCCCGGCTCAACTGCGCCGATGAGCTGCTCGACGCCACCATCGCCGCGCACGGCCCGGACCGGCCGTGCCTGCTGTCGCCGGAGGAGACCTGGAGCTACGGCGACCTGGCCCGCCGGGCCAGCCAGGTCGCCCGGGTCCTGACCGAGGACCTCGGGCTGGTGCCCGGCAACCGGGTGCTGCTGCGCGGGCCCAACAACCCGTGGCTGGTGGCCTGCTGGCTGGGCGTGCTGAAGGCCGGCGGCGTCGCCGTCACCACGATGGCGCTGCTGCGGGCCGGCGAGCTGGCCACGATCGGCGAGATCGCCCGGCCTGTCCTGGCGCTCTGCGACCACCGCGGCACCAGCGAGCTGGCCGCCGCCGCGGTGGGGGGCCTGCGGGTCATCCCGTTCGGCGGGGCCGGCGCTGATGACCTGACCGCGCTGGCCGCCCGGCAGGCGGGCACCTTCAGTTCCGTCGCGACGGCCGCCGACGATGTCGCGATGATCGCCTTCACCTCGGGCACCACCGGCCGCCCCAAGGCGACGATGCACTTTCACCGCGACATCCTGGCCGTGGCCGACACCTTCTCCGCCCACGTGCTGCGGCCCCGGCCGGACGACTTGTTCACCGGCACTCCCCCGCTGGCGTTCACCTTCGGCCTGGGCGGCCTGGTCGTCTTCCCGCTGCGGGCCGGCGCCGCGACGCTGCTGCTGGAGAAGGCCACTCCGGCTGAGCTCGCCGACCACATCGCCGGGCGGGGGGTGACGGTCTGCTTCACCGCGCCCACGGCCTACCGGGCGATGATCGCCGCGGGCAAGGGCGGCCAGCTGCGCGGGCTGCGGCGGCCGGTATCGGCCGGCGAGCACCTGCCCGCGGCGACCTGGCAGGCGTTCTATGACGCCACCGGGGTGGCGATCATTGACGGGATCGGCAGTACCGAGCTGCTGCACATCTTCATCTCCGCCGCCGATGACGACATCCGGCCGGGCTCGACGGGCCGGGCGGTGCCCGGCTACCAGGCGGCGATCCTGGACGACGAGGGGAAGCCGGTGCCCGACGGCGAGCCGGGCCGGCTGGCGGTGAAGGGCCCGACCGGCTGCCGCTACCTGGCCGATGACCGGCAGCGCCGGTATGTCAGCGACGGCTGGAACCTGACCGGCGACACCTACATCCGTGATGCGGACGGCTACTTCTGGTACCAGGCCCGCAGTGACGACATCATCATCTCCTCCGGCTACAACATCGCCGGCCCGGAGGTGGAGGAGGCGCTGCTCAGCCACCCGGACGTGGCTGAGTGCGGAGTGGTGGGCGTGCCCGACGAGGCGCGCGGCCACATCGTCAAGGCGTTCGTGGTGCTGGCCGCCGGCGCGGCTGGCGGCCCGGCCGCGGTCCGCCAGCTGCAGGACCATGTCAAGCAGCAGATCGCGCCGTACAAGTACCCGCGGGCGATCGAGTTCGTCGAGGTACTGCCGCGCACGAACACCGGCAAGCTGCAGCGCTTCCGGCTCCGCGACCAGGGCTGACCGGCCGGGCCGGCCGCGGCGCCGTAACCGGGCCGCACAACGTCCAGGCCGGCCCGGGCAGGCCGGCCTGGACGCGCGCGACGTGCGGATCAGGCGAGGTCGAACCGGTCGGCGTTCATGACCTTGTGCCAGGCCGCGACGAAGTCGTTGACGAACTTCTCCTTCGCGTCATCGCTGGCGTAGACCTCCGCGACCGCGCGCAGCTCGGAGTTCGCCCCGAAGATCAGGTCGACCCGGCTGGCGGTCCAGCGGGCCGCCCCGGAGGCGTCGCGGCCCTCGAACTTGTTCGCGTCCCCGGAGACCGGCTCCCACGTCATGCCCGTCTCGAGCAGGTTGACGAAGAAGTCATTGGTCAGTGACCCGGGGGTCGCCGTGAGGACGCCCAGCGGCGACTGCTGGAAGTTCGCGCCCAGCACCCGGAGCCCGCCGACCAGGACCGTCATCTCCGGGCCGCTCAGGGTGAGCAGGTTGGCCCGGTCGATGAGCAGGTACTCGGCCGGCAGCCGGGCACCCTTGCCGACGTAGTTCCGGAACCCGTCGGCGACCGGCTCCAGCACCGCGAACGACTCGGCGTCGGTCTGCTCCTGCGAGGCGTCGGTGCGGCCCGGCCAGAACGGGACATCCACCTCGACACCCGCGTCGCTGGCCGCCTTCTGCACGGCCGCATCGCCGGCCAGCACGATGAGGTCGGCCAGCGAGACTTGCTTGCCGCCGGCGTGGGCGCCGTTGAAGGACTCCTTGATCCCCTCCAGCGTGCGCAGCACCGTGGCCAGCTCACCGGGGTGGTTGACCTCCCAGCCGTTCTGCGGCTCCAGCCGGATCCGCGCGCCGTTGGCGCCGCCGCGCTTGTCGCTGCCGCGGTACGACGACGCCGCCGCCCAGGCCGCCGACACGAGCTGGGACACCGCCAGCCCCGAGGCCAGGACCCTGCCCTTCAGCTCGGCCACGTCCGCCGCGCTGATGAGCTCGTGGGTCACGGCGGGGACCGGGTCCTGCCAGATCAGCTCCTCGGCCGGCACCTCCGGGCCGAGGTAGCGCGCGACCGGGCCCATGTCGCGGTGGGTCAGCTTGTACCAGGCCCGCGCGAACGCGTCCGCGAACTCGTCCGGGTGCGCCAGGAAGCGCCGGGTGATCTGCTCGTAGACGGGGTCCAGCCGCAGCGCCAGGTCGGTCGTCAGCATCGTCGGCTGGTGCCGCTGGGAGGAGTCGTGCGCGTCCGGGACGGTGCCCGCCCCGGCGTCGTCCTTCGGCTTCCACTGGTAGGCGTCCGCGGGGCTCTTGGTCAGCTCCCACTCGTAGGCGTACAGCGTCTCCAGGAAGCTGTTGTCCCACTTCACGGGCGTGGGGGTCCAGGTCACCTCCAGACCGCTGGTGATCGTGTCGCCGCCCTTGCCGGTGCCGTAGCTGCTCTTCCAGCCCAGGCCCTGCTGCTCCAGCGGGGCGGCCTCGGGGTCGGCGCCGACGCTGTCGGCCGGGCCGGCGCCGTGGGTCTTGCCGAAGGTGTGGCCGCCCGCGATCAGGGCGACCGTCTCCTCGTCGTTCATGGCCATCCGGCGGAACGTCTCGCGGATGTCGCGGGCCGCGGCCAGCGGGTCCGGATTGCCGTTCGGGCCTTCCGGGTTGACATAGATGAGGCCCATCTGGACGGCGGCGAGGGGATTCTCCAGATCCCGGTCGCCGCTGTAGCGCTCGTCGTCCAGCCAGGTCGTCTCCGGGCCCCAGTAGACATCCGCGTCCGGCTCCCAGGCATCCACCCGGCCGCCGGCGAAGCCGAAGGTCGCAAAGCCCATCGTCTCCAGGGCGACGTTGCCGGTCAGGACGATCAGGTCGGCCCACGAGAGCTTGCGGCCGTACTTCTTCTTCACCGGCCACAGCAGGCGCCGGGCCTTGTCCAGGCTGACATTGTCGGGCCAGCTGTTGAGCGGCGCGAAGCGCTGCTGCCCGGAACCAGCCCCGCCCCGGCCATCACTGATGCGGTAGGTGCCTGCGCTGTGCCAGGCCATCCGGATCATCAGCGGGCCGTAGTTGCCGAAGTCGGCCGGCCACCAGTCCTGGGAATCCGTCAGGACCGCCGCGATGTCGGCCTTCACCGCCGCGAGATCGAGGGTGCCGAACTCCTCGGCGTAGCTGAACTCCTCGCCCATCGGGTTGGCCACGGCCGGGTTCTTGGCGAGGATCTTCAGGTTGAGCCGGTTCGGCCACCAGTCACGGTTGGCGTCACCCGCGGTGGGCTGGGTGAGACCGCTCGGCAGGACGGGGCATCCCCCGCCCTCCGGGGTCGCGCCTTCAATGACTACGGGATCGTGGCTCTCAGGCATGAGAATCCTTTCGGACTAGGCGGATCATGTGGCCCAGGAACTTCGGGCGGCAGAGCAGTCGGGGCACAGGCCCCAGTAGGTGACGTCAGCCTCATCAATGGCGTAGCCGTGGTCGTCCGACGCGGTCAGGCAGGGCGCCTCGCCGACGGCGCAGTCGACGTCGGCGACGGCGCCGCACGACCGGCACACGACGTGGTGATGGTTGTCGCCCAGGCGCCCCTCGAACCGGGCCGGGCTGCCGGCCGGCTCGATGCGGCGCACCAGTCCCGCCGCGGTGAGCGCGTGCAGGGCCTCATACACGGCCTGCAGGGAGATATGACCGAGACGATCACGCACCCGTCCGGCGATAGCCTCCACGCCCAGGTGGTCGCCCTCCCGGACGGTCTGCAGCAGCGCGACGCGGGCCGCCGTCACCCGCAGCCCCGCACCGCGAAGCTCGTCAGCAGTGGTCGGCGGGCCGGGAGCGGTCATGATCTCCAACCTAGCGGCATAAACACGAACGATACAAGAAAGCGAACAGCCCAAGTCTATTATTGAGACACGTAACGGAGCCCGGGGCCGGGCACGCTCAGGCGCCCGGACGCGCTAGTGGCCGGGCGGCTTGATGGCCCCGGCCGCCGAGATATGCACGCCGCTGGCGCCCAGGTCCTCGCGGGACAGCGAGTTGATGATCTCGATGCTGGTCCGCGCCGGGTCCGGCTCCGGAGTCCCCCCGCCCACTAGCCGCAGCGGGGTCACGCTGCCGCCGGCGAAGGAGCCGTCAGCATGCAGCCGGACGTGCAGGACGGCGCTGTCGGCGGTGACCCCGCCCAGCCCCAGGGTGTAGTAGCCGGCGAAGTTTCCCAGGCTGTAGGCGATCAGCCGGCCGTGATACCACTGCATCGCCCGCAGGACATGCGGCCCGGAGCCGAGGACCAGGTCGGCACCGGCCCGGACGACAGCGTGCGAGAACGCGATCGGGTCACCGCGCTCCTCGCCCAGGTAGGTCTCCATCCCCGGCCGGACATGCTGGGCGCCGGCTCCTTCTGCTCCCGCGTGAATGAACACGACCACCAGCCGGGCATGCGCCGCGGCCTGCTGCACGGCTGCGACAGCGGCCGGGATGTCCAGGAGACTGCGGTCGTAGTTGTAGGGCGCGAAGCCCAGCAGCGCGATCCGCACGCCATGCCGGGTCAGGTACGTGGTCTGATCGGGGCGGCCCGTCCATCGCAGGTGGGCCGCCTGCAGCGCCTCGTTGGTCTCGGAGATGCCGGCCGCGCCCGCGTCATCGGTGTGGTTGTTGGCCACGTTGACGGCGGAGAACCCGGCCTGGCGCACCGCCTCCGCCGAGCTGGCCGGCGCCTGGAAGGCGTAGCAGTTGGTCGCGTGCGGCGCGCACTTGGTGACCCCGCTGCTGCCCAGCGCGGTCTCCAGGTTGCCCACCGTCAGGCTGCTGTGCAGGTAACGGGTCACACTGGCGAACAAGGTGCCCGCCCCGCCCGGCGGATACCGCCCGTTCATGCCGAAGTTCATGTCGCCGACGTCGGCGATGCTGATCGTCGCCCCGGTCGAGGCGCTGGCCGGCGTGCTGCCGGCGGCAGGCGATCCGCTGCCGGCGGCGCCGGCTCCCGCGGCGGCCCCCGGTGCTGATCCGGGCTCGTGCCGGAGCAGGAGCAGCCCGGCGCCGCCGAGCACCACGACGGCCAGGATGGCCGCCACCAGCCACGCCACCGGATGGGCGCGCGCTGGCGGGCCGCTCCCGGCCGGCGGGCCGTCGCCGCCGGAGGGTCGCCAGAAGTCGGGCGGGCCGTTGTCGCCAGGCCCGGGACCGTAGCCGGGCGGCTCGCCGTCGTAGCCGGAGGCGCTGCCATAACCAAGCGGCTCCCTGTCGTCCGGAGGCAGCCGGGAGCCGGCGTATGGCCCGTACTGACCCGACTGCCGGGAGCCGGGATCGCGGCCACGCCGACCCGGCCGGCCCGAACCCGGCCGGCGGCCATGCCCGGCGTCCAGCCCGCGGTCGTCGTCCGGCCCGCGGTCGTCCGGCCCGCGGTCGTCGTCCTGCCAGCGGGTGTTACCGGGCGCCCGGCCGGAACCACGCGACCGGCGATTGCCCCGCGATGAGCGGCCGCTGCGCGGACGACGGTCGTCGCGCCAGCCGTCATCGTCGTCCGGGCCGGGACCATCGCGCCAGCCCTCGCCGGGCCTGCTCCGCGAATCGCGCACGGGCCGACCGTCGTCACGCCAGCCGCCATCGTCCGGGCCACTCCGCCATCCGCGCGGCCGGCGAGTGTCCGCCCGCCCGCCACCGCCGCCCGGGCCACCCAGCGAACCACGTGATCCGCGGTTATCACCCCAGCGGCCGTCATCCGGGCCCCGCCCGTACTCACCCGTGCGCCGGTACTCACCCGAGCGTCCGTACTCACCCGAGCGTCCGTTCTGACCGGAACGGCCATCCGCACCCGAGTAGCCGTTAGCGGCCGCGCCACCGGAGATGCGCGGCCCGTACTCCCCCGAGCGGCCGTTGCCCGGCGACCGGCCATCGTCGCGTGAGCGATCCCGGCTGCGGGGCGAGGCCCGGTCACGCGGGCGCACCTGGCCCGGCGGGTCGTCCCGGTCCCGCGGGTCGTCCCGGTCCCGCGCGTCGCCCTGATCGCGAGGGTAGCCCTGATCGCGGGAGTCCTCCCGGTCCCGCCGCCTGGTCCGGCCTCGCGGGCGATCTCGACCCCGCGGGTCGTTCTGATCGCCGGGAACGTCCTGGTCACGCTGCCGGGACCGGTCTCGTGACCGGCCGTGGCCGGAAGCGCGGTCATCCTCCCGCGGGCGGTTGTCCGGGCGCCGGTAGCCCGCGGGGCGGTCGTCGTCAGCCGGGCGGTCCGGCCCGCGCGGACCTCTGCTGCCGGGCGGACGGCTGTAGTCCGGTGCCCGGGGGTACTCCGCCGGACGGCCGCCGGCCGGCGGGTCCTGATCCCGCTGGCGGCCATACCAGGGCGCGCCGGAGTCCGGCCGAGGCTCGTCCGGTCCGCTCCCTGTCACCGCTGGCTCCCCTGTCAGCGCGCCGCCAGCACCCCACGCTGGCGACTAGCCACAGGATAGGAGCAAGTGGCCCGCTGGACCTGCAGTTACGCAAAACGGGCCACCTCAGGGCAGGTGCGCCCCGACCGCGCGCGGCTAGCTGCCCGGCCGGACCGCCGGCAGCCCGCCGCGCGAGTGCGGGCCGGCCCCGGCGTGCCGGGGCCGGCCCGCAACGCGCCTCAGACCTGGACCACGACCGGGATGATCATCGGGCGGCGGCGGTAGTTGTCGCTCACCCAGCGGCCGGTTGCGCGGCGGATGACCTGCCGGAGCTGGTGGATCTCGCTGATCTCGTCGGCGGCCGCGCGGGCCAGCGCCTCCTCGATCAGCGGCACGACCTCGCCCAGGTGAGTCTCGTCGATGCCGGAGCCGCGGGCGTGGATCTCCGGCCCGGCCACCAGCTTGCCGTTGGTGGAGTCCACCACCACGACCACCGAGACGAAACCCTCGTCACCCAGGATCAGCCGGTCCTTCAGCGAGGTCTCGGTCACCTCGCCGACGGAGGCGCCGTCCACGTAGACGTACCCGCACGGCACCTTGCCGGCCACCGCGATCTTGCCGTCGACCAGGTCCACCACGACGCCGTCCTCAGCGATCACGATGCGGTCGGCCGGCACTCCGGTCAGGGCAGCCAGGTCGGCGTGCGCCTTCAGGTGCCGCCACTCGCCGTGAACCGGGATGAAGTTGCCGGGCTTGACCAGGTTGAGCACGTACAGCAGCTCGCCGGCCGGCGCGTGCCCGGAGACATGCACCAGGGCGTTGCCCTTATGCACCACGTGCGCGCCCAGCCTGGTCAGGTCATTGATGATCCGCGAGACCGCGGTCTCGTTGCCCGGCACCAGCGAGGACGCCAGGATGACCGTGTCACCCTCGGCGATCCGGATCGGGTGATCCCGCCCGGCCATCCGCGACAGCGCGGACATCGGCTCGCCCTGTGATCCGGTGGAGATCAGCACGATCTCCTCCGGCGGCATCTCCTCGGCCTCGCGCATGTCCACCAGCAGCCCGCCGGGCACCGACGGTACGCGCAGGTAGCCCAGGTCACGGGCCACCCCCATGTTGCGCACCATGGACCGGCCGACCAGTGCCACCTTGCGGCCGTGCGTCGCGGCGGCGTCCATGACCTGCTGCACCCGGTGCACGTGGCTGGCGAAGCAGGACACGATGATGCGCTGCTGCGCGCCGGCGAACACGTCGTCGAGCACCGGCCCGATCGTGCGCTCGCTGGTCACGATGCCGGGCACCTCGGCGTTGGTGGAGTCGGCCAGCAGCAGGTCCACGCCCTGGGTGCCGAGCCGGGCGAAGCCGCCCAGGTCGGTCAGCCGGCTGTCCAGCGGGAGCTGGTCCATCTTGAAGTCGCCGGTATGCAGGACCACCCCGGCCCGGGTCTTGATCGCGACCGCGAGCGCATCGGGGATGGAGTGGTTGACGGCCAGGAACTCCAGCTCGAACGAGCCGAATGACTGGGTTTCCCCGGCCGTGACCTCGACCGATACCGGCGGGATCCGGTGCTCGGCCAGCTTGCTGGTGACCAGGGCCAGGGTCAGCCGCGACCCGACGATCGGGATGTCGGCGCGCTGGCGCAGCAGGTAGGGAACGGCGCCGATGTGGTCTTCGTGCGCGTGCGTGAGGACCAGCGCCTCGATCTGGTCCAGGCGGCCCTCCAGCATGGAGAAGTCCGGCAGGATCAGGTCGACTCCGGGCTGGTCGGGCTCGGGGAACAGGACGCCGCAGTCCACCACGAGCAGCCGGCCGGCATGCTCGAAGACTGTCATGTTCCGGCCGATCTCGCCGAGGCCGCCTAGCGGGATGAGGCGCAGGCCGTCGGCGGGCAGCGGCGGCGGCGGGCCGAGTTCTGGATGCGGATGGCTCACCGGATCTTCACGCCGCCAGCCGTCAGGTCCTCGCGCAGCTGCTCGACCTGCTCGGGGGTGGCCGGGACGAGCGGCAGCCGGACGCCGCCGCCGGGCTGGCCCAGCAGGTCAAGCGCGGCCTTGGCCATGATCGCGCCCTGCGCCCTGGTCATGCCGGCGTAGACGGGCAGTACCTCGCGGTGGATCGCCAGCGCGTCACCCGGTCGGCCGTCGAGGTAGGCCTCGATCATGTCGGCCAGCCGGTCACCGATCACGTGGCCGTGCACGCTGATGAACCCGCAGGCGCCCACCGACAGCCAGGGCAGGTTCAGC
The DNA here is from genome assembly GCA_036490755.1 of Streptosporangiaceae bacterium. Lineage (GTDB taxonomy): Bacteria > Actinomycetota > Actinomycetes > Streptosporangiales > Streptosporangiaceae > DASUBV01. Next base: position 47,119 of record DASXDJ010000114.1, read on the forward strand.
GGGTCATCGCCGCAGTAGAACGCCAGCCCGGTGCGGGCCATCACCTGCGAGCCGGCCATCAGGTCGGCCTTGGCGTCCTTGACGCCCACGATCCGCGGGTGGCCGGCCAGCTTCAGCAGCGTGGCCGTCTCGATCGGGATGCCGGTCCGGCCGGGGATGTCGTAGAGCAGCACCGGCAGGCCGGTCGCGTCGGCGATGGCGGTGAAATGCGCGGCGACGCCGGCCTGCGGCGGCTTGTTGTAGTACGGGGTGACGACCAGCAGCCCGCTGGCCCCGGCCTGCTCGGCGGCGCGAGCCAGCTCGCAGCTGTGCGCGGTGCTGCTGGTGCCGACTCCGGCGACGACCGGGATCCGGTCGCCGACCGCCCCGATGACGGTCCGCAGCAGCCGGTCCTTCTCGGCGTCGGTGGTGGTGGGCGACTCACCGGTCGTGCCGCTGATGACCAGGCCGTCGTTGCGCATGTCGGTAACGAGGTACTCAGCCAGGCGGGCCGCGCCCGCGTAGTCCACGGCACCGTCGGCGGTCATAGGCGTGACCATGGCCGTGAGGTTCCTGCCGAACGGGGCATCAGGGCGGGCTCTGCCGCTGCCCGCAGGCGTCGATGTTGCTGTCATGTAGTGCACGCTACCGGGCGAGGCTGCCGGCGGGTACCGCCGGCGCGGCCGGTGATGCTGAAGACCCGGCGACGTGAGCTCGGGGGTACCCACGCCGCCGGCGTCTGTCTTATTATCGCCCGCCATTGCACATGGCGTTACTCGTTGGGAGCAATTCGTTATGACCAGGGCGGTGGCGCCACTCCCGGCGCCGCTCCCCGGGCCGCGCGCCGGGTCGCCAGGCCAAGATCAGCTGCGCAAGTCCGGCACCACGGCGTGTCGGTGCTGGCATCGCTGCCTGAGCTGGCCAAAATAGGACGAGGCCCCTCCATGTATGAGATGGAGGGGCCTCGGCGGCCCGTCGGCCCGGGCTCACCGGTCTCCCGGCTGCCGCACACCGCGTGACCGCGCCACCGGCTCCGGGCCCCCGCCGTGCGGACTGGCCTCCCAGTCCGCCCGCCGTTCCGCAGTCATCTTCGGGATGGACCCGCCTCAGTGGTGACAGCCGTTCTACTGCCAATCAGCGGCCCCGCACAAGGGGCTGGCCGTGGCAATTTGACGGCATTTCCGCTGTCCACACCGCTATCCACAGCATGGCTCGCGTTGTCCCCCGCAGGCGCCGGCTTGTCAGCAGGTCCGTCCACAGGACTTCCCACAGGCCCGCTATCGCGACGGCCGCCGTAGCCGGCGGAATACCAGGCCGCGCCCGGGCCGCCGGCGGGCCGCGTCCGGCCGGGCCTGGCGGCCCGACGGTAGTAACGGTGAGTAACCGCCTCCCGTCTTCAGGCGCCATGTCCGGGCCCAGCGCCGGCCTGCGGGCCGGGCGGGAGATGGCTGGGCCGGGCCGGATGAGCGGATTGTGAAAGACATACTTCGAAGCTATCGTTTCGAAGTATGTCTTTCCGATCTGACGCCCCGGGCGGTGGCGCTGGCCCGCCGGGCGATGCTGAAGTGCCGGGGACGAGCGACGCCGGGGCGGCGAGCACGCCGCTGCCGGGCACACCGGGCAGCCAGCCCGGCCAGCCGGGGGCCGGCCCGGCCCCCGGAACGCCCGGCAATCCGCTGAAGCTGGATGACGCCCAGATGATGCGGGCCCTGGCCCATCCGGCGCGGATCGCGATCATGCAGCACCTGGGCCTGGAGGGCCCGGCCACTGCCACCCAGTGCGCGGCGGTGACCGGCCTGTCCCCGTCGGCGTGCAGCTATCACCTGCGGGCGCTGGCCCGTTACGGGTTCGTCGAGGAGGAGCCGGCCGCCACCGGTGACGGCCGGGAACGGCCGTGGCGGGCCCGGATCATCGCGATGACTCTGGAGGACCATCCGGACCAGCCGGATGCGGTCCGCGCCGCCGGACGGGTGCTGCTGGACACCGTGGAGGCCGAGACGGCGCAGCTCCGCCAGCGCTACCGGGACCGCGCGACCGAGTATCCGGCCGACTGGCGGGAGGCGGCCGGCGGCCTGATGGACGTCCTGCATGTCACCGCCAGCGAGCTGACGCAGATCCGGGACCAGATCCTGGAGCTGACGGGCCGCTACCGCCGGATGGACCCGGCGGACCGCCCGGCCGGGACTCAGCGCGTCGCGGTCGTGCTGGACCTGGTGCCCTGGTTCGGCCCGGAGGCAGTGCGATGAGGGCCGTGAGCCGCGCCGGCGCGGCGCTCCGCGGCGGCCCGCTGGCCAGGCGGGACTTCCGGCTGCTGGCCGCCGGCCAGCTCACCTCCACCGTTGGCGACTACTGCTACGCAGTCGCGCTGCCCTGGCTGATCCTGTCCGCCCATGGCGGCCCGGTCCTGCTCGGAACGGTGCTGGCCTGCTACGGGGTGCCGCGTACGGTGCTGATCCCGGTCGGCGGGCTGCTGGCCGACAAGATGTCGCCGCGCGCCGTCATGCTCGGCGCCGACACGGTCCGCGCGGCGCTGGTGGCGGTCCTGGCCGTGCTGGCCGCGGGTCACGTGGTAGCGCTGGTCGCGCTCGGCCCGGTGGCGGCGGTCGTGGGAGCGGGCGAGGGCCTGTTCATCCCGGCCTCGGCGGCGATCATGCCGGCCCTGCTGCCGCCGGCCCAGCTCCAGGCCGGCAACGCCCTGAACGGCGCCGCGCTGGAACTGGGCTCACTGGCCGGCCCGGTGATCGGCGGGACGATCGTGGCCCTGGTCGGCTCGGCGCCCGCGTTCGCGGCTGACGCGGCCACCTTCGCCATCTCGGCGATCACGCTGGCCCTGATCGGAGCCAGGGCCGTGGCCGCCGCCCAGCCGGCGACGACGGCCGCCGCGGTGGTCCCGGAGCCCGGTGCGGAGGCGCCCGGTGCGGAGCTGCCCGGAGGGCTGACGCCCGGGGCCGCAGCGGCCGCTGCGAGGACGCTGCCCGGCGAGGACGAGAACGCCGCCGCCCGCCCGGCTCCAGCTGACCCGGCCGGCCCCTCAGGGCTGGGGGCGCTAGGCGGTCAGGCGGGCTTCTGGGCGCTGCTGCGGCACGCCCGGCTGCTGCGGGTGATCGTGGTCGTCACCGTGGCGGCCAACTTCGCCTTCGGCGGCACCTTCGAGGTGGCGCTCCCGGCCCTGGCCCATGCCCGCTTCGGCGCCAGCGGCTACGGCGCCATGATCGCCTGCCTGGGCGCCGGCGCGGTGCTGGGCACGCTGGCCGCCGCCCGGGCCACCGGCCTGCGGCGGCCGATGCTGGTCGCCTCGGCCCTGTTCGTTGCGGACGGGCTGACCGCGGCAGTGATCCCGTTCGGCGGGATCGCCGGGGCGGCCGCGGCCTGCTTCGTTTTCGGGATCGCCAACGGACTCGGCAACGTGCTGACCCTCACGCTGATCCAGAGGTGGGCCCCGCCGCAGCTGCTGGGCCGGGTGATGAGCATCGTGATGCTGGCCTCGATCGGCATGTTCCCGGTGTCGGTGCTGATCGCCGGGCTGCTGGTCCGGCACGTGGGCACGACGCCGTTCTTCCCGATCGCCGGGGGGATCCTGATCCTCGCGGTCCTCGGCGCGCTGACCCAGCGGGAGTACCGGACCCTGGGCGCGTCGCCGGGGCTGGATCCGGCCGCCGGGGCAGCCCCGGAGCCGGCCACCTGACGGGCCCGCCGAGGCCGCCGGCCGCCCGGGCCGGGGGCCGGCCGGGCGGTCTACGCGGCACTCGGCTCGGACAGATAAGCGACCCACTGGGGGTCGCCGTCATGCGCCGCGCCGATCAGGCGCCAGTGCGCCCCGCGGGGCGCGGTCGGGTCAAACCGCAGCTTCCAGCCGAGTTCCTCGATGAACCGGTCGGCCTTGCGGTGGTTGCAGCGGTTGCAGGAGGCCACGCAGTTCTCCCAGACATGCTGGCCCCCGCGGCTGCGCGGGATCACGTGGTCGATCGTGTCGGCCTTGACGCCGCAGTAGGCACACAGGTAGTTGTCCCGGCGCATCAGGGCGGCCCGGGTCAGCGGCACCCGGCTGCGGTGCGGGATCCGGACATACCGCCGCAGCCGGATGACCGAGGGAATTACCAGCCGGGACGACGCGGAATGCAGGGTCCGGCCGTCAGCGTCATCGTGCAGCACCTCGGCCTTGTCCCCCAGGACCAGGCACACCGCACGGTGCAGGCCGACAGTCGTCAGCGGCTCATACGTGATGTTGAGCAGCAGTACCCGACGCACGCGCACCTCCTGCCGGGTGCGCTCCGCACATGTGCCGCCGGGGCACCCGTGACCAGTGTGACTGCCGATAGGCCCGGCCGCCAACACCAATAGGGTAGCCGGGTATCCCCGTCGCCCGGCAGTAGCACGGCCGGCGAGGTTATCTCTATTCCCCGGCCGGCCCGCAGCTCACCGCCGGGCACGTCAGGCCGCCGGGCTGCCCGGCGGCCGGGCAGCGCCTGGCGGGGGCCTGACGAGGGGCGATCAGGGCCATAAGGTGCCAGTCATGAGTTCATCCCGCGCTTCCGCCCGTTATCCCGACGCCTGCCGCCTGGACATCATCGAGAACCTGCACGGCCACCAGGTAGCCGACCCCTACCGGTGGCTGGAGGACGCGGACAGCGACCAGGCCGGGGCCTGGCTGGCCGCTGAGGATGAGCTCTACGCGGCGACGCTGGCCACGCTGCCGGGCCGGGACCGGCTGGCCGGGCGGCTCACCGAGCTGCTGGGCGCCGGGCTGGTCAGCCCGCCACTGTGGCGCGGCAGCCGCCAGTTCTCTATGCGCCGGGAGGCCGGCCAGGAGCACGCCGTGCTGTACACGGCGGTCGCCGTCCAGCCCGGGTCGGGCGAGGACCCGGCGGCGGGCGAGGCCGAGCGGGTGCTGATCGACCCGATGGCCATCGACCCGTCCGGGACCACGACCCTGGACGCCTGGCAGCCCGACCACGAGGGCCGGCTGCTGGCCTACCAGATGTCGGAGGGCGGCCGGGAGGAGTCCGTGCTGCGGATCATGGACGTCGCCACCGGCGCGGACGTGGACGGGCCGATCGACCGCTGCCGGTACACCGGAGTGGCCTGGCTGCCGGGCGGCAAGGCGTTCTACTACGTGCGCCGCCTTGCCCCCGATCAGGTCCCGGCCGGCGAGGACCAGTTCCACCGCCGCGTCTACCTGCACCAGGTCGGAAGCCCGGCCGATGAGGACGTGCTGATCCACGGCGAGGGACTGGAGAAGACCAACTATTACGGCGTCCTGGTCAGCCGGGACGGCCGGTGGCTGGTGGTCGATGCCTCAGCCGGCACGGCGCCGCGCAACGACGTGTGGCTCGCTGACCTGACCGCCTCCCCGGAGTCGGCGCCGGAACTGCGGGTGGTTCAGGAGGGCGTGGACGCCCTGGTCAGCATCCGGCCCGGCCGGGACGGCCGGCTGTACGTGCACACCGACCGGGATGCGCCGCGCGGGCGGCTGGCGGTCGCCGACCAGGCGCACCCGGACTTCCCCGGCGCCGCGAGCTGGCACGACGTCCTGCCCGAGGATCCCGGCGCGGTGCTCAGCGAGTACACCATCCTGGACGGGCCGGAACTGGAGCAGCCGGTGCTGGTGGTCTCCTGGACCCGGCATGCCATCAGCGAGATTGCCGTGCATGACCTGGGCACCGGTGCGCGGGCCGCCGAGCTGAGCCTGACCGGGCCGGGCTCGGCCGGCGAGCGCCGCCTGGGCTCCGCCGGCGGCCTGCGCAGCCGCCCCGAGGGCGGGCATGAGGCCTGGCTCAGCTTTACCGACTACGCCACCCCGCCCCTGGTCCTGCACTACGACGCGCGCAGCGGCGCCGTGACCACCTGGGCCCGCTCCCCCGGCTCGGTGGACGTGCCGGAGGTCCGCGCCGAGCAGGTGGCCTTCCCGTCGGCGGACGGCACCACGATCCGGATGATCGTCATCTCCGGCCCGGCCTCAGCCGGGGACGCGGGACAGCGCGTCTGCCGTCCGGCGATGCTGTACGGGTACGGCGGCTTCAACGTCAGCCTCAGCCCCGCGTACTCGGCGCAGGCGCTGGCCTGGGTCGAGGCGGGCGGGGTGTATGCCGTCGCGAACCTGCGGGGCGGCAGCGAGGAAGGCGAGGACTGGCACCGGGCCGGCATGCGCGAGCGCAAGCAGAACGTCTTTGATGACTTCGCCGCCGCGGCCGGGCGGCTGGCTGCCGACGGCTGGACCACCCCCGGCCAGCTCGCTATCTCCGGCGGGTCCAACGGCGGCCTGCTGGTCGGCGCCTCGCTCACCCAGCACCCCGGGTTGTTCGCGGCCGTGGTCTGCTCCGCGCCGCTGCTGGACATGGTCCGTTACGAGAAGTTCGGGCTGGGCGTGACCTGGAACGACGAGTTCGGCCGGGCTGATGACCGGCAGGAGCTGGGCTGGCTGCTGGGCTACTCGCCCTACCACCACGTCCAGGCCGGCACCGCCTACCCGGCCGTGCTGTTCACCATCTTCGACGGCGACACCCGCGTCGACCCGCTGCACGCGCGCAAGATGTGCGCGGCGCTGCAGTACGCCACCACCGCGCCGGCCGGGACGGCGCCGGTGCTGCTGCGGCGCGAGAAGGACGTCGGTCACGGCGCCCGCGCGGTCAGCCGTACTGTGGCCCTGGCCAGTGAGCAGCTGGTGTTCGCCGCCGCCTACACCGGGCTCGGCCTCTAGGCGGCCCCGGCCCGGTCACGGCCGGCGGCACGCGGCCGCTGGCGGCCGGCTCAGGACGCGCCGGCCCGCCGGGCCTGGCGGGTGAGCTCCTCGGCGAGGAGATCGAGCCCGGCGTCGACCTCGACCTGGTCGTACCCGCCCCGCCGGGTAACCCGGAACTGCGTGGCGCGGATGTCCCCGGCCGCGACTGCCTGGCCGGGAGCAGCGGTGCCGGCGAGCGTGGCCTCGATCCGGGCCACGAACTCGTCCACGTCCGCCTGCACGTATCCCGGCGAACCCCGCCGGGTAGCCGGGAACCGGCCTGCTACGGGCATCGCTGCGGCCTCCTCGCTCGCGGGCTGCCGGGTAGGGCAGCGGGCCAGAACTGGGTCACTGCTGGTCAGGCAGCGTCATCGTAGGTCGGGCCGGACCGCTCGCGGGCGAGGGTCCGGCGAGTACGGAGGCAGCTGCCAGGGCCTCCTGATATTCGGCGGAGGCTGGCAGGTCCGGATGCCGCCGGCTGACGGACTGGCCCAGGTCACGGGCGGCTTGCAGGACAATCTCGGTCCGCTGCTCGGCGGGCAGGGCGCCGAGCCGGTCGCGGCCCAGCCGCAGCGCCTGCTCCGGCTCGTCGGCGTCAGCCAGGCAGCGCGCCTGCCCGAACACCACCAGCGTGGCATCAAGCACCTCGGCCGCCGGGTACAGGCGCAGGGCGCGCGCGTAGGACCGCTGGGCTTCCTGATGATCGCCGAGCATGGCCAGGGTGTCCCCGGCGTGGAAGCAGAACTGCCGCTCGGTATAGCCGAGGGCGGTATCGCCGACCTCCTCGGCGGTCAGGTCCGCCAGCCCGTCGTGGGCGCGGTCCAGGGCGCCGCGGGCCCGGTCCAGCGCGTCGCGCAGGCCCCGCCCGCTGCGGCGGGCCAGCCGGGCCAGCCGGGCCTGCGCCCGCGCCTCGACGACCGGGCCCATCACCCCGGCCACGCATGTCCGGCGCCCGGCCAGGTCAATCGCGGAGCTGGCCAGGCTGGCCGCCTCGCGGGGGTCGCCGTAATAGAGCGGCACCAGTGCCTCGCGAACCGCGACCCAGGCCCGCAGCCTGCGATCGCCCGTCTCGTCGGTCGCCGTCCGCGCCGTGCGGAAGAAGGACCGGGCCAGCCGCTGATCGCCGAGGTCGAGCATGACGATCCCGGCCAGGCCGGCTAGCTGGCCGGCCACCCGGCACAGCCGCTCGGCGAACTCCAGCGGCTGCCGCTCGGCGCACATCCGCCGCACGTCACCGAAATCGAGCAGCGCATCGCACAGCAGCCGCAGCGACGGGACGGTCATGTACCGGCGGCCGTAGCCCGCCGTGGTCTCCTCCCACTGATCGATCATCGTGGCCGACACGGTGCCGCTGAGCAGCGCGTCGTCCATCTGGCGGCGCATCCGGTCCACGGCGCCGAGGAACTCGCAGTCCAGCCGGGCGCCAGAGTCGGCCATCAGCCGGATCAGCATCCGCCGCAGGTCGTCCTCGCCCGCAGCTAACTCAGCCGGGACCAGCCCGCGCCCGGCCCGGTCGCCGGCCGCATCCGCGGGCGGGGCCTGCTCCGGCACCAGCAGCTCTGGCGGCCGGCCGGGCGCGAGACCGGCAGGCCCCCGAACGGCAGGCCCCCGAACGGCAGGATCCAGAACGGCGCCCTCCGGAACGGCGGCCCCGGACGCGGCAGCCGGCTGCGAGCCGGCCCGGTCCTGCCCGGGACCGGCACCCGGCCGGACCGCGACAGCCGGCGCCGGGACCCGGGCGCCGCGCGCGGCCGGGGCGCGGGCGGAAACCTGGAGCCGGGCGGCCGGAGCCGGACCAGCCGGGCGGTGCGACCGGCCGCACAGGCACGGGCCCTCGTAGCCGAGGTCGGGCGGGTCAGCCCGGTACGCCGCGCACACGTAATGCAGGTACTCCGGGCCGGGCCGCTTCTGGCCGCTCTCGTAGGCCGACAGCAAAGTCTCGCTGAACCGCGGCACCCGGCGGCCCTCAGCCTGGTACCACGCCCGGACCTGCGCTACCACGTCGGCCAGCGCGATGCCGAGGGCCAGCCGGCGGGCCCGGATCCGGCTGGTGCCGTAGGCCGGCCCGCACTCGGCCAGGATCGCCGCGGCCACCGCGGCCGGCGAGGTCCCGGCCACCAGCTCCCGCGCCCGGATCTCGCGGGCCAGCGCGACCTCCTGGCGGGCCGCGCCGACCAGCACCAGTCCCGTCCGTCCGGCTCGGCCGGCTGAGCCGGCGCCTAACGGGGCGGCGGCGCCACGGTGCTGTGCCGGCATGAATCCCCTTCCCCCGGCCCGCGGTCCGCCGGCGCATCCTGCGGCGGCCGGGGCAACTCGCACGACAGTCCCGCACGAGGATGATCTTTGCTAACTAATTGTAATCTGTTAGTTGCACTCCGTCGATTACTATCGGCGGAGATTTCCTCTTAGCTCGGCAGCCAACTATGGTTTCGGAACTGTGCCGGCGCGACGCGCCGCCCGGAGCGGGCGGCCCGGCGCCGTCGCCGGCGGTCGCTGGCGTGCGCCCTGCCCTGCCGCTCGCCGGCCCCTGACCAGCCCTCTCGCCGCGGAGTGCGCCGCCGTGAAATGCGCCGGCCGCCTGCGGTCGGCGCCAGCCGCTGAAAGGATCCCCTCGTGGCTCTGCACGCCCTGACGACGACGATCCTGGGATCGGTACCACGGGGGTCCATGCCGCTGAGTTCCGGGCATGCCGTGATTTCCATCCTCGGCCCGGTCCTGAATCTGGACTCGGTCTGCCACAGCGACGACCCCAGCATCGCCTGCCGGACGGTCTGGGACATCACCCACAACGAGCATCTGGCCCGGGTGTCCGACGCCTACCTGGCCGGGCCGGTCCAGGTGGGCGTGAAGATCGCGTTCGTGCTCATCCTCGCGCTGATCGCGCGGGCGGCGGCGCGGCGGCTGATCAACCGGATCACCAGCCGCGCCGCGTCCGGCGCGGAGAACGGCGGGCGAGCGCACTCGCTGCTGGGCGACCGGCGGCAGCAGCGAGCCACCGCGCTCGGCTCGGTGCTCGGCAACGCGGCATCGATGACCATCTTCACCATCGCCACCTTCATCATCCTCGGCGACATGGGCCTGAACCTGGCGCCGGTGCTCGCCAGCGCCGGGGTCATCGGCATCGCCATCGGGTTCGGCGCGCAGAACCTGGTCCAGGACTTCCTGGCCGGGATCTTCATCCTGCTGGAGGACCAGTACGGCGTGGGCGACGTGATCAGCATCGACAAGGTCAGCGGAACGGTCGAGGCCGTCAGCCTGCGGATCACCCGGGTTCGCGACGTGAATGGCGTGATCTGGCATATCCGCAACGGCACGATCACCCAGTCCGGCAATGAGTCACACGGCTGGGCCCGCGCCGTGGTGGACTTCCCGGTCCCCTACAACATGGACATCGTCGAGGTGCGGACCCTGATGGAGAGCACCGCCGTGGCCATGTGGCAGGACCCGGCGTGGCAGAACGTCATCCTCGAGCGGCCCGAGGTGTGGGGCGTCCAGGAGGTCACCAATGACTCGGTGCTGATCCGGGTCATCGCCCGGACCGCCCCGCTGCGCCAGTGGGAGGTCGGCCGCGAGCTCCGGGAGCAGATCAAGACCGCCCTGGCGGCGGTTGCCGCGACCCGGGCCGGCTCGCTGCCGGAGGGGCAGAGCGCCGCAGGCGAGGGCGGAGCGCCCCCGGGCGGGCCGCCGCCCGCCGGCTCCGGCCGGGACGCCGGCCCGGACGCCGGCTGACCAGGCCGGCGGGCCGCCGGCTGCGGCGGCACATACCCTGGAGCTGTTATGGATGAGACCACAGAGATCAGCCTGTACGAGGCCGTGGGCGGCGAGCCAACCTTCCGCCGCCTGGTGCACCGCTTCTACGAGGAGGTCGCGGCTGACCCCCGGCTGCGGCCCGTCTACCCCAGCCGGGACCTGGGGCCGGCCGAGGAGCACCTGCGGCTGTTCCTGATCCAGTACTGGGGCGGGCCGGCCACCTACAACGAGCGGCGCGGCCACCCCCGGCTGCGGATGCGGCACGCGCACTTCAGCATCGGCGAGGCCGAGCGCGACGGCTGGCTGCGGCACATGCGCACCGCCCTGGACGAGCTGAAGCTCGACCCCGCGCTCGACGACCAGCTCTGGGAGTACCTGGTCATGGCCGCGCACAGCCTGGTCAATCAGCCGCTGCGCCAGCCCGGCGGTCCCGACCTGGGCCTGACGCCGGCCTGACCGGGCCAGATCTGCCTCATCTGACGGGATGACGGGCTTTCCGCCAGATACTAAAATTAACTGTTCTTCAATCAGTACTTAGCTGGCCCGTGCGTGACTCACTGGTAGGTGAGTACATGCATGCAACTGAACCGCGCTCGTGGCTCCGGGCCGCACCCGGAGCGCGAGCGGTCCCCGCTGGAGGCCCGGTGACCGAGGAGATCGGCGCGGCCGCATTCGAGGCTGTGCCCGGCACGCAGATCGCCGGGTACCAGGTCGAGGCGGAGATCGGCCGTGGCGGGATGGCGATCGTCTACCGGGCCCTGGACGGCAAGCTGGGCCGCCTGGTGGCGCTGAAGATCCTCGCGCCGCAACTGGCCGAGGACGAGTCGTTCCGCCGCCGCTTCATTCACGAGTCACGGGCCGCCGCCGCGGTCGATCATCCCAACATCGTCCCGGTCTTCGAGGCCGGCGAGGCGGACGGCTGCCTGTTCATTGCCATGCGCTACGTCGGGACCGGAGATGTGCGGACCCTGCTGCAGCGGCAGGGCCGGCTCCCGCTGGCCCGGGTCGTCGCGATCGTGTCGCAGGTCGCCTCGGCCCTGGACGTCGCGCACTCCCGCGGCCTGGTGCACCGGGACATCAAGCCCGCCAACATGCTGCTGGCCGAGTCCTCCGACGGCCAGTCCGACCACGTCTACCTGTCGGACTTCGGGCTGAGCAAGCTGACCCTGGCGCCGACCGGCCTCACCTCGACCGGCCAGTTCATGGGCACCCTCGACTACGTCGCGCCTGAGCAGATCGAGGGCAAGGCGGTGGATGGCCGGGCCGACTTGTACGCGCTGGCCTGCACCACCGTGGAGATGCTGTCCGGCGGGCCGCCGTTCCGGCGGGCCGAGAACATGGCGCTGATGTGGGCCCAGCTGTCCGAGCCGCCACCCCGCCTGACCGAGCGCTGCCCCGAGCTGCCGCCCGCGATCGACGACGTCATCTTCACCGCACTGGCCAAGGCGCCGGGCGACCGGTACCTCAGCTGCGGCGAGTTCGCTGCCGCGCTGCACGGCGCCGCTCTGGTCTCCGGGCCGGAGTCGTGGGGTGCGCCGCGCAGCGGGGTCCGGCCTCTCACTGAGCAGGCGTTCCTGCCCGGCGCGCGGCATACCGTCCTGGACGGGGCCGCGGGCACGGTCGGGCCGGCGCCGGTCAGCCCGGCGCCCGGCACCGGCTTCCCGGCGGCCGCCGCCGGTGCCGCTGCCGCCGGGGCGGCCGGGGCAGCTGCCGCAGCGGGCCTGGCCGCCCTGCCGGACTCCGCCGCTGGCCCGCCAGGCCCGGCCGCCTGGTCCGGCCCGGCTGGCCCGTCGAATCCACCGGGCTGGCCGGCCTCCGCGGGACCTGGCGGCCCGTCTGTCCCGCCTGCGGCCGCCAGTACCCCGTTCGCACCCGCCGGGCAGCCGTCAGCGGGGCCGGCGTGGAGCGGAGCCGGCTGGGCTGACTCGGACCTGCCGCCTGCCCCCGATGAGTGGTTCCGGCCGTCGGGTCCGGGCGGCCAGTCCGCGGCGCCTGCCTCGCAGGCACCGGTTGACCCGCGGTGGCTCTCGCCGGGAGCGCCGGCCACGATGCCGCCTGGCTCGTCCGGGACGCGGGAGACCGGCCACGGCCGGGGCGGCCGGACAGGCCTGGTCATCGTGATCGTGATCGTCGTCGCGCTGTGCCTCGGCGGCGCCGCCTTCCTGGTGCACCGGCACCGCGAGGCGGGCCAGGCCACGCCGCCACCGTCCGCGCCGCCCCAGTCCGCGCCAGCGACAGGCCCGCCGGCGCAGGCAACCCCGGTCGCCCCGGCCGCAGTCGTGAACGCCTACTTCCGCGCGATCAATCACCACCGCTACGCCCGCGCCTGGGCGCTGGGCGGCCGGTACACCGGCGAGACCTACGTGCAGTTCCGCAGCGGCTTCGCCAACACCGCCCACGATGCCATCCAGATCACGTCGGTCAGCGGCGACGTGGTGTCAGCCAGGCTGGTCGCCACGCAGACGGGCGGCGCCCTGCAGACCTACCAGGGCACTTACACGGTCACGGGCGGCCACATTGCCCAGTTCAATATCCGCCGGGTGAGCTAGAACCGGCGGAGGCCGCGCGTTGCGCCGGGCTGCGGCGCCGCGCCGGCCTGTCCCGCTGCTCCGGCCTGTCCGCTGCTCCGGCCTGTCCCGCTGCGCTGACCGGTCCTGCCGTGCTGGCCTCTCGTACCGCGCTGACCTGCCGCGCCGGGATGGTGCCGGCCGTGTCAGCGCCGGGCCCGGCCGGGGGTGGGGCCGGGGACGCTACTGCCGCGGCGATCGTGTGCTGCGGGCCGGCTTGCGGGCCGGGCTTCGAGCGCCGGCGGCCGTTCGGGTCCGGGGCCGCCGCGTTGTGCCCGAGCCCGCGGACGCGGTCCTGCGGGACGCGGTCCCGGGGGACGTAGCGGCCCGGGACGGCGCGATCGACCACTTGAACTCCAGCTCGATCTCGACCTCATCGCCCTCGATCTCGACCTCGAGCTCGGCGCGCACGCTGTCGGGGACGCGCAGGCTCATGGTGCCGCCCGGCCCGAACGGGATCTCCGCGTGGCCGCCCCCGGTGAAGGCCTGAGACAGCAGTTTCAGCAGGCTTGCCGCCTCCTCGCGGCTGACGGCCTCCTTGCGCTCCACCTTGACATCAGACATCGCACGCACCCCTCATCGGCTGCCGTGAACCAGAGGCGGCTGCCCGGCAGGCCCGCCCAGGCCATGATCAGCCCGCCGCCGGCGGCAGGCCTCACCCCTGCGGGGTGAGCTGAGGAGGTGAGCTGCGCCTAGTCCCGGGTCAGCTTGCGGTAGGTCACGCGGTGCGGGCGAGCAGCCTCGGCGCCCAGCCGCTCGATCTTGTTCTTCTCATAGGCCTCGAAGTTGCCCTCGAACCAGAACCAGTTCGCGCCGCCTTCCCAGGCCAGGATGTGCGTCGCGATCCGGTCCAGGAACCAGCGGTCGTGGCTGGTGATCACGGCACAGCCGGGGAACTCCAGCAGGGCGTTCTCCAGCGAGGACAGCGTCTCCACGTCGAGGTCGTTGGTCGGCTCGTCGAGGAGCAGCATGTTCCCGCCCTGCTTGAGGGTCAGGGCCAGGTTCACCCGGTTGCGCTCACCGCCGGACAGCACGCCCGCCGGCTTCTGCTGGTCGCCGCCCTTGAAGCCGAAGGCGGCCACGTAGGCGCGGCTGGGGATCTCGGTCTTGCCCACCCGGATGTAGGACTCGCCGTCAGAGATCACGTCCCAGACGTTCTTGTCCGCCGCGATCCGGCCGCGGCTCTGGTCGACGTAAGAGATCTCGACCGTGTCGCCGACCCGGATCGTTCCGCCGTCGGGCTGCTCTTCGCCGACGATCATCTTGAACAGCGTGGTCTTGCCGACGCCGTTGGGGCCGATGACGCCGACGATGCCGTTGGGCGGCAGGGAGAAGCTCAGGTCCTCGATCAGCATCCGGTCACCGAAACCCTTGCTGAGGGAATTCACCTCGACGACCAGGTTGCCCAGGCGCGGGCCCGGCGGGATCTGGATCTCCTCGAAGTCCAGCTTCCTGTTGCCGTCGGCTTCGGCGACCATCTCCTCGTAGCGCTGCAGCCGGGACCGGCTCTTGGCCTGCCGCGCCCGCGGGCTGGACCGGACCCAGTCCAGCTCGTCTTCCAGGCGCTTACGGCGCTTGATGTCCTTCTGGCCCTCGACCTTGATCCGGGCTGCCTTGGACTCCAGGTAGGTGGAGTAGTTGCCCTCGTAGGGGTAGGCGTGGCCCCGGTCCAGCTCGAGAATCCAGCCTGCCACGTTGTCCAGGAAGTACCGGTCGTGAGTCACCGCGACCACGGTGCCCGGGTACTTCTCCAGGTGCTGCTCCAGCCACTGCACGCTCTCGGCGTCCAGGTGGTTGGTCGGCTCGTCCAGCAGCAGCAGGTCGGGCTGGGACAGCAGCAGCCGGCACAGCGCCACCCGGCGCTTCTCGCCGCCGGACAGCACGCTCACCTCAGCGTCGGGCGGCGGGCAGCGCAGGGCGTCCATCGCCTGCTCCAGCTGGCTGTCGAGGTCCCAGGCATTGCCGTGGTCCAGCTGCTCCTGCAGCTTGCCCATCTCTTCCAGCAGCGCGTCTGAGTAATCGGTCGCCATTTCCTCGGCGATCTGGTTGTAGCGGTCCAGCAGGGCCTTGGTCTGCGCCACGCCCTCCTCCACATTGCCCAGGACGGTCTTGCTCTCGTCCAGGACAGGCTCCTGGGCCAGCAGCCCGACAGTGAAGCCCGGCATCAGCCGCGCATCACCGTTCGAGGGCTGCTCAGTCCCCGCCATCATGTGCAGCAGGGTCGACTTCCCCGTGCCGTTCGGCCCGAGGACACCGATCTTCGCGCCGGGCAGGAACGCCAGCGTCACGTCGTCGAGGATGACCTTGTCGCCGTGCGCCTTGCGCACGCGACTCATCTGATAGATGAACTCCGGCATAGAGCTAAGGGTAGGGGCAGCGGGCGGCGGGTTGAGCCATCGGCCGGGCCCGCCGCCCGGGCCGGCCCCGGTCACACCCCGGCTAGGGCCTTCTCGCGTGCCGGCCGACGCCGGCCGGACTTCGCCGGGCCAGTGCCTGACCCGTCACCTGCCTCTTCGTGTCCCGCATCGGGCCCGTCGGCATCGTGGCCCGCAGCAACCTCGCTGGCATCCTGGCCACCGCCGGTGCCGACGGGCTCCTGAGCGGAACCGGTCCCGCCTGGCTCGGGGCCGGCACCATTCCCCTCCCTGACCGCTTCCTGGCCAGGAGCCGTCTCCTGGCCAGCCGGACGCCATGCGCTTGTGTCATCCCCGACGTATCCGGCGGCGCCCGGCTCGCCCGGCTCCGCTTCGTCCCGCCCGCTCATGCCGAGGTCGCCGTCGGCCTCGGCCTCAGCGGAACCGCGCGCGGGCCCGCTGAGGCCGCTGTCCTCAGCGGACTGGGCCTCCGCGGCCGTCATGCCGGTCTGCGGCCGGATCCGGTGGAAGGTGGCGATCCCGTGGGTCAGGTCGTGCCCCACGGAGTGGGCATCGATCTCGACCACCGTGCGCTGCTGCCCGTTCCTGGCCTCGAACTCACGGACCGTCACCCGGCCGCGCACCACCACCGGGTCACCCTTGCGCAGGCACGTAGCGGCGTTCTCGGCCAGCTTCCGGTACATCTGCACCGTGGCGAAGGACGTGCCGGCATCGATCCACTCGCCGGTCGACCGGTCCATCCGGCGCGGCGTCCAGGCCACCCGCATCGTGACCGAGGGGATCCCGGAGCGGGTCTCCCGCAGGGCCGGCTGGGTCGCCACGTATCCGCTCAGGCTGATGTGCGCCTCGTTGAACATTCGGTCCTCCCGGGCCGTCGGCTGCGACGGCCCGTGCCGTCGCCTCTGCCTCCACGGTCCCTGGTTCCGGCCAGGCCGGCGGCGCGCGCAAGCGGCCTGTGCACAACTCCCGGCAGCACCCGCAATTGTGGATAGCAACTGGCCCGCCAGCGGGCAGCCGGGCTAGCCTGACCCGCCGTGAGCCGGGACGGCCCCGTGGCCATAGCGGGGCCAGCGCCCCCGTGCACCCGGTCCGGCGGCCGGTGACGGCTACCCGGACGGGGCTGCCCGGCCATGGCCCCTTCAGATCGCTAGGCCGCGACCAGCTCCACGGGCTCGGCGATGACGTCCACGAGGGCGCCGTTGCGCATCACGGTCACGGCCAGCGGCTGCCCGATGGCCTCGCTGAACATCAGCCGCTGCAGGTCCTGGGCCTGTGCGACGGGCTGGCCGCCGGCGGTGAGCAGCAGGTCGCCGGCGCGCAGTCCGGCCCTGGCCGCCGGGCCGGCTGGCACTACCTCAGCCACGCGCAGGCCCTCGGCGCGGCCAACCCGCTCGCGCAGCGCCGCCGGGACAGGAGCAGGCACGCAGACGAGCCCCAGATATGCGCGGCGGACCCGGCCATCCCGCATCAGCGCACCGATGATCTTGCGGGTGGTGGCGTTCACCGGCACGGCCAGCCCGAGGCCGAAGCCCGCGACCGCCGTGTTGATGCCGACAACTCGCGCGTGCGAGTCGGCCAGCGCCCCGCCCGAGTTGCCAGGGTTCAGGGCCGCGTCGGTCTGGATGACATCCTCGACCAGGCGCGCAGCGGACCCGCTACGGGTCGGCAGGGACCGGCCCAGCGCGCTGACCACGCCGGCCGTGACGGAGCCGGCCAGGCCGAGCGGGCTGCCCACGGCTACCACCAGCTGCCCGACAACGAGCTCATCGGCCTCGCCCAGCTCGGCTGGCTCCGGTGTCCCTCCGTCGGCCCGGATCACCGCGAGGTCGGACAGCGGGTCAGCGCCTACGAGCGAGAACGGCGCGCTGGTCCCGTCGGAGAACAGCACGGTGCCCTGGGCAGCGGACCCGACGACATGCGCGTTGGTCAGCAGGAAGCCATCGGGGGTGAATACGACGGCGGAGCCCTGGCTCTCGCCGCGCCCGCCGCGAGGTACTCGCACGCTGGCCACCCGTGGGGTCAGGGCAGCCGCCACGCCCGCCACGGTCTGGGAGTAGTTATCGAGGCCGGAGTCCTGGTCCATGTAATCTCCTCGGTCAGTATTACAAGATTACATAGCCAGAGTCACTCGCGCGAGATCAGCAGCCAGGCCGGCCCGCAGTCGCCGGCTGAGTCGGCCTCAACACTCAGCCCTCTTGCTGTTATCAGGTGCGGCGTGAGTGTGGGCGCAGGGATGGGAGTGAGGGCGCGGGGGTGGGACGGGGAGTGAGGGTGAGCCGGGAGTGAGGGTGAGCCGGGCACGGACGAGCGGTGCGCGCCCGGCTAGGAAGCGGAGGGGGGCACCTCAGCCGGAATGGCCCAGGGCCGCGCGCAGCTCGGCGCGGAATCGCTCCAGCTCCGAGAGCTCCTGCTGGGCCGGCGCCACGACCATTTCCTGCGCCACGCTGGCCATCCGGTCCTGCATGGCCTCGGCGACTTGCTCGTTCTCGCGGATCGCGGCGGTGCGGACGGCGTTCACGCAGGCCGACGCCGTCAGCCAGCCGAGGACCAGCATGACGGCAATCAGGATGACGATCAGCGGCAGCAGGGCGTTATCGCTGAACAGGCGCGGCACGCCGCTGGCGACGCCGAAGACACCGAACACCACGATGGCCACGATCCAGGCGAATCCCACGATTACGCAGCCCAGCAGCAGCCCCTGCCAGACACCGATCACCCGCCACCAGCCGGGGATGGTGTTCTCGGCGGGCAGCGCCTCGCCGATCCGGGTGCCAAGCGCGCCGGGAATGGCCCCGGCACGGGACCGGATCGCTGCCCGGACGGTCTGCGCCCAGGGCCGGGGCAGGCCGGGACTGACCTCGTCGGCGAGCTGGGTCAGGGCGTTGTCGATCTCGGCCTGCTGCGCGCCGGACGGCCCGGCGGTGACGCCTCGCAGCTCGGCCCACAGCTTGGTGAGCCGGATCTTACGCACCGGGTCGCGCCGGACCAGGCGCTCGACGAGCCAGCTGACCGGCCAGCCGACGTAGTCGACAGCCCGAAGCTCCCGGGCGCTCTGCAGCGCGTCGCCGATGGCCGTCACCCCGGCGGCCCGCGCGAACGCGGCGGCGAGCTTGCGGTGCGAGGACGCCAGTACCCCGGCCGCTGACTTGCCGTCGGCCGCGCGGCCGGGAGCTGAGTCCGCGCCGTCCTGGCTGGCCGCGTTGAGCCCGAGCGGGTCCTCGCCTGCGTAGGGCAGGAACCGCCCCGCGGCGGCGTCGACATCCGCTGAGATGCGCCCGGTGGCGGCGCGGCGCGCGGCGACGGTCTCGGTCAGCAGCTTGCGCAGCTCGCTGACGCCGCCACCGGTGAGCGCGGAGGTCACCAGGATCTGCACGTCGTGCAGTTCCTCGGAGTCCAGCAGCCGGCGCAGGTCGTTCACGCAGTCCTCAACCTGCTCGGGGGCGAGCAGGTCGGCCTGGTTGAGCACGACGGCGATGACCTCGGCGTGGCCGGCCAGCGGCACGAGGAAGCGCCGGTGTATCGCGGCGTCGGCGTACTTCTGCGGGTCCAGGACGAACACCATCAGGTCGGCCAGCTCCACCAGGTGGTCCACCTGATCGCTGGCGTGTGCCATTACCGAGTCGTGGTCGGGCAGGTCAAGCAGCACCAGGCCGGTGAGGGTGTTCTCGCCGCTGTCCAGCGCGCTGGCCCGGGCATACCGGTAGCGGCGCGGGACGCCCAGCCAGTCCAGCAGCCCGCCCGAGCCCGCCACGCCCCAGACGCAGGCGTGCACGTCCCTGGTCACCGGCCGGGTCACCCCGGCGGTCGAGAAGTCCGCCCCGGCAATCCGG
Source organism: Streptosporangiaceae bacterium (assembly GCA_036490755.1). Taxonomy (GTDB): domain Bacteria; phylum Actinomycetota; class Actinomycetes; order Streptosporangiales; family Streptosporangiaceae; genus DASUBV01. The sequence goes on from DASXDJ010000114.1 coordinate 66,338, forward strand.
TTGAACAGTGATGACTTCCCGCTGCCCGTACCGCCGGCCAGGGCCACGACGGTGTGCGCTGAGGACAGCCGCAGCCGCTGGCCGGCGCGGCTGAGCAGTTCGCCCGCGTCGTCGATCAGCTCGGGGCTGATCGCGTCCGGGCCGCTGCGGGCAGTACCGATCTGGACCAGCCGGGCCAGCGCGCTGAGCCGGCCGGACAGCTCGCTGCCCGCCCGGATCGACGCGGCCCGCAGCTCGGCCGCGGGGCCGGATGCCAGCCCGCTGGCCGCCGCCGGCCCGCTGCCGGCCGTCAGTCCGCCGGGCGGTGCCAGTCCGCCGCCGGGCATCGGCCCGCCGCCGGACGGCAGGCCCGGCACCGGGTCCGCCACCGGACCCGCCGCGGCCGCGGCCGGGGCAGGCCCGGCGGCCGCCGGGCCTGCATCGGGGAGCCAGTCCGCCGGGCGCTCCCGCGCTGCCTGATCCATGGCGCTCACCTTGCGGCCTCAAGGGCCTCACAGGCCGCCACCAGCTGGGCGGCCACGGTCTCATCGGGGGTTCCAGCGGCGTCAATGACCTCGCTGAAGCGGTCCTGCTCGGAATCGAGCAAGGCTGCCGCGCGCTGCTGCAGGTCCTGCCGCGCCCGGGCGGTGAGGTCGCGCAGCAGGCCGGCCCCGAACAGCGAGCCGAGCAGCCGCTCGGGTCCGGCCTCGGCCTCCGCGCCGTCGGGCGCCCCGTCCGCCGGGCGGAGCACGCCGATCATGAGCACCAGGGCCAGGGACTCCGTGTCGAAGGAGACTACCCGGGCGATCGAGCGCTTGGTCACGTTCTCCGCCTGGACCAGGTCCAGCACGTTGTCCTGCCAGCCGCGGACCGTCTTGCGGGCGGCCGCGGCCAGCGCGGGCGAGGACTTCGCCAGGGCCGCCGCATTGACCTGGGCGGAGCTGCCCTCATTCTTGGCGTTGTCGGCCATGCCGAGGTCGGCCAGCGCGAGCGCGAGGTAGTCCGAGGCGGCCGAGCGGCCCGCCTCCGCCGCGGCGGCCAGGTCAGTGAGCAGGGCCGCGCCAGCCGGATGCTGCTGCCAGCGGCGCACCGCATCTTCAGCGGCCCGGTCGGCGATCGCCGCCAGGGCCGACTCCAGGCTCGACCGCAGGGCGGCCCGCAGCGCGCCCGCCCGGACCGGGAGCCGGCGCTTCTTCTTCGACTGGCCGACGCCCGCCCGGCCGCGCCGCACCTGCAGGGTGCGCATCAGGTCACCGGTGCCGGCGAAGTCCTGCCAGCGGGTCAGCACCTCACCGCTGACCAGGGATCCGTCCGAGGCAGCCGCGGCCAGCTCGGCCAGCCCGCCCGCATAGGCGGCGCGCACGGTCTCGCGCAGCTCCTGGCGCAGCGTGAGCTGCGTGCTGGCGTGACTGGCCAGGGCCGGGATCCGGGTCCGGAACGTGTCGAGCATCCCGGACATGGTCTGGGTCAGCACGGCCACCCGGCGGTCGTCACCCGCGGCCGTCTCGGCGAGCCACTCGCGCAGCGGCCGGGCGATCTCCTGGGGCAGCATCGCGTTGGTGACCATGGTCTCGGCAATCAGGAAGCGCTGGAAGCCAGTTACCCCGTTGGCCTCCAGCATGGCGTCGAAGTGCGCGCGCAGCTGCGGCGCCGCCGACGGCGGGACCCGGGACAGCACCACGGCCAGCGAGGCGCCCCGGTCGCGGGCATCCTGCAGTAGCTCCCAGACCGCGGCGTCGGCGTACCGGCGGGCGGAGGTCATGAACAGCCACAGGTCGGAGGCATCGAGGAACTGGTGCGCGAAGTCGCGGTGGGCCTGCACGACCGAGTCGATGTCGGGAGTGTCGAGCAGGGCCACGCCCTGCGGCATGCCCTCGCTGGCCGCCAGGACCAGCAGGCCGTCCCGGCCCGGCATGGCCAGGCCCTGCTGCCGGACCCGGGGCAGCGTGGGGAGGAAGACGTTCTCGGCGAACCAGTGCGCGTCGCCCGGGTGGCAGGCCAGGACCGGGCTGTTGGTGGTGGGCCGGCGGATCCCGGTCAGGCTCACCTGCTTGCCGACCAGGCTGTTCATCAGGGTGGACTTGCCGGCACCGGTCGAGCCGACCAGCGCGACCAGGATCGGCGCCCCGGACTGGCGCAGCCGCGGCAGCAGGTAGTCATCGATCTGGCTGAGCAGCTTGCGCCGCTCGGCCCGGGCCTCCGCCACGCCGGGCGCCTCCAGCAGCAGCGGGACGGTGACGACGGGATGGCGCAGGCCGAGCAGGGCGTTCTCCAGCCGCCGCGCGTCTACCTTGACGTAGGGCTCGGTCGGCGGCTGCGCGATGTCACCCACCTCGCTGGCGGGCCCGGGCGCTCCGTCGGGCGGCGGCGGGCCGCCGCCCGAGGGGCTGGGGCCCGCGTGCGCACCGGGCCGGGCGCCGGGCAGCGGGGGCCCGTCGGCCGCGGACCCGGCCGCGTGTACCCCGGCGGCGTGCGCGCCGGCCGGGCGGCCGGCTGCTGCGGGACGGCCGTGCGGCGGGCGTCCGCCCGAGGCAGATCTGGCCGCCGCGTGCACCCCGGTGGCAATGGGGCTGCCCGCCTGCCGGGTCATG
>DASXDJ010000115.1:0-7111 GCA_036490755.1 Streptosporangiaceae bacterium
ATCGTGGGTGGCGGGGTGACCGGGACCGGTGCCGCGGTGGACGCCGCGACCCGCGGGCTGCGGGTCGCGCTGATCGAGGCGCGCGACTACGCGGCGGGCGCGTCCAGTAAGTCCAGCAAGCTCATCCACGGCGGGCTGCGCTACCTGGAGATGCTGGACTTCGGCCTGGTCCGCGAGGCGCTGCGCGAACGCCGGCTGCTGCTGACGGAGCTGGCCCCGCACCTGGTCCGGCCGGTGCCGTTCCTGTGGCCGCTGACGCACCGCTGGTGGGAGCGGCCGTACGTCGGTGCCGGGCTGGTCCTGTACGACACGATGGGCGGCCGCCGGGCGGTGCCGCGGGCCCGGCACCTCAGCCGGGCCGGCGTGCTGCGGATCGCGCCGGGCCTGCGCCGCGACGCGCTGGTCGGCGGCGTGCAGTTCTACGACGCCCAGGAAGACGACGCCCGGATGGTGATGTTCCTGGCCCGCACGGCCGCCGCGCACGGCGCGGCGCTGGTCACGGGCGTCCGGGCCGAGGAGCTGATCAGCGAGGGCGGCCGGGTGCGCGGCGTCCGGGCCCGCGACCGGGACGGCGGTGAGCTGGTCATCCGGGCCCGGCAGGTGGCAACGGCGGCCGGCGCCTGGACAGGCACGCTCACGCCGGACACCAGCGATTCGGGCGCCCCGGACGGGCTGCGGGTGCGGCCGTCGAAGGGGATCCACATCGTGATCCCGCGATCCCGGATCCCGATGGACACCGGGCTGCTGACCCGCACCGAGAAGAGCGTCCTGTTCGTCATCCCGTGGGGCGAGCACTGGCTGATCGGCGATACGGACACCGCCTGGGACTACGACCCGGCCTACCCGGCGGCCAGCCGGGCCGACATTGACTACCTGCTGGCCAAGACCAACCAGATGCTGCGCGACCCGATCACCGCCGCCGACATCCAGGGCGTCTTCGCCGGCCTGCGGCCGCTGGTCGCGGCGACGGGCGCCGACACCACCCGGCTCAGCCGGGAGCACACCGTCGACACCGCCACCCCCGGCCTGACCACGATCGCCGGCGGCAAGTTCACCACCTACCGGGTGATGGCCCGCGACCTGGTTGACGCGGCAGTCCGCGATCTGGACCCGGATATCCCGCCGTCACGCACCCACCAGGTCCCGCTGGTCGGCGCGGCCGGCTACGCGCAGCGCTGGGCCGCGCGCGCGGACATCGCTGGATCGTCCGGCCTGGCCGTTGAGCACGTGGAGCGGCTGCTGGGCCGGTACGGGTCGTGCCTCGATGACCTGCTGGACCTGATCGGCGGCCGGCCCGAGCTGGCCGCTGAGGTGCCGGACGGCGGGGGCTACCTGGCGGCTGAGATCAGCTACGCCTGCACCCATGAGGGCGCCGTCCACCTGGACGATGTGCTGGCCCGGCGGACCCGGATCGCGATCGAGGTCGCCGACCGCGGCGTCGCTGCCGCGCCACGGGTCGCGGCGCTGATGGCCGCCGAGCTGAGCTGGGACGACGCTCGGCAGCGGGAGGAGGTAGCCCGCTACCGCGCGGGCATCGCCGCGCTGCTGGCCGGTGAGCAGGCGCCCGGCGACGCGGGCGCGTTCCAGGCCCGGCTGGACGCGGACGGGGCTGTGACCCTCTAGCGCCGGGACGGTTCAGCTCGGACTAGTGCCGGGACGGTTTAGCTCGGGCTGGCGCCGTGACGGTTTAGCTCGGACCGGCGCGTTCGGCCGGCGCCCCGGAGCAGCCGGGACGATGGCCCTCGGTCACCACCCAGCCGCACTCCGGGCAGACCAGGTGCGCGTAGCAGGCGGCCTCGCCGCCTTCCTCCGGCAGGCCGAGATCGGCGGGCGTGACCCGCACGATGCCGCCCGGTTCCGGACTGGGTCGGCCGGCGCCGCCCGGTTCCAGGCCGGGGCGGCCGGCGGCGCTGTCCCGGTGGTGATCGGGTGGGCTGGCCTCGCTGGCCGGCGGAACGCGCGGACCGCTGCGGTCGGCCGGATCGTCAGTCATCGCTGGTGCCGCCTGAACTCGCCGGGGCGGCTGCGAGGTGAGCGATGCACAAGCCCGGCTCTGCGAATGGCTCCAGCCGGCTGGCGGTGACTGGCGCGCGCAACTGCTCCAGCGCGCCCTGCATCAGCCCGAGGTGCAGGGCGCAGACCACATCCGGGTGCTGCCGTGCTATCTCCTGGAACGGGCACCGCCGCAGCCAGATCTGCTCCGACCTGCCCGGCTCGCCGCTGCCAGCCCGGCCGCTGCCTGCCTCGCCGGGGCCGGGGGCGAACCCGGCTTCGGCCAGGATGGCGGTCAGCCGCGCGATCGCCGTCGCGGCATCAGTGCGCTGACCCGGCGCGGGCTGGCCGGCCAGGTACCGGCCCCACTCCTGGCCGGCGCCGGCGGCCGCCGGCGCGGGCTCGGGCAGCAGGCCGCTGATCATGGTCGCGAGCATCTCGGCCAGCAGCCGGTACCGTCGCTCGCCGGCCGGCCCGGCCGCCGGGGCCGCGCTGTACAGCATGCTGGGACGTCCCGGGGTGGCCCGCGGCGCCGGCGCCCGGACAGCCAGTCCGGCGCCGGCCAGCCCCTCGAGGTGAAAGCGTGCCGTGTTCGGGTGCAGCCCGGCCTGCTCCGCCAGGTCCTGCACGCCAGTCGGCACGCCCGCGGAGCGCAGCAGGTCCAGCACGTGCGCCCGGCTGGTCCCGAGCGACGGCGCGCCGTCGGCGGCCAGCACCCCTTGCCTGTCCATCCCGGCAGTTTACCGGAGTCAGTTATTTAAACAATCTCAGTAGTAATAAAGTGGCAGCATGCCAGCGATGCGCACCATCACCGGGTTCCGGCAGGACGCGGAGGGCGACTGGGTCGCCGACCTGGCCTGCCTGCACAGCCAGCACATGCGGCACAACCCGCCGATGGTGAGCCGGCCCTGGGTGCTGGATCCGGCCGGGCGCCGGGCCCGGATCGGCGCGGCGATCAGCTGCCCGCTGTGCGACCGGGCCGAGCTGCCGAAGGGGCTGACCCTGCTGCGCACGGCCGGGCCCTTCGACCAGGACACGATCCCCGCCGGGCTGCGACGGCCGCACCACACGGCCAGCGGTACCTGGGGCGTGCTGCGGGTGCTCAGCGGGAAGGCCGGCTTCCGGCTGGACGCGGCGCCGTCCCGGGAGCTGGTGCTGGCCGCCGGGCAGTCGCAGCCGATCCCGCCCGGCGTGGAACATGAGATTGAGCTGGCCGGCCCGGTCCGCCTGGTGCTGGAGTTCTGGGGCGCCGGGTCGTGACCTGGACCGCCGTGATCTCGGTGGCCGCGGTCTTCAGCTGGCTCGGCCTGGTGGCGGGCATCTCGCTGCTCGAGGCGCCGCTGAAGTTCCGGGCGCCCGGCATCACCCTGGCCCTCGGCCTCGGGATCGGCCGCCTGGTGTTCGCCGCGATGGGGCGCGCCGAGGTGGCCCTGCTGGCGGTGACCGCCGCCTGCGCGGCCTGGGTACCCGGCCCGCCGGGCGGCCGCGCGGGCCTGATCGCCGCGCTGGCGGCCATCCTGGCGGTCCAGTACCTGCTGCTGCGCCCGGCTCTGGACCGCCGGGCGGCGGTGATCATCGCGGGCGGCCAGCCACCGCGGTCGTCGCTGCACCTGGGTTACATCGCGGCGGAGTGCGCCAAGCTGATCGTGCTGCTCGCGCTGGGACTGCTGCTCGCCCGCGGCGCAGCCTGACCCAGCGCAGCCAGTGAGCGCTGCTGACCGGAGATCAGGCTGACCGGACGCAGTCGCCCCGGGCCTGGCCTGACCGGGCCTCAGGCTGTCCGGGCCTCAGGCTGTCCGGCGCGGCCGTGCCGAAGGCTCCGCCCGGCCGGTCCGGGGTACAGTGTGCGCACCAGCTCATATAATCCGGGAATCATATTATATGGAATCGACGACCCCTGCGACGCCCGGCAGCCTGGTGCGCCCGAGCGGGCCGGATGACCGGGAAGCAGCCCGGCGGCACCGGCGGCTGAGCCGCGCGGTCGTGGAACAGCTGCGGGACACCAGCGTGCAGCTGGCCCTGCTCAATAACCACGTCAGCGGGCAGGCTGCGCTGCGGCCGGCCGACCTGGAGTGCCTGGACCTGATCTCCCGGTTCGGCCCGCTGAGCCCGAGCGAGCTGGCCCGCCGCGCCGGGCTGCACCGGGCCACGATGACCGGCGTACTGGACCGGCTGGAAAGCGGCGGCTGGATCGCCCGGGAGCGCGACCCGGACGACCGCAGAGCCGTGAGCGTCCGCGCGGACCGCAGCCGCGGCGCGGAGATCATGCACCTGTACTCCGGCATGAACGGCGCCATGGACCTGATTCTGGGCGAGTACTCCGAAGCCGAGCTGGACCTGCTGGCCGGATTCCTGCGCCGCACGTCCGAGGCCGGCCGCGCCGCCGCGGAGCAGCTCGCGCAGCCGGAGAAATAGCCGCGCCGCCGGAGATCGCCGGCCGGCGATCAGAGCAGGTGCCGGCCGGCCAGCAGCGCCAGGGTCGCCCGCGCGGCTCGCTCGGCGGCGGTCGCCACGGCCTGCGGCCCGTCGCCGAACGCACCATCGAGCAGCAGGACGGCGTGCCCGTGCGCGGTGGCCTCCAGCGCGGTCGCCAGGTGATCGGCGGCCTGTCCGGCCGGTGCCGCGCCGTCGCCGGGCAGGTCCTCGCCGTCCGGCCCGGCGGGTGCGCTCAGGGCCGCGACGCAGGCGTCGAAGAATTCATTGACGGGCCGCTCGGCCATCTCAATTTCCGGATACCGGATCTTGTCCAGGCCTACCTGGTACATCACCTCGAACAGCGGGCGGTGGTCGGCGGCGAAGCGGACATAGGCCCGGGCTAGGGCGGCCAGGCGGTCAGCCGGGTCGGGCTCACGGAGGCCAGGCAGCCCGGTGGCCAGCAGCTCGTGGGCGCGCACTTTGACCGCGGCCAGCAGCGCATCACGGTCGGCGAAATGCGCGTACGGCGCGCTGACCGCCACCCCCAGCCGGCGGCTCGCCTCGGCCATCGAGAAGTTCCGGACGCCCCGCTCGCCGATCAGCTCGATGGCCGTGTCGATGAGCGCCGCCCGCAGGTCGCCATGGTGATACGAGCCGGCCTTCCTGGTGCGCGCCTTGTCCGTTCCGGGCATGGCTCTGAGGGTAGGCGCAGCCGGGGCGAGCCGCTGCTCGGCCCGGCCAGCCCGGCTCTTAGCCCGGCTGGACAGCCGGCGCGGGGAGCCGGAATGCCACTCCGGTCAGCTGCTCAGAAATCTCCCACAGGCGGTGCTGTGCGGCGACGTCGTGCGAGCGCTCGCTGGAGCGGACCCGAACCGGGTACCCCGTGAACTCGTGGTAGCCGCCCGGCCCGTAGTACTCGCCGCCCCGTGCAGCCGGATCAGTGGCCGCGCGGAGGGTCGGCAGCCCGCCCCGCTTACTGTCCTGGACCGCCCAGAAGGCCGCCGGCCGTAGCCATGGGCTGACCAGGATCCGCTCCAGCGGCGAGGTGGCCCGCCAGAACTGGGTGCGGGCCAGGCCGGGATGCGCGGCCAATGCGCTCGTGCCGCTGCCCGCCGCCGACAGGCGAGCCTGCAGCTCGTAGGTGAACAGCAGGTTGGCCAGCTTGGCCTGCCAGTAGGCCTGGTCCCCGTCGTAGTCGCGGGCGAAGTTCAGGTCGTCGAAGCGCATCGTGCCCTGCCGGTGGCTGATGCTGCTGACGGTCACGATCCGCGCTTCCGGAGCGGCCAGTAGCCGGTCCAGCAGCAGGCCGGTCAGGGCGAAGTGTCCCAGGTGATTGACGGCGAAGGTCAGCTCGAAGCCATCCTCGGTCCGCTGCTGTGTCCGGCTCACCAGCCCGGCGTTGTTGATCAGCAGGTCCAGGCGGCGGCAGCGGGCCCCGATCTCCGCCGCGGCCGCGCGGACCGAGGCCAGTGAGGCGAGATCCAGATGCACGACCCGGACCGTGGCAGGCCCGCCGTCCACGCGGATCCGGGCCGCTGTGTGCTCGGCCCTGGCCGTGTCGCGGCAGGCCAGGATCACGTTCGCCCCGCGCCCGGCGAGCACCCGGGCGGCCTCCATCCCGATCCCGGAAGTAGCGCCAGTCACCACTACGGACCGGCCCGCCAGGGACGGCACCTGCGCATCGGTCCAGCGGCCGTTGCCGCGGCTCAGCAGGCTCATCGCTCCTCCGTAATCTGATCGGCAATCAGAATCTGAATGTATTTAAGATACGGAGACCGGGCGGGCTGAGTCAACCCCCCGCGGGCCCGAGGGACTGAGCTGGCGGGTGACGGGTCTCGTATAGTATGAAACTCATATGATAAGTTTCGTTAGGTAGATCTGAACGACGTCCGCGCCGCTAGCCGGCGCGAACCCGATCCGAGGCAGGAGAGGCAGATGAAGATCACAGTCTTCGGGGCAACTGGCCGCATCGGCGCCCAGGTGGTCGAGCAGGCGCTCGCCAGCGGGCACAAGGTGACGGCGGTGGTACGCGACTCCGCCGTCTTCAGCGCGCAGCACCCGGCACTGGAGGTCGTCCGCGTGACCGGGCTGACCGATCCGGAGGCGCTGCGCCCGGCGCTAGAGGCCAGCGACGCGGCAATCTCCGGGGTAGGCCCGCGCAGGCGCAAGGACGGCCCGGTCGCCTCCAGCACGGTGCGCGGCATCCTGGCGGCGCTGCAGGCCAGCGGTGTTACCCGGTTCGCGGCGGTGAGCGCCGTCCCCGCCGGTCCGGTTCCCGACGGGGAGAGCCTCGCGAACCGCCTGATGCTCCCCGTTATCGGCGCGCTGCTCCGCGATACCTATGCCGACCTGACGGCGATGGAGCAGGAGATCGCGCGCAGTTCCGCCGACTGGACGGTCATCCGCCCGCCCCGCCTGACGGACAAGCCGCTGACCGGTCAGTACCGGACCCGGACCGGCGGGAACGTGCCACGCGGGTACACGGCTGGCCGCGCTGACGTCGCCCACCTCATGCTGGCTGTCCTGGACGACCCGGCCACCATCGGCCAGGCGGTCGGGATTGCTTACTGAGCTGCCTGGCGGCCTGCGCATCGCGAGCCGTTAGTCGGTTACGATGCACGCAGTCTCCCGCCGGTGTAGCTCAGTTGGCAGAGCGGCCGTCTTGTAAACGGCAGGTCAGCGGTTCGAATCCGCTCACCGGCTC
>DASXDJ010000116.1:0-52798 GCA_036490755.1 Streptosporangiaceae bacterium
TGGCGCCGATCCGGGCGCTGGCCCGCCCGGCCCCGCCGCGACCCGGGCCGGGACCGTCGCCGCCGGCCGGGCGGCCGGCCGCCGTCCGCGGCCGGTCAGGCCCGCGGCTGCCGCCCGGTGCCGGCCGTCGCCGGGCCCGGCGACTCGCCCACTCGTCCTCGCCCATGCCATCGCCCACGTCGTCGCCCCCGCTCCGGCCGCCCCCGCTCCGCCCGATCATCCCGCCACGCCGCCTCCGCTTCTCGCTACGGCGCGCCCGGATCTGGTCACGGCGTGTAACCGGGCGGCTGGTTGATGACGCCGTCCATCGTGAGCGGCGCCCGGTAGATGTGGCCGGTCCGGGCGTTCAGGAAAGTCAGGTGCTGCTGCTGGCGCATGCCGAGCTGATAGGCCCGGTGCGCGATGGTGGCCGGGGCCTGCTCCTTGGCGATCTGATCCTGCAGCGCCTGCTGCTGCTGGGCCAGGCTGGTGTTGCTCTGCTGCAGGTGAGTGATCTGGAAGGACGCAGCGGCCAGCGTGGTGTTGATGACCAGCAGGCAGATCAGCCCGCCGCCCAGCAGGCCCAGCACCAGCAGCACGAACGGTGTCCGCGGCCCGCCTAGCCGCAGGGTGCCCGGCAGCCGGGCCGGGCTCGCGGTCGTGCGAGCCGGCGTTGCGGCCGGGGCGCCGGTCGTGCCGCCGGCCGGGCGGGTGGTACCGGGCCGCAACTGCCGGGGGCCGCCCGGCGCCGGCGGCCGCAGCCGCGGCCGGGCCGGGCGCGGCGCGGGGCCGCGGGCTGGCGCCGCCGCGGGCTTGGTGGTGGTGCCGGCGCGGCCCGTTGCGGAGCTGCGCGCGGCCGGCGCGGAGCCGGCCGCCGCTCCGCTGCGGGCTGCCGCTCCGCTGCGGGCTGCCGTGCCCCGGGCCGGAGTGTCGCGGGCCGGGCCGCGGCCGGCGGCGCTGGCCCCCGGGGCGGGACGCTGCCGCCGGCCTGCGGCGACCCGGCCGGGCGGCGCGATCGGGGCCGCCTCGACGGCTTCCGCGCGGCGCTGGCCGCGCGGGCTGGCCTGCAGTGCCCAGCCGGGCGGGAGCCCGGCGTCGGTGCCCCGGCCGGCCTGGCCGGGGCGGCTGCCCGCCGGCGGACGGGCCTGCTGGCGTGTCCTGGACTCAGTTCTCATGGCGCTTACGTCCGTTCTCCCCTGTCGCATGCGGCCGCGTCGTCCCCATGCGATCTGCCCCACGGCACCTGCCCCCGGCCGGCACCGGGCAGGGCAGGCGCCGCCCGGCGCCCGATGCCCTGCTGCCGCAGCGGCGGACTTCCCGAGCCCACGCACTGCCCGCATATCCGGTTCCGCGCTCTCCTGTGTCCCGGCAGCCGGTCCCCCGGCCGCCGCGGCCATCCCGGCCGCTCTCCGCTGCCTGACCGCCCGGCCCGCAGCCGCCCCGGCCCCAGCCGGTCATGCCGCGGCCCGCACGCGCTCGGCCGCCCGCAGCCGCGCGGACGCGGCTCGCGGGTTGGTGTCCAGTTCCTGATCTCCCGGCCGCTCGGCGCCCCTGGTCAGCAGCCGGAACTGCGGCCGGGCGGACGGCAGCGGGACCGGCAGTCCCGGCGGGGTGGTGTCAGTCGCCCGCTGGGTCAGCGCCCGCTTCACCGCGCGGTCCTCCAGGGAGTGATAGGCCAGCACGGCGATCCGGCCGCCGACCGCTGTCGCGTCCAGCGCCGCCGGCAGGACCCGGTCCAGCGCTTCCAGCTCGCCGTTGACCTCGATGCGCAGCGCCTGGAAGGTGCGCTTGGCCGGATTGCCGCCGGTGCGCCGGGCCGGGGCCGGGATGCTGTCCCGGACCACCTCAGCCAGCCGCAGCGTGGAGGTAAACGGGGCCTGGCTGCGCTCGTGCACCAGCGCGTCGGCGATCCGGCGGGCGAAACGCTCCTCGCCGTAATTACGCAGCAGCCGGGCCAGCCGGTCAGCCGGGTAGGTGTTCACGACGTCGGCCGCGGTCAGCGGGTGCGCGGTGTCCATGCGCATGTCCAGCGGCGCGTCATAAGAGTAGGCAAAGCCCCGCTGCGGGTCGTCCAGCTGCGGGGAGGAGACGCCCAGGTCGAGCAGGATGCCCTGGACACTGGGCCGGCCAAGGGAGCTGAGGATGGCGGGCAGCTCGTCGTAACGGGACTGCACCAGCGTGACCCGGCCGGCGAAGCCGGCCAGCAGCCGCCGGGATTCCTCGATGGCCGTGGCGTCGGCGTCGATCCCGACCAGGATCAGGCCGGGGTGGAGCGCCAGCAGGGCGCCGGCGTGGCCGGCCCGCCCGAGCGTCGCATCCACCAGCACGGCACCATCACCGGAAAGCGCGGGGCCGAGCAGCGCGAGCACGCGGTCCTTCATGACCGGCAGATGACCGGCCGCGGCCGGGCCTGTCGCACCCATCGAGCCCCCTCTCCTGGTGTGTCGCGTTGCGCCTCGGGCGAGATGCCCGGCCAGGCCCCCATCCGCGCCTGGTGCTGACGGGCGGCCGCGCCGCCTGACGCCGGGGAAGTGGCGTCAGCCGGCCTGGCCGTCCCAGCACGGGTGGAGACCTCGCCGGGCACCAGTGGGCGCATGCATCGCGCCCGCTACAGAACTCCTGGCAGCACCTCCTCCGATGCGTCGGAGAAGGCGTCTTCCTGCTGGTTCAGGTACGTGTCCCAGGCCTGGGAGTCCCAGATCTCCAGGCGGGTGTTGGCGCCGACCACCACGCAGTCGCGCTGCAGGCCGGCGTAGTCGCGCAGGGCGGCAGGGATGGTGACCCGGCCCTGCCGGTCAGGGGTCTCGTCGGAGGCGCTGGCGAAGAACACCCGGCTGTAGTCCCGGACGGCCTTGGCCGTCACCGGGGCGGTGCGCAATGCCTCGGTGATGCGCTCGAACTCCGGCAGCGGAAACACGTAGAGGCAGCGCTCCTGGCCCTTGGTGAGCACCAGGCCCGCGGCGAGCTCGTCGCGGTACTTGGCGGGCAGGAACAGGCGGCCCTTCTCGTCGAGGCGGGGCGTGTGCGTGCCGAGAAACACCCGGCATCACCTCCCCAGTCCCCCACCGGTGGTCCCACATGAGGCTGCCTGGCCCCACGGTCCACCACTGTACTCCACTCTCCTCCACGGTCAACGACTTCTTCCGCCCCAATCTGGGCAAGGACTCGGTAAAACCCGAGGTCAGAGCGGTGGGGTGAAGTGGAGGAGGCGGCTCGCGCCCTGCCGTTACCCGGCCGATACCGCAGCGGGACCCGCGCGGGATCGCCCAGAGGGCACCGCACGACGTACTGTCTGAACGCACGGATATCTCAATCTGAATAGCGAATCGGGCGCCGGTCGGGCTACCGGCGGCCGACCGAGTCGCGCCGGACCGACGCGGGGAGGACATGTGGTTGTGGATACTGGGCGCCCTACCGAGCCCAGCCTGGACGAGCTGGGCGAGATCGCCCGCCGCGTCGGGACAGCCGTGGAGTCGGTCATCGCGGGCAAGCCCGCGGCCATCCGCCTGGCGCTTACCGTCCTGCTGGCCGAGGGGCACGTGCTCATCGAGGACGTGCCGGGAGTCGGCAAGACACTGCTGGCCAAGGCCCTCGCGCGGTCGATCGACTGCTCAGTCCGGCGGGTTCAGTTCACCCCCGACCTGCTGCCCAGTGACATCACCGGGGTGAGCGCCTATAACCAGGAGATCCGCGAGTTCGAGTTCAAGCCGGGCCCGATCTTCGCCAACCTGGTGCTCGGCGACGAGATCAACCGCGCCTCGCCCAAGACCCAGTCGGCCCTGCTGGAGTGCATGGAGGAGCGGCAGGTCACCGTGGACGGCGAGACCTACCAGCTGGAACTGCCGTTCATGGTGATCGCCACTCAGAACCCGGTCGAGATGGAGGGCACCTACCCGCTGCCCGAGGCCCAGCGCGACCGGTTCACCGCCCGGATCTCGATCGGCTATCCCGACCCCGGCGCGGAACTGGCGATGCTCGAGTCGCACGGATCCGCCTCGCCGCTGGATGATCTCAAGCCAGTGGCGCATGCGGCCGACATCCGGGCGCTGGCCGCGGCGGTGCACGGCCTGCACGTCGCCCCGCAGATCAGGCAGTACGTGATCGACCTGGTCAACGCCACCCGGCGCTCTCCCGAGCTGCGGCTGGGCGCCTCGCCCCGGTCCGCGCTGCACCTGCTGCGGGCCAGCAAGGCGTGGGCCGCCCTGGACGGGCGCGACTTCGTGATCCCCGATGACGTCCAGGCGCTCGCGGTGCCGGTACTCGCGCACCGGCTGCTGCCCACCTCCGAGGCCTTGTCCGGCCGCCAGCTGCCTGAGCAGGTACTGGCCCGGATCGTGGAGCGGCTGCCGCTCCCGGCCAGATAGCCGGCCGCAGGGCGGCGGGAAGAAGGCGCTGGGATGCGGTCTTCGCTGCTATCGGGCCTCACCACACGCGGTACGTCGTTCCTCACCGCCGGCGTCGCGACGATCCTGGCCGGGCTGCTGCTGGGCACCCGTGCGCTACTCAGCGTGGGCGCAGTGCTGATCTTGCTGCCCCTGCTCGCGCGGCTCGCCGCCGGCCGGTCCCGCTACCGGCTGGGCTGTACCCGGTCCATCAGCCCGCCCCGGGTGCCGGCCGGCCAGACCGCCGCCGTCACCCTGCGGCTGGAGAATGCCTCGCGGCTGCCCACCGGGCTGATGCTGGCCGAGGACAGCGTGCCGTACGCGCTGGGCACCCGGCCCCGGTACGTTCTCGACAGCATCGAGCGCGGCGGGGCCCGCGAGCTGAGCTACCCGCTGCGCTCCGACCTGCGGGGCAAGTTCGAGATCGGGCCGCTGGAAATCCGCATCGCCGACGCCTTCGGCGTGGTCGAGCTCGGCCGGTCCTTCTCCTCGCGCACGACGTTCGTGGTCACCCCCCGGGTGGTGCCGCTGCCGCGGGCGTTCTCCAGCAGCAGCTGGGCCGGGGACGGCGACGGCATGACCCGGACGACGGCGGCTGCGGGCGAGGACGACGTCATCCCCCGCGCCTACCGTGATGGCGACGAGCTGCGCCGGGTGCACTGGCGCTCGACCGCCCGGTACGGCGAGCTCATGGTGCGCCGGGAGGAGCAGCGCTGGAAGAACCGGGCGCTGCTGTTCCTGGACAGCCGCCGGATCGCGCACACCGGCACCGGGATGGCCTCCTCGTTCGAGTTCGCCGTCAGCGCCACGGCCTCGATCGGCGTGCACCTGGCCCGGCAGGGCCTGGACGGCCAGCTCATCACCGACACCGGGGCATTCGACAGCGGCGGGATATTCGAGGACGTCCTGCTCGACTCCCTCGCGGTGATCAAGGCTTCGGGCCAGCGCGAGCTGACCGCGGGCCTGCCGGGCCTGCGGGCCGGCGACGGCGGCCTGATTGTCGCGGTGACCGGCCAGCTGAGCGCCGGCGAGGCCCGCCAGCTGGCGGCCTGCCGCCGCGATCAGTGCCAGGGGATCGCGCTGCTGCTGGCGGTCTCCACCTGGGCGGACCAGCCCGGCGGTCCCGGCGCGCCCGGCGCGCCGGCGGCCGCCGGCGTCCCGGGATCAGACGCTGCCGCGGGCGCGGCACCCGGCCGGATCCGGGTATCGCATGCCGAGACAGCCGAGGCCGCGGGCGTCCTGCGCCAGGCGGGCTGGCGGGTCATCTCGGTCGACTCGACCACGCCGCTGGCCGCCGCCTGGCAGGAGCTGCCGCGGTATGCCGACCGCCCGGTGCCGGTGGCCGGCCTCACGACCCAGGACCTGGCCGGAGGGACGGCGAGATGAACTACCGGCTGACGATTACCGCCGCCATCGCCGTCGTGCTGTCCTCGTTCTCACTGTTCACCGTCATCCTGGGCACGGGCTGGCTGTACGCGGGTATGGGCGCGGTCCTGGTGGTCGCCGCCGCCGGGCTCGCCACCCGGCTGAGCGCCATCCCGGCCGCCGCGGTGGCCACCGTGATCACGGCGATCTGCCTCATGCCGCTGCTGACCCAGCCATCCTGGCCGGCCCGGATCGGGGGCCTGGCCGTCCTGGCGGCAGTGGCGGCCAGCGCCATCGCCCGCAAGGTCCTGGCCCTGCTGGCCGGCGCCTGCACCTACCTGGGCGCGCTGCTGCTCTACCTGAACCTTGTCTTCGCCGCCGGGCGGTCCTTCAGCTGGCTGGTCCCGACCACGGACTCGCTGCATGAGCTGACCCGGCTGGTCAACGCGGGCTTCGCCGAGCGCATTTACGCGCCGCCGGTGCCCGGCATCCGCGGCATGGAGCTGGTAGCAGCGGCCGGCGTCGGGATTGTCGCGGTGCTGACCGACCTGGTGGCGGTCCGGCTGCGCAGCCCCGCCGTTGCCGGGCTGCCGCTGCTGGTGCTGTTCAGCGTCCCGGTGGCCACGAGCGTCAAGCACGCCGGGGTTGGCCTCACCCTGGCCTTCTGCCTGGGCATCACGGGCTACCTGGCCATGCTGGCCGCCGACGGCCGGGACCGGCTGCGGCTGTGGGGGCGGCTGGTCACGGTCTGGCAGCAGGCCCCGGCCGACGACGAGGACGAGCCAGCCCGCGGGCCTGATACGCGGGCGCTGGCCGCGTCGGGCCGCCGGATCGGGCTGGCCGCCGTCGCGCTCGCCGTCATCGCCCCGCTCGTGCTGCCCGGCCTCAAGGAGCACGGGCTGCTCAGTCATGGCGGGGCCGGGACGGGCACCGGCTCCGGCGGCGCGCCCGCTCCCGAGCCGCTGGTGCAGATGCGCAGCCAGCTGCAAGACCACTCGGACACGCCGTTCCTGACCTACCGCAGCACGGCCGCTGACCCGACCCAGCAGTACATGCAGGTGTATGTCCTCAACCTGGACAACTCCTCGGGCCAGTGGACGCTGACCAGCCGCTCCCCCAGCACCTCCGTCGGCGCCGAGGCGCTGCGGCCCGCGCCCGGGCTCGCCTCGAGCACCACCACGGTCACCACTCGGACCACCATCACCATCGGCAAGGCCGCCGGGTACACCAGCCCGCTGAGCTACCTGCCGATCCCCTATGCACCGGTGTTCCTCTCAGCGCCCGGCGGTGGCTGGCGGGAGACCAACAGCACGCTCATGGTCTACGGGCTGCGCCCGGACGCGGGCCTGCGTTACACGGTGACCAGCCGGCTGCCGACGCCGTCGGTCACGCAGCTGACCAGCGGCGGCGCGATCCCGGCCAGCATCCGCGACAGCTACCTGGCCTATACCGGGCCGGACAAGGCCCAGCTGCTCCAGATCGCCCGCACCATCACCGCGGGCTCGCAGAGCCGGCTCAGCCAGGCCCTCGCGCTGCAGAACTACTTCACCACCCCCGGCCGGTTCACCTACGCACTGAACGGCAACCTGCCCTCCACCGTTTATCAGTTCCTGACCAGCAACAAGCGCGGCTTCTGCCAGCAGTTCGCGTTCTCGATGGCGGTCCTGGCCCGGCTGCTGGGCATCCCGTCGCGGATCGCGGTGGGCTACACCGGCGGGACGGAGAACCGCCATCGCCTGTGGCGGGTGACCACCGGGGACGCGCATGCCTGGCCCGAGCTGTACTTCCCCGGGTCCGGCTGGATCCGCTTCGAGCCCACGCCCGGCGGGGCCGGCGGACAGGGCACCGCGACCTCGCCCGTGTTCAGCTCGACGACCCCGGGCAGCCCGCCGACGGTCGGCCCGGCCCCGGGCGTCAGCAACCCGGCCACGGCACCCAGCTCCAGTCCCAGCGCCCCGCTGGGCAATCTGCGCGGCGTGACCGGCGGCAACAAGACGCCGAATGGCGGGGGTGGCGGGGCCGGATCCGGCGGCTTCCCGGTCGGCCTGCTCATCGCGGTCCTGGCCGCGGTGCTGCTGGTCTCGCCCGGCCTGACCCGGGTCGCGATCCGGCGGCGGCGCTGGCTGGCGGCGGGCGATGATGCCGGGCGGGCGCATGCGGCGTGGCGGGAACTGCTGGCGGACCTGACCGACTACGGGCTCGACGGCGTGGCCAGCGAGTCACCGCGGGCGCTGGCCCGGCGGGTGGTGACGGCGGCCGGCCTGGACGAGCCCGAACGGGAGGCGGTCAGCCGTATCGCCTCAGCCGAGGAGCGGGCCCGGTACGCGCCGGCGCCCGCGCCGGGTGAGTCGCTGCAGGCCGACTCGCAGCTGGTCCGTCGCGCCATCGCGCGCAGCGTGAGCCCGCGACGGCGCTGGCGGGCGCGCCTGGCACCGGCCTCGGTCCTGGCCCCGGTGCTGAACGGGCTGCGCCAGGCCCCGGACGCCTTCGGCTGGGCGGACGCCGCCGGCCTCCGCATCCGCCGCCGGATGAGCACCACCATCCGCCCCCGCCGCGCCCACTAGGTAACCAACCCACCGCCGCCCTAGCTACGGCTCAGCCCGTGGATGGCGAGCGAAGCGAGCCCCTCAAGCGATCCGGAGGGACGCCGGCGCTGTCTGGACTGACGAGCTTGCGAGGCGGGAAGACAGCGCCCTCAGGGCGTCCCGGAAGCTCCCGGACTAACGGTCGCCGCGCTCCTGGCGGCGGCGCCAGCGCTCTTCCAGTCGCTCCATCACGGACGGCGCGGCGGGCCGGCTCTGCCGGGCCACCTGCCGGGCGGCCTTCCGGCCGCCGGGCCGTCCGCCGGGCCCTCCGCCCGCCCGGCCGCCCGCCGGGCCGCGCCCGGAGCTGATCCCGGCCATGTGCCGGTAGCTGGACAGCGACCATACGCCGCAGGCCAGCATCACGACGAAGCCAGCGGCCACGATCCACGGGTCCTTGGTGATGACCCCGGCTACCAGCAGGCCCACGCCGATCAGGAAGCCGATTGCCGCCTGGATGAGTCGCCGCCGGTAGTGCACCCGGGGGTCGCTGGCCCGCACGGCGCGGGCAAACCGCGGGTGCTCGGCATAGAGCGCCTGCTCAATCTGCTCGAGCTGGCGCTGCTCGTGCTCAGAGAGCGGCACGTTGCCTCCCATGGACTCACGCAGGGACGGGCTCGATGACCATCGCCACACGGCCTTACGCCCAGAATACGAGCGCTGGTGCGTCATGGGGAAGGGTACACGGCGCCTGGCCCTGCCCGGCCCGGCGCGCCCGGCCGCTGGCACTCCCCCGGATCAGCCCGGCGAGGGGCGGGCGGGCCCGCCCCCGCGGCCGGGTCCGGGGTCCGCGCCGCCCGCCCGGCCAGGCCGGGGCGGCCGGGCAGAACCGGGGCGATCAGGGTCCACCAGGGCCGCCGGGCGCACCGCGCCGGACCCGAACCGGCTGGTAATACGGTCCAGCGCGCGCTCAGCCTCGCGCCACGACTCCGGCCGCTCCTCCCCCAGGGCGAGCTGGGTCGCGGCGGCCGCGGCCGGC
The DNA here is from genome assembly GCA_036490755.1 of Streptosporangiaceae bacterium. Lineage (GTDB taxonomy): Bacteria > Actinomycetota > Actinomycetes > Streptosporangiales > Streptosporangiaceae > DASUBV01. The sequence continues at coordinate 9,288 of DASXDJ010000116.1, forward strand.
ACCAGGCCCGCTGCGCGCACGCCGACCAGCCGCAGCCGGGTCCGCGCTCCCAGGCCCGAACCCGCGTACAGGGCGCAGGCGGTGGCGTAGATCTGATTGGCAATGTCGGTAGGTTCCGGCAGCGTCCGGGACCGGGTAATTGTGGTGAAATCGGCCATCCGCAGCTTCACCACGACGGTCCGGGCGGCGTACCCGGACGAGCGCAGGCCCTGGGCCGTCCGGCCGGAAAGCCGCAGCAGCTCACGGCGGATGACCTCGGGATCATCGATGTCCTCGGCGAACGTCTCCTCGGCGCCGACGCTCTTCTCCGCCACCACCCGCTCGACCCGGCGGTCATCGCGCCCGGCGGCCAGCGCGGACAGATGAGCCGCAACGGCCTTGCCGAGGGCCGGCTCCAGGACGCCGACCGGGGTGGCCGCGATGTCGCCGACCGTGTGCAGGCCCAGCCGGGCCAGGGTCTTGGCGGTCTTGGCGCCCACGCCCCACAGGGCCGAGGCCGGCAGCGGGTGCAGGAACTCCAGGATCTGATCCGCCGGGATGACCAGCAGGCCGTCCGGCTTGCAGTGCACCGAGGCCAGCTTGGCCACGAACTTGTTCACCGCGATGCCGACCGAGCAGGTGATGCCCTGCTGCTCGGCCACCTGGGCCCGGATCTGCGTGCCGATGGCAGCGGGCGGGCCGAGCCGCCGCAAAGCCCCCGATACATCCAGGAAGGCCTCATCCAGCGACAGCGGCTCGACATCCGGGGTGATCGTCCGGAAGATGCCCATGACTTCCTTTGACACCGAGCCGTACACCCCGTGCCGGGGCGGGATGATGACCGCCTGCGGGCACAGGTTCCGGGCCCGGGCCACGGGCATGGCCGAGCGGACGCCGTAGGCCCGGGCCTCGTAGGTGGCCGACAGCACCACGCTGCGGCCGGAGGCGTGCCCGACGATGACCGGGCGGCCGGCCAGCTCGGGCCGGTCCCGGATCTCCACGCTGGCATAGAAGGCGTCCATGTCCACGTGCAGGATGCCGCAGCCGGTGTCATCGGCACTGCTCACGGCGCGACCCTAGCGCCCGGGTCTGACACCGGGTCGGCCAGCGCTACAGGGCCAGGCCGGGCTTGAGCTCCAGCAGGCGGGCCAGCAGGCCGTTGACGAACGACGGCGATCCGTCCGTGGACAGGTCGCGGGCTAGTGCGACGCTCTCGCTGATCGCCACCCCGTCCGGCACGTCATCGGCCCACAGCAGCTCGTAGGCGCCGATCCGCAGGATGTTGCGGTCCACGGCCGGCATCCGGTCCAGGGTCCAGCCCTGCGCGTGCGCGCCCAGCAGCTCGTCGATCTGGCCCCGGTGCGACTGCACCCCCCGGACCAGTTCCGCCGCGTACGGCGACACCGGCGGGCTGGCCGCCGCCGTCCGCTCCGCCAGCAGGTCCAGCACCGGCTCGGAGCGGATCTCCGATTCGAACAGAATATCGAGTGCCCGCTTGCGGGCCTTACTGCGGGCGGCCATGCTGGCCGGTCACGCCCGGCCGAGGTAGTCGCCGCTGCGGGTGTCCACCCGGATCTTCTCGCCGGTGGTGATGAACAGCGGCACCTGGATCTGCGCGCCGGTCTCCAGCGTCGCGGGCTTGGTCCCGCCGGTAGACCGGTCGCCCTGCAGGCCGGGGTCGGTCTGGCTGACGGTCAGCTCCACGGCGGCCGGCAGCTCCACGTACAGCGGCGTGCCCTCGTTGAAGGCGATTGTCGCCGTCTGCTCCTCCAGCAGGTAGTCGGCCATGCCGCCGACCACCGCGGCCGGAATGTGCGGCTGGTCGTAGTCCTGGGTATCCATGAAGACGAAGTCCTCGCCCTCGCGGTACAGGTACTGCATCTCCCGCTTGTCCACGCTGGCGGTCTCCACCCGGACGCCGGCGTTGAAGGTCCGGTCAACGGTCTTGCCCGACAGGATGTTCTTCAGCTTGGTGCGCACGAACGCGCCGCCCTTGCCCGGCTTGACGTGCTGGAATTCAACGACGTTCCAGAGCTGGCCGTCAATGTTCAGGGTCATGCCGTTCTTGAGATCATTGCTGGTGGCCACGTCTGTCCGTCTCCTGCACGCATCCGGGACCCCCGCGCCCGCGCCGCGAGCCGGACTCGCGCTACAGGACGAGCAGTTCCTTGGTGGTCATGGTTAGGATCTCCGCCGGCGCCGCCGTCCCGCTGCCGTCCGCGCGGATCACCAGAGTGTCCTCGATCCTGACGCCGCCCTGGCCCGGCAGGTAGATGCCTGGCTCAACGGTGACGGGGACCCGGTCCATGAGTGTACCTGTCCGGCCATGCCCGATGATCGGTGCTTCGTGTACCTCCAGCCCCACGCCGTGGCCCAGCCCGTGCCCGAAGAACTCGCCGTACCCGGCGTCACCGATCAGGTCTCTGGCCACCGCGTCCAGCTCGCCGGCCCCGGTGCCGGGCCGCGCGGCGGCGACGCCGGCCAGCTGCGCGGCGGCGACTACATCATAGATCTCGCGCTGCCAGGCAGCCGGCTCGCCCAGCGCCACCGTGCGGGTCATGTCCGCGTGATAGCCGCCCAGCCGGGCGCCGCAGTCGATGGTCACCAGGTCGCCGGCCGCGAGCACGCGATCGCCGGGCGCGTGGTGCGGGATCGCGCCGTTCGGGCCGCTGGCCACGATCGAGTCGAAGGCCAGCCCGTCGGCCCCGTGGTCGGTCATGGCGTGCTCCAGCGCGATGGCCAGCTCGCGCTCGGTCCGGCCGGGCCGGATCTGCCCGAGCAGCTCCGCGAAGGCCGCGTCGGTGATGGCGCAGGCCCGGGTCAGCAGGGCGAGCTCGGCATCGTCCTTGACCATCCGCAGCTCTTCCACCACCCGGCCGAGCGGCACCAGCCTGACCTCCCCCAGCACCTCAGCCAGCTCGTCATGCCGCTCGACCGTCATCTCCTGCGCCTCGAAGGCCAGCGTTTCCGCACCGCGGCTGGCGGCCAGCCGGGCCAGCGCGGGCTCGATCATCCGGTCGCAGACCAGCTCCAGGTCCGCGCAGTCCCGGGCGGCCGCCTCGGCGTAGCGCGAGTCGGTGGCCAGGACGGCCGGGCCGTCGGCCGGGATCAGCACCGCCGCATTCGAGCTGGCCAGGCCGCTCAGGTAGCGGACACTGGGCGGGCTGGTAATCAGTGCGGCGTCCGCCCCGGTGGCAGCGATCCGGGCCTGCGCGCGGGCCCGGCGGGCAGCGTGTCTGTGCGGCATAAGGCGACAGTAGGCGCCCCTCAGCCAGCATCCTCCGGCGGGTCGTCCCCGACGATGATCCCGCCGCCGCGGCTCCAGGTCAGGTACCGCCACGACAGGTTGACCAGGGTCACCAGCCGGTTGCGGTTGCCCAGCAGCGTGTACAGGTGCAGGCCCAGCCAGGCCAGCCACGCCAGCGTGCCGCGGATCCGGACGCCCACCGGCAGCTCGACCACGGCCGACCGGGAGCCGATGGTGGCCATGATGCCCTTGTCGTGGTACTCGAACGAGCCCGTCGGCTGGCCGGCCAGCAGCCGCCGGACCTGCCGGGCGGCGAACCGGCCCTGCTGGATAGCCGGCTGAGCCAGCTGGGCGACCGGGTGCCCGGAGCTGACCGAGACGTCGCCGGCGGCGAAGACCCGGTCCTGGCCGTCGATGCGCAGGTCGGAGCCGACGGTCAGGCGCCCGGCGCGGCCGCTGGACAGCCCGAGCCGCCCGATGACGTCCGGGGCGGCGACCCCGGCGGCCCATACCGTCAGGTCGGCGGGCAGCGTGGTGCCGTCGGCCAGCAGCACGCCGTCACCGGTCACCTCGCGGATGGCGGTGCCCAGCCGGATGTCCACGCCGCGCTGCAGCAGCTGGCGGCGCGCGTACTCCTGCTGGCGCGGCCGGAACGCGGCTAGCAGCGCCGGGGCCTGCTCGACCAGCGTCACCTGGACATGGTCGCGCCTGATGGTCGGGAAGGAGGCCGGCAAGGCGATGTTGCGCAGCTCGGCCAGGGTCCCGGCCAGCTCGACGCCGGTAGCGCCGCCACCGGCGATGGCGATGGCCAGCCGTGCGTCCCCGTCGTCCTGGCTGATCCGCTCCAGCTCGCCGATCAGCCGCTCGCGCAGCGCCACCGCGTCCCGCCGGGTGTACAGGCTCATGCTGTGCTTGTCCGCACCGGGGATGCCGAAGAAGTTGGCGCTGACGCCGGTGGCCAGGATCAGGTAGTCATACTCCAGCTGGGCGCCGTCGTCGAGGGAGATCACCCGGCGGGCCGTGTCGACGCCGGTCATCAGTCCCTTGTGGAAGCGGGCCCCCGTCTTGCGGGTCACCGACCACAGCGGGTAGGCGACGTCGGAGGAAGTGAGCCCGGCCGTGGCCACCTGGTACAGCAGCGGCTGGAAGGTGCTGTAGAGATTGCGGTCGACCAGCGTCACCGCCGCGCCGCTGCCCTTGAGCTCGTTCAGGGCCGACAGGCCCGCGAACCCGCCGCCGACAATGACGACGCGCGGGCCAGCGGAGGTGCGTGGCCGGCCTCGTGCTGCTCGCATGATTCCTGCTCCGATCCGTGCTTGGCGTTCGTGCCCGGCGGCAGCCGGGCCAGCTGCCCGCAGCCGCCCGGCCCGTTTTCTGCCTGCCCGCCCCGCGATCAGCTAATCCTGCCGGCCCGGCCAGCCGGGCAGCGCCCGCTGGCGCCTGTCCGCGACGCCCCTGACGCGACCTCTCCTTAGTTCCAGCCGGGCCGGCCTGATGTTTATTTCCCGTGGAGCGGGCATCCCGGAGGCGTCTAGTCCACCGGGTGATCTGGAGGCTTCAGGTGACAACCATGTCGCTGCCCGGCACCGCCGCTCCGGCCCGGCGGCCGGGCCCGGCCGTCCCGGCCGCCCGCGCCGCCGACGGTGCCAGCCTGGCCGATCCGGCGGGCCTGAGCGTGCTCGACGACCAGCAGCTGCTGCGGCTGATTCATGATCAGCCGCGTGGCAGCCAGGCCCGTGCGCAGGCCTGTGAGGTGCTCGTGACCCGCTACGAGTCGCTGGTCCGCTCGTGCGCCCGCCGCTACCAGGGCAGCCCGGAGTCGGCCGATGAGCTGATGCAGGTCGGCTACGTCGGCCTGATGAAGGCCATCAACCGGTTCGACCCCGATGTCGGCACCAGCCTGGCCCCGTACGCGCTGGCCTGCGTGAGCGGCGAGATCAAGCGGCATTTCCGCGACCGGCGCTGGCAGGTGCGGGTCAAGCGCTCAGCGCAGGAGCTGGTGCTGGAGCTGCGCCAGGCCGCCGCCGACCTGGCCCAGCAGTTCCAGCGCACCCCGACCGACGCCGAGCTGGCCAGCTACCTGCGGGTCAGCATCTCGGACGTGGAGGCCGCGCGGCGCGCCGACCTTGGTTTCTCCGCGTGGTCCCTGGACGCCCCGCTGTCGGAGGACAAGGAAGCAGGCAGCCTGGCTGAGCTGCTCGGCGCCGAGGATCCGCAGATGGAGCATGCGGTCGACATGGCCGCTCTCGGCGCGCACTGGAACGAGCTGCCCCGGCGCGAGCAGCGCATCCTGCTGCTGCGCTTCTACGGCAACCTGACCCAGGCCGAGATCGGCCAGCAGCTGGGCCTGTCCCAGATGCACGTATCCCGGCTCATTACCCAGTCGCTGGCCTTCCTGCGCGAACGCATGCTTGGTTCAGACCAGCCCGAGACGATCGGCTCATCATGAGGGCAGCAGCGGGCCTGGCCCTGCTGGCGGCCGGCGCGATCCTGACTTTCGCCGTGACCGCCCGGGTACCGGGCATCAACCTGCACGTCGCCGGCGTGATCATCATCGTGACCGGCATCATCGCGCTGATCCCGCCGGCGTGGTTTGCCGGCCTGCTGCGCCGCGGCCCGGCCGCCGGGCAGCAGCCGGACCTGCCGCCTGGTCCCGCCATGGAGGATCCGGACGAGGCGGTCTACCCCGCCTACCTGCTGCAGGATCCCGCGGTACTGGCCGCCGAGGTGCTCAACGGCGCCAGGGCCGCCCAGCCCGCCGAGCCGCCGAGCCCCCGAGTCCTCCGCTCCGTCGCCCGGGACGGCCAGGACGGGGACGCCTAGCCGGCCAGCCGGCCCGCTCCGGCCCGGCCGCGGCGGTGGTCGCGGCCGCCGCCCTGCCGACCCGCAGCACGAGCATCGTGACGTCATCACGCAGCTCGTTCTGGCTGAACTCCAGGACCTTGGCCTGCATCGCGGCGACGATCTCGGCCGCGGTGCGGCCCGCCTGCTCGCCGAGCGCGGCCGCCAGCTTCTCCTCGAAGTAGGCCATCTCGGGGCTGCGCGCCTCGGTGACGCCGTCGGTGAACATGTACAGCGCGTCCCCGGCGCCGAGCTCGATCTCCTCGCTGCTCATCTGCGCATCGGGGAACAGTCCCAGCGCCATCCCGCCGCCGTGCAGCGCCTGGACCTGCCCGTCGGCCCGCAGGATCAGCTGGCCGGGGTGCCCGGCGCTGGCCACCCTGACCCGCAGCCGGTCCCCGCCCCACTGCAGGTAGCCCGCGCAGGCGGTGATGAACCGCGCCTCGGGCTGCTCGCTCTGCAGGACCTCGTTGGCCCGGCTCAGCACGTCGGCCGGGTCGGGATTCCAGTGCGCCAGGACCCGGATGGCGTGCCGCGCCGCGGCCGTCACCGCGGCGGCTTCCTCGCCCTTGCCGCACACGTCGCCGATGGCGATCCCCCAGCCGTCCGGGCTGCGGTAGACGTCGTAGAAGTCGCCGCCGACCTCGATGCCGTCCTCATCGGTCGCGGCCAGGTAGACGGCGGCGAGCTCGACGCCGGGCAGCTCGGGCAGCTCAGCGGGCAGCAGGCTGGCCTGCAGCGAGTCGGCGATCTCTGACCGGCGGCGGAACATCCGGTCAACCCGGATGGCCAGGCCCAGCTGCTGGCCGAGCTCCTCGATCAGGCCCAGGTCGGCGACCTCGAACGGCTGCTCGCCCGCCTTGCGGACCAGGGTCAGCACGCCGTAGTTACGCTCCCCGTCGCTGAGCGGCACGCATATTACGGATGTCGCCTCGAGCATCCACAGCAGCGGGACGCCGTCCTTGCTGGTCCCCAGAACGGTCAGGTCGGTGGCCGCCGGGATGTGCACGGCGGTCCCCGACTGATGGACCTGGCGGGGCAGCGAGGCGCGCCGCGGCTGAACGGCGGAGACCCGGCGGGCCAGCCCGGCCGACTCCCGGTCACCCGGCCCGATGACGACCTGGCGGCGCAGCCGCTGCCGCCGCTCGACGTCGACGATGACCCAGGCCGCGAGCTCGCTGGCCAGCAGCCTGGCGCAGCGGCGCAGTGTCTGCGCCTCGCTGAAGGTCGCGTTATCCAGCAGCAGCCGGGTCGCGGCGGTCACCAGGTCGAGCCGCTGCGACATCGCCTCCACCACGCGCGCGGTCTCCGGGTCGAGCACGGCCTCGGCGGTGTCGAGCGGCGCCGCGCCGTTGCCGGCCAGGGCGGCCGCCGCCGGATCCGCGCTCGCGGCGGGCTGCTGCCCGCCGGCGCCCGCCGCGCCGGGCGCCGGGGCGGTCAGGGCGGCCGTGCTGCCGCTGCGGCGCGACTTGCCGGCGCCGCGCCCGGCGGCTCCGGAGACGCGCATGTCCCGGCCGATGGCGACCAGCAGCAGCTGCTGGTCATCGGAGGTCAGCGGGGCGATCGTGAAGATCGCGTCGAACGGGCCGTCGGGGCCCAGTACCCGGCACCGCAGGTGCTGCTGCCGCCCGGTGCGGGCCGCGGTAGCCAGCTGCGCCGCCGCGGTCGCCCGGGCCGGAACATCGACGAAGGCCGTCAGCAGCCGGCCGGTGGCGGACCGGGCCTGGGTGCCGATCAGCCGCCCGGCCCGGGCATTGGCCCGGCGGATGGCGCCCTCGGGGTCCAGCAGGAACAGGGCGACGGGCGCCTGCTGGAACATCTGGCCCAGCAGCCGCCGCTCGGTCTCGGTCCCGTCCGCCGGCCGCGCCGCGGGCGGCGGGGGCCGCAGCTTCTCGGCCGCGGCGATAGCCGCGTCCAGCTCGGTCATGGCGGCCGACATCACCTGCAGCGGCTGGGCACCGGGCAGCCCGGCACTGTGCCGCAGCGCATCGCGCCGCGACCTCAGCTCCGCGAGCTCGCGCTCCACATCGGGAGCGCCCCCAGCCTGCTGCATGCTCCGTCCCGTCTTATCCTGCTGCGCCCCGGGCGGTAAGCCCGCGCTGCCTGGCCCGGGCCCGGGGACCGGCCCGCCGGCGCCCTGCTGCCCCGCGTCCTCGCGCACGGTGCCGCCCTTAGCTGCTCGCAATGCCCTGCCGTGCCTCAGCCAGCCTCGTGCCTGAGCTGGCTGTCATGCCTGCTGTCCATGTGCCTGCTGCCCCGCGCTAGCCCGCACACGGGAACCCGCGGCGGCCGGGCTCCGCAGCGCTGCGGAGCCGTCGCCGACGGCATGCGGGGCTAGCTCACCCCGTGGTGTCCCAGTCTAGGGGGGTATGCCGCGCAGCGGCATGCGTAACCGGCGGTCCGTGACCCCCCGGCACCTGCGTCGTGACCGGGGCGAGACCTAGGTTACGTCGGCGATACCTGGTCACCGGCCCGCAACCGGCGCCGGGCGGCCGGCAATGGCCACGTTTGACCGCTGCTGACCGGGTAGCTGAGGGCGTCAAGGTTGATCCTAGGGAAGGCTGACAATGGCTCTTATCCTGCTGATCCTGCTGCTCGCCCTGGTCCTGGGCGGGCTGGGATTCGCCGTGCACATCCTGTGGTGGGTGGCTCTGGTCGTCCTGGCGATCTGGCTGCTGGGCTTCGCCTTCCGGGCGGGCTCGGGCTCACGCTGGTACCGGTGGTGAGCTCGCGGTCATGAGAAGAACCCGGGACGGGCGCCCACCCCGTGCCCGTCCCGGTGACCTTTGTCACAATGCGCCACGAGATTCCGTGGTTTGCCGATCTCCGGCACCGGATATAGTCCTCCTAACGGTGTCTACGACGCAGGCACACCCCTCCCACGCCGTCACGGTGTGGTCGCAGCGGATGCCTGCGCGGGAAATTCCCCCCGGCGGCCAGCCCTCTTCCTGACGGGCCCGCCCCGGTTCCGGGTCACCTCCCCCACGGTGCGCTCCCGTTCCTGACGCTTGCTCCTGCTGCCGCCGCTCGTGATGTCGTGGCGATCCTGAAGGAGGCAGCGTCATGAGGATCGCCCTCGTCACCGGCCATGTCACCCCCGATCCCGCAGCGCCGCGCAGCAGCGGCGCCGACCCGCGCGGCCAGGCACTTCGCGTCGCCGCGCTGGCCGGGACACTGGCCGGCCTCGGCCACCAGGTGACGGTGTATGCCCGCAAGGACTCCCCCGCCCGGCCGCGCTCGGAAAACGCTGGCGGCGTGCGGTTCGAGTACGTCCCCGCGGGCCCGGCCGGCCCGCTGCCTCAGGACCGGCTGCTGCCGCAGCTCGGCGCCTTCAGCGCGGAGCTGGCCCAGCGCTGGCAGCAGCAGCCCCCCGACGTCGTGCACGCCCACTTCTGGACCAGCGGGCTAGCCGCCCTGGCCGCCACCCGCGGGACGCAGATCCCGGTCGTGCAGACCTTCCACTCCCTCGGCGCGCAGCGCGGCTGCGCGCGACCGGCTGATGACACGATGGTGCGGGCCAAGATGGAGCGCCTGGTCGCGCGGACCGTGGACTCCGTGCTGGCCGGCTCATCGGCGGAGCTGACCGAGCTGGCCGGGCTGGGCGTGCCGCGGGCCGCCATCACCGTGGTCCCGTTCGGCGTCGACACCGCCCGGTTCGAGCCCCTGGGCCCGCAGGCCCGGCGCGGCAAGCGGCCGCGGCTGATGGCCGCCGCGCCGGCCTCGCGCGAGCACGGCCTGGACACCGTGATCCGGGCCCTGGCCGCGCTGCCCGGCGCCGAGCTGCTGATCGCCGGCGGCCCGCCGCGGGCCGAGATCGGCACCGACCCGATCCTGCGCGACCTGGCCGAGCTGGCCGAGCGCGCCGGGGTCAGCGACCGGGTCATGTTCACCGGCAAGGTCAGCTCGACCCGGGTTCCGGCCCTGCTCCGCTCGGCTGACCTGTTCGTGCACGTAGCCAGCGACGAGCCGACCGGCATCCTGCCGGTGGAGGCGATGGCGTGCGGCACGCCCGTGGTCGCCGCCGAGGGCGGCGCGGACCAGGACGCCGTGGTCGACGGCGCGACCGGCGTGCTGGTGGCACCGGGCAGCGCCAGCGCCCTGGCCCGGCGGATCCGGCAGCTGCTGGCCAGCCCGATGCTGCTCGAGGGGTTCGGCATCGCCGCCGCCGACCGGGCCCGCAGCCGGTACTCCTGGGAGCGCGTCGGCCAGGAGACCGTCGCCGCCTATGAGCGCGCCAGCTAACTGAAGACGACGCCCCGCAGGCCCGGCGTCGTGGCTGTGGCCCTCTGCTCGCTGCCAGCGCAGCGGCAGGCCACCGCCATGGCGCCGCGGTCGGCCCGGCCCGGCTGCGGGGGGCGCCGGCGCCGCCTGGACTGACGAGCCTGCGGGGAGGGAAGGCGGCGCCACCAAGGCGCCGCCCGCAGCCGGGCAATGAATATGCGCGCTAGGCGGCCAGGTCGCGGACCTGCTCGATGAGCGCAACCCGCTCGGCGTGCGTGGCGGCCAGCGGCGCCACGTTCAGGGTCGTCACGCCCGACTCGCGCATCGCTGCCACCCGCTCGGCGACCAGCGACCGCGGGCCGACCAGCGAGGTGCCCTCCAGCAGCGAGGCCGGCACCAGCGCCTCGGCCTCGCGCTTGCGCCCGTCCAGGTAGGCGTCCTGAATGGCGGCTGCTTCTTCCTCGTAGCCATAACGGACCGCCAGGTCGTTATAGAAGTTCCGGCCGCGGGCGCCCATCCCGCCGATGTACAGGGCCATCGTGACGCGGCCCAGGTCCAGCAGCCCGCCGGTGTCCTCGCCGATGGCCAGCCCGGCCTGCGCGATGACCTCCAGCGGACCGAGCGCGGGGTCGCGCCGGGCCGTCCCGGCGGCCAGCGGCTCGCCCCACACGCTGGCGGCTTTCTCGGGCAGGTAGAAGATCGGCTCCCAGCCCTCGGCCAGCTCGGCGGCCAGCGCCACGTTCTTCGGCCCGAGCGCAGCCAGCACGATCGGGATCCGGTCGCGTACCGGGTGGTTGATCAGCTTGAGCGACTTGCCCAGCCCGGTGCCCTGGTCGGCCGGCAGCGGGATGGTGTAATGCCGTCCGGCATGCTCCAGCCGCTCGCGCCGCCACACCTTCCGGCACACCTCGATGACCTCACGGGTCCGGCCGATCGGCGCGTCGTAGGGGACGCCGTGCCAGCCCTCGATGACCTGCGGCCCGGACGCGCCCAGACCGAGCACGAACCGGCCGTTCGACACGTAGTCCAGCCCGGCGGCGGTCATGGCCGTCAGCGTCGGGGTGCGGGTGTAGATCTGCAGGATCCCGGACGCGATCTGCAGCCGCTCGGTCTTCGCCGCAACGTAGCCGAGCTGGCTGACGGCGTCGAAGCTGTAGGCCTCGGGCACGAACACGATGTCGAGCCCGGCTTTCTCGTAGTCGGCGAGCTCGGCGACGGTCTCGGCGAAGCCGCCCGCGTAGTTCAGTGCCATTCCGATGCGCATGCCGCCACGCCCTCTCGCGCCCGCCGTCAGCGCCGCCGGCATCCGGCCAGGCCGGCCACGGGCATCCGTTACGGATCGGCTTGAATCGTAACTGCCGGGCGGACCGCGTCCTAGCTCACCGGGCCGCAGCCGGGCCGCAGCCGCCGGATCGTCTCGCCGCTCACCTCAGCGGCGGTGCGGTCGGCGCCGACCCGGACGGTGATGGCCGCCACCGCGGCGTAGCGGTCCTGGCGGCGGGCGAACAGGCCGGCCAGGTCGGGGTCACCCAGGAGCGGCCGGCCGGTGTCGTGGCCGACCCTGGCCAGCGCTTCGTCCAGGCTGATCTGCAGGAAGACCACCTGATGGCCGGCCAGCGCCGCGCGGATGGCAGCGGTTTCCACCGCGCCGCCGCCGAGGGCCAGCACGGCGTCCTCCGGCGCCGTGAGCAGGCCGGTGATGACCTCGCGCTCCAGGTCCCGGAAGGCCTCCTCGCCCGCAGTGGCGAAGATCTCCCGGATCGGCTGGCCGGCCTGCTCCTCGATGGCCTGGTCGGCGTCGGTGAACGGCAGGCCGAGGGTGCGCGCCAGCTGCCGGCCGACGGTGGACTTGCCGGCCCCCATGAAGCCGACCAGGACGATCACGGCGCGGCGGTGAGCCGGGCGATGGCGGCCAGGGCAAGCTCGTAGGACTGCAGGCCGAGCCCGGCGATGGTGCCGTCGGCGACCGCGGACACCACCGAGTGGTGGCGGAAGGACTCGCGGGCGGCCGGGTTGGAGATGTGCACCTCGATGACGGGCGCCGTGCGCATGGCCAGCGCGTCGCGCAGCCCGTAGGAGTAGTGGCTGAACGCGGCCGGGTTGATGACCAGCGGCAGGCGGCCGTCGACGGCCTCGTGAATCCAGCCGATCAGCTCGCTCTCGCTGTCGGTCTGCCGGACCTCGGCGGTCAGCCCGAGCGCCGCGGCAGCCGCCTCGCAGGCCCGGGCCAGGTCGGCGTGCGTGGTTGTCCCGTACACCTCGGGCTCGCGGGAGCCCAGCCGGCCGAGGTTCGGGCCGTTGATCACCAGCACGCGCCTCACCGGGCCGCCACCTCCGCGAACGCCCGGGCCAGCAGGTCCTCGGGCGGGCCGTCCAGGGTGACCGGCGTGCCCAGCCCGGCCAGCACGATCATCCGCAGCACCGCGCCGCGGGACTTCTTGTCCAGCGCCATGGCCGCCCGCAGGTCCGGCCAGGCCCCGGCCAGGTAGGAGGTCGGCAGCCCGACTGCCGCCAGCACCCGGCGGTGCCGCTCGGCGACGTCCGCGGGCAGGCGGCCGGCCAGCCGGGCCACCTCGGCGGCGAACACCATGCCGATGGCCACGGCCTCGCCGTGCCGGATCCGGTACCCCTCCACCCGCTCGATGGCATGCCCGAGGGTGTGCCCGTAGTTCAGGATCTCGCGCTGCCCGGCCTCGCGCGGGTCGCCGGAGACGACCCGGGCCTTGACCGCCACGGCCCGCTCGATGAGGTCATGGGCGTGCGGCCCGTGCGGCAGCACGGCGCCCTCCGGGTCGGCCTCGACCAGGTCCAGGATCACCGGGTCGGCGATGAACCCGACCTTGATCACCTCGGCCAGGCCGCTGACGTACTCGGCCCGGGGCAGCGATTCCAGGACGGCCAGGTCGGCCAGCACGCCGGCCGGCGGGTGGAACGCCCCGACCAGGTTCTTGCCCTCGGCAATGTTCACCGCGGTCTTGCCGCCGACCGCCGCGTCGGCGATGCCCAGCAGCGTGGTGGGCAGCAGCACGATCGGCACGCCGCGCAGCCAGGTGGCGGCCACGAACCCGGCCAGGTCGGTAGTGGCGCCGCCGCCGATGCCGACGAGGGCGTCGGTCCTGGTGACCCGCAGCGCGGCCAGCCGGGACCACAGGGCGGCGGCCACGGTGATGTCCTTGGCCGCCTCGCCGCCGGGCACCGGCTCGGCGTGCACCTCGTACCCGGCCTTTTCCAGCACGCCGCAGACGGGCCGGGCGATCTCGCCCAGGTCCGCGGGATGCAGGACGACCACGGTGCGGGCCGCCGGGCCGATCAGCGCCGGCAGCTCGGCCAGCACCCCGGCGCCGAGCACCACCTCGTAGGGCGCGCTGCCGCCGACGGGGATCCGGGTGATGGTCATGACGCGCCGTCCGGCTCGGCGGGCCGGCCCGGCTCGCCCGTCCCGGCGGGCCGGCCCGGCGGCCGCTCCGCCAGCGCGGCGCCGATCTGCCGGGCGATGTCCGGCGGCTCGGCGGCGTCGGTCGCGATGGTCAGCCAGGCCGCCTGCGCGTACCGCGGCCGCCGCTCCTCCAGCTGCTGGCGCAGCTTGCCGCGCGGGTTGCCGGGGATCGGCGGGTGCGGGCCGTCCAGGCCGGACCGGCGGGCCACCGCTGCGAACCCGGTCTCCAGGTACACCACCGGCCGGCCGGCCAGCAGCGCGGCGGTGGCGGGATCCTCGACGGCACCGCTGCCCAGCGCCAGCACGCCGGAGCTGCCGGGACCGCCGCGCAGGGCGGCCTGCGCCACCGCGGCCTCCAGGGCCCGGAACGCAGCCTCGCCGTCCTCGATGAAGATGTCGCTGACCGGCTTGCCGGCCTGCCGGGCGACCAGCGTGTCGGTATCGGTGAAGCCGGCGCCCAGCAGCCCGGCCAGCAGCGGGCCGACGGTGGACTTGCCCGAGCCGGGCGGCCCGACCAGGATGGCGGCCGGCCCGGCGGGCCCGGCCTGCGAGATAGCAGTCATCGGGTGGGTGGTCTGTCCTTCTGCTGTCGGCGGGCGGTCATCGGGTTGCGCCGCCAGCTTGCCACGACGGCGCTGCCGGTCAGGTGATGACCAGCGACTCGGTATAGCTGCGCAGGTTGCGCCGGACTTCGGCGACAGAGTCCCCGCCCAGTTTCTCCAGCGCCGCGTCGGCCAGCACCAGCGCCATCATCGCCTCGGCCACCACGCCGGCCGCGGGCACCGCGGTGACATCGCTGCGCTGGTTGATGGCCCGGGCCGGCTCGCCGGTCCGCACGTCGATGGTGCCCAGCGACCGCGGGACGGTGGAGATCGGCTTCATGGCCGCGCGGGCCCGCAGCGGCTCCCCGGTGCTCATCCCGCCCTCGACGCCGCCCGCCCGGTTGGTGACCCGCCGGACGCCATTGCTGGTGCCCTCGATCTCGTCGTGCGCCAGCGAGCCGCGCCGCGCCGCGGTCTCGAAGCCGTCGCCCATGGCCACGCCCTTGATGGCCTGGATGCTCATCAGCGCCCCGGCCAGCCGGCCATCCAGGCGGCGATCCCAGTGCACGTGGCTGCCCAGGCCAGGCGGCAGCCCGTAGGCAATCACCTCGACGACCCCGCCCAGGGTGTCCCCGTCCCGGCGGGCCGCGTCGATCTCGGCCTGCATCGCTGCGCTCGCCGCCGGGTCCAGGCACCGCACGGGGTCAGCGTCCACCCGGCCGAGGTCGCCGGGCTGCGGTGCCGCGCCCTCCGGGGCGGCGACCGAGCCGATGGCCACCACGTGGCTGACGACCTCGGCGCCGAGTGCCTGGCGCAGGAACCGGCGCGCCACCTCGCCGAGCGCGACCCGGGCCGCCGTCTCCCGGGCGCTGGCCCGCTCCAGGACGGCGCGGGCATCGTCGTACCCGTACTTCTGCATGCCGGCCAGGTCGGCATGGCCCGGCCGCGGCCGGGTCAGCGGCGCGTTGCGGGCCAGGCTGGCCAGTTCCTCGGCGTCGACCTCATCGGGCGACATCACCGTCTCCCACTTGGGCCACTCGGTATTGCCGACCCGGATCGCCACCGGCCCGCCGAGCGTGCGGCCGTGCCGGATCCCGGCCGTCAGCTCGACCTCGTCCTGCTCGAACTTCATCCGGGCGCCGCGGCCATAGCCGGCCCGGCGCCGGGCCAGGGCCGCGGCGACATCCGCCGTGGCGACCTCCACCCCGGCGGGCACGCCCTCGCAGATCGCCACCAGGGCGCGGCCGTGCGACTCTCCAGCAGTCAGCCAGCGCAGCATGCTGCCGATCCTGCCATGCCGGTGACCGCGGCGTTTGCCCGGCAGGGCGCCGGGTAAAACCGCGACGCACGGTTCACGCCGTCGCCGAGGCCAGCATCGTTCCTGGTCACGGGCGCCCGGGGGGGCGCTCCGGCGACGGCCGCGTGCGTTCCGGGGGAGGGACCGATTCCATGCGCTTGCTCAGGTATGCCGCGGTGGCCGCGCTGCTGGCCATCCCGGTCCTGGTGGCGGCCGCGCCCGCTAGCTACGCCGCGACGATCGCGGGCCGCAGCGGCGGGTCGACCGCCTTCGCGTCGCCGTCGACGGCGGCGCCGGGCCAGCGGGTCATGTTCGTGGCGGACTGCAGCCCGGCGGCCGGCATCGGCGACGCCACGCTGTCCGGGACCACGCTGGGGCTGCCGTCGCGGATCCCGATGAACCCGAGCAAGGGCGACAGCTTCGACTTCAGCGTCTCCGTCACCCTCCCGAGCTCGATCGAGCCCGGCATCCACCACCCGACCATCGACTGCCCGGGCGCCACCTCGGCCACGGCGACGCTGCACGTGACCCGGTTCCCCAGCGGCGGCGTGGCCACCGGCGACGGGACCACGGCCACGACTGCGAACAGCACGCTGGCCATGGCCGGCCTGGCGCTGATCGGCGCCGGGGCGCTGGCCGGCGGCTTCGCCCTGCACCGTCGCGGCACCCGCGACCACAGCTAGCCCGGCCGGACCTAGTTCTCAGCGGTTCCGCGCGGAACAATCCACTCGGTGGCCTGGCCTGTGATCTTGGCAATGCGCTCATAGTCGCCGTCGTAGTGCAGCACGATCAGGGCATACCGCTCGGCTGTTGCGGCAATGAGCAAGCCGGGGATCGATACCGACCGATGCTGGCTGCCTCTGCCAGGAGTCCCTGGACCTCGATGGCCCGCTGGGCGATCTCGCCGGTCATCGGAAAGTACTCAAAGGACGTGCGCTGAAGCCGGAAGTGCTCATGCTCGGCGCCGGTCCGCGCGCTGTAGAGGATCTCCAGGTCGATGATCGGGCACGTGCCGACGAGTCCCCGGTCAACGAAAGGACTGAGCGTGGCTCTGACGGCAGGGTGCCTCAGCCGCGCCCACGCACTCGCACCTGGACGCGGCGGTGCGGCTGCTGACCGCCTGCACGACACCCAGAGCGATTTCTGCGCCGCCGGCGGTGACACCGCGCTGCGGCTACCGCTGACCCCGGACATCGCCTGGACCGTACCCGGCGACAGCCCCGTCGCCGGGCAGTTCTCTTGGCCGCAGCCGTTTCGCTGCTTGCGGCTGCCGGGCTAGCCGGCGCCCGGCGCGGAGTCATTCCGGGCCGGGCTGGCCGCCAGGGCGACGGCGATGCCGCGGCGCAGCCGACCGCCGAGGCGGGTCATGGCCGCCGAGCCGGCCTGCGCGGCCAGCCGCCCGGCGGCGTCCGGGTCCAGGCCGGCGGGCAGGGCCAGCTCGATGACCAGGTCTGCTCCGTCGGTGCCGGCCCGCAGCGCGAAGCCGACGGTGCCGGGGCTGACTCCCGCCGCGACGGCGGACTCCACCACGGCCCGGGCCACCGCGTCGCGCACGTCAGTGTCCTGGTGCGGCGGCGGGACGGACTGCCCGGCCGCCAGCGCGGCCAGCCGGTCGCCCTCGACGGCCAGCGGAACCGGCCCGGCGATGTCGATGACAACGGCGCAGCCGTCCTGCATCGCGGCCTGCCACACCTGCGCGGCGGGAGCCGGGATGGGCCGGGCCGCCGGCTGCCAGCGGGCCAGCGCGGCCACGCCGGTGAACACCGGGATGGCCCGCCGCCCGTCCTGCCCCACCAGGGTGGGCAGCGCCATCTCGCTGGCTTTCTCGCCGCCGCCTGCCGGGTGGAAGGCGTCCGGGCCGGAGTCCGCCGGGCCGGAGACCGGGCCGGCGGCCCGCTCGGGGGCGGCGGCCGTGTCCTGGTCAGGCGTCAGGGCGGCTACGACCGGGACCAGGAGGCGGCCCGCGGCCAGCGCGGCCAGGACGTCCTGCTCGCTGCCGCCGCCCGCCGCGAACGCGGCCAGGGCGGCTGTGACGGACGGGTCAGCTGAGCCGTCGTCGCCTGCGAAGCGCGGCTCCGCGCTGCCGTCGAACACGGGCCTACTGTAACGGCGGCCGGTCATCCCGCTGAGCTGGGCGAGCGCGATCCCGACCGTTCCGGAAGGTACCCTTGCGCCCGTTACGACCAGGTCGGCCGAAGCAGTTGAGGACGTATTTCGCAATATGAGAGTCTCATGACACTGCAGGACAGTCTGACCACAGGGGACAGGGTGCGCCAGGTTGACCGGACTCCCATGGCCATCGAGCCGGGAACGCTGCTGCACAAGGCGGTCCCGCCCCGGATGGTAGAGCCGTACCTGGCCGGACGACGGTCCATTATCGCCGGATTCGTGCATCGCGTCGCGGACAGCTCCTACCTGCACCCCGCCGACTACTTCCAGGCGATGAGCCTGGGCTACGAGGGCTCGGAGTTCAGCGCCGACATGGAGGAGCTGTACCTGCTGCGCTGGCGGGCGGTGAACACCGAGACCTATCAGGTCCCCTACTCCGCCGCCCTGGGCGGCGACTGGGCCATGAAGCCGCCGTTCACCGGGACCGGCTACACCGCGAGCACGGCCCATCCGGTGCCCGAGTTCTTCACCGATCCGATACCTGTACCGGTCGGTGCTGAGATATACCGGATCAGTGCCGGGCACGCCGAGTTCATCGCCCGCTATGACGGCCAGGTATGGCTTCGCCCGGCAGGGGGGATGTGACCGATGCGGTACCGGCTGATGGCGACCTACCGGGGCGCGCCCTACGAGGCGGGCATCGGCCCGGCCGACGGGTCGGTGGTGCTGTTCGCCGCCTGCCCGCCGCCCGAGGAGCTGGGCTTTGAGCCGGCCACCGGGCACTGGCGCAAGGAGCTGCAGATTCAGGACGTCCAGGCGGTCTGGCAGTCCCGGCCGGTCGGACGGTTCCGCGGCGAGCGCTGCGTCGTGCTCGACGACCTCGGGGACCGCCTGCACATCTGCTATCTGGGGCACGATGCGCTCACCGCGGAGCAGCTGGGCTACTGGCAGGTGGATCGCGGCGTCTTCGAGCTGATCGCCGCCCGTGACGAGGTCACCGACATCGTCGAGGAGCGGTCCGATTTCCCGGACCGGCCCGGGCCCGGCCAGCCGGCCGACTATCCGTCCCTGCCCCCCGCAGCCGACCCGGGCTACGGCCGGCCGCCGGCCAGCCAGACCGGCCCCGGCTACCTGTACCCGGCCGGGTCGGCCGCAGCCGCCGCCCGTATGCTGCCGCTCGGCGACCGCGGCGGCGACCGGGACGGACTGGGCCTGCCTGCCTGGCCCGGCGGGGTCAGCCTCCCGCCGCCCGCGGCCGAGGGACCGCTTCCGCTCGAGGCGGAGGCGATGCGCGCGGCCTCGGCGGCCTCGCGCCGCGAGCAGCCCGCGCCGCCGGGCCCGCCGACCGCATCCGGGCCACTCGCTACCGGGCCCTTCCTGAACGGCCCGGTCTCCGGCGGGTCAGCCGTCAGCGCCCCGGTCCCGAACGGGTCAGACCCGGCCGGGTCAGTCCGTGCCGGGGCCGCCGCGCCGGGCCACCTGCCCCCGGGCGCGGGTCCGGCGGGCTCGATAGCGAGCAACTCGATCCCGCCCGGCTCGATCCCGCCCGGAACGCTTCCGCCCGGAACGCTTCCGGCCCGGTCCGCCGCGCCACCCGCTGCGCGGATGCCCCTGGCCAGCGCTGCTGCTGCGCCCGGTGAATTCCCGCCGGGCTCTGACCGGTCGCAGTCCGGGCTTGTTCCTGCCCGTGCCGGGCAGACCAGCCCCGCGCCGACCGGGCCAGGCCGGGCCGGCTCCCGTCCGCCGGGCCCCGGCCAGCCTGCCTCAGCTCCCGTCAGCTCGGCCCAGCCGGGCGCAGCTCAGGCTGGCCCGGCTTCGTCCGCCAGGACCGGGCTGGTCACGGCCCCAGCCAGCGCCGTCTCGCCAGGCAGCTTCCCGCCCGCCACGGTTCCGCCGCCCGCTCCCCCGCTGGGCAGCGCGCCCGCGCCGGGCCTGCAGGCCGCGGGCCTGCAGGCCGCGCCCGCCGCTGGGCTCCAGGCCGCGCCAGTCGCGGCCCCGCCGCAGACGGCTCGCCCCGGCAGTGCCTATCCGGGCCCGGGCCTGCCGCCCGGCGCTGCCTTCGCTCCGGCTCCGCCGGGCGCGCCTGCCTCGCCCTTCGGGTCCGGCGCCCCGGTCCCGGCGGCCGGCCGTCCGGCTGGTCCGGCCAGGCGTGGCGACCAGAACGGGCCAGGCGGGATAGGCGAGCCTGGCTCCCGGCCGGAGTCCCCCCGGCGGCGGCGCGCGGCCGGACGGCGGATGGCCACCGAGCGGCTGTTCAGTGAGCTGGCCAGCCTGGCCGCCATACCGGCCGGGTCCTACTCCGTGGGTGAGGAGGTGGACGGCGCCTTGTGCCTGCTGGAGACCCCCGAAGGCTTTGAGGTCTTCAGTTCCGCTGGCGGCGCCCGCCACGAGATCCGCGTTTTCTCCGATGAGGAATCGGCCTGCTTTTACCTGTTCGGGGTACTGGCCGCGGACGCGGTGCGGACCGGGGTGCTGGTCCCGGCCGCCGGCCGGATCCCGGCGCCGGCTGCGCCCGAGAGCGCCCTGCACCGCTAGAAAGCCCTGCCGGGCGGGCCTGGTTCACCCTTCGCCCCGCAGCTCTCACCCGTCGCCCCGCAGGCCTCACCCGCGGCCCGGCGTGCCTCACCCGGCCGCCCGGCTTAGCCGCGGCACGGCACGGGAAAGAAGCCGGGCGACGGGTCGCGGGCTTCGGAGGCTGCGGGGGTCTGACGATGCACAGCACGGGGCGGAGGGCGCCCGGCCGGACACCCGGCCGCGGCCACGTGTTCCGCCATGCCCGCCGGCCGGCCAGCGCCAGCTCCTGGCAGCTAGTCCGCTCCGGGTGGCCGGGCCCCCGGTGAACGGCCAGCAGCTGAACGACCGCGGGGCCGGCGGCCGGCGGCTGCGCGGCGGCCGCCGGCCGGACGGCAGCCGCAGCCCGGGCATCTCCTGGCTCAACCTGATCGCCGTGACGCTCATCGGCACCGGCATCGTGGTGGCCCTCATCGGCCGCAACACGCTGCGCTGGTCGCCGCCGCCGCTGCCGCCCGCGTGGGCCGCCGGCCACCCCGGCCAGTCGTCTCGCGACCTGCCCGGCAGCCAGTCACGGGCGGCCGCGAACCGGGTCCCGGCCGCCGATCCGGCCAGCATCCAGATCCCGGCCATCGGGGTGAGTGCGAAGATCATCGCCCGCGGGCTCGCCCCGGACGGCAGCATCGCCGTCCCGCCGCTCAAGACGCCGTTCGTCACCAGCTGGTACGACCGCGGGCCGACCCCCGGCGAGGCCGGAGCCGCGGTCATCCTCGGCCATGTGGACGCCGAGGGCGTGGGCCCGGCCATCTTCTACAAGCTGGGTGACCTGCGGCCCGGCAACCGGATCTACGTGCGGCTGCGCAACGGCCGCACCGCGATCTTCGAGACCTACTCCGTGGCCCTGTACCTGAAGACCGAGTTCCCGACGTCCCGGGTGTACGGGTACACCAGCTGGCCGACCCTGCGCCTGGTCACCTGCGGCGGCGAGTTCGACCCCAGGACCGGGCACTACCTGGGCAACACCGTCGCCTTCGCCAGCTACGTCGGCCAGCGCCGCTGACCGGCACCTGGCGGCCGCCGCTCAGCCGCGCTCGCGCGCCGGGCACGGCGGCTGGTAGGCGCGGCCCGGGTCATAGCTCACCCACTCCGACCGGGTGAGCGGCTCCCCCGCTGTCGCGCACACCGAACGGGCCGCCGCCTGCTCCCCGGTATCCCACAGCCGGACCGTCCCGTCCGCGCTGCCGGCCGCGAGCTGCTCGCCGGACGGGCTGAAGGCCACCGTGTACACGTGCCCGGCCGGGCCGGTGAGCTGCGCCGCCAGAGCCGGATGACGGACATCGCCGGCCCGCCACAGCCACACCGTGTTGTCGGTCACGCCCGCGGCCAGTGTCTGGCCGTCCGGGCTGAACGCCAGCGCGTAGATGTATCCCTCCGGCCCGCGCAGCGGCCGGCCCGCGAGGCGGGGGCGCGCCGGGCGGGCCACATCCCACAAGTGCACCGTCTTGTCGGCGCTGCCCACCGCGAGCGTCCGGCCGTCCGGGCTGAAGGCCACCGACATGTCATAGCTCGTCGTGCCGCGCAGTGCGGGGCCGACCCGCACCGGGCGGGCCGGGCGGGCCACGTCCCACAGCCGCGTCACGTCGTCGGAACTGGCCGCGGCGAGCAGCCGCCCGTCCGGTGCGAACGCGACCCCGAACACCATGGCTGCCGAGTCCGGGATCACGGCGAGCAGTTCCGGCCGGGCCGGGTCGGTCACGTTCCACAACCGGACGGCGCCGTCGTCGGACCCGCTGGCCAGGAGCTTCCCGTCCGGGCTGAACGTCACCGACTCGACCACCCGGGCCGACGCCGGCGACAGCAGCGGGCCGAGCCGGGACAGCCGCCCGCCCGCCGTGACCCACAGCTGGACCCGGCCGTTGCCATAGCCCGCCGCCAGCAGGCCGGAGTGCGGCGTGTAGGCCACCGCGTTCACGAATGTCCCCGCGACGGCGGCCGATGCCTGCTGCGTCCGGGTGACCGGATTCCACAGCTCCAGGTCCTGGCTGCCGACGGCTAGCAGTCCGCTGCCCGGCGCATACGCCACGCTGTTCACCTCGCCGGCGGCGGCCAGCACCGGCGGCGGCAGCGCCCACAGCCGGATCGTCCCGTCGGCGCAGCCGCTGATCAGCTCGTGACCGCCGTCGAAGGCCAGCGAGGTGACCACGTCGGGGTGGCGCAGTGTGCCGGTCAGCCGCCCGGTGCCCAGGCTCCACAGCCGCACCGAGCCGTCGCTGCTGCCCGCGGCCAGCACCGTGCCGTCCGGGCTGAACGCCACCGTGTTCACCCAGTCCGTCGCCCCGGCCAGCGGCGCCAGCCGACGGGCCGCCGGCCGCGACCCGCCGCGGTGCCCCCGGGCCGGGGGCGGCGGGCCGCCGGCCGCGACCCGCCGCGGTGCCCCCGGGGCCGGCCCGGTCAGCTGCCACCGCCACACCCGGTCGTCCTGGCTGCCCGCGGCCAGCGTGTGCCCGTCCGGGCTGAACGCCACCGAGGTCACGGCCCGGCCCGGCCCGGTCAGCGGCGCGCCCAGCTCCGCTGGCCGCTGCGGGCTGGCCACGTCCCACAGCGCGACCCGGCCGCCGGTCGTGCCGGCGGCCAGCCGCTGCCCGTCCGGGCTGAACGCCACCGCCTGGACATATCCCCCGGGCCCGGCCAGCGTCGCCAGCGGCCGGGCAGACTCTCCGGCCGTGCCCGGGGCCGCCCACAGCCGTACCGTGCCATCGGCGCTGGCCGCCGCCAGCACCGTCCCGGCCGGATTGAACGACAGCCCGTAGATCGTGTTCCGCGGGCCGGTCAGCGATGTCTTCTCCAGAACGGGGTGACCGGGCCGGGCCACGTTCCACAGCCGGACCACCTTCGAGGCCCCGGCGGCCGCGAGCGTCCGCCCGTCCGGGCTGAGGGCCACCGCGAACAGCGGCCCGGGCCCGGCCGTCAGCGGGCGGCTGGCCGGCACCGGCGCACCGGGCCGGGCCACATTCCACAGCCGCACTGAGCCGTCCGCGGCCACCACGGCCAGCAGGTGCCGGCTCGTGTTCAGGGCCATGGCCTCCACCACGCCGGCGGAGTCCCGGAGCCGGGTTGCTGCCGGGGTACCCGACGACTCCAGCAGGCCGCCCAGGGCGGCGGGGGTGCGGGCCGTGCGGTAGGCCGCCAGGCTGAGCTGGGCGGCCACCGACGGATCCTGGCCGCGCAGCTGGCTGGCTTCCGCGGCTAGCTCCCGCGAGTCCGCGATGAGCTGCTCGGTCATGGCCGCCCGGCGCTGCGAGAACGCATATCCCGCTAGCCCGACCGTCGCCAGCACCAGCACCGCGAGCGCAGCCACCAGCCGGGCCAGCCGCCGGGACCGGCGCCGCTCGGCCTCGACGGTCGCCTGCTCGTGCGCGGCGCTGGCCGCCAGGAACTGGCGGGCTGCCTTGCTGAGGCCGTCGCGGCTGTGCTGCACCGCGGCCCAGTCCCGGGCCATGGCCAGCTGCCCGCCGCGCAGCAGCACCGCGCTGTCGTGCCCGGAGTCAGCCCAGGTCCGGGCCGCGTCGGTGACCCGGCGGCGAGTCCGCAGCCCGTCCCGGTCGGCCTCGATCCACTCCCGCAGCCGGGGCCAGGCCTGCAGCAGCGCGTCGTGAGTGATCTCGGCGGCCTCCGCCGTGACGGTGATCAGCCGCTCGTCGATGAACCGGGACAGCACGCCGGTGCCCTCCCCCTCGGCACCGTCCCCGGCCAGCTCACCCAGCTCCGCCAGTGGCACCTGGCACCGGGTCTCGATGGAATCACCGGCCACCTGGACCAGCCGCAGGAACAGCCACCGGGCCCGGCGCTGCTCGGCCGGCCGCAGCGCGCCGTAGGCATCCTCGGCCGTGCGGGCGATCGCGTCGGTGATCCCGCCGCTGGCCCGGTAGTCGGCGACCGTGAGGGTGTCGCCCTGGCCGTGCTCCCAGGTCGCCCGCAGCGCGTGCGACAGCAGCGGCAGCGCGCCCGCTTCCTGGCCGCCGGGCCCGGCGAAGCGCGGCGTCAGGTCCCGCAGCAGCAGCTCGACCAGGCCCTCGGTGACGCTCACCCCGGCCCGCCGGGCCGGCTCGCTGATCACCCGCCGCAGCTGGTCAGCCGGCATCGGGCCGACAGCCAGCTGGCGTTCCTGCAGCGCGGCGGCCAGCCCGGCGTAGCGCAGCGCCCGGCCGTAACAGTCAGCCCGCAGCCCGATCACCACCAGGACCCGCGACGCCAGGGCGCCGGCGGCGGTGATGAAGGCCTGCCGCTCGGCCTCGTCCGGGACGGCGGTGAACACCTGCTCAAACTGATCGATGATGACCGCCGCCGGCTCTCGGTCCGGATCCGGGTCCGGGCCGGAGCCGAGGCCGGGGGTCGGGCCGGAGCCGGGGCCGGGGCCGGGGCCGGGCGACGCCGCGCGGCCACCCGGCCGGCCGACGGCGCTCAGCTCCGCGGTCAGCGTCGGCAGCGGCCGGCCGCCGGGTGTCAGCACCAGCGCCGGCGATCGGCCGGCCTCGATCCCCGGCACGCTGCCGTGCTCGATCGCCGGGATCAGCCCGGCCCGCAGCAGCGATGACTTCCCCGACCCTGACGGGCCGACGACCATCAGGGGCTGCCCCGCCGCCCGGGCCGCGCCGGCAAGCTGCACCAGGCGCGCCGTCAGGTCCTCGCGGCCGAAGAACCACTGCGCGTCGGCCGCCTGGAAGCTGGCCAGCCCCCGGTACGGGATGACACTGCTGCGGCGGGCCTGCGGCGACCTGCCCCCGGCCGGTCCCGGCCCGGCTGAGCCCGGCGCAGCCAGGTCCCCGCCGGTGCGATGGACGCCTGGCTGACCCGGCCCGGCCAGGCCGGCCCGGCCAGCCTGGCCTGCGCCGGCCCAGCCGGCAGCGTCGTCGGCCAGGGCTCCCGGCGGGCCTGCCGGGCCAGCTCCGGCGGGCGCGCCAGCCGGCCCCGCATCCCGGGCACCGCCGGGGCTCCGGCCGGGTCCGCGGCGCGCCCGGTCCGCGGCCGCCTGCCAGCTGTCCAGGTCCGCTTCGTCGGTGACCCCGCAGGCGCGCAGGATCCGGCGCAGCACGACGGGCTGAGCAGGCGGCGGCAGGTGCCGCCCCGCGACATAGTCGCCGGCCGTGCTGTGCGGCAGCCCGGAGCGCCGGGCCAGCTGCCGCACGGTCAGCCCGGCCGCCCGGCGCAGCAGCGTGAGCTCCCGGCCGAAATCCCCCGCCGTGCGTACTCGCCCCGGGTCGGCGCGGTGCGCCCCGGCCGGGCCCCGCGGCTGTTGAGCCGGGCCGTCCGGTGAGTCGTTGGATGATCCGCCCGCCACCGGGCCCCCCTTGACTACGCCGCCTTGCGCCGCCCGCTCCGCCAGCCAGCCGGCGGAAAGGCGGCAGTTACTAGCTTTATCGGAAATCCGGCCGGCCGGTGGCCTGTCCGGCCAGCTAGGCCCTTGTCCGAGGTTGTCCGGGTAAGCCCGCAACTCCGGCCATGTCACGGCGGATCAGCAATAGTCGGGTGCTCAGCCGCGGGGCCCGGGCGAAGCCGGGGCACAGGGGCAGGGTCCGCCTCGCTGCGCCGGGGGGGCGGGCGGACCCTCCCCCCGGCTGCGTTGCCGGCCGCCGGCCCGGCCCGGCCGGGCCGCGAGCCCGGCGTTTCTACCACCATCTGAGCGCATGGTGACGGGCCGGGTTTTAATCGGCACCGAGATTTCTAAACGTGGCATCAGCGGTCCCGATGAAATGATTAATCCGCGTGCCCAATTTGCAGCACTCTTGACGGTCTCTGATCGCCGAATCTAGCGTTGGAGAATATCCATGGAATTCCCGTGCTGTGCGGCTTCGTGGCCGAGAAAAGTAAAGCAGGCCGATTCCCGGGGCTCACGCACACGCGCGCATCTGCGCGCAGGCGGCCAGAGGGGGGTCACATGAAATCATTTGTGCGCCGGGCGGCAACCGCAGTCGGCGGCCTGGTAGCCGTCGCCTCGATGGCGACACTCGTGGCTGCGGCGCCGGCCGGAGCCACGACCACCTCGACCACCTCGGCGACGGCCGGGAAGCCTGCCTGGTTCAGTCAGGGGCTGCGCTGGCCCGTCGTGTCCCAGGGGGCCCGGGGCGAGCGGGTCGTCACGATCCAGTACCTGCTCCAGCAGAAGGGCTTCAACCTGCGCGCTGACGGCGCTTACGGCCCGCTGACCACGCGCGCGGTGAAGTCGTTCCAGCGCCAGCACGGGCTGCGCGCCAGCGGCGTGGTCAGCGCCTCGACCTGGAACCGGCTCATCGTCACCGTGCAGCGCGGCGACCGGGGCTCGGCGGTCCGCGCCGTCCAGCACAGCCTGAAGTTCGCCTACGGATTCCGGTTCATGCGCGTGACCGGGTTCTTCAACCACGAGACGTGGCTGGGGGTCCGGGCCTTCCAGCGCGGCTCGAACCTGCACGTTAACGGCGTCGTCTACAAGAACACCTGGAAGACCATCGTGGTTTTCGAGTAAGCCAGAGCCCGCGCCGCGCAGCAGGCGCGGAATAAGAAAGCGGCGCATAGCCAGCGTCACCGTGGCGCTGGCTATGCGCCTGCCTGCATTCAGTTGCCGGCACCTCCGGAAAGGCGCAGCTCAGCCGGCCGGGTTGCTGTCCGGTGCGGCCAGCCACTCGCGGACAGCCGCGTCGTGCTGGCCGAGCAGCGGGGGCGCGGCGTGCTGGCGGGGCGGCTCGCCGTCGAAGCGCAGCACCGGGCCGGGCAGCTCGATCTCCCCCAGGGTCGGATGGTCCACGGTGACGACCAGGCCCTGGGATCGGGTCTGCGCCCACTGGTAGACCTCATCGATCGAGCGGATCGACCCGGCCGGGACGCCGGCCTGCGCCAGCAGCGCCAGCCAGTGCGCCCGGTCCTCCTGCAGCAGCACCCCCTCGATCTCGGCCATCAGCTCCTCGCGCCGGGTGACCCGCAGCTCGTTGCGGGCGAACCGGATGTCGGCCGGGTCCAGGCCCGCGATGGGCGCGAAGCGCTGCCACTGCTGCTCGTTGGCCACCGCGACCTGGAGCATCCCGTCCCGGCAGCGGAAGGTCCCGTACGGGGCGATGGCCGGGTGATGGTTGCCGGTCGCCGCCGGCACCTGGCCGGCGATCGTCCAGCGGGTGCCCTGGAAGGCATGCGCGCCCACCACCGAGGCCAGCAGGGAGGTGCGGACGACGCGGCCCGCGCCGGTGCGCGTCCGCTCGTGCAGGGCCGCGACGATCCCGAGCGCGGCATTGGTGCCCGCGAGCACGTCCACCACCGACAGGCCGGCCTTGGTCGGGTGATCGGAGTCCGGGCCGGTGACGCTCATCAGGCCGGCCTCGCCCTGGACGATCTGGTCATAGCCAGGCCGGGCGCCCTCGGGCCCGTCGTGACCGAAGCCGGTGACCGAGGAGATGACCAGGCCGGGGTTGAGCTCATGCAGCCGCTCGAAGCCGAATCCCAGCCGGTCCAGGACCCCCGGCCGGAAGTTCTCCGCCAGCACGTCGGCCCGCCGCACCAGCGCGGTCAGCAGCTCCCGCCCGGCGTCGCTGCGCAGGTCGCA
Organism: Streptosporangiaceae bacterium; assembly: GCA_036490755.1. Classification (GTDB taxonomy): domain Bacteria; phylum Actinomycetota; class Actinomycetes; order Streptosporangiales; family Streptosporangiaceae; genus DASUBV01. Next base: position 37,038 of record DASXDJ010000116.1, read on the forward strand.
GGTCACCGACTCCTTGTTCCGGTTACAGCTGAGGTAATAGGTGCTGACCGGCTCGCCGGCGTCGCCGGGCGGGGCCGCGAACGGCGGCCCCCACAGCCGCGATTCATCCCCGGTGCCGGGCTGCTCGACCTTGATGACGCGCGCGCCGAGATCGGCCAGCAGCATCGTGGCATGCGGGCCGGCCAGGGCCCGGGTGAGGTCAATGACAACGATGCCGTCAAGGGGTCCGGTCACGGGCTCTTCTCCTCAGCCTGAGGGGTGCAGAACTAGCTGCAGTGTTGCCGAAGTTGGCACGGAGGGGTTTCCGGGGCAGCTATGGTGCAATTGCCGGCGGGGCTGAAGGTCCCCCGCTCCCCAAGCAGCCCCGTCGGCACAAGCCTCCCGCGGACAGTAGTTGTCACTGGCGTGCCCGGCCCGGTGCGCGCAGGAAGGGACCCGATGACTGAGTCGTCCGCGACGCCGCTGACCGGTGCCCAGTACGACATCGAGGCCGGTGACTATCGCGCCACCGTCACGGAGCTGGGGGCGGGCCTGCGCCGGCTGAGCTACCAGGGCCGTCCGGTCATCACCGAGTACGCGGCCGATGAGGCACCGCCGGCCGGGGCCGGGCAGCTGCTGGCGCCGTGGCCGAACCGGGTGGACGGCGGCCGCTACACCTTCGACGGCGCTGAGCGGCAGCTGGACCTGACCGAGCCGGCCCGCGGGAATGCCATCCACGGCCTGACCCGGTGGGACAGCTGGCGGCCTGCGGCGCACGACCCCGGCCGCGTGGAGCTGAGCCTGCTCCTGCTGGCGCGGCCCGGCTACCCGTTCTGCCTGGAGCTGACGGCCAGTTACCGGCTGTCGCCCGGCAGCGGGCTGGAGGTGTCGGTCACGGCGCGCAACGCCGGCCGGGCCGCCGCCCCGTACGGAACCGGCCAGCACCCCTACCTCACCGCCGGCCCGCCGCTGATCGACGAGTGCGAGCTGCAGCTGCCCGCGGCGCAGTGGCTGCCCGCCGACGAGCGTGGCATCCCCGCGGGCGACCCGGAGGACGTCACCGGGACACCGTATGACTTCCGCACCGCCCGGCCGATCGGCGATACCCGGATCGATCACGCGCTCACCGGGCTGACCAGGGACGCCGCAGGCCGCGCCTGGGCCCGGCTGGCCGGTCCCGGCACCGAGCTGCGGTTCTGGGCCGGCCCCGGGTACCGGTGGCTGCAGGTGTTCAGCGGGGACGCGCTGGCCGCCGGGCACCGGCGCCGGGCACTGGCCATCGAGCCGATGACCTGCCCGCCGAATGCCCTGGTCACCGGGACGGACCTGCTGACGCTGGCCCCCGGTGACAGCGTGACGCACAGCTGGGGCCTGCAGGCCGCGCATTCCTGATCCCCGGCGTCGCGGCGGCGGGCGCGCGCGCCCGCTGGCGGCCGCCGCCGGCCGCGCGGCCCGCGTTACTCGCGCCGGCGGGGTCAGCCGGTCCCGCGCCGGGGACGTTACGACTCACCTGCGGCACCCGCGTCCTCGGTCAGCTGCCGGTCAATGCGGTCGAGGTCGTCGCGGGTGTCAATGTCGTCGGGCCGGCCGGTGTCTCCGCACTCGACGAGCGTGACCAGCTCGGGATGCGCGCGCAGGAACCGGCGGGCGCCCGCGTCCCCGACGGCCAGCTCGGTCACCTCGGCCCAGTGCCGGCGCGCCAGCAGTACCGGGTTGCGCGGCTGCCCGGAGTAGGCGGCGACCGCGGCACCCGCGCCGGCCCGGTACGCGGCGATCAGCCGGCGGACCGATTCCGCGCCGACCAGCGGCTGGTCGACCAGCGCGACGACGGCGGCGGCGCAGGAGTCGGGAACCGTGGCCAGCCCGGCGGCCAGCGATGAGCCCATGCCGGTGGCCCAGCGCGGGTTGTGCACGGTGATCACGCCGGCCAGGTCTACGGCCGCCGCCCCGGTGACCACGATGACGGGCGCGGCGCCGCCGGCCCGCAGCAGCTCAATGCCGCGGCTGACCAGCGGCCGCCCGGCGACGTCGACCAGGGCCTTGGGCTGGCCGAGCCTGCTGCCCTCCCCGGCCGCGAGCAGGATCCCGGCCACATCGGCTGCCATGCGCCTAGCCTAGGCAGCCGCGCCCGGTCGCGCGGCCTGCCCGGCGCGGCCGTGGCCAGTCAGCGGGCGACACCCTCGCTGAGCCGCTCGTGATGTATCCGGCCGGAGGTCTCCGTCAGCGGCTGCCCGGAGCCGCCCCAGCGCAGCTGGATCAGCTCCGCGGCGATGGCCACGGCCGTCTCCTCCGGGGTGCGGGCCCCCAGGTCCAGCCCGATCGGCGAGCGCAGCCGGGCCAGCTCATCCTCGGTCAGGCCGGCCTCGCGCAGGCGGGCCAGCCGGTCCTCATGGGTGCGCCTGCTGCCCATCGCCCCGATATAGGCGGCCGGGCAGCGCAGCGCCACCTCCAGCAGCGGCACGTCGAACTTGGGGTCGTGCGTCAGCACGCAGATGACGGTGCGGGAATCGGTGCTGATCTGCGACAGGTACCGGTGCGGCCAGTCGGTGATGACCTCATCGGCATCGGGGAAGCGCGACGCAGTGGCGAACACCGGGCGCGCGTCGCACACCGTTACCCGGTAGCCCAGGAACTTGCCCGCCCGGGCCACGGCGGCGGCGAAGTCGATAGCGCCGAACACCAGCATCCGCGGCGGCGGGGCGAACGACTGGACGAATACCGACAGGTCATCGAGGCGCCGCTCGCCGTCGGGACCGTACCGGCGGACCCCGGTCAGTCCCTGGGCCAGCATCCCGCGCGCGTCGTCATCGACCGCCTCATCGAGCCGCTCACCCGAGCCCAGCGAGCCGGCTGAGCCGCGCTCGCCGGCCGTCCAGATCAGCCGCCGGGCGCCGGCCTCACCCGGTCCCGCGATGACCGTCGTGGCGGCGACCGGAATGCCGGACTGCACCGCCGCGGCGATCTCGCCGAGGTCGGGAAAATGCTTCTTGCTGACCGGCTCGACGTAGATGTCGATGATCCCGCCGCAGGTCAGGCCGACGGAGAAAGCGGACTCGTCGCTGATGCCGTAGCGCTGCAGCACCGGCTGTCCCGACGAAGCTACTTCCATCGCCAGCTCGTAAACGGCGCCCTCCACGCAGCCGCCGGACACGCTGCCCACGACCTCACCCGCGGCGGAAACGGCCATCGCCGCACCGGGCTCGCGGGGCGCGCTGCTGAACGTGCGCACGACAGTAGCCAGGCCGAACGTCTCCCCGGCGTCCCACCACTGGGATATATCGCCCAGAATGTCCCGCACTGCCGACCACCTCAGAGCTTGGCGAGGTCTACGGAGCCAGCGTATGTGGCCGGCCCGTAATCCGCACGCAGCGCCCGGCTGCCGGCCGCCGCCCCCGCCCGCCGCGCGCCAGGCAAAGGGCCGGTATTGCTCCGGTCATGATCGGGTACGCCGTTATTGCGTGCCGGACTAGTTAGGTTAGCCTCATCAACGCGAAGTTAGGTAAGCCTAAGTTCAGCCGCCACCCGGCCCCGGGGCCCCTGGTCGCGGCTATCGATAGGAAGGACACGATGACGTCTGCACCTGGCCTGTCCCGGCGCCGGGCCGCGTTGAGCCCGCCGGGGACGGCCCCGGCGGCGGCCCGGCAGCTCCCCGGACCGTCCGCGCCGCCCGCACCACTCCCCTGTTCCCGGCCGGCCGGGCGCCGCGGCCGGGCGCTGGCGCTGGCCCCGGCCCTCGCGCTGGCCCTGGCCCTGGCCCTGGCCCTGGCCCTGGCAGCCTGCGGCGGATCGGCCCCCTCGTCAGCAGCAGCCACGAAGAAGGCCTGCCAGCAAGTCGGCGCCGTGCTGTCAGACGGCCCGGACCCGGACGCGGACCCGGCCGGCTACGCCGAGGCCCAGATCCTGCCGCTGCGCCAGATCCACACCAGCAACCCGCGGCTGCGCACCGTGCTCGGCCAGCTCGACACCGCCTACCGCCAGCTGTTCGCCACCAGCGGCTCCAGCGCCACGGCGACTCAGGCGGTCGCGGTGGCGACCAAGAAGGTCAACGCGATCTGCCCGGGAGCGGCGTCATGAGGAACTGGCATCGGCCCACCCGGCCCGCCCGGCCCGCTCGGCCCGCCCTGCTCACCTGCATCGCGCTGCTGGCCTGCGCCGCGCTGGCGGCCTGCGGCAGCGCCTCCGCCGGCTCCGCCGCCGGCCCGGCGCTGACCCTGTACAGCGGTCAGCATGTCCAGACCACGCAGAACCTGGTCCTCGCCTTCGAGAAGCAGACCGGCATCAAGGTCGCGGTCCGCAATGACGACGAGGACGCGCTCGCTGACCAGATCGCCACCGAGGGCAGCAACTCGCCGGCCGACCTGTTCTTCACCGAGAACACCCCGCCGCTGGAGAGCCTGCAGGCCAAGGGCCTGCTCGCGCCGGTGAAGGCGTCCACGCTCAGCCACACCCAGCGGCGCTACGACTCGCCCGGCGGCGACTGGGTGGGCGTGTCCGGGCGGGTCAGCGTGCTGGTCTACAACCCCAGGCTGATCTCGGCCAGCCAGCTCCCCCAGTACGTGAGCCAGCTCGCGGAGCCGAAGTACAAGGGCAAGCTGGCCCTCGCGCCGCAGGAGACCGACTTCCAGCCCATCGTCACGGCCTATGACCACGCCTACGGTCAGGCCGCCACGCTGAAGTGGCTGGCGGCGATCAAGGCGAATGCAGCCGGCCACGTCTACCCCGACAACGAGACGATTGCCTCCGAGGTCAACCAGGGAGCCGTGGCGTTCGGGATCGTCAACCAGTACTACTGGTACCGGATGAAGGCCGAGATCGGCGCGGGCCGGATGCACTCCCAGATCACGCACTTCGCGCCGCATGACCCCGGCTACGTCGTCGACATCGCCGGCGCGGCCGTGCTCAAGTCCAGCGATCACCAGGCCGCGGCGCAGAAATTCCTGGCCTTCCTGGTCAGCAAGAAGGGCCAGGAGATCATTGCCCATCCGGGCACCGGTCCCGGTGAGTCGATCAGCTACGAGTACCCGATCGACTCCGGCGTCACCACCCTGGCCCCCGAGACGCCATTCAGCCAGCTGCAGCCGTACCCGATGAGCGTGAGCCAGCTGGGTACCGGCACCACGGCCATCGCGCTGATGCGCCAGGCCGGGCTGCTGTAACCGTGATCCAGGATCTGGCTGAGCCGGCGGCCCGGACGGCGCCTGCCCCGGCGGTGCCCGCGGTCCGGGCCCGGCGGGCCCGGCGCCCGGTGCCGCTGATCGCGGCCAGCACGGCCGTGGCCGTGCTGCTCGCGGTTCCGCTCGCGTTCCTGCTCATCGAGTCCGGCGGGGCCGGGCTGCACCAGGTAGCCGGGCTGATCGCCCGGCCGCTGACCGGTGAGCTGCTGTGGAACACGGTGCGGCTGACGCTGGCCGTGACAGCAGCGTGCGCGATCATCGGCACCGCCGCGGCGTGGCTGGTCGAGCGGACCGACCTGCCGGGCCGGCGGGCCTGGGCCGTGCTGCTGGTCGTGCCGCTGGCCATACCCGACTTCGTGGTCAGCTTCGGCTGGGCGTCGCTGTGGACGTGGGTGCACGGCTTCCGCGGCGCCGTCCTGGTCATGACCCTGGCCGTCTACCCGCTGGTCTACCTGCCCGTGGCGGCCAGCCTGCGATCCGCCGACCCCGGCCAGGAGGAGGTCGCCAGGAGCCTGGGCAGCGGCCGGCTGCGGACCTTCGCCCGGGTCACACTCGGCCAGGCCCGCGGCGCGATCCTCGGCGGCTGCCTGCTGGTCGCGCTGGTCCTGCTCGCCGAGTACGGCGCCTTCGAGCTGCTGGGCTACCAGACGTTCACGACCGAGATCTTCACCGAGTTCAACGTGTCGTTCAGCGTCCCGGCGGCCTGCGCGCTGTCGCTGGTGCTGGTCGGGCTGAGCCTGCTGGTGCTGGGCGGCGAGGGCCTGGCCCGGGGCCGCGGCCGGGCCTCCCGGGTCGGCGCGGGCACGCAGCGGGTCAGTCCTCCCCTGCGGCTGGGCCGGGCCCGGTGGCCGGTGCTGGCCGCCCTCGCGGTCCTGGTCGCGCTCGCGCTCGGGATGCCGGTGTACTCGAGCGTCTACTGGATCTTCGAAGGCGGCATCCCGGCGGTGACCGGCGGCACGGTGTCCATGCTCAGCGCGGTGCTGCACACCGCCGGCTACGGCGCCTGCGCGGGACTGCTGGACACGCTCGCCGCGCTGCCCGTCGCGCTGCTGGCCATCCGGCACACCAGCACCGCCGGGCATGTCCTGGAGCGCAGCACCTACCTGGTCCTGGCCATGCCCGGCGCGGTTATCGGCTTCGCGCTGGCCTACTTCACCGAGCACTACCTGGCCGGCCGCGGCTACCAGACCGCGCTGCTGCTGATCGTCTGCTACGCGATCATGTTCTTCCCGCTCGCGCTGGTCGGGGTCAAGGCGGCCGTCGCCCGCGCCCCGGCCGGCCTGGACGAGGTGGCCTGGTCGCTGGGCACCGGCCGGCTGCGGACGCTCAGCCGGGTGACGCTGCGGCTGGCCGGCCCGGGCCTGGCCGCCGCGTTCTGCCTGGTGTTCTTGTCGGTGGTGACCGAGCTCACCGCCACCCTGCTGCTGATCCCGACCGGCGTGCAGACCCTGGCCACCCAGTTCTGGCAGTACGAGACCGACCTGTCCTACGGTCAGGCGGCGCCGTTCGCGCTGGCTATGATCGCGATCGCGGCAGTTCCGAGCTATGTGCTCGGCCGGTTCTTCGATCGATCAGCGAAGGCGCAGGGATAGCTCACGTGACCGAACTGACAGTGCAGGGGCTGCACAAGGCCTACGGCAGCCACCCGGTCCTGACCGGGCTAGACCTGACGGTGCCCGCCGGGTCGCTGACCGCGATCCTCGGCCCGTCCGGCAGCGGCAAGACGACGCTGCTGCGGCTGCTGGCCGGCTTCGACCAGGCTGACGCCGGGACCGTGCGGATCGGCGGCACGATCGTCGACGGGCCCGGCGAGCACGTGCCGCCTGAGCGGCGCCGGATCGGCTACGTGCCGCAGGAGGGCAGCCTGTTCCCGCACCTGACGGTGGCAGCTAACGTCGGCTTCGGCCTGCCCGTGCGCGAGCGCCGCGGGCCGCGGGTGGCCGGGCTGCTGGAGGCCGTCGGGCTGGCCGGGCTGGGCAAGCGCTACCCGCATCAGCTGTCCGGCGGCCAGCAGCAGCGCGTCGCGCTGGCCCGGGCGCTGGCCATCGAGCCGGAGCTGGTGCTGCTGGACGAGCCGTTCGCCTCCCTCGACGCGCACCTGCGCGCCGCCGTGCGGGCCGACGTCCAGGCGATCTTCCGCGCCGCTGGCACGACCGCGATCCTGGTCACGCACGACCAGGACGAGGCACTGTCGATGGCCGACCGCGTCGCCGTGCTGCGCGGTGGCCAGATCGCCCAGTGCGCCGCGCCCCAGGATCTGTACATCCGGCCCGCCGACCCGGAGCTGGCCCGCTTCATCGGCGAGGCGAACCTGCTGGACGGAGAACTGGAGTCCGGTGCTGGGCCGGGTTCGCCGGAGTCCGGTTCGGCGGCACCCGGTTCGGCGGAACGGGTCGGCGCGGCGGCTGCAGACAGCGCGGCGGGCACGCCCGTCCGGGCCCCGGACCTGCCCGGCGGTCCGGTCGACCGGGCCCGGGCGGCCGGGCGGGCGGACTGGCTGGCGGGCGCCAGCGCCGCGTCTGACCAGGCCACGCCAGGGATGGTGCGGACCATTTTCGGCCCGCTCCCGCTGGCGGCTGCCTCAGCTGGCGCGGAGCTCACGCCGGGTCCGGTCACGGTGCTGATCCGCCCCGAGCAGCTGGAGATCCGCCTGGCGGTGCCAGCGAACGGCTCGCAGCTACCGGGCGGGGTGGCTGGCGGCGAGGCCGGCGAGGCCGGCGGCAGCCTGCCGGGACGGGTGCTGGCCTGCGAGTACTACGGCCACGACGCCGTTCTCCGGGTTCACCCGTCCGGCGGGCAGGTCACCGCCCCCGGATCAGGCGCGGGCCCGGCCGGCCCGGCCGAGCTCATCATCCGGACGGCCGGCGGCCCGCAGCTGCCCCCCGGGACGGATGTCCTGGTAAGTGCCCGCGGCCCGGTCCTCGCCTGGCCCCGCTAGCCCGGGCCAGCCAGCCAGCCAGCCAGCCAGCCAGACGGCCAGCTGCCGGAATGGGGCAGTCAGCCGAGCACGGACGGGCTTCGCGGTAACCGCGATGGGCCAGTGCGGCAGCCACCTCGGCCGCGACCCGGCACGGACGCTCATGAATGTCGAGCCAGCTGTACCGCAGGGTGACCAGCCCGTCGGCGGCAGCCGCATTGTCCCGGTGGATGTCGCGCCAGCGCGTATCCGCGGGATGGGCGAAGCGCCCGTCAAGCTCGACCACCAGGCCGTAGCCCTCGTAGAGAACATCCCGGTACTCCGTGCGGCAACCGCGCCGGACGAGAGCCTGACGGGTACCACGCGGCAGGCCATGCCGCCGCTCAACGCCACGCAGGTACCGGTACTCGAGCACAGAGTGAATACCGGCGGCGTCAGCGCTGAGCAACTCAGCAAGTGCTGACCGCCAGCGCATGCGATCACGCTGCTCTATCGCTGCGCGCAGCCTGGCTGGCGTCGTCAGCCGGCGGTTGAACGCTCCGGTGACCCAGCCGCAGGCATCATCGAGGGTCGCTGATGCCGCGGCCAGATCCAGGACCGTCTCCTCGATCCGGGTCCGCGGCGGAGTCAGCGTCGGATGACGGGCCTCCGATGCCCGCTCTGAGCGGTGCAGCAGCACTCCCCGGATGGGATCGACTCGTCGCGCCTGCGGAATTGTCAGGTGTATCCGCTCGACGGAGTGGTCAATCAGGTGGTCCATCTCGGCGGCCGTGTAGTAGCTCAGCGCCGCGCCCGGACCTGCGCGGAGCACAGCAGCCCATAAGACGGCCCTTCGCGGCGGCGGACCGGAGAAGGTGGCATAGACGCCAGCGTGGAGTCGGTGCCAGCGGCCGCGCTGCTCGAAGGAGCGGAGGAGGTCCTTGGTCAGTCCGCCGTGAAGGGCCTGTGTGGTCGTCAGGATCCCGCTCTGCCAGCAGGAGAGCTGCGCAAGCTGCGGGGGCATTTCGTTGCTCATGACCGCAGGTTGCCCAGGCCTGGCGCGGAGTGCCATGCCGTGAGTCGCCTGCCTGTGGATACCGGCCCCGCCGGGGGCCCGGACCACGAGCTTGTCCACAGCGGCGACCGCAGCCTGGCCAATCTGGTGCCTTCGTGCTAGCAGTCCGCGCCCCCGTGCGCGGCCCACCCACACGCTCGGCTTCTCGCGAGGCGTTAGCTAGGAGGATTTCGCGCCTATCCGGCGCGAAATCCTCCTAGCTGCGGACATCAGGCGGGGGTGCGGAGGGTGCGGAGGACCAGGGCGGTTTCCAGGGCGGCCAGGACGGTGTCCCAGCCCTTGTCCTCGGCACTGCCCTCGGCGCCGCTGCGGTCCTGGGCCTGCTTGATGTCATCGCAGGTCAGGACGCCGTTGCCGACCGGGGTCGCGGTATCGAGCGCGACCCTGGCCAGCCCGTAGGTGACCGCGTCGCAGACGTAGTCGAAGTGCGGTGTGCCGCCGCGGATGACCGCGCCCAGGCAGGCGACCGCGTCGTGGCGGCCCGTCAGCTCGGCAGCGATAACCGGCAGCTCGATGGCGCCCGGCACGCGGACGACCAGCGGGTCGGGCACGCCGCACGCCCGGGCTGCAGCCAGCGCCCGCTCGACGAGCATGTCGGTGATCTCAGCGTGCCAGCGGGTGGCGACAATCGCCAGGCGGACGCCTTCGGCGTCGATCACGGGTCCCGCGGGCCGCCCCGCGCCGCTCACTGCGCCTCCGTGCGCGGCACCCCGGCGAATGAGCCGTCCGCCGGCGGGCCAGACGCGAGCGAGGCACTGGCTGAGCGGGGAGCGCCCGCCGAGCCTGTCCCGGCCGCCACCGGGCTGGGCCCGGGCGCCGACCCGGCGGCGGGGGCGGCGTCGGGCAGCTCGTCGAGCTGGTGGCCGAGCCGGTCGCGCTTGGCGGTCAGGTAGCGCAGGTTGTCGGCCGTCGGCACCACCGGCAGCGGGACCCGCCCGGTGATCTTGATGCCGTAGCCGGACAGGCCTAGCATCTTGGCCGGGTTGTTGGTGAGCAGCCGCAGCGAGTTCACGCCCAGGTCGGCGAGCATCTGGGCGCCGGTCGAGTACTCGCGCGCGTCGACCGGCAGGCCCAGGTCCAGGTTGGCATCGACGGTGTCGGCGCCGGCGTCCTGGAGCTGGTAGGCGCGCAGCTTGCTGAGCAGCCCGATGCCGCGGCCCTCGTGGCCGCGCAGGTAGACCACGATGCCCCGGCCCTCGGCCGCGATCGCGGCCATGGCTGCGTCCAGCTGGGCCCCGCAGTCGCAGCGTCCCGACCCGAACACGTCGCCGGTCAGGCACTCGGAGTGCACCCGCACCAGGGGGTCAGGTCCCGGCTCGGACAGGTCACCCAGCACCAGCGCGAGGTGCTCGATCCCGTCGACGGAGTTGAGGTAGCCCAGGCCGCGCCACTGGCCGTACTGGTTGGGAATCCGGGTCTCGGCCACCCGGCTGACCATCCGCTCGACCCGCCGCCGGTACTCGATCAGGTCGGCGATGGTGATCAGCGCCAGGCCGTGCTCGTCGGCGAAGGTGCGCAGCTGCGGCAGCCGGGCCATGGTGCCGTCGTCATTGACGATCTCGGCCACCACGCCCGCCGGGGTCAGGCCCGCCAGCCGGGCCAGGTCGACCGACGCCTCCGTGTGCCCGTTCCGGCGCAGCACGCCGCCCTCGGTGTAGCGCAGCGGAAACACGTGACCGGGCCGGACGATCTCGTACGGCTCGGTGGCCGAGTCCGCCAGCGTCCGGATTGTCCGGGCCCGGTCGGCCGCCGAGATGCCGGTGGTGATCCGGTTCCTGGCATCGACGCTGATCGTGAACGCGGTGCCCATGTGCTCCTGGTTGTCGGTGGTCATCTGGGGGATCTGCAGCCGGTCCAGGTCCTTGCCCAGCATGGGCACGCAGATCAGCCCGCGTGCATAGCGAATCGTGAAGGCCAGCAGCTCGGGCGTGGCCTTGCTGGCCGCGAAGACGATGTCGCCCTCGTTCTCCCGGCTGGCGTCGTCGACCACGACCACGGCCCGGCCGGCCCGGATGTCGGCCACGGCGCGCTCGACGTCGTCCAGCCGGACCTCGCCCGCACCGGTCGTGTCCTGCTCCGGAGTGATCACAGCTGCCTCCCAGCGAGCAGTCGCTCCACGACCTTGGCGATCATGTCGGCCTCCAGGTTGACCACCTCGCCCGGCTGGCGGCGGCCCAGGGTGGTCCGCGCCAGCGTCTCCGGGATCAGGCTGACTTCCAGCCAGGCCGATTCCGCGGCGGGCGGGCTGAGCGCCGAGACGGTCAGGCTCACGCCGTCGACCGCGACTGATCCTTTTTCCACCACGTAACGAGCTAGCTCGGCCGGGACTGAGATGCGGACGACCTCCCAGCCGTCACCCGGCTGCCGGGACAAGATGACGCCGGTCGCGTCGACATGGCCCTGCACGATGTGCCCGCCCAGCCGCCCGTCCGCGCGGACCGGCCGCTCCAGGTTGACCCGCGAGCCGGGGGCCAGCGCGCCCAGGCTGGATCGCTCCAGGGTCTCCTTGATGACGTCGGCGCTGAACTGGCTGTCGCTAGTCTCGGTGACGGTCAGGCAGACGCCGTTGACGGCGATCGACTCACCGCGCCTGGCGCCTGCGCTCACCTCCGGCCCGCGCACGGTCAGCCGGGCTGAGTCGGCGCCCCGCTGCAGCGCGATAACCTCGCCCAGCTCTTCCACGATCCCGGTGAACACCGTGTCCTCCTCCGAAGCCTCATCTGTTCCTGGCTCCGGGGGGATGCGCGAGGACGCGCCGCGTGAGGTAGCCGCCGCTGCCCGCCAGAACGGGCCCGGGCCGCCCGGTGCTCGGGCGGTTCTGCCGCCGGGCCTGCCTGAGATCAGGCCGGCCCGCCGGAGCGGGGCGCTGCCACGCGCGTGCTGCCTCCCATCCGGACTTTAACCGTCGGTCCTGGAGTTTCACCAGGTCAGCCAGCCGAGTTTCCTCAGCTGGGTCGCGGACTGTCACCGCCGGCTCGGAATTTCACCGACCCCGGAGCACGCATGTTGTAGTAACCAGTGTGCCATGGACCCTATTCCGGCCGATTCCGGCCGGCCGGCCGGGCCGGATGGAGGTCTCCGGACAGGCCGGAGGGGCGGCACCCTGCGGGATGCCGCCCCTCCGGGCCGCGCTGACTGCACCCTGACCAGCTGGGCCCGGCCGTGCTGGGGCCGGGCCGGCTGGCCCCGGGTTAGCTGGCCCGGCGGCTAGCTGGCCCGGCGGTTAGCTGGCACTGCGGTTAGCTGGCACTGCGGCCCCGCCGGGTGAGCGAGTCGACGGTGATGGCCGCCAGCAGGACCAGGGCGGTCCACATCAGCTGGGCCGATGCCGACAGGCCCAGCAGTTGCAGGCCGTTGTAGATCACGCCGACCACCAGGCCGCCCAGCAGGGCGTCCATCATCTTGCCCCGGCCGCCGAACAGGCTCGTCCCGCCGATCACCGCGGCCGCCACCGCATACAGCACCTGCTGGCCGCCGTTGACGTTGCTGGAGATGGAGCCCAGGTAGGAGGCGTAGATGATTCCGGTGATGCCGGCGGTCACGCCGCACAGGGTGAAGGCCAGCACCCGGATCCGGTTGGTGTTGACGCCGGCCCGCCTGGCCGCCTCGGCATTGCCGCCGATCGCGTAGATGTAGCGGCCGAACCGGGTGCGGCCGAGCAGGACGCCGTAACCCACCAGGACGGCCAGCACGACCAGCACCACCCAGGGCAGCCCGCGCAGGACGCTGAAGCCGATCCCGCGGTTGGTGTTGGCCACCAGCACCACCACGACACCGGCCACCGCCAGCACCACGATCTTCATGATGGTAATGCTGGCCGGGGGCGCGACCAGCCCGCTCACGCGCCGGCGGCGGTCCCGCAGGAACATCATCAGCCCGGCCAGGGCGACCAGCACGATCATCACGATCCAGCTGGCGGTCGCGTTCAGGCTGCCGTTCTCGATGTCGTTGATGACGTTGCTGTTCAGGTTGATCACGCCGCCGAGGCCGTACTTGCCGGCCGAGGCAATCAGGTAGAGCAGCAGGCCGGACAAGCCGAGATAGCCGGCCAGCGTGACGACGAACGAGGGCAATCGGAGCCGGGTAATGATGATGCCCTGCACCGCCCCGTAAGCCCCGGTGGCCGCCAGCGCCGCGATGACGGCCAGCCACCAGGGGTTGCCCGCGGCCAGCATCCACAGCGCGATGACCGCGCCGCAGGCGGCCGTGAAGCCGGCGGCCAGGTCGATCTCGCCGAGCAGCAGCACGAAGACCTCGGCCATGCCCAGGGTCACGATGAAGGCAGCCTGGGTCATCAGGTTGACCAGGTTGCCCGCGGACAGGAACAGCGAGTTCTTGATCTGGAAGATCAGCACGATCACGATCAGGCCGGCGATGACCGGCAGGGCCCCGCTTTCCCCGCTGCGGATCCGCTTCAGCCAGATCCGCACGTACTCGCCGAGTGACCCGGCGACCAGCTCGGGCGCGGCCAGGATGGGCGCCGAGTTGTCGGGTTCGACGCCCTCGGTGGTCACCGCGCCCTGCTCGGGTTCTGGATTCGTGGAAGCCAATCGTCAGCCCTCCGGGCCGCTGGGGGGGGTGCGCGCAGCGCCGTCCGCGCCGCGAGTCCGCTGCGTGGCCCCGGTCGTCATCAAGTCCACGGCGGACGCGGTGTCATAGTCCGAGGCCGGCCCGGTGGACACCAGCCGCCCCAGGTACAGGACCGCGAGGCGGTCGGCGACCTGGAAGACGTCGGTCAGGTTATGCGAGACCACCAGGACGCCGATCCCGCGCCGGGCCAGCCGGCCGATGAGATCCAGGACCAGGGCGGTCTGGGAGACCCCCAGCGCCGCGGTCGGCTCGTCCATGATGACCAGCTTGGCCTCCAGCATCACGGCCTTGGCCACCGCCACCGCCTGCCGCTGGCCGCCGGACAGCGAGCCGACGGGCTGGCGGATGTTATGGACCGTCGTGACCCGCAGGTCGCTCAGGGTCGCCTTAGCCGTCTTCTCCATGGACACCTCGTCCAGCAGCAGATGCCGCCGCACCTCATGGCCCAGGAGCATGTTCTCCACGATGTCCAGGTTGTCGCACAGCGCGAGATCCTGGTACACGGTCGCAATGCCGGCCTCGGTGGCGTCCCTCGGGGTGCGGAAGTGCACCTGCTTGCCCTGCCAGATCATGTGCCCGTGGGAGGGCTCCCAGATCCCGGAGATCGTCTTGATCAGCGTGGACTTGCCGGCGCCGTTGTCGCCGACCAGGGCGGTGACCTGGCCCGCTGGGATGTCGAGGCTGACCCCGCTGAGCGCCTGCACGGGACCGAAGCTCTTCCCGATCTCGCGCAGCGTCAGCAGCGACCCGTCCATCGTGGCAGTAGCAGTTCCCTCGCCGGCGCCGGATGGAGCCCGGCCCGCGTCCGCGGGCCGGGCTCCATCTTCTGGGCTACCGGTCACTGCTGGTGTCCCGGCGTGTCATGCGACTCCTATCTCAGCCCGAGATACCCGCGGCCGTACAGGCCGAGGCGTACTTCTTGGCGCACAGCTGGGAGGCCGGCACGAACTTGTCCGCGATCACGGTCGAGTTCATGTTCGCCGTGGTCACCCAGGTCGGCGTCAGCAGCACCGACGGGACGCTGACGTTGGCCTGCGTGTCCTTGGTGGAGCCGTTGACCAGGCTAGCGGGCGGCTTGACGCCGGCTCGCACATACATGGCCAGAGCGGCAGCGGCCTGGGCCTCCAGGTAGATCGGCTTGTACGCGGTACCGCACTGGTAGCCGGTCAGGATGTTCTGCAGGCCGGTCAGGGTGGCGTCCTGGCCGGTGATCGGGAAGGTCTTGGCCTTGACCCCCTTGCCCTGCAGGTAGTGGATGATCGGCGCGGCGTTCTCGTCGTTCGGGATCAGCGCCGCGTTGATGTTCGGGTGCGCCGTGAACTGCTGCTGGAACTCACTCAGCGCGGTGGGCGGGTCCCAGGTCCCGGCCGGGTTGCTGACGTCCTTCCAGCCGGAGCTGAAGTGCGGGGCCAGCACGGCGTTGTAGCCCTGCGCGAAGAGCGTGGCGTTGTTGTCGGTCGGCGCGCCCTTCATCACGATGAGGTTGGGCTTCTTGACATGCCAGGCCGAGATGCAGCTGACCATGCCCTGGCCGATCTTGGTGCCCACCAGGACGTTGTTGAAGCTGACGTAGTAGCTCCGCTTGCCGCCGAGGGTGAGCCGGTCATAGTCGATCACCGACGCGCCGTGGGACTTGGCGTACGACTCAATGTGCGCGCCGACGCCGGAGTCGAGCGGGTCCACGACCAGCACGCTCGCGCCCTTGGTGATCGCCGTCTGCGCGTCGCTGAACTGGGTGGAGTCGCTGCCCAGGGCGTTTTGCACGGTGAACTGCGAGGACGTCAGGCCGGCCTTCTGGAAGGCCTGCTTCAGGTACGGCGCGTCGAACTCGACGTAGCGGGTCGAGGTGACGGTGTCGGGCAGGATCACCGCGACGTTGCCCTTGCCCCGGGCGGCGAGCGGCTTAAGCGTCGTCATCGCCGAGAAGCTGTTGTTGAGATCGGTGACGGAGATCTGCGGCACCGGCGCGTTAGAACCAGAACTCCCGGAGGAGCCTCCGGACGGGCTGCTGCTGCCGCAGGCGGCAACCACGAGAGCCGCGCTGGCC
>DASXDJ010000117.1:0-48245 GCA_036490755.1 Streptosporangiaceae bacterium
GAAGCTCTCCCGCAGTCGGGCAACGTCCAACAGTCTGGCCTTCCTCCGCAGACGCGACCAGGCAAGTCATCCTGGCGCGCTGACCTCCGGCCGCAGAGATCCGCTTCCTGCTGATGCGGGATCTTGCCGGCACTTGCACGAAAAGTCTCGTGCAACTTTCATGGCAAGACATCGGTCAGCTGACGGAGAAAGGAAGCCGTGGCGGGGCGGGAGTAAGTCAGCGGGCCGACGGCGGCCGCCGTTAGCGACGGGCCGGCAGCGGCCGCCGTTAGCGACGGGCCGGCGGCCGGCGCCGGCGGGGCGCCGCCGCCGTGGCCGGCCCGGGCGGCGGCAGCGTGATGCCCAGCTTGCGCAGCAGGCTGGCCAGGTCGCCCTGCTCAGCCGCAGTCAGGCCACCGAGGATGTGCTTCTCGTTGGCCAGGTGCTGGCCGGCGGCCTGGTCGACCAGGGCCCGGCCGCGGTCCGTCAGCGCGATCAGCACGCCGCGGCGGTCCGCCGGATCGGGCTCGCGGGTGACGTGGCCAGCCGCCTCCAGCCGGTCGAGCCGCTTCGTGGTACCGGAGGACGTCAGCATCAGCGACGCGGCGAAGTCGGTCGGGCGCAGCCGGTACGGCGGACCGGCCCGGCGCAGGGTCGCCAGGACGTCGTACCAGCCGGGCTCCAGGCCGCACTCGGCATACACCGGCTCCAGCCGGAGCTCGATCTCGCGGGCCAGGCGGGAGATCCGGCCGATCACGCCGATCGGCGCGGTGTCCAGGTCGGGCCGCTCGCGCCGCCACTGCTCGCGGATCAGGTCCACGCCGTCGGTGTCGGTCATGGCGGCACTGTAGCGCCCGGCCATGGCATCGGAGCGTCAGGGACGTAACTTCTTGAGACTTAGCGTCCTAGGAAGTAATATTCCAGGAAGGAACTTGTAACTGCCAGACACCTGGAGACCGGGATGCTGAAGCCCCTCGCCCTGCTGCACGTCGCCCTGCGGCCGCACGGCTCACGGCACCGCCGGACGGACGGCCCGCGGCCCAGCCCGCGGCCCAGCCCGCGGCCGCCGCGGCCTGGCCCGGCGCCGGCCGAGCCGATGCCGGTGATCCGCTGGTACTGACGGCCCGCCCACATCCCGGCCTGCTGACTGAGCGGCGGGCCGCCTGACCGCCGTCCGGGCTGCTGAAATCACCGGCCGCTGACGGCGGCTGCTAGTCAGCAGCCGCCTTCGGCGGCCGGCCGGGGCCGCGCTGCGGACGGACCCGGCCAGGCAGCCGGCCGGAGTCGGCCAGCGCCCGGCGCAGCAGGAACTCGATCTGGGCGTTGGTGCTGCGCAGCTCGTCGGCGGCCCACCGGGCCAGGGCGTCGGCCACGGCCGGATCGAGCCGCAGCAGCACGCTCTTGCGCTCAGTCACGATTAATCCGCACCGCCGTTACTGGTACAGCGAGCCGGTGTTGACCACCTGCTGGGTGGCCTGCTCGCTGCACAGCACGACCAGCAGGTTCGACACCATGGCGGCCTTGCGCTCCTCGTCCAGCTCGACCACTCCCTGTTCCTCCAGCTGGGTCAGCGCGAGCCGGACCATGCCCACCGCGCCCTCGACGATCCGCCGCCGGGCCCCGACCACGGCGCTGGCCTGCTGCTGGCGCAGCATGGCCTGGGCGATCTCCGCAGCGTAGGACAGCCGGGTCAGCCGCGACTCGATGATGTGCACCCCCGCCGACGCGACCCGGGCGGCAATCTCCGCCGACAGCCGCTGGGTGATCTCATCAGCATTGTCGCGCAGCGACAGCTGATCCCCCTCCGGGCTGGTGTAAGGGTAGCTGGAGGCGACGTGCCGGACCGCTGTCTCGGTCTGGATGGCGACGAACTTGGGGTAGTCATCGACCGCGTACAGCGCCTGCGCGGTGTCGCGGACCTGCCAGACCACGACGGCGGCGATCTCGATCGGGTTGCCGTCCGCGTCGTTGACCTTGGCCATCGCGGTCTCGAGGTTACGGATCCGCACCGACACCGGGCGGCGGCGCGCGAACGGGTTCACCCACTGCAGGCCCGGCTCCCGCAGCGAGCCGCGGTAGCGGCCGAACAGCTGCACGGCCCGGGCCTCCCCGGCCACCACTGCCGTCAGCCCGTGAAAGGCTCCCTCGGTCGCGAGGAGCAGCAGTACCCCGATCACGATCAGGGCCACGCGCCCGGCGCCGCTGCCCACCTTCGCCGCGACCCACAGCAGCGCGATGGCGGCCAGCCCCAGGACGATGCCACCGACCAGGACCTGGACACCACGCGCCGATCGCGCGGCAGTCTCTGAGATCCCCGGCTGCGGGACGTCCTGCTGGCCGGGAGCTTGTGCTGTCACCCGGATCACCTCCGCCTTGACGTTGTTGCTTTCACGAATCTAGCATACTGATATCAGTTTTCTTAGGCAAGACAGCGCCTGGCGGGCGGACATGTCCCGGCGGGCGGCAGCGAGGGCGGGAGGCAGGGAGGCAGGGAGAGAGAGGGAGGGAGGGAGGGAGGGAGGGAGGGAGGCGGCGATGAGCACCAGCGGCCGGCCGTGACGGTCGCCCGGCTGCGCAAGACCTACGGGCCGGTCGTTGCCGTGGACGACCTGTCGCCCGAGGTGGCCGGGGGCGAGATCAGCGGGCGAAGATGCCCGCGAGGTGAGCCAGCAGTCCTGGCTCGGTGAGCTGGCCGGCCCGGTACCCGATGTATCCGTCCGGCCGGACCAGGTACCCGCAGCCGCCGGCGGCATCGTAGGCGGCCCGGAACTGCCCGCCGGAGTCGGTCAGCGCGGGCACCGGGTCAGCCGGAGGCGGCGTGCCGGGCGCGAGGATGAGGTAGCCGCGCAGCCGTCCGTGCGCCCGGCGCTGCGCCGCTCCGAGCAGCGCGGCGGCCCGGGCCGCCCGGGCACTGTCGCCGGCATAGAGCAGCAGGGTGTGATCGGCGGGGTCGAGGACCTCGAACAACCGCAGCGGGAAGGCCACGGCACTGCGCCGCAGGCCGCCGCAGTCGGGTGCCCGCTGGCCGGGGCGCGGCCCGGCGGCCAGCTGACCGCCGGTGACCTCCTCGCCCGCCACCGGGCTGTCCGGGTAGCCGACCAGCAGCTGGGCTTCCCGCAGAATCATGGCCGCCGGGTCGTCCGGGCGGGCGTCGAACCCGGTCCGGGCATCGCGGACGGTCTGGCCCACGACCTGCTCCCCCACCGGGCGGCGCTCGGCGTCATAGCTGTCCAGCAGGGCGTCGCTGGCCAGCCCCTGAACGGCCAGGGCCAGTTTCCAGCCCAGGTTCCACGCGTCCTGGATGCCGGTGTTCATGCCCTGCGCGCCGGTGGGCGGGTGGATGTGGGCGGCGTCCCCGGCGACGAACACCCGGCCCGACCGGTACCGGTCCACGATGCGGTGGCTGATCCGGAAGACCGAGGACCAGCGCATGTCCGAGGCCTGCGCGGGCTGCGGCGCGAGCCGGTCGAGCACAGCCTGGATGTGCCGCAGTTCCGGGGCCCGGCTGCCGTCCAGGCCGTGCGCCATCTCCCCCGCGCCCTGCGGGTCCGGCGCGGCCAGCTCGGGGGGCACGAACATGGACATCCGGTACCGGCTGCGGCCCGGCAGCGGGATGCACACCAGCAGGTCGTCCGTCTTCCCGTCGCTCTGGTGCTGAGCGCGGATCCCGACGCCGGGCGGCATCGACCAGTCCGCGACGACGTCGGCCAGCATGTACTGCTCCGGAAAGGCACCGCCGGCGAAGTCCAGCCCCAGGCCCGTCCGGACCGCGCTGTGCGCGCCGTCGCAGCCGACCAGGTAACGGGCCCGCACCGGCTGCGGGCCCGCGGGGCCGGCCAGGGTCGCGGTCACGCCGCCGGCGTCCTGCTCGAATGACGTCAGCTCCGTGCCGCGCTCGATGCAGGTCCCCAGCCGGGCGAGCTGCCCGGCCAGGATCCGCTCGGTCTCGTACTGCGGCAGCGCCACGAACCCGTACGGCACCTCGTCGGGAAGGTCCAGCTGCACCTCGAAAGCCAGCTCCCCGTTGGTATAGATCTGCATCCCGCGCATCTCGATGGCCGCGTCCAGGGCATCGCGCAGCACGCCGGAGTGCTCCCAGATCTCCAGGGTGCGCGGCTGGATCCCGACCGCCTTGGCGTACGGCGCCCGCTTCGCCAGCCGGTCGATTATCCGGCAGCCGATCCCCCGGCGGCGCAGCTCGAGAGCGGCCGTCAGGCCCACCGGCCCGGCCCCTGCGATCAGCACGTCTACGTCCGTCATCGCCAGCTCCCCCCAGCTAGCGGCCGGGCTGCCCCCGGTCCGGCCGTCCGGGCCCGGGCCCGCCACGGCGCCGGCCCCGGGCCGGACCATACCCGGCGATCCGGCCCGGCATCCCCGGCCGCCGCCGGGGCCAGACGGCAGGCCGGAGATGCCAGACTGCCCCTGCCGCAGACTGGCCGTGAAGAAGACTGGCGGGAACGGCGAAGTACGGGTGTCCCATCGCCTACCGCCTCAGGACCGCCCATGAACGGAAGTACTGCATGACGGCGCCGCCGCGGCCTGCCCGGCCCGGCTGGCCGCCGCCCGCCGGGATGATCCGGCTCGCCCGGCCGCTGGCCGGCCCGGCGGCCGGATCCGGTGCCGCGGCAGGCCGCCAGCCGGACCGGCCGCCCGCCGGGTCCGGGCCGGCCGGGCCGCAGGCCCCGCCCGACGATGCCCGGCTCGTCGCCCTCTCACTGCACCAGCCCGAGCTCTTCGGCGACCTCTACGACCGGTATTTCGCGGAGATCTACCGGTATGCCGCGGCCCGGCTCGGCCCGGACGCTGCCGATGACCTGGCCGCCGAGACCTTCCTGGCCGCATTCCGGTCCCGGCGCCGGTTTGACGCGGCGCAGGGCTCGGCCCGCTCGTGGCTGTACGGGATCGCGACGAACATGATCGGCCGGCACCGCCGGGCGGAGGCACGCCGGTACCGCGCGCTGGCCCGGACACCGCGGGGCGGTCCGGAGTACGGCGAGGAGGACCGCATCGCCGAGCAGGTCAGCGCCCGGCAGCTGCGGCCGGCGCTGATGCAGGCGCTGGCCGGGCTGCCCGCCGGCGACCGTGACGTGCTGCTGCTGATCTCCGTCGGCGGCCTGTCGTATGACGAGGTCGCCACCGCCCTGGCCATCGCCCCCGGAACGGTCGGCTCCCGGCTGAACCGGGCCCGGCGCAAGGTACGTGCCGCGCTCGCGATCAGCGACCCGGCCAGCGACCCCCCGACGCTTTCCGCTCCATGACAAGGACACCGAACATGCACAGCACAGATGACCTTGAGCTCATCCGCGAGCTCGTCAGCGAGCCCGGCCCCTCAGCCCCGGCCCGGAGCCGGGGCCGGGCTGCCCTCATGGCGCTGGCCGAGCGCGACGGCGAGACGGCGGGCCAGCAGCCGCCGGCCCGGTCCGGTCGGCCGGCCAGGACCCGGCGCCTGGCGCTGGCCGGCGGCGGCACCGCCGTGCTGGCCGGCGCCGCCGCGGCGGCCGTGCTGATCGCGACTGCGGGCACCGGGGCGCCGCAGCCCGGCCACGCCGCCGCCGGTCAGGCCGCCCGCGGTCAGGCCGCCGGCCATCATGGCGCGCCGGTTCCGTCCGCGCAGCATGTCCTGCTGACCGCCGCGCGCCAGGCCGGGGCAGCACCGGCCGCCGCCGGCCGCTTCTGGGTCACCCGGGCGATCTCCGGCACGAACATGGCCGTCGGGGCCGCCGGCCACCGTTACGTGATCACTGCCCGGGGCTCCGATGACCAGTGGACGGCGCGCGCGGCCGGCGGGTCCAGCGAGTTCATCAGCAGGTCCCTGGGAGCCCGGCCGGCCACGGCGGCGGACACCGCTGCCTGGCGGCAGGCAGGCTCGCCGCGGCACTGGCTGGTCACCGTGATCAAGTCCGGCCGGCGGGGCCGGCTGCGGATCCCGGCCGCCGCCGGGAAGCCCTTCGGCGGCCCGACCAACGACGGGGCCAAGATCTTCGCGATCGGCAGCCGCAACGTCAGCATGCGGCAGCTACGGCGGCTGCCCGTGACGACGGCGGGCCTGAAGGCGGCTCTGCTGCACTACTTCGCTGAGCCGGGCGCGACCGGCGGCGACCTGCCGGCCAGCGCCACCGCGTGGCTGTGGCAGACCGGCACCGGGATGATCACCGACATGCCGCTGTCCCCGGCCCAGCGAGCCGCCACTTACCGGCTGCTGGCCGGACTGCACGGGGTTCGCAGCCTGGGCACCGTGACCGACCCGGCCGGGCGGAACGGCACCGCCGTCGAGCTGACCAGCCCGACCGGCGCGGCCGGAACGGAGGCCAGCATCCTGATCGTGAGCCCGCGTACGGGGCTGCCGCTGGCCACCGCGGTCCGCGTGGTCCGCGCGGCGGGCCTGACGGCCGGGCTCCGGCCGGGCACGCTGGCCAGCTACGAGATCATCCGGTTCGCGGGCTGGTCTGACACCGCGCCGCCAGCCATCCCGCACTCGTAGCCCGGGCGGCCGGGCGGCCGGCACCACGTGCTTGCCGCCCGGCCTGATCCGGTGCCGGGCGGGCCGGCGTCGGGCGAGGTCCGTTCCTGATGAGGTCGTCAGTAATCGCGGACCCGGCAGTCATGGAAGCCCGGGGGGAACCGGGCCGACCGGGGAAGGTGGCCGCCGGCGCGGGAGAGCACGGGCCGGCCTCGGCCCATTCCGGAAGCCTGCCGTCCGGAATCGGCAGTAGGGTCCCGGTCATGGACAACGACAGCGGCGCGATCCTGCGTGAGCCGCCGATCGCCGGCACCGAGCTCGACACCCTGCTGGGCGGCCTGGAGCGGCAGCGCAGGTACATCGCCTGGAAGTGCGGGAACCTGGACGCGGCCGGGCTCCGGGCCACCCTCCCCCCGTCCGCCATGACCCTGGGCGGGCTGCTCAAGCACCTGGCCCTGGTCGAGGATGACGTGTTCGGCAGCAAGCTGATGGGACGCCCTTACAGTGCGCCGTTCGACGCCGTGGACTTTGACGCTGACCCGGAATGGGAGTGGCGCACCGCGGCCGACGACAGCCCGGCGGAGCTGATGGCGCTGTGGCAGGCCAGGGTGGCCCGCTCGCGGGCGGATGTCGCCGGGGCGGTCGCCGCCGGCGGCCTCGACGGCCTCGGCGCCTACGCCTCGCGGGACGGGCAGCGGCCCAGCGTGCGACGGCTGATCATGGACATGATCGAGGAGTACGCGCGGCACCTGGGGCACGCCGACCTCATCCGCGAGTCAGTCGACGGCCTCACCGGCGAGGACCCCGGGGACTGACTCAGCCAGCTGGCCAGTCCCGGCGGGCATCCCGGCTAGGTGCCTCATCCGGGTCCGGCGCATCGCGCACCATTACTGCCCGGCTGCGGGCCGCGCGGGCCGCCTCTCGCATTTCCTCCTCGGAAATAACCCCATGCTCGGCCTCATAGCCAGCCAGGAACTCGCTGAGCGCGGCGATCCGCGCGGGAAGCGATGTCATAACGCGGTCACGTTAGCCGACCTGGGCGGTGCGGCCGGCCCAGTAGGGCGCCCGGAGCTGGCGCTTGAGGATCTTGCCGGACCCGGTCCTGGGCAGCTCACCGGTAAACTCGACCGACCGGGGCACTTTGTAGCTGGCCAGGTGCTCACGGCCGAAGGCGGTGACCTGCTCAGCGGTCAGCGCTGAGCCCGGCGACCGCACCACCGTGGCGTGCACGACCTCGCCCCACTCCTCGGACGGGATGCCGAACACGGCCACGTCGAAGACCTCCGGGTGCTGCTCCAGCGCGGCCTCGATCTCGGCCGGGTAGATGTTCATACCGCCAGAGATGATCATGTCGGTCTTGCGGTCGCAGATGTAGAGGTAGCCCTCGTCATCCCAGTAGCCGATGTCGCCGACCGTGTGGAAGTCCCCGCGGCTGCTCGACTGGTAGCTGACGTCGTTCTTGTAGTAAGCGTTGAACACGCCCCGCGAGCGCACGTACACCTCGCCGGTGTGGCCGGGTCCGGCGCGGGTGACCTCGTTGCCGTCGTCATCGAGCAGCCGGATCTCGATGCCCGGGGCAGGCTGGCCGCACGAGCCGGGCTTGCGCAGCTGGTCCTTGGGCTGCAGCACGGTGTCCACGCCCAGCTCAGTGGAGCCGTAGATCTCCCACAGGGACTCGGCCGGGAAGTCAGCCACGTACTGCTGCTTGAGCGCGAAGCTCCACGGCGCGGCGTTGGCCAGCATGACGCGCATTGACGACCGGTCGTAGCGCTGCTTCACCTCAGCGGGCAGCGCGCACACCATCCGGATCAGCGCGGGCGCCGAGAAGGTCGAGCTCACCTTGTAGGTATCGACCAGGCGCAGCCAGTCCTCGGGGTCGAACTTGCGCTGCACGACGATCGTCTGGCCGAGCGCCAGCCCGGCCGACATGAAGGCGCTCGGCCCGCTGTGGTACAGCGGGCCGGAGGTGAGGTAGATGTCGCCGGGCCGGTAGCCGAGCAGGGCGAGCAGGCCGCCGACGACCTCCGGGTCGGGGGCCCCCGTGCGGACCGCGCCCTTGGGCTTGCCGGTGGTGCCCGAGGTGTAGATCATCGTGCCGCCGCTGCCGCCTGCCTCGCCGACGTCCGGGCCCTGATCGGAGGCGGCGGCGATGTCGGCGTCGCTGAGCATGCCGGCGGGCGCCGGGCCGCCGGTCACCACGATGTGCCGCAGGCGCTCCAGCTGGTCGCGGAACTCGGCGAACATCCCCGCGCACTCGGCGTCGACATAGGCAATCTCGGCGTCGCTGTGATTGATGACGTACAGCGCCTCTTCGGGGGTGAGCCGGTAGTTCAGCGGGACCGCGACGGCACCGATCTTGCGGGTGGCGTTCATGACGGCGACCACGCCGGGCGAGTTGGGCCCGCACCACAGCACCTTGCGGCCCGGCCCGGAGTCCAGCGACAGCAGCACGTTAGCGACCCGGTTGGACTGCGCCTCCAGCTCGGCGTAGGTCCACGTCACGACGGTCCCGCTGCCCTGGTCATCGATGACACCGGGCTTGCCCGGCTGGGTCTGGGCGTACATCGACAGGATGTCCGGCATCTCAACTGCCCCTCGTCACGGCCAGCGAATTACCTAACACCCTGTCCTGGTTGACCCTGGTTGTCATCAGCCGGCGGCCGCGAAGGTGAACATCCGGGCCGCCGCCAGCCCGGCGCCGGCCACGCATATCTGCCGGGGCCGGGGTAGCTGGCAGTGCATGAGCGTCCAGACTGCGCGGGAGAACGCCGTACTCGACACGCTGGCCTCCCGGACCCGGACGGTCCGGGACATCACCTCGGCGCTGGATGGCGACGGAATGCCGCTGAGCTCGGCCGGAGTGCGTGACCTGCTGGCCGGCCTGATCCGGCGCGGCCTGGCCAGCCAGGCCGGGACCGCCTACCAGCTCACCGAGGCGGGCCGCGCCTCGGTCCGGCGCCGCAAGTCCGGCTATTCCGGCGCCCGCGGCCCGGTCGGCAGCAGGCTGACTGCCCCGGTCGGCAGCGCAGCCCCGGCCGGCACCGCGGCGCGGGCCAGCCGGCTGCGCTGGGCGGCCCGGCAGCAGGCCTGGCGGTAGGGCACCGCCGGCCGGCTCCCGGCCGGGCGCGATCGCGCTACTTGAGGCGGACGATGGGCGAGCGGCCGATGACGTGGCCGCGGGAGTCGAGCGCCACGGCACGGAAGTGCGGACCGCCGTGCGGCACCGTCACGGTGGTCTCGAAGCTGTGCTTGTCGGCCGCGCCGGCCCAGGACAGGTTCCCGGCGGTGCGCCCGGCCAGCACCCGCCAGCGATGCACCTGGGTGCTGCCGTTCCAGCTCGCGTAGACCCGCCCTCCGTTCCCGTGATGGCGCACGGCGATGGCCGGGTGGCCGGACGGCTCACCCGTCCAGTCCGACCGGAAGGTCCGGTAGCTCGGGCTGGCCGTCGGCATCTGGGCGTCGACCAGCACCTTGCCGTCCCGGGAGAACTCGGTGAAATCCGGGTTGGTGCCCCAGCCGACCAGCACCCGGCCGTCGTTCATGACCTGCATGCTGCCCATGGCGCCGGCCAGCAGCGAAGGCCGGGAATGCTTGTACTGGCGGCTCACCGAGACCTTCTTGCCGGTGGTGTCCAGCTTCAGGATCAGGCCGCGGGACTGCTTTTCCTCGGGCGGGGCGGCACCGTCGTCGAACAGGGACAGCAATTCGCCGGGGTGCAGCCGCGCGTGGTGCTGCCAGAAGAAATGCGTCCCCGTTCCCATGGCGAAGTCGGACTTCTTGCCGTTGAGCCGCCAGCGCACTGTCCCGGTGGGCCGCTCGATCTTGTACAGCGCCCAGGTGTTGCGGGCCGAGATGAGCAGGTCGCCGTTGCCGGTGGCCTGAATGGAGTTGATGTGGAAGTAGTCGAAGGGCTGGTCGGCGGTCCCGCCGGCGAAGGCCGCCTCGGTCTCGGTCAGGTCGACGTGGTCCAGGCTGTCCCACTGGAACAGCAGTTTGCCCGTCGAGATCTCGATCTCCTGGATGACACCGGACAGCACATTGCCGTCGACCGGGCCGCCGAAGCCGGACAGGTCAACGCCGCTGGCATGCCGGTAGCAGGTGACCAGCGCGGTGTTCTTCGAGGTGATGACGAACTCGTGCAGGTCAATGGTGAGACCCGGGGTGATGTCGCCCGATGCCTTGATCGTGTGCAGCACCTTGTAGGACTTATCGGCGATGATGGCCACGCCGTCGCCGTGCCCGCCGGTGACGGCCCCTTCCCACCAGGTCAGCACCGGCTTGCCCTGGTAGGTCTGGCGGTTGAGGTTGAACTTCGCCTTGGTGTCCGTGCTCGGCGAGAACCAGACCAGGTCACCATGCCGGTCCACGATCATGCCGCCGCCCGGGCCGGGGCCCGACCCCGGCGCGGTCAGGAAGAAGTAGTGCGGGTCCGTCGGCGCGTTCTTCGCCGACGTCACGGCGACCGCCGGCGGCGTGAGGTCAGGCCGGGAGACGTAATGCCGCAGCCCGAGAGCGTCCGGCTCGGCCAGCGGGGCGGCCACGCCGGCGAGCGCGGCAGCCGGGCTGCCCACAGTGCCGATGCTGCCGATTCCGGCGGCCAGCGCACCCAGTCCGCCTATCTGGGCAATTGCCTGCCTGCGTGTCGCGTTGCCGCTGCTCATGCCTTCCCCCACCGTGTTCCGAGACCTCAGAGAAACGTCAGTGCCGCCATCATGGATCATGCGTGACGGCGAAGCATTGCTATAGAGGAAATCGCTCAGCTACGGGCCCGGGGCGTCGCGCGCGCAGGTCTCACAGCCGCTATCTGACGGGTGAGCTGACGCCGGCCAGCGGTCGTTTCCCTGGCCCATCCGCGGCCCTGCTGTCAGCCGGCCGGGTTCTGCTCTCAGCGGGACGGGCGGGCCGGGGCCGGGCCGGGCCGTTCGGTGGCGGTCCGCGCGGCCAGGCACTCCCAGAGCTCACGCGCCGCCGCCGGGTCGCCGGCGCCGGCGCCGGGCAGCAGGTGCTCGGGCCGGGCCCGGCGGTCGTGCCAGAACCGGCCGCTGCCCAGCCCGGCCGGCGGCGCGGTGGCGAGCCAGACGATGGTTTCGGCTCCCTGGCCGGCCGACCGGAGGATAGGCCGGGCGAGGCGGCGGAAACCCGGCAGGGCAGCCGCGATCCCCGGGGTGTCCACCCAGCCGGGGTGCATGGCATGGAAGGCGATGCCGGTGCCGGCCTGGCGCCGGGCCCACTCGCGGCTGAGGGCCACCTGGGCCCGCTTCGCCCGGGCGTAGGCGACAGCGCCGCGGTAGCCCGCGGCCGTCATCTCCAGGCGGCCCGGGTCGAGCCGCTGGGTGTACATCCCGCCCGAGGAGACGGCGATCACCCGCGACGGCGCAGCCGCGAGCAGCGCAGGCCGCAGCAGGCTGGTCAGCAGGAACGGCGCGACGACCTGCCCGGCGAAGGTCAGCTCGGTCCCGTCGGCGGTGGTGGCGAACCGCGGGTGGATGGCCCCGGCGTTGTGGATCAGGACGTGCAGGCGCCCGTGGCTGACGGTGAACTCGCGGGCGAAGGCCCGGACGCTGGCCAGGTCCTCCAGGTCAGCGAGGCCGTAGCTGACCCGGGTGCTGCCCGAGGCAGCGGCGATCGAAGCACGGGCCTGCTCGGCGCGGCCGCGATCGCGGGCCAGGAAATGAACCGTGGCGCCGCGCCGGGCCAGCTCGGTCGCGGCGGCCTGGCCGATGCCTGAGGTGGCACCGGTGATGACGATGGTCTGCCCGGTCGCGGCCGGGCAGCCTCCGGCGGTGTACTCGGGCAGCAGCGCGGACCGGACGGCCAGGCCGATCCGGGAGAATCCGGGCACCACGGCGGCCTCCAGGGCAGCATCCACCGCGGTCGCCGCCGCGGGCCGCAGGCCGGCCAGGCCCGGCCGGCCGGCCGCCCGGCCCGGTGGGCGCTCCGTCATGACGGCCCGGCCGGCGCAGCCGGGAGCACCGGGGACGCCGGGGCAGCCGGGAGCGGGTCACCGGACAGGGCCCGGGCCAGGCCGGCGGCACCCCGGCTGGCCACCGCCCGGAAGCCGGGTCCCAGGAGCGGATCGAGCAGCCGCAGCAGGCCGCGCAGCCGGACCTCAGCCTGGTAGCTGACGGTGCAGGCGCCCGCGCCGCCGGTCACCGCGATGGTGTCGGTGGCCTGCAGCAGCCGGCTGCTGGCGGCCAGCGTCACGGTATGTCCGGGTCCGTAGCTGGTGACCTGGTAGGTCAGCGGCATGGGCCGGCCCAGGAACGGCACCACGAGGCGGAACCGGCTCCCGGCCCGGACCGGGCCGGGGTCCAGCTGCTCGGCGGACAGCACGCCAGGATCCCAGTGCACCGCGTTGCTGAAGGTGGCCAGGTAGCCGAAGGTCTCGGCGGCGGGGCGCAGCGACAGGACGCTGGCGGCGTAGCGGGGCATAACTAGTCTCCGTTCTGCTGCCGGGCGGCTCCGGCGCTGTCGGCGGCCCGGGCACGCCCGGCCCGGGCCAGTAGGTCGCTCAGGCTGTCGCCGGGCCCTCCGGCCAGGACGGTCAGCCGCGGGTGGCTGGCGGTGATGGACTGGGCGGCCTGCCGGGCCAGTTCCGCAGTCCCCGGCGTGGCCGCCGAGAAAACGACGAGGCTGGCGCCGACCTGCTCAGCCAGCCACCGGACCTCGGCCACGGGCAGGTCAGCGGCCAGGTGATGGACGAGCCAGCGGTCCTCACGCAGGCAGCTCGCCGCCATCAGCGCGGGCAGGCCGTGCCGCTCGCCGGCGGGCGTGGCCACCACCGCGGTGCCCCGCGGGCGGCCGGGCGGCTGGCGGGCGCTGATGGCCAGCAGCCGCTCGCAGATGGCGCTGGCCCGGTGCTCCTGGGCGATGGTGACCGCCCCGGTGGCCCAGTCGTCGCCGATCCGGCGCAGTGCGGGCCCGATGACGTGCTCGCACAGGTCAGTGAGGCCTACGCCGCGGGCCAGCCGCTGCACCCGGTGCCGGGCCGTGGTCTCATCGCCGCGCACGATGGCCTCGTACAGGCCCTGCGCCTGGGCGGCCCAGTCCCGGACGCGGATGTCGGGGGCGGGCTCGCGGCCGGCCTGGCGGCGGGCGGCGAAGGCGGCGATGTCGGCGTCCTCCAGGGTGTAGCCCCGGCCGACCTTCCGTGCGGGCAGCACGCCCTGACGCACCCAGGAGTAGGCCGTCTGGTAGTGCACGCCGAGGGCTCGCGCTGCCTCACTCAGGTCCATCACCCTCCCTAGCTTGCCCGGCTGGCCGCCCGGCCTCAATCTTAGTGTATTTTAGTATTGGTTTGGTGGCACAGCGCCCGCGGGATGAACCGGGAAGCCGGGATGAACCGGGAGGCGCTGGGCCCCGAATACCGAGGGCGGCGGCCCCGGCCGGGCACGAGGGGGACTGCCGGGTCGCCGTCCCCGGGCGAATCAGACGGCCCGCCCGGGCGCGGCGGCCGCCAGGGCACTAGCCATCGGCAGGGAGCGGGGTTCAGCGAGGCATGACAGCACCTCCGGAGGCAGCCAGCGGGCAGCGGTCGCGGCCCGACCGGCCGCGGGCCGCCGTCATCGGCGCCGGGATTTCCGGGCTGACCGCCGCCTACCTGCTCCAGCGCGCCTGCGACGTCACCCTGTACGAGGCCGACGACCGGCTGGGCGGCCATGCGCACACCCACGCGATCGCCACCGCTGACAGCCGGGTCGTACCCCTGGACAGCGGCTTCCTCGTCCACAACGCGCGCACCTATCCCTGGCTGATCCGCCTGTTCACCGAGCTCGGCGTCGCCACCCAGGACACCGAGATGAGCATGTCCGTACGGTGCGAGGGCTGCGGGCTGGAGTACGCGGGCTCCCGCGGGCTGCGCGGCCTGGTACCCGGCGGCCGCGTGCTGGCCCGGCCGCAGTACCTGGCCATGCTGGCGGCCATCCCCGGCTTCTACCGCGCGGCGCACCGGCTGCTCGCCGACCCCGGCGGCGGCACCCCGCCCGGCGGGGAGCTGATCACGCTCGCCGACTTCCTGCGCCAGGGCGGGTACCGGCGCTACTTCATCGCGCACTTTGTCATCCCGCTGGTGTCGTCGGTGTGGTCCTGCCCGCCTGCCGACGCGCTGCGCTACCCGGCGCGTTACCTGTTCGAGTTCCTGGATCACCACGGGATCCTGCAACTGGCGCGCTCGCCGTCGTGGCGGACCGTGACCGGTGGCTCGGCCAGCTACGTCGACCGGGTCGCCAAGCAGCTCACCACGGTCGCGACCGGACTGCCGGCCCGGCAGGTCCGGCGGGTGCCGGGCGGGGCCGAGGTCCGCGACGCGGACGGGAGCACCCGGCGGTTTGACCGGGTCGTCGTGGCCACTCCCCCGGACCTGGCCCTGGCGCTGCTGGCCGCGCCCACCCCGGCGGAGCGACAGGTGCTCGGCGCCTTCCGCTATGCCGCGAGCGAGGTACTGCTGCACACCGATGCCAGCGTGCTGCCGCGCGCCGCCGGCGCCCGGGCGTCCTGGAACTACCTGCTGCGCGACTGCACCGCAGCCGCGGGGAACGTCCACGTCAGCTACCACCTCAACCGGCTGCAGCGGCTCCGCGAGCCCGTCGACTACCTGGTCACGCTGAACGCCCTCGGCCGGGTCCGGCCGGACCAGGTGCTGCGCCGGATGACTTACCGCCATCCGGTCTATGACCAGGACTCGGTCGCGGCGCAGCGGCGGCTGGCCGGGCTGAACACGCCCGTCCTGGCCTACGCCGGCGCCTACCACGGGTGGGGCTTTCACGAGGACGGCTGCCGGTCCGGCGTCGAGGCCGCCCGGGCGCTGGGGGTGCCCTGGTGAGCGCCGCGCGGGGGCCGGCCAGGGCCGCCAGCCCGGCGCTGTACCCGTGCCAGATCACCCACGTCCGGACCCGGCCGGCCCGGCGCACCTTCCGCTACCGCAGCTACCTGTGGCTGGTGGATCTGGACGACCTGCCCCGGCTGCCGCTGCCGCTGCGGCCGCTGGCCCGGTTCCGGGCTCGTGATCACTTCCGCGGCTCCGGCCCGTCCATCCGGGCCGGCGTGGATACCTGGCTGGCTAGGCGCGGCGTCAGCCTGGCCGGCGGCCGGGTGCTCATGCTCGCCAATGCCGCCGTGCTCGGCTACGTCTTCAACCCGCTTTCCGTGTTCTGGTGCTATCGCGCCGACGGCACCCTGGCCGCGGTCATCGCCGAGGTGCACAACACTTACGGCGAGCGGCACGCCTACCTGCTGCGCCCCGACGACCGCAGCCGGTCCCGGGCCGGCAAGGACTTCTACGTCTCGCCCTTCCTGCCGGTGGCCGGGCACTACCAGCTGCACCTGCCCGAGCCGGGCGCCACCCTGAAGGTCAGCGTCACCCTGCACGTCGACGGGCAGACGCTGCTGGCCGCTAGCGTGACCGGCCGCCGCCGCGGGTACACCCCCCGGGTGCTGGCCGGCTGCGCGCTGCGCTACCCGTGGGTCACCGCACAGGTCACGGCGCTCATTCACTGGCAGGGCATCCGGCTCGCGGTCCGGCGCCTGCCGATCACCCCGCGGCGCGCCCCGGCCGGCCAGCCCGGGCAGGAAGGTCAGCACGCACAGGAGAGCGCCCGATGACTGCCACGACCTCGGGGGCCCGGCCCTCGCCCGCGTCCCGCCGGCCAGCGAGCCGCCGCCCGGCGCCACCGCCGGCCTCCGGGACAGTCACGCTCCCGGCCGTCCCGCGCGGCGCGCCCGGCGCGGCGCGGGCAGCGGTAGCACGGCTGATCATGAACCGCGTCGCCGCCCGGGCGCCCATCCAGCTCGTGACGCCCGGCGGCCTGCGGTCAGGCAGCGGCGGCGCGGCGGCGCCCGCCATCCTCATCCGCGACGAGAGCGCCTTCTACCGGCGCCTGGGATCGGGCACCGCCGGACTGGCCGAGGCCTACATCGCCGGAGCCTGGGACAGCGATGACCTGCCCGGCCTGTTCGGAGTGCTGGCCGAGCACATCGCCGAGCTGGTCCCGGCCCCCCTGCAGGCAATGCGCCGCTGGTACATCCCGCTCCAGCCGCCCGCCGAGGATGCCAGCATCGACGGTGCCCGGCGCAACATCGAGCGGCACTACGACTTGTCCGATGACCTGTTCGCCCTGTTCCTTGATCCCACCATGACGTACTCCAGCGCGCTGTTCGCGCCAGGCGACCTGCCCGCCTGCGACGGTGCGGCCGCCCGCAGCCCGGCCGGCGACGGCCTGACCCGCGCGCAGCACCGCAAGATCGACGCGCTGCTGGACCGCGCTGGCGTCGGGCCGCGGACATCGGTGCTGGAGATCGGCAGCGGCTGGGGCGAGCTGGCTATCCGGGCCGCCCGTCGCGGCGCCCGGGTGACGACCCTGACCATCTCGCCGTCCCAGTGGCAGACGGCGCGCCGCCGGGCGGCCGCCGCGGGGGTCGCCGACCGGGTGGACGTGCAGCTGCGCGACTACCGGGAGGCCACCGGCCGCTACGACGCGGTGCTCAGCGTGGAGATGATCGAGGCCGTCGGCGAGAAATACTGGCCGGCCTACTTCTCCGCCATCGACCAGCGGCTGGCGCCCGGCGGCCGGGCCGGGCTGCAGGCGATCACCCTGCCCCATGACCGGATGCTGGCCAGCCGCGGCGGCCACACCTGGATTCACCAGTACATCTTCCCCGGCGGGCAGATCCCGTCGGTGCCGGCGATCAGCGCCAGCCTGCGCCGCCACACCAGCCTGCGGGTGACCGCGCACTACCCGATGGGCGAGCACTACGCGCGCACGCTGGCCGAGTGGCGGCGCCGCTTCGCCGCGGCCGCCGGCGACGTCAGCGCGCTGGGGTTCGGCGAGAGCTTCCGGCGGATGTGGAACCTGTACCTGGCCTACTGCGAGGGCGGGTTCGCGGCCGGCTATCTCGATGTTCATCAGCTGGTGCTGGAGCGCGGCGGCTGGTAACCCGGACCGCGGCGCGGCAGCCAGCCTGGGCGACCGGCTCGCAGTCCGATGAATACCCGGCTGCCCGCTCGTCTGACGGACGGCGGCCATCCTGACCCTGGGGCCGGAGCGGTCTGACCAGGGCGGGCGCGGTCTTCGCCAGGCAGCCTGACGGGAGGCACGAGATGCGGAAGGTAATCCTGCAGTTCTGGATATCCCTCGACGGCTACAGCTGCGATGAGGGCACCGAGCTGTACCGCGTCATGGAAGACATCACTGACGCTGAGCAGGAGGAGTACTTCGTCGCCCGGCTGCGGCAAGCGGGCACCCACATCATGGGACGGGTCACCTATCAGGAGATGGCCGAGTACTGGCCCACCTCTGATCACCCGATCGCGGCGCCGATGAACGAGATCCCCAAGGTCGTCTTCTCGCGCAGCCTGGAGTCGGCTGGCTGGCCGCAGGCGCGGATTGCCGGCGGGGACACCGCGGCGGAGATCGCCCGGCTGAAGAACGAGCCGGGCGGGGAGATCCTGGCGCACGGCGGCACCCAGTTCGTCAGATCCCTGATCCATCTGGACCTGGTGGACGAGTACCGGCTGTGGGTGCTGCCAGCCGCCGTGGGGCAGGGGGCGGCGCTGTTCAGCGACCTCGCGCACCCGGTGACCCTGCGACTGCTCACCAGTACCGCGTTTCCGTCCGGCATCCTGGAACTGGCCTACGCGCCGTCAGCCAGCTGAGCTGGTCACGCCCGGGCGCGCTCCATCACCAGCGCCTGAGCCTTCCGGCGCTCCAGGTCAGCTCCCAGGCCGCTTGGAGAGCCTGACCTCATTGCCAGCGGCCCGCGGCCGGACGCCCGGTCAGAAGGCCTGCTGGCGGGCCTCGGCCAGCTGCTCAGGAGTCAGGGCGGCGGGCTTCACCCGGGTCGCTACCCGCCAGCGGCGGTCGACCGGGCAGCGCTGGTAGTGGGTGGCGATCCCGAGATGCAGCGACAGCAGGAGCACCTTGAAGAAATCAGCGCTGTAGAGATGACCGTCCGAGCAGCGGTAGATGTCCTTGTCGGTCACGAGATTCCTTTCTGCGGTCAGGCGGTTCTGCGGGTCAGCCGGTCACTGCCGGGCGCCGGGCGGGGATGGCTTCAGGGCGCCTCCGGGATCAGCACGAAGAACCCGGCCACCTGGCCGGCGCCGGTCAGGGTCACCCGGCCCTTGCGGATGCCGCGCTCATACACCAGCGGCACGTCCACCACCGTGTAGCGGCCGCGGACGGTGACCTGGGGCCGGCGGGTGGTCAGCAGCGAGCCCAGTTCCGCCGCGAGCGTGGCGCGCACCGAGGTCAGCAGGGCGGCCGAGCAGGCTTCCTGCATCCGGGGCGTGAATCCGGCGCGCATCGGTGTCCACCGGGCCGCCGCGAAGTCCGCGATCACGCCGCCCGCGAGGCCGGCGGCATCGGGCAGCGCACCGTCCGGGATCTCGGTCATCCCCTCGTCGGCGTCGTCATCGCCGCCGAACTTCTGGAACGCAGCCTGCCGCGAGACATGCAGCGCGTCACCGACCGCCGCCCAGGAGCGGCCCTCGGCACGGGCCCGGCCGACCAGGATCCGCACGATGTCATCCAGCACGATCCCGGCACTGCGGGCCGCGGCCAGCGCCTCTAGCGCCGGCGGCCGCGCGGCTCCGGCGGGCGCCCCGACGGCGCCGGCGACCAGCCCGGCGTTCTGCGTCAGCACGATGCCCAGCAGCTCGTGCTCCACATCGGACAGGCCCGGGACGTCCGGCAGCGATGGCGCCACACTGTAAACCTACGTTTACAGTAACGATCTTGTCAATCTGTCTTTACACCGGTTTGGCCTGCCTGGCTGGCGGCCGGCGCGGCGGGGGCTGGCAGCATGGTGCCAGCGACAGCAGATCCTCGCGGAGGCACCATGCAACATGTTGTGGCTTTCTCGCACTCGGCCGTGGTGCTGCGGCACTGGTTCGAGATCGACCTGGACGACGCCTCGATGGAGCACGGGGCCCGGATTGAGCTGCGCGCGCTGGCCGCGGCACCGCACCGGGGCAGCGAGTCGGCAGCCCAGCTCATCACCGCCGACGCGCCGCTGTGGCGGGCCGACCTGTTCGACCGGCTGACCGACAAGCCCGGCAGCTTCGGCGTCGCTCACTATCACCCGGAATTCGCCGGAGCCGAGCCATGCGGGCGGAACTGGGATTCCCGGCTGTCGGCCGACCCGTGGTCCTGGCTGCATGACCAGTTCACGACGGCCGGTCGCGGGTCGTCACCGGACGGCTGGCCGCTGACCGCGGAGGACGCCGAGGAGCTCAGCGGGCTGGCCGGCCTGCTGGTCGCGCAGGCCCGGCGGTTCGCGCCGGATCGCTGCGGCTCGGCCGCCGAGTGCTTCGCGCTGACCCGCGACGCGCGCGCGTCGGTGCGGCTGATGGTCACCAATCTCACCCGCCCGGACCTGCTGGACACCGACCGGACGGCGGCCTGGCTCGCCTGACCCGGCCGGCGGCGAGCGCGTTACTGCAGCGGGAACTCCAGCCCGTGCTCGCTGTCCGGCCGGGGACCGAGGATTCGCCGCTCCGACTCGGCCATCGCGACGTCGTTGATGCTGGCCTCGCGGCGGCGCATCAGGCCATGCTCGTCGAACTCCCACAGCTCGTTGCCGTAGCTGCGCCACCACTGGCCCGCGGCGTCGTGCGACTCGTACTGGAACCGCACGGCAATCCGGTCGTCGGTGAAGGCCCACAGGTTCTTGCGCAGCGCGTAGTCCAGTTCCCGTTCCCACTTGGCGGTGAGGAACGCGACGATCTCGGCCCGCCCGGTGACGAAGCTGCCCCGGTTCCGCCACACCGAGTCGGCGGTGTAGGCCCCGGCGACCCGCTCCGGGTCCCGCGTGTTCCAGGCGTCTTCAGCGGCCTGGACCTTCTTCAGCGCCGCGGCCCGGTCAAAGGGCGGCAGCGGAGGCCGGTCAGTCATCGCATCTCCCGGGACGGATCAGTGTGCTGGACCGAGAGTAACGTGGACGGCGATGCCGCTTTCTTCCCCCGCCGCGGGCACCGACGAGATCGTCGAGCGCATCCTGCGGGCCTACGCCACCATCACGGTGGTGGGGGCCAGCAAGATGCCGGGCAAGGCGGCGCACTACGTCCCGGAGCACATGCAGCGGCACGGCTGGCGGATCATCCCGGTCAACCCGACGGCCAGCGCCGTCCTGGGCGAGCCGGCCTACCCCGCCCTCGCCGACGTGCCGGAGCAGGTCGGCCTGGTCAACGTGTTCCGGCCGTCGGCGGCGACGCCGGACATCGCCCGCCAGGCGGTCGCGGCCGGGGCCAGCGCGCTGTGGCTGCAGCTGGGCATCGCCTCCGCGCAGGCCCGAAAGATCGCCGAGGACGCCGGCCTGCTGTATGTCGAGGACCGGTGCCTGATCATCGAGCAGCGCCGGCTCGGGCTCGGCGCCCCGGATCGCGCGGCAGGCCGCGGCCAGGGGCTCGCCGGCGGCTCCGGCCCGGTGCCTCAGTGCACCGACAGGCCGCCATCGACGTAGATCGACTGGCCGGTGATATAGGCCGAGGCGCGGCTGGCCAGGAACACCGCCGCGCCGGCGAAGTCCCCGGCTAGCCCGTTGCGACCCACCATCGTCCGCTCGGCCAGCGCGGCGACCCGGGCCGGATCGGCGGACAGCCGGGCGTTCAGCGGCGTCATCACGAAGCCCGGGACCAGGGTGTTACTGGTCACGCCCTGCGGCGACCACGCCTCGGCCTGCGACCGGGACAGTGATTCCAGGCCGCCCTTCGACACCCCGTAGGCACCGCTCTGCACGAACGCGCGGTGGGCCTGCTGCGAGCTGATATGGATCAGCCGCCCGAAGCCCCGCGCGGCCATCCGCGGGCCGAAGCGCTGGCCGAGCAGGAACGGCGCCTCCAGGTTGACCGTCATCGTGGTGTCCCAGACCGGGTCGTCCAGCTCGCCCAGCGGCGGCCGGAGGTTGACCCCGGCGGAGTTAACCACGATGTCGGGCTCGCCGAAGACGGCGGCGGCCTCCTCGGCGGCGGCGCGAATGCGCTCCCGCGAGCTCAGGTCAGCGCTCACCCAGGCCGCGCGGCAGCCGCGGGCGGTCAGCTCCCCGGCGACTTCGGTCAGCCGTTCCTGGTTCCGGGCCACGACGACAACGCTGGCCCCCGCGCGGGCCAGGGCCTCGGTGATGGCCCGGCCGATCCCGGAGCTGCCGCCGGTCACGACGGCTACCAGGCCATCGAGCGAGAACAGCTCATGCAGGTAGGTAGGAGAGGTCACGAAGTCAGTCACTATCCCTGTCCGGTTCAGCTGGCGGGCCCGGTCAGGACCGCCTGGTTCTGGATGGTCCGGGCGGCCAGCTGCCCGTCCCCGGTGCGGATGCCGAGGGTGGCGCACAGCGGCATGAGCCGGCGGATGAGCTCGGTGGGCGTCTCCTCGGGCATGACCCGATTATCCGGGTCGGCGGGCTGGCCCGTGAGGCAGCCCGGCTGGCGGACGGCTGATCAGGCGATCTTGCCGGCGGCATGGCCCTGGCCGATCCCGGCCGGGGCCGCGGCCGGCAGGCGGGCGGCGCGCACGCCCAGCCCGGCGGTACGGATCACGATCATCACGACGGCCATGAAGATCAGCCCGTCGGTGATCGCTGCCTCCGACACCTGGTTCGCGGTCGCCCAGCTCACCAGCGACGCCGTGAACCAGTGCCCGGCGCCGTAGGAGAAGGCCGCGCGGGCGCCGACGATGACGACCCAGAACAGCGCGTACGGCCAGCCGGCCGCACTCACGACCCCGCCGGTTGCCGGGCTGCGGTAGACCCGCATCAGCGCCGCCGCCACCAGGCCGCCCAGCACCCCCGCAGCGATCCCGGCGATCTCCACGGCCAGCCCGGTGCCGTGCCACACCGGGGCGCTGATGAACAGCGGGATGATCACCACCGCGGCGATCACCGGCCGCAGCAGCCGCATCCGGCCCACCTTCCGGGCCGGGCCCAGGTCACTGGCCAGCACCGTCGCCAGCACCACGCCATTGACGATCATTGCTTCCGTTAGCTGTGACACCATCACGTGCTCCTCAGGGACTCTGCTGTCGTGGACGAGTCCCACTCTCGGCCCGGCACCCCGGTCGCGGATCGGAGCACGGGCTGGCCTCCGGCATGACCTGCGCCGCCGAGCTGGTACCAGCCGGTACCAGCCGCGAGCGCCGGCATCAGACCACGGGCTGACGCGGCCGCCGGAGACCTGCCGGTAGCGTCAGGCTGCGCGAGGAACTGCGCGCCGCCCGGCGCGCGGATGGGAGAGCAATGCCCCGACCCTGGCGGCCCGCCGGGCCAGCGGAAACCGGTTCCGTGCTGCGCTGGGTCAACCCGGTCGCCCGCGGCTTCGGCTTCTTCTGGGTGGGGATTCTGGCCTTCGTCTTCTACCCCCCGCCCGGCGGCGCGGCCCTGATCGTGCAGGCCGCCGGGTACGCCGCGGCCGGGGCCGGGCTGGCCGCCTGGACCCTGATGGACTTCCTGCCCGCAGCGGCGGCGTACCGGGACCGGCTGCTGCCGGTGGCCCTGGGCCTCGTCGCCGCGGCCGCGGCCAGTGCGTCCGCTGTCTCCACGGTCGGCGGCATTCCGCTGATCGCCTTCGGGTTCGTGGCCGCGATGGTCGCCGGCAGCGACACCAGCGCGCCGGCGGTCCTGGCCGTGACCACCGCGGGCATCCTGGCCTCGCTGGTCAGCGGCCTGGCCTTCGACGCCAGCGTCAGCTCGCTGATCGGGCTCCCGCTGGTGATCATCTCCGGCGCGGTAGTGGGCCGGAACCGGGGCGCCTACCGGATCCAGGCCGAGCAGGCGGCCGCGCTGCTCAACCAGCGCGAGCAGCTGGAGACCGAGCAGCGCCGCGCCGACCTGCTCGATGAGCGGGCCCGCATCGCCCGCGAGATCCATGACGTGCTCGCGCACTCGCTGGGCGCGCTGGCCATCCAGATCCAGGCCGCCCGGTCGGTGCTCACCGACCGGGCCGACATCGACCGGGCCAGCGACCTGCTGGCCGCTGCGCAGCGGATGGCCGCCGAGGGCCTGACCGAGACGCGGCGGGCCGTGCATGCCCTGCGCTCGGACACGCTGCCGCTGGAGCAGGAGCTGGCCCGGGTGACCGAGACCTATGCCCAGCGCTACCGCGTGACGGCCAGCTTCGGCTCCGGCGGCGATCCGCGGCCGGTGCCGCCGGAGGCCATCATCGGGTTGCTGCGCGTCGCGCAGGAGGCCCTGGTCAACGCAGCTAAGCATGCCCCGGGCCAGCCCGTGACCGTCCGCCTCGACTACCGCGACGCCGACGTCATGCTCGCCGTGCGCAACGGCCTGGGTGCCGGTCCTGCCGCGCCGGGCGGGGACGAGGGGCCGCCGGCCGGGGAATGGCCGGCGGAGGGGTGGCCGGAGGTGCGCACCGCCGACGCCGGCTACGGCCTGACCGGCATGCGGGAGCGGCTGCGGATCCTCAGCGGGACCCTGGCGGCGGGCCGCCAGGACGGCCAGTGGGTCGTCACCGCGCAGCTGCCGCTCCCCCGGCCTGAGAACATGACCTCATGAGTGCTCCTGCGGGGCCGGGCGACGCGCCGCTGCGGATCGTCATCGCCGACGATCAGGCCAGCGTCCGCGAGGGCCTGGTGCTGCTGCTGGACGGCCTGCCCGACATCGAGGTAGTGGGCGCGGCCGCCGATGGCGAGCAGGCGCTGCAGCTGGTCGCGGCGCACCAGCCGGAGGCGATCCTGCTGGACCTGCACATGCCCGTCCTGGACGGCATCGGGACGACCCGGCGGCTCGCGGCTGAGCACCCGGGTGTCGCGATTGTCATTCTCACCACCTACGCCGACGACACCTCTGTCCTGCATGCCCTGCAGGCCGGCGCACGCAGCTACCTCACCAAGGACGCCGACCGCACGGACATCGCCCGGGCCCTGCACGCCGCGGCGGGCGGACTGGCGGTGCTCGGGCCGCAGGTTCAGGCCACGCTGCTGGCCGCGGCGGCGCCGCGGGCCGCCGAGCCAGGCGCCGCGGCCGGCCCGCCGGGGACCGCCGCGGCGCCGCCGGACGGCCTCACCCAGCGCGAGGCGGAGATCCTCAGCCTGATCGCCCGGGGGCTCACCAACCCCGAGATCGCCGCCCGGCTGTTCTTGTCCAGCCACACGATCAAGACTCACATCAGCCGGATCTTCGCCAAGACCGGATCGCGGGACCGGGCCGCCGCCATCGGCTACGCCCACCGCCACGACATCGGCTGACTCCGCCGCCGGGACATGGTGCCCGGCGGGAATCACGCGACCGGGACCCGCCGCGACGGTCCTCCGCGGCCCGGTGCAAGCTGGCTTTCCGGCCAAGATCGCGCTATCCAGGACCGGTAACCCGCCCATCACCGCGGGCCGGAAGGAGTGACCTGTGAGCCTGACCGTCAACATGAAGCGGCTCCGGGCCGACCTGGAGTCGCTGAGCTCCATCGGCCGCCGGAGCGGGGGAGGGATCACGCGTACGTCCTTTTCCGCCGACGACCTGGCCGGCCGGGAGTGGTACCAGGCGCGGTGCGCCGCGGCCGGGCTGGCCGTCGCGACTGACGGCATCGGCAACATGTTCGCCGAGGCGGCCGGCACCGCGAGCGGGAGCACCGGGAGATCCGCAGCCGCACCGGGGGCCGCTGCGGTGTGGAGCGGGTCGCACCTGGACACTGTGCCGGACGGCGGCGCGTTCGACGGCGCGGTCGGTGCCGTCGCCGCGCTGGAGTGCGTGCGCCGGCTGGCCGAGGAGCAGGTGGAGCTTGACCGGCCGGTGCGGGCGGTCGTCTTCGCCGATGAGGAGGGCAACTACAACCACCTGCTCGGCTCTACCGCCCTGACCCGCGACTTCACCCGCGACGAGCTGGCCGCCATGACGGGGCGGGATGGCGACCGGCTCATCGACGCCATCACGGCCCTCGGGTGGAACCCGGACGGGCTGACCGGCAACCGTGCCGACCCGGCCCGGGTGCATGCCTTCGTGGAACTGCATATCGAGCAGGGCCCGAACCTGGAGGCCAGTGGCACCGACATCGGCGTGGTGACCTCGATCGTGGCCATCGGCGGCGCCGTCGTCGAGTTCCGCGGCCGGGCCGACCACGCCGGGACCACGCCGATGACCAGGCGGCAGGATCCGCTGCGGGCCGCCGCGCAGCTCATCGGCGCCCTGCCGTCCATCACGGCGTCGGTCAGCGATGCCGCCGTCGCCACCTGCGGGAAGCTGGTCACCTTCCCGGGCGGCGCGAACGTGGTCCCCGGCCGGGTACGGATGCTGCTGGACTACCGCGACCCCGACGCCGGGCGGCTGGCCCGGCTGGACGAGCAGCTGGCCTCGGCCGCCCGTCAGGCGGCCTCGGCCCACGACGTGACCCTGTGCTGGGAGGCCGAGGCGGCCGTGGCGCCGGTCGAGCTGGACCCCCGGGTGCGGTCGGTCATTGACGCCCGGGCTCGCGGGCTGGGCCTGTCCGCGGTGGCCATGCCGTCGGGCGCGGGTCATGACGCGCAGAACATGGCCGCCCTGGCGCCGACCGGGATGATCTTCATCCCCAGCCGTGATGGCCGCAGCCACTCCCCTGCCGAGCACACCGGCTGGGACGACATCGAGAACGGGGCCAACGTCCTGCTGGCCAGCCTGACCGAGCTGGCCACGACCGGGCTCGCGGATCCCGGCGCGGCCAGCGGATGAGCCGGGTCAGTCCCGGGGGACAGCCGCGGCCAGTCGCCGGCCAGCCTCGCGCAGGGTGGTGAGCTTCTTGCTGAAGGAAAACCGCAGTTGCGTGCGGCCCAGCTCAGGCCGGGAGTAGAACGAGGAACCGGGAACCGCCGCGACTCTGGCCCGCCGGACGAGCTCGCCGACGGCCGTCAGGTCGTCGCCCAGGCCGAGGGCGGTGGCGTCGGTCAGCACGTAGTACGCCCCGGCGGGCGGGGCGGGCCGCAGGCCGGCCTGGCTGAGGATGTCCATC
This sequence comes from Streptosporangiaceae bacterium, assembly GCA_036490755.1. Lineage (GTDB taxonomy): Bacteria > Actinomycetota > Actinomycetes > Streptosporangiales > Streptosporangiaceae > DASUBV01. Next base: position 26,355 of record DASXDJ010000117.1, read on the forward strand.
ATCAGGTCCCGGCGCTGGTGGTAGCCGGCGGCGAGCGTGTCGTAGTAGGAGCCGGGCAGGGCCAGGGCCGCCGCGCCGGCTTCCTGGAGCGGGGCCGGCGCGCCGACGGTGAGGAAGTCGTGCACTCGCCGGATGGCGTCGGTCAGGCCGGGCGGGGCGATCGTCCAGCCCACCCGCCACCCGGTCACCGAGTAGGTCTTCGACAGCGCGCTGATCGTGATCGTGCGGTCTTCCATGCCGGGCAGGGTGGCCAGCGGGATGTGCCGAGCCCCGTCGTAGATGATGTGCTCGTAGATCTCATCAGTGATGGCCAGCACCCCGTACTTCTGGCACAGCTCGCTGATAACGGTCAGCTCAGGGCGGCTGAAGACCTTGCCCGTCGGGTTGTTCGGGTCGTTGATCACGATGGCCCGGGTTCGGTTGCTGAAGGCGGCCGCCAGCTCGGCCTCGTCAAAGCTCCAGTCGGGCTGGTGCAGCGTCACGTACCGGGGCAAGGCTCCTGCGATGATCGCATCGGCGCCGTAGTTCTCGTAGAAGGGCTCGAAGACGATCACCTCCTGGCCGGGGTCGACGCACCCGATCATCGCGGCGATCATCGCCTCGGTGGCCCCGCAGGTCACGCAGATCTCCCGCTCGGGGTCGGGGTTCATCCCGTACCAGTCCCGGTACTTGGCGGCCAGGGCTTCCCGGATGGACACCGCGCCCCAGGTGATCGGGTACTGGTTCACGTCCGCCTGGATGGCGGCGCAGGCCGCCTGCTTGACTTCCTCGGGCGCAGCGAAGTCGGGGAAGCCCTGCGCCAGGTTGATCGCGTCGTGCTCGATCGCCAGCCGGGTCATCTCCCTGATCACCGACTCGGTCAGCGACGCCGCTGTCGCAGAGGCCTGCAGCACCCCGGCGGCCGGGTGAGCCCTCATGCCGCGCCTTCCCCAGACGCCGCCGGGCGGGTGCCTGGGTCTCGCGCTCCGCCGACGGGCGGGCCGGCGGCGGCCTGACCGGGGAACTCGGCGGCGATGATGGCACCGATCCGGTCGGCCAGCACGCCCGCCAGGTACTTCCCGGTCTGCGGGCTGGCCAGGTCTGATCGCCACGGCACGCCCGTGGGCGGGATGACATCCGGCGGCGTCGGGAAGATGTCGTAGCTGACCATGCGCGGCGTTCCGCCCTCGCCCTTGAGGTGGGCACGGACCAGGTCGGGGCGGAGCTCCTCCATCAGCGAGGTCTCCGCCACCCCGGCGTGCTCGGCCTCCCAGCCGGGAAACTGGTCGCCGAAGATCGGCTCGATGTCGGCCGCCGTGACCTGCTCCCACCAGTTGATCAGGATAGCCCGGCAGGTGTCCTGATAGGCCTCGATGGTCTCGGTCAGTGCCTCGTAGACCGGGGAGGCGTTCTCGTAGTGGGAGTTCAGGTACACCAGGCGCCGGAACCCGGACCGGAACAGCTCGGCCGTCAGATCCCGGACGACCTCGATCAGCGTGCGCGCGGTGACCCCGGTCGAGCCGGGGAAGCTCCGGCCGCCCCCACCGCTGCGCGGGGAGGAGCGGGCCGCGTAGTAGATCGCCGGGGCGACGACGCTGCCCTGCTCGCGGGCTACCCGCAGGGCCAGCTCGGCGGCCACGATCGCGTCGGTGCCGAGCGGCAAGTGCGGGCCGTGCTGCTCAACCGAGCCGACGGGCACGATCAGCGGCCGCCCGGCCGCCATGGCCGCCCGTGCCTGCTCCCAGGTCATGTGCTCCAGCAGCAGGTCCTGCTCCGCCGCGTTCATCGATGTCCTCACCCTTCTGCGATTCCGGCGTCACCCTGGCCCTGTTGGTCAGCGTCGCCGACCTCCTCATACCAGCGCACCCGGGTTCCCACACTGGCGCGCGCCCGCCAGCGCACGGATTTCGGCGCCGCCTCGATGCGCCGCTGCAGGTCGTCGATGCGGCCGGCCGCCTGTCTGGCAACTGGCCCGGCGGCGGGCCACTCCGGCAGCAGCCGGGCCGCGAGGGACAGGTTGCCGGTGGCGGTATGGGACAGCCCCCAGTCCCGGCTCAGCCGGGCGAGCACGTGACCGGCCTCGATCGCCCCCGGTTCCTCGCCGACCGGGTGCGCCGCGAGCAGCGTAGCGATGTCCTTCAGGTCCTTCTCGGTGACCTGGTGGATCTGCAGCTTGGCCAGGAGCAGGTCAGCCGCTGCGGCTGACGGCCCGTCGGTGCCGAGCCGGCCGCCGAACTCGATGGTGTGCGACATGCGCAGCGCATCGAGGAAGACATCGATCTTGGTCGCGGCCCGGCAGCCGAGGTAGATGAGCCGGTCGATTCCGTACTCCTGGCTGAACGCCACCGCCGGGTCAGCCTGGTAGCCCAGATCGGTGAACATCCGGCCCAGAGCGGTGTGCTGCTTGCGGTAGGCGAAGAAGTCGAGGTCGGCCGGCCGCTCGCGGGCCAGCGCGGCTGAGGCCGCCCGGCAGGCATCGCAGTGCCGCAGGATGCCGGCCGAGCCGGCCAGCCGCAGCGCGAGGTCGCGCCGGGCGGCCTCGGCCAGCAGCTGGTCAGCCTCGGACAGCAGCGCGGCAACAGGATCGGCGGTGCTCACTCGATGGGGATCTCCTTGAATCGGCGGTCCACGTTCTCCCCGCGCGACGTGCGGTACCAGCGCAGGGCGTAGAACCAGGCGAATCCCACGGCGATCAGGATCCCGTTGACGATCAGCGAGATGTGCGCGTTAGCGCCCAGGGCCTTGTCCACCGCCGTGCGGTAGGCGATGAAGCCGATGAATGGCGCGGCCAGGACCCCGCAGATGGTCATCAGCGGGATGCCGGCGATCCTGATGTTGGCCGGCGAGCGCTCCAGCGTGGCGCGGTGCGTGAACGGGAAGAAGATGCCGGCCACGCAGACCACCGCGAAGGCGATGGCAAAGCCGAGGAAGCCGGACAGGATCTCGACCCAGGTCGTGTACGTAAAGATGGCCAGCGCGATCTCGGCCAGCACGACCAGGGTGACGATCGCGAATACCGGCGTATGCCGGCGCTCGGAGACGTTGGCGAACGGCCGCGGCGCCACCCCGTCCAGGCCCCAGGCCAGCATCGCCCGCGAGGAGTAAATGACATTGCTGCCCAAGGCGAACGGGATGACGAACACGATCCACAGGCTCATCACGATGGTCAGCACCGGGTTGTGACCCAGGATGGAGGCGAACACGTTGAGGAACGGGGGCACCGGGACCTTCGACGAGGACGGCGCGGCCTGCAGGAAGCGGTCGCCGAACGCGCCGCGGCCGAGCCACATCAGCACGATCATCAGTACGCCGGTCACGACCATCGATCCGACGATGCCGACCAGCGGGCCGCGGCGCACGTTCTTGACCTCGCCGCTGAACGACACCATGTTCACCGAGAACAGGATGGAGAAGGCCGGCCAGACCATGAAGTTAAACGTGGCGAGCGTGCTGAAACCGGGGCTGGCCCCGGCCCGCTCGACTGCCGCGTAGGCGCCCGAGCCTGCGATGGCGTTGAATTCGCTGGCGAAATGCAGGGCGCCCGTGCTGCCCAGGATCAGCACCACGATCGTGACCAGGACGCTGGCCATCGCGAAGGCCCCCGCCCAGCGCTGCAGGCGGAAGAAGCCGCGCATCCCGCGGTAGACCATGAAGCCGATGAACAGCACCAGGACCGAGCCCATCACGAAAATCCCGTTGTGACTGGCGAACCAGGTCCCGGCGCTGGTGAGCCCGGAGCTGTGCATCTGCAGGCCGAGGACGGTGAACAGCGGGGCCAGGCCGTAAATGGCGAAGAACGCGCCGTTCAAGCCGAAGTAGAAGGCGTACCAGAAGGCCTGCAGGAAGCTGACCACGAACCCGACCGACGGGTGCACCACCCGGGACAGGAATACGTACTCCCCGCCGGACCGCGGGTAGACGGCCGCGAACAGCGAGTAGACCACACCCAGCAGCACACCGCCGATCGTGACCAGGAGAGTCGCCAGTTCCATGGAGGACCCGGGGTAGCCGGGCCAGGCGGTCACGATGAACACCATGTAGGCGATCGTGATCGCCATCACCCCGTAGTAGACGGTGTCCCTTGTGCTGACCTGGCGTACCAGCCCCGAGCTGGCCCGCGTAAAGACCCCGGAGACGCCGACTACCTTCGGCTGAGTCGGATCCATCATCGGGGCTCCCTTCGTCGTGCCTGCTCGCTGTGCTCGTGCCTGCCGTGCTCGCAGTCGTCCCGGCGTTAGCCGGACGTCAGCTGGATGTCCCGGACGCCCTTGCGGGAGTCCACCTCGATCAGGACGCCGTCCAGCACGCCCTCGCCGTACTCGCTGCCGGGATTCGCTACCGTGGTCTGGCCGATCCTGCGGATGCCGCGGGACTCGTGAATGTGCCCGTGCAGGCTCAGCAGCGGCTGGTACTTCTGGACCGCATCGCGCACCGCCGTGCTGCCCACCGGGATCATCTGCGGCCCGGCGCCGGACATCACCATCCGCAGCTCGCTGTCCAGCCGGGGCGCGAAGTCCAGCCCGCTGCCGTGCGGCGGGACGTGCAAGTTGAAGATCGTCCGCTCGGGCCGGCCGACGGTGTCCGCCAGCGCCGTGATCCGGGCGGCGAGATCAGGCTCGGGGATATCGCGCGGGCAGTTCCACGGCGTGGGGTTGCCGTAGCCGATGCCCATGATCTGCAGGCCGCCGGGCAGGTCGAGGAGAGTGCCGTCCGGGTTCCCGATCAGGCCGGAGGCGGCCAGCGCCTCGTCCACCTCGTAGAAATCGTCGTTGCCACCGCTGACCATGCAGGTCACCCCGGTCCCGGCCAGCTTGTCCTCGGCCATGTCGACCCACCGGCGGACCCGCTCCAGCGCCAGCTGGCGAAACAGCTCATCGATCCGGGCCTGGTTGCCCTCGTAGTGGGCGTGCTCGGCCTCGGTGGTCTCGAAGGCGTACTGGCCGGTGTCGGCGATCTGCGCCTTCACCTGCGCCAGTTCGGCCCGGGTGCTTACCCGCCATGACCGGCCCAGGAAGTTCTCGATGGTCCAGTTGCCGTTCGGCTGGGCGATGACCGGCACGATGAACTTGCCGGTGATGTCGCCGCCGACAATGATCGTCTCGGCCTCGTAGAACTTCGGCGCGGCCAGGAACTTCAGCCAGCACCGCTCGGACGCGTGCAGGTCCGACGCGAAGTAAATCCGGGTTCGTGTCACACTCGCATCCGGTGCCGCATTCCAGTGTATTCCGTATACTGAAACAGTTTTATCCGTATAAAGGTACGGTAAGGGCGTTCATGATCGCGGTCAAGACCTGGCCGCTACGGCAGAACGGAGTTAGGGGAATGCCGGGGGCAGCCAGGCCGCAGAACACGCTCGGCTCGCTGGACCGGGGCCTGGCCGTGCTGGAGATCATCGGCCGCCGCGGCGAAGCACGCCTGTCGGACCTGGCCCGGGAGCTGGGCACCTCGCGGACCACGATGTTCCGGGTGCTGGAGACGCTGCGGGCCCGCGGCTTCGCCGAGCACGTGGCCGCCAGCCACAGTTACCGGCTCGGGCCGGCAGCCCAGTCGCTGGCCGCGCACGCGACCCGGTCGGCTCTCGCCCGGCTGGCCGAGCCGGTGATGGCCGGCCTGCGCAACGCCACCGGCGAGACGGTCAACCTGGTCGGCGTGCAGGGCCGCCGGCTGGTGTACGAGGTCGTGCTCGAGGGCGACTACGCCCTGCGCAGCCTGCCCACTCTGGGCCAGACGATCGCGGCCCACTGCAGCGCCCTGGGCAAGGCCGTGCTAGCCCGGTCCGCGACCGGGCAGCGGGAGATCCTGCTCGGCCCCGAGCCCTACGACCAGCTCACCGAGCAGACGATCATCTCGCGCAGCGCCCTGGACGCCGAGCTGGATTTGACCGTCCAGCGCGGCTACGCGATCGATGAGGAGGAGAACGAGACCGGCCTGACCTGCGTGGCGGCGACCATCAGCGCGGCCGGCGGCCGCCCGGTGGCGGCCATCTCGGTCTCCGGGCTGACCGATCGCATGCACCGCCTGGATCTCGCCGGGCTCGGCGAGCAGGTCCGTGCGCGCTGCGCAGAGATCCAGGCCGCGCTCGGCCGCTGACACCGCGTGGCCCCGGCACCAGCGCCGCCCGCGGGGAAGTGATCCGCGCGGTGTGGCATCCACGACATGCCACGCCTCAGCCGCGCCTGCCGCGCCCGGCACGGGACGGCACCGTCAGCGGCGACAGGCTGGAAGAAATCGGATCTTCCCGTCTTGACCTGGCATTGCGGTGAAAATACCATCTCCTCCGACCCTAGGACCCGTCCACAGTAGCCAGGAAGCTCACCCGGACTGGGATGCCGGGCAGTTCAAGCGGCCGGCCCGTGCCGGGGCTGACCGTGCGGGTGACCGGCGAGGACGGCCAGGAAGTGCCGCGAGGCAAGCCGGGCGAGCTGCTGATCAGCGACCCGACGGTGTTCCTGGGCTATCTCAACCGGCCCGAGGCAACCGCCGAGACGATCGACCCGGACGGCTGGCTGCATACCGGCGACATCGTGGCCGGGCAGCCGGACGGGACGCTGGTCATGGTGGGGCGGAAAAAGGAGATGTTCAAGTCCGGCGGCTACAACGTCTACCCCTCGGAGATCGAGGGCGTGATCGGTGACCACGGGGACGTCGTGCACGCGGCTGTCGTCGAGGCGCCGGATCCGCTGTGGGAGTCGGTCGGAGTCGCGTTCGTGGTGCCGGAGAACCCGAAGCGGCTCGTGGTCATGCGGGAGCTGCCGCAGCTGGCCAATGGCAAGGCGGACCGGGTGCAGCTCCGGAGCCAGGCGGGCGCGCTCGTGGCGCCGTAGGCGGGCAGGTTCCCGGGCCGCGGTCCTTCCGGCCGCGCGCCGCCGACGGGACTGCGGCGCGCTGTCACGCCCGGTCGGCTGCGCCAGTCAGCAGGTCGTCGCCCAGCGCGGTCCGCGCGTACAGCACGGCCCGGCCGTTGCGCCGCGCGGTCACGACGCCGGCCCGGCGCAGGGCGTGCAGGTGCGCGCTGAGCGTCGGCGCGGACAGTCCCAGTGCCACCGCCAGCTGCGTGGTGGACATCGGCAGGTCGAGCTGGCCGAGCAGGGCCGCGCGGGTCCGCCCGAGCACCTCGGCCAGGGCGCTGCCGGCCGGCGTGGGGTGCTGCTGCCACAAGGTGCCGATGCCGCGCGGTGAGTAAGAGATGGTCGGGATGCTCGGCTCAGCGGTGAGCACGATGACGTCGGGCCAGGCGAAGGCGCAGGGGACCAGCAGCAGGCCCCGCCCGGACAGGCCCGCGTCGCCGTCGTAGTACTTGACAATGCGCAGCACCGAGCCCGTGTAGCTGACCGAGGGGTGCAGGCTGCGCAGCAGCGCGGTGACGCCGCCGTCGGCCAGTTCCTCCAGCCGGCCGCCCAGGTCAGCGTTCAGCAGCGCCTGCAGGCGCGGCCAGTGCGGGGCCAGCGCCGCCTGCCAGTAGCCGTCCAGAGCCCGGGCGATCCGGGCCGCTCCGGCCGCGGGCGCGGCGGCCAGCTCGCGCAGCAGCCGCGCCCGCGCCGCGCGCTGCGGGCCGGGCGCCGCGACCGGATGGGCGGCCAGGTGCCGCAGCTGCCAGGCCACCGCGGCGGGATCGGCGGCCGCCACCTGGCCCAGGCCCGCCTCGATCGACGACGAGCGCCGGGCCGGCGAGGGGACCAGGAAGTCGGGGATGTAGCCCGCCGGCCGGACCACTGCCGTGAGCAGGAACAGGTCCGTGTCACCGAGGCGGCCGCGTACCCAGTCCCGCCACGGCCGGTGCACCTGCAGGCCGCGGCCGGGCGCTGTCAGGGTCCGCAGGCTGGTGATCGTCTCCCATAGCGGCGAGATGGCAAAGCGCACCCGGCCGATGTCGTCAGGACCGGCATGGAGCCTGATCATCCTTCAGAGATTAGGACAGAGCCTAATCATCGACAACTCGCCAGCTGCTGAGCGAGCCTCGTGGCACGCACCAGCAAGGAGGCGAGCATGCAGCTAGCTGAGGCCTACGAGCGCCTGCACCGTTACGGGCCCGAGTTCGGCGGCGATGAGGAGGGCAACCACGGGCTGACCAACCACGGCCCGATGGCGGTCGAGGTCATGACCCGGCGCGGCCTGGACGTCGACATCACGCGGTGGCTCGACCGCTACGTTCGCCGCCTGGACGAGCTGCCGCCGCCGCAGCGGCCCGTCGAGGACTGGGCGCGGGCGCTGGGCGACCCCCGGCGGCTGCCGGACTGGCAGGGCTTCTTCGCCGCCCAGCTGGCCGGGCAGCCGTGGACGGGCGTGCTCGGCACCTGGTGGCCGCGGCTGCTGCCGGGCATCGCGGCGGGGTCGACGCATGGCGTGATCCGGGTCGGCCACGCCGTCCGGGCCCTGCGTGCCGGGCAGGGCGACCCGGCCCGCCAGGAGCTGGCCCACGGCCTGGCCTTCTGGGCCGCGCGGTTCCTGCCGCTGCCGGCCGCCCGGCCGGCCGGCTCACTCCCGGCGGACGCGGCGCTGCGCGGCGTGACGCGGCTGGCCGACCAGAGCGGCTTCATCGCGCACCGGGCCGGGCGGCTGGCCGCGACGCCCGGCTGGGCCGCCAGCGTCGCCGCCATCCGCCCGGCCAGCGCAGCGCAGGCGCCGGCGGCGCTGGCCGCCCTGGTCACCGCGGCCGTTCGGCAGTATCCGGGCAATGGCCCCGCCGCACCGGTCCTGCTGGTGCACGCGGCCACCGCGCCGAACGCGGTGCGGCACGTGCTGCCCAGCCTGCCGGAGTCGCTGTGGGCCGACAGCTACCGCTACGCCTGGACCGCCGTCGCTGCCATCCAGGCCATGTACGCGCCCGTGACCGGCACTGCTGACCGCGGGCCCGAGCCGGGCGGGCCCGACGCCGTGGCCGACGCCTTGCACCGCGCCGCCGGGCACGGCGACGAGCATGTCCTGAAGTTCACCGACACCGCCGTCGACGCCTTCGGCGCCTGCGGTGACCCCGCCCTGCTGGCCGCCGCGGGGCGAGCTCGCGAGCTGATCTCCCGGCCGTGACGACGGCGGACCCGGCCCGGTGAGCGCGGGAGCCCTGCTTGCCGGGAGCCCGGCCCGGACCTGCTTCCTGCCGGCAGCCCGGGCCGGAGATGAATTTCGTTCAATCGCCGGGCGCGGGCGCGAGCCTAGCCTCGGGCCACGCACGAGATGGGCCAGCTCCCGCGAATCTCTGCTCGGCCCCTCCCGGCCCGCCGGCGCGACCGCTGCCGGCGACTCACCGAAGGAGCACACCGTGGGCATCATCAGGTCCGGACTGTTCATCTCCCTCGACGGCGTCGTGGAGTCTCCCGATCAGTGGCAGTTCCCCTACTTCAACGACGAGATGGGCACGGCCGTCGGGGCGCTGATGGACGGCAACGACGCGCTGCTGATGGGGCGGAAGACCTACGACGAGTTCGCCGGCTACTGGCCGGGCGCCGATCCCGCCGACCCGTTCACCGCCCAGCTGAACGGAGCCCGCAAGTACGTGGTGTCCACGACGCTGACCGATCCGGCCTGGGAGAACTCGAGCGTCGTGAGCGGGGATGTCGCGGCGGAGGTCTCCCGGCTCCGCCAGGATCAGCAGCTGGGCATGACCGGGAGCGTCACGCTCGTTCGCTGGCTGCTCGAGCAGAGCCTGCTCGATGAGCTGCACCTGCTGGTCCACCCCCTGGTGGTCGGCCACGGCCAGAAGCTGTTCCCCGGCGGCGACGGGGTTCCGCTGACGCTGCTGGCCGCGGACACCTTCAGCACCGGCGTCGTCCACCTGACCTACAGCCGCGCCGAAGACTCCTGACGGATCGGGAGATTAGCTATGTTAGATAGCTACTTTGCTTGATAGTCTCTGTCCATGGAAGCAGAAACGGCCGTCGGGTCGCTGCCGGCGAATGCCGGGTACCTGCTGTCGCGGGTCGGGACGGCCGTGCAGGCCGGATTCAAGGACGTTCTCGCCCGCTGGCAGATCCGGCCGCTGCACTTCCTGGTCCTGACTGCCCTCCGCGGCGCCGACGGAGTCTCCCAGCAGGAGCTCGGCCAGGCCACGCACGTCAACAGCGGGAACATGGTGGAGCTGATCGACACCCTGGAGCGGCTGGGGTACGCCGAGCGCCGCCGGGATCCCCGCGACCGCCGCCGCCATCTCGTGGCCATGACCGGGCCCGGCCGGGCGGCCTTCGCCGCCATGACCGCAGCGGCGGACGAGCACACCACCCGGTTCCTGCAGCCGCTCAGCCAGAAGGAGCAAGCGACCTTGATCTCGGTCCTGACCAAGCTCTACGTCACCACCCCCGAGGGCCGGGCCCGCCCGCCGGCGGCCAGGCCGGCCGGGCGGCAGCCGTGACCGGGCCCGCCCCGCTGATCCCGGCCGGCCAGCTGCGCGCCTCCGACGCCGAGCGGGACCTGGTCATCGAGATCCTGGCCAGCGCTGCCGCCGAGGGCCGCCTCACGCTCGAGGAGTACACCGAGCGCAGCAACGCGGCGCTGACCGCCCGCACCGCCGGCGACCTGGCCCGGCTGACGGCCGACGTGCCGGCCACGCCCGCCGGTCCCGGCCGCAGCCAGGCCGGCCCGGCCACCGAGGAGATCACCGCGGTGCTCGGCAACGCATCACGCAAGGGCTCCTGGGTCGTCCCGCCGCACCTGGTCGCCCGGTCCGTGCTGGGCGACTGCCACCTGGAGATGCAGCACGCCGCCATCCGGCAGCAGGTGACGACCATCGATGCCACCGCCCAGTTCGGGTCAGTGACGATCTTCGTGCCCGAGGGCATCGAGGTGCGCCTGAGCGGGCGGGCCGTGCTGGGCTCCAAGTCCTCGCGGCTGCCGGGCGAGCCCCGGCCCGGCGCGCCCGTTCTCGTCGTGCGCTGCCATGTGCTCTGCGGGTCGGTGACCGTCCGGCGGCCCGCGTTCTACATGCGCTAGCCCGGTGGCCGCGCGCGGCCATGCAGCCCGCCCGTGCAGCTAGTCGTTCTCGACCTCGAAGTCCCAGCGGGCCGCGGCCCGGCGCGGCCCGGGCGACCAGCGCATCAGACCCTCGCCGACGGCCTGGACGGCACGCAGCTCAAAGCGCAGCTTCTGGCCCGGCAGCAGCACCCGGGGCGGCACGGGCTGGCCGCGGACCAGGTGGGTGCGGTAGACGGTACCCAGGTGATCGATGCTCGTGAAGTCGGCCGCCCGGACCGGCACCGGCCCGCTCGCCCCGGACATGGTCACAGTCCAGGTGCAGGTCGTCGCCGGCGCCTGAAACGGCAGGCCCTCACCCGGGACCTGCGGGCCGGTGACGGTGACTCGCACCGACCAGCGGCGGGTCCGGACCCGGACAGCATCGCCCTCCGCGGCCAGCGCCGGGTGGCGGACCGTCCCGGTGAGGACGCGGTCCCCGCGGTAGCGCAGCAGGCTGCGCGCCGCCGGCAGGCCGGCCGCCCGTCCGCCGCCCGGGTTCGTGAACACGTCCGCGCCGAACGGCCGCAGTCCGGGCTGGGCCGCGTAACCGAGATGGCCGAGGCCGTCGAGGCCGCCGGAGACAGTCCCGGCCCGCAGCGGCTGGTGATCGTGACCGTTGCTGACCCGGAACAGGTCCTCCATCGTGGCCAGCCAGCTGTAGTGGTTGTAGTACGTGCGGGAAACCGTGCCGGGCTTGACATAGGGGCTGATCAGGACGCTGCCGGTGGCGCCGCCGCCAGGCGTGGGGTCGGTGGCATCGAACAGCGGGTCGGGAGTCTGGCCCGGCTTCAGGTCGGCGGGATTGCCCTCGGGGCTGAGCCGGATGCTGGTCACGAACTCCGGCAGCCGGACCGGCTGGCCGTCCTGGCTGACCAGCCGGAACGACCCGGTGGTCACCCCGGACGGCGACGCGGACGGCGGGCTGTTGGGGAAGTTCGGGCCGGTGTCGGTCACGGCTCCCACAAAAGAGCTGGGCGGGATTCCGGCGCCGGTCACCTCGCGCCCGGTGTCGGTGGCGACGATCGAGTTATCGGAGATCACGCTGGAGCCGGGCACGCCCTCGACGCTGTCGGTGCGCGCCGGCGCCGGGCTGCCGGCCTGGCCTTCCACGAGGCCGGGCACGCAGTCGGACGGCGTGCGCGGCGCCGTCGTGGTGCAGGCCGGCGGCCGGTCGATGAAGTCGTTGTCGCCCGGGCCCGGGTAGAGCTGGTCGCCGCCGGGGTTCGTGCCGAGCGTCGAGTTCGGCCCGGTCGGCTCGAGGTGGACGTTGCGGCCGTGCAGGTTCTCGCCGGCGGCATCGGCGATGATCGTGCCCGCCGCGTCCGGCTTGACCGACCTGGTCGGCGGGTAGTCATTGGCGTTGTTGAAGCTGTTGCCGGTGTAGGTGAACGGCGGATTGGCCTCGTCGAAGGTGATGTCGATCAGGCCGCCCTGCCGGAAGGCCGCCGACTGCTCGATCTTCGGCACGTAGTAGCGCAGGAACAGGTCCGCGGCATACAGGCCGCCGGTGTAGTTGCGCGGGATCGTGGACTCAGGATCGCCGGGGATGGGCGTGCGGTAGTCGGGGCGGCCGCCGGCCGTGAACGCGCCGGACAGGTTGTTGCCGACGCACTGGGCGTCGTGGGCGTCGCTGCAGATGTCCGGGGTGATCCAGCTGAAGGCCGGCGTGGTGGCCGCGCTCTTCAGGTCGTGCAGCAGCCCGTCGGACGGGCTGTCGAGGTTAGCGACATGCCGGGGGCCGCAGTTGCTGCCGCCGCCGGCCGGCTCGTTCAGCGGCGGCACCCGCCGCCCGCTGGCCTGCACGGCACCGGTCAGCGACTCGAACCACGGGAACGGGAAATGCTTGGCGACGTACTGATCGTTGGGCTGGCCGCCAGTCAGGGACAGCACTCCGGGCGCGAAGTCGCCGGCCATGTCGGTCGGGTTGGTCACGGGATTGTTGGCGCGCCGGCCCGGGCCGCCGCAGGCCGCCGCCTCGCGGTGCGGGACCGTGGTGCGGCGGAAGCGGGTGGAGTCAGGTGCCTGCGCCCCGCCCAGGTCCTGGGCATAGCCCTTCCAGCTCACCCCGGCCGCGTTGAACTGGTTGAACAGCGTCGGCACCTGCGTGGGGTAACTGCACCCGTAGGAACCGTGCGGGGCGTTGGCGCCGCTGGGCTGGCGGGCGTTCACGGGCGGGTTCAGCTGGCCGTAGATCTTGTTCCGGCGCAGCGCCCCGCCGGCTGCCGCGATCGCCGAGTTCGGCGCGATCAGCTTGTTCTGCAGCGAGCAGTCCGACTGGGTGTCCTGCTCGGGTGCCTGACCGGAGACCAGGGACAGGTAATTGTCCATGCTGGAATGGCCGGTTCCGTAGTAATTCGTCAGCAGCGCGCCCTGCCGCGGCAGCGCCTTCCACAGGTAACTGTTCCGGTTCAGGCCGGTGAAGGTGGCATCGTAGGATTTGTTCTCTAAAATAATGAGCCAGACATGCCGGATAGCGCCGGGCCGCAAGCTGCTCGCACGCGTCAGCACATAACTGCGGGTGGCGTGCGGACCGGGCACTGTCGCCAGCGGAATGACCGCGGCGGCCAGCGCGACCAGGCCAGTTACCGCCAGGGCAGCGGTCCGGCGGTGGCGCGGATTCCCGGCTGGCTGATTCATGATTCCACGATTGCCGGAGGCGGTCACGGCCGGGACGCGACACGCCGGAGTGCGGCGGCCAGCTTTACTGCCGGGATTTCCGGAGTGGCCGCGCGGCGGCCTGCTCGCCATTTACTGATGATGTCAGCCGGTCCGGCACGGCAGGGCTCCTGGCGATACCATCAGCGCCGGTTAATGCGCCGGTATGCGCCCTGCTAGGGTTTTCGCGTGCCGCTGCTGCTGGTCGACCTGGACAACACGCTGATCGACCGGTCCGGCGCGTTCCGCCGGTTTGCGCGCGAGTTCGCCGCCGCCTGCGGCGGCACCGCCGCCGACGCGCAGTGGCTGGTCGACGCCGACCGGGACGGCCTCGAGCAGCGGGAGCGGGTGGCCGCGCGCGCGGGTGCGCATTTCGGGCTGGCTGCTGACCGCCAGGCCGGGCTGCTGACCGAGCTACGGGCCGGGGTCGTCCGGCACATCGTTCTGGATAATGCCGTCATCGGGGCCCTGCATGCCGCCCGCGCGGCCGGCTGGACGCCGTTCGTCATCACGAACGGCACCGTGCACCAGCAGGAGCGCAAGCTCCGGCACTGCGGGCTGGACCGGGAGGTGGCCGGCTGGGTCATCTCCGAGGGCGCCGGGATGCGCAAGCCGGACCCGGCCATCTTCCGGCTGGCGGCTGCCCGGGCCGGGCAGCCGCTGGACGGGGCGTGGATGATCGGCGACTCGGCCGAGGCCGACATCGGCGGCGCGCGCAGCGCCGGGCTGCCCGCCGTCTGGCTGCACCGCGGCCAGCCCTGGCCGCTCACGGCGTTCCGGCCTCGTCACACGGCCGGCAGCTTCCCGGCGGCGGTCAGCATCGTCCTGGCCGCCAGCGCCGCGCGACCCGCGGGCCGGTAGGCAGCCGGCGGCCGTCACGCTCCGGCGTCCAGCCCGAGGAGCCCGGCCGCGTTGGTGCTGAGCACCATCCGGGCGTGCTCGCCGCTCAGGCCGTCGCGGATGTATCCGACGGCGCGCCTGAAGGCAGCCCCGTTCTGGTAGGGAAAATCTGTGCCGAGGACAAGCCGGTCAGCACCCAGGGTCTGCGCGGCGCAGCGCAGGGCCGGGATGTGATCATGCCCGACCGTGTCGTACCACATCCGGCGGGCCGCCACCGTCGGCCGCTCCGGAGTCCCGGGAGCCTCCCAGCGGTACTGGTCGTCCAGCCGCCTGAACACCATCGGCAGGGCTCCGCCCAGGTGCGAGTTGATGATCTTCATGTTCGGGTAGCGGCTGGGAATCCCGGCCGTGATCAGGTGCAGGATGGAAACCGTGTCCTCGATCGGCGCGCCGATCATCCAGGTCAGCCCGAACGGCGAGATGAGCGGCGAGCCCGCACCGCAGCCGGCGGGGTGGATGTAGAGCACCGAGCCGCGCCGGTCCAGCTCGGCGAAGACGGGAGCCCAGGCGTCGTCGGCCGGCGAGCGGCCCAGGATGGAGGTGCTGAGCGTGACGCCGACCGCGCCGAGCTCGTCGTGAGCCCGGGCTAATTCGCGGAGGGCGGCGTCGACATGCGGAAACGGGAGCGCGGCGAAGAAGCGGAACCGGCCGGGATGCCGGGCGGCAAGCTCCGCGTACTCGTCATTGATCATCCGGGCCAGCCGCGAGGCCGCCGCCGCGTCGCTGAGGTGCGGCAGCAGCGGCGCCGCGGAAAGGACCTGCACGTCAATCCCCGCGTCGTCCATCAGAGCCAGCCGCCCCGCCAGCTCGGCCCCGGCCCCGGCCCCGGTGCCCCGTTCGATGCCGACGTCCGCACCGAGGCCGGCCAGCGCATCAAGGTAAGCCGCCGGCCAGTAGTGGGCATGCATATCCACGCAGGTCATCGTCGCGCTCAGCAGGTTCGGAGGGCGCCGGGCGGTGTCACGGGCAGCACCCTACCGGCGATCAGCGCCCGAGCCGGGCGTTGAGCCGCGGCGTGATCCCGCCGAGCCCGCAGTCACAGGCGCGGGCGGCGCACATGTCCGGCAGGCTCACCGCGGTGGCCGCGACTCCGATTCGACTGCTTCGAAGATGGGCTGCCCGCTGCCCGCCGCGGTGCCTGCGGGCCCGGGCTCGGTCGCCGCGGTGCCCGCCGGGCCGGGCTCGGTCGCCGGGGCGGGCGCCGGCCAGGGTTCGGTCGCCGCACCCGGGCTGACCGGGGCCGGGGCCGGCACGGGCGCATCCGCCGGTCGCGGAATCTCGTCCTCCAGGACGTCGCCGTCGCCCGGCGGCCCGGCGGCACCGGGTGCCTGTCCGGGCGCGGGATCCGGGGCGGCCGGCGGCCCGGCGGTGATCCGCGGGCTCGCGGCCAGGGACGTCGTACTGCCGGCCCGGCCATAGTCGGAGCCGAGCGCCGCTGTTCCCGCGGCCTGCGCAGCGTCCGGAATGATCATCTCGGGCGGCAGGAAGACCTCGGCGGTCGTGCCGCCGCCGGGCGCCTGGGTCAGGACCACGCTGATGCCGTGCCGCTCGGCCAGGTGCGCGACCGCGAACAGGCCAAGCTGCTGGGCAACCCGGAGGTCCGCGTCGGGCGGGTGCGCGAGCTGCCAGTTGAGCCAGCGCAGCTGATCGTCGGACAGCCCGGGCCCGGCGTCCGCGATGCCGATCAGGGCCCCGCCGGCCGGGTCCAGGTACCCCGATACGAGGACCTGGCTCGCCTCGGGCGAGAAGGCGGTGGCGTTCTCCAGCAGCTCGGCGAGCAGGTGCACGGTATCGACCGCGGCGCCCTCGCTGACCATGACACCAGCCTGAACGTCGAAGGCAACCTGGTCGTAGTCCTCGATCTCGGAGGCGGCGGCGCGCAGGATGTCCACCAGGGCGACGGGCTCCGTCCAGCACGGCGGCGGCTCATGCCCCGACAGGACCAGCGCGGTGTCGGAGTGCCGTCGCATCCGGGTGGCCAGGCTGTCCGCCTGGAACAGGCGCCCCAGCCGCTCCGGGTCGTCCTCGCTCAGCTCCATGCTGTCGATCAGCCGCAGCAGCCGGTCATTGAGCGGATGGCTGCGCCGGAAGAAACTGGCCATGACGACATCGGCGCTGTCGCGCAGCCGCGCTTCCTCCCCGGCCATCCGGACGGCCTCGGCGTGCAGCCGGTCGATGGCGCGGGCGACCTGGCCGATCTCGTCACCGGACGAGAGGGCTGCCGCCGGCCGGGCCGGGCGGGGCGGGGCGGCGCCGGCACCCGCGGTCAGGGCCTGGATGTCCGCAGGCAGACGCGCCTCGGCCGCCTCCAGCGCGGCTGCCTCCAGCCGCCGCAGCGGGCGCACCACCGACCCGACGATGAGGACGGCGATCAGGGCGGCCAGGAGCAGCCCGGCCCCGGCCGCGCTGCCGGTGATGATGGCCGACCGGGTCGCGTTCTGCTGCTGGGCCCGGGCGTCGGCCCGGATCCAGGACGTGAGCTGCTGCTCGGCGCCGCGCATCCAGCCCGCGGTGTAGGCCACCCCGGCCTGCCACTGGGCGATGGCCGCCGGGCCCGGGGCCAGCGTGCCATCCCCGGCGGCGTGCTGCTGCACGGCCCGGGCCTGCCGGGCCGGGGCCGCCGCCAGGGTGCTGGCCAGCGCCCAGCTCTCCTGCGGCGTGGCCGAGCTGCGGAATGCGGCGATGTCGCTGGTCTCGGCCGCCTGGGCGACGTTGAGCGCCATGAGCTGGCCGGGCGCGAACCGGCCCGCCGCGAACGCCGCGCCGAGGATGGCCTGCTGCAGCGTGACCTGATCTTTCAGCCGGGCCAGCGAGCCGAGTGCGCGCACGCTGGAGATCAGGCCCGGCTGGGTGCTCAGGTCAGCGATGCCGTCCACCACGGGGAACAGTCCGGTGATCGCCGCGGAGTAGCCACTGGTCACCTCGAGCGCGGACGCCTGGCCCTGCGCGGTGCTCCGGCGCAGGGCAGGCAGGCCGGTGATGCTGGCCAGCGCCGTGGCCGCGTTGGCCTGGATCAGTGGCTGGGCGTGCGCGCGGCCGATCTGGCCCGCCAGCCGCCGCACGCTGACCGCCTGCGCATCGGTGACGGCGTACTGCCGCCGCAGCGCGGCCAGGCCCGCGTCCGGGTGGCCGTGGGCGATGAACAGGGCCGCTGCGCTCCGCTCCTGCTCCAGCGCCTGGGCCAGCCCGGTGACCTGCTGCCCGAGCGCCGACAGGCGGCCGACCTGCCCGTAGGTCCCGGCCCGGCCGAGATCACTGCTGACCTGCAGCCCGGCCAGCGTCAGGCCCAGGATCACCGGGATGACCAGCAGGAGGGCGAGCCGGCTGGCGACCCGCCAGTGGCGCACGGCCAGTAAGGAGGTGGCGCCGCGCCGGGGCCCCGCGGCGCCGGGCGCGGGCTCATCGGCTGAGCTGGTTCGCTGCAGCGCGCGTCCCCGCTGGGCTCGCAAGCTGGTCAGAAGCAAGAAGCTAGTCTCCAGTCCGCGCTCGGCGTGAGGCGTACGTACGTACCCTTCCCCACCGTTCCTGCCAAAAACGATACCTGTGGTCACCGAGTGCGACATACTGTCAATTTTGAGCCGTTCTTGATCGCTGGGCGCTCCCCCGGACCGGGCACGATCACTGCCCATGGCAGGCGGCGGAAGCGCGCGGGCCAGCTATCCGGCCGCCTCGACGTGGCCCGCCCGCCTCGAAGCGGCGAGCGAGGCGAATACCACCGTGGAACTGCGGTACTGGCGAGTGGCGTAGTCGAATGAGCCGCCGCACGTTATCAGAATCAGGACAGGACGCTTAGTCGCGCCGTAAATAGTCTTGGCCGGAAAACGCGACTTGATGTACTCGCGCACGCCAGTCACCCGGAAAACAGCGGTGACACCGTCGGCCAGCCGCACGTCAACGCGGTTCCCTGGGCGCAGCGACCCGAGCCGGAAGAAGACAGCGGGTCCGTGATAGGTGTCCACGTGACCTTCAATGACCGAGGCCCCGAGCTGACCCGGCGTCGGGGAGTACTTGTACCAGGCCGCCTCATCCGCCGCCGTGGTGAGCGACGGGACCCGCATGCTGCCGTCGGCGTTGACGCCCAGGTGCAGCAGCTGCGAGTGCACGCCGATGGCCGGGATGTCGACGGACACCGGCGACGAGCGCTGCAGCGTGCGGCTCCGCCCGCCGGCCCCGGTCGTGCCCGCGGCCGAGGCGGACGGCTGCGGCGCGTGCACCTGGGCGAGGACCGCAACGCCGGCCGCCGTCAGCCCGCCCGCAATGAGCAGCACGCCGAGCAGCCCGGCGATGCGCGCCCGCCGGCTCACCACGGGGCGGCCCGGCAGCACCGGCCCCGCGTCGGACCAGGACATAACTACGCGGAAGCCGGCTATTCGCCGCCCGTCCGCATCCCCCATGGCCGCCGATTCCCTCACTTCCGCAGGGTCGTCTACTCGCGTAGCCTAATGTCGTAATGATGAACAGGCCATTGCCCGCCAGCGCCGTCCGCGGCATTACCGGCTCGCTTGACGGCCTTTCCCGTTGGCCCGTGCCCGGCCGACCGGGCCGGGAAGTGGCACCGCGGTGCCGCCGCCTTTCCGGCTCCCGATCCGGGAAATGGCCCGGCCGCCTGCCCGGCCGGGCGGAGATCTCCTAGACATGGGCCTCGCTAGCGTGCGGACCAGACTCAGCATGAGGGTGGCCGCCGCCGGCTTCGCCGCCCTGGCCGTCCTCACTCCCGCTGCCCTGGCCGGCTGCGCCGGGTCCTCGCCGTCGGCGACGCCCACGACCTTGTCACCCGGCACCGGCTCGTCCTCCGCTACGCCCGGCCAGAGCCAGAGTTCCGGGCCCGGCCGCACCAAGAGCCCGCAGCCCCGGCACCGCCGTAGCCATAGCCCGAAGCCCCGCCAGTCCAGCCCCGGGGCCTCGCACTCGGCATCGGCGGGGCACTCAGCGAAGCCGGACCGGACACGCCACCCGGCGCCAGTTGTCGCGCCCGCCACCGGCGGCGGCGGGACCGCCGGATTCCAGAACCCGCTGCTGCTGGCCATCGGCGGAGCCGCCATCCTGGCGGGCGCCGCCAGCTTCGCTTACCGTCGCCGGGTCATCCGCCATCGCTGACCGCCCGGCCGGCGGGGCGCGCCCGTCCGCACCGGCAGCGGAAGCAGGCGCTGTCGTCGATGAATGCGGGTCAGGCCAGGGCCATGACGAAGGCGTGCAGGGCCAGCCCCACGCCGGCGCCCACCACGGTGCCGTTGATGCGGATGAACTGCAGGTCGTGCCCGAGCAGCAGCTCCAGCTGACTGGAGGTCTGCTCGGCGTCCCAGCGCTGGATCGTCCCGGTGACCAGGCCGGCCAGCTCGTCATGGAACTGGCCGGCCAGTGTCCTGGCCCCCGACTCGACGACGCGCTCCAGGCTGTCCTGGAGCTCGCCGTCTGATCCGAGGTGCCGCCCGGCTGCCGTCAGCGCGTCGGCCAGCCGACGGCGCAACTCCGACTCCGGGTCCGCCGCCTGGGTGCGCAGCGTCGCCTTGACGTGCTTCCACAGCGACGAGGACCAGTCCCGCAGCCCGGCGCTGCCCAGCACCTCGCGCTTGAGGCGCTCGCCGCGCTCACGCAGCTCGGGCGAGGTCTCCAGGCGGTCCGGGAGCCCGGCGACCCAGATCTCGAACTGGCGCCGGGTCTCGTCTTCGGGGTCGGCCGCCATCGTCGCCAGCCGGTCCCGCAGCCGCAGGTGCAGCCGGTCGAACAGCCGCCGGTGAATCGCGTCCGGCACCCAGCGGGGCGCCTCGGTCTCGAACAGGTCCCGCAACTCGGTGTAGTGCTCGGCCAGATACCGGTCCGCGGCCGACACGATGTCGGTGAACAGGCCCGCGTGCTCGCCGCCCGAGAGAATCACCCGCAGGACCCGGCCGGCCAGCGGCGCCACGTCCACCGTGCCGAGCGCCCGGGTCAGCTCCGCGGTCAGCACGCGCTGAACGTCCTCATCGCGCAGCGCCTCGGCCACCGTGACCCCGAGGTCGGCGACCCGGCCAGCCAGGGCGGCGGCGTTGTCCTCGTCCGCCAGCCAGGAGGCCAGCCGGGAAACGAGCCGGGTTGAGCGGATCCGGTCGCCGAGAACGTCAGCATTCAGGAAGTTCTCCTGAACGAACTGGCCGAGGGTGGCGGCGAACTGGTCCTTGCGCTCCACGATCAGCGCCGTGTGCGGGATCGGCAAGCCGAGCGGCCGGCGGAACAAAGCCGTCACCGCGAACCAGTCGGCGACGCCGCCGACCATGGCTGCCTCGGCGCCCGCCTGCACATAGCCCGCCAGCGTCCCGTGGAATCCGGCTGCCGTTACCGCCACGAACAGGGCCGTCACGGCGGCCAGCAGGGCCGTCGCCCGCCGGCGCGCGGCGCGCAGGCGGCGCGCGCGCACCTCCAGTGACTCGTGCCCGGGCTCGGCCGCCGGCGCAGCGGACGTCATCGTGGCAGGTTCCATCAGTGCGCAGCTCCCGGTCAGCCGCGACGCGGCGCACGGATCGGGCGCCGCGTCAGGCGGGCAGTGCTAACGGCAGGTCGGGCATCAGTCTCCCAGGATCACTGCGGGCACGAGCATCAGGACCACGCGGAGCGCGACCGACGGTGGCCGGGGCCGGCGATGAGTCTGCGGGAGCACGCCGGTCTACCCCTGATGGCGGCCCGGCGATTCATGATCAGCGAGCACGGGAAGGACGGCAGAGCTGCGCGATGGCACTGATCCGGCTGTACATGACCATGTCCCTGGACGGCTTCGTCGCCGGGCCGCGTGACCGTGCGGCCGAGCCGATGGGCGAGGGCGGGTTCCGCCTGTTCAACTGGCTGGACCTGCGCGATGAGCCCGGACCGAGCGGCCAGGTAGTCAGCGAGATGATGGCCACCCGCGCGCTCATCTCCGGCCGCCGGACCTACGAGCTGGCCGGCCGCTGGCAGGGCGACCATCACGACGGCGTGCCGGTCTTCGTGCTGACCCACGACATCCCGGACGACCCGCCACCGGGCAGCATCCGGTACGTCACCGACGTGAGCGAGTGCGCCGCGCAGGCCCGCGCAGCCGCCGGGGACGGCGACGTGAGTGCGTGTGGCGCCGGGGCCGCGCAGGCCCTGCTGCGGGCCGGGGAGCTAGATGAGCTGGAACTGCAGGTCGTTCCGGTCCTGCTCGGGCAGGGCCGGCGACTGTTCGACCACCTGCCCGCGGAGTATGTGGAACTGGAACTGCTCCGCTGCCTGACTAGTCCGGACGACGTCGACCTTGCGCAGCGCGTGACGCATCTGCGGTACCGCGTCCACCACATCTGACGCGCGGTGTCCGGGCCCGCGGCGTCCGGGGCCAGCGGTGTCCGGGCCGCAGACGCCGCCAGGCGGCAGGAGCGGTGTGGCCGACGCGACCCCGGCCAGCCGCAGACCCGGGCCGAGACGCGG